>NZ_JAIZQO010000011.1:0-373186 GCF_020419725.1 Burkholderia sp. AU38729 | reverse complement strand
CCGTTCGACTTGCATGTGTAAGGCATGCCGCCAGCGTTCAATCTGAGCCAGGATCAAACTCTTCAGTTTAAACCTGTTACTGTTTTCGGTTCAGTTAAGAACCGGTCGCTCACTCAAAGCTGACAGGAATATGAATTGCTTCATAAACCTGACTTACTTTAGTGTGAGACTCTTGATACTTTCGCTATCTGATCCGAGGATCAGCTCGCTTCCATCAAGCGCCCACACTTATCGGCTGTTAATTTTTAAAGAGCATTCTGCGAGGAACTTCGTGTTTCTCAGCAGCGCTGCGTTTTCAGCAGCAGAGAAGCGAGATTATGAACCGTGTTTCGCAGCTCGTCAACAACTTTTTACACTACATCGTTGCGACTGCGGGGCTCAACTTCCAGGCCAGTTGCGCGCTCCTGACTCCAGCACACCGCCAACCCTGCTTCCCTTCTCCCGCGCTGCGTTTCCGTTAGCGCGAAAGAGGCGTGATTGTAGGCAGCCTCCTCGATCTGCGCAAGGGGTTTCTCAAAAAATATAAGGCCCCGCACGCTGCCGCGTGCGGGGCCTTATATAGATAGAAGCGGCCGAACCGTCAGGCCGCCACGCGCACCTGGCGCGAGACGATCTCCATATAGTGATCGAGATCCGGCGTCACCTTGCCTTCTTCCTTCGCCATATCGTCCCAGCGGCGCAGACGCAGTGCGTCCTCCGCGAACGGGCGCTGCAGGAACGCCGCCGTCTCCTCTTCACTGAAGATGCCGCCCTGCAGCGCGAGGCTGCGCACCGAGTCCGGCGACAGACTCTCGAAGTAGCCGGCGTCCGTGCGGCACAGGCAGCGCTTCGCGTCGACGTGCAGCCGAATCGGCTCCAGCACCGCGTCGGAAAACAGCGGCCGCAGGAACGGCAGCACGTAATACTGATGCAGATCGTCGATCCCGCGCGCGCTCGGCGTCTCGCCCTGGCGATTCAGCAGATGCCCGAGGTCATGCAGGAACGCCGCCGCGACCAGCGCTTCGTCCGCCCCCGCCTCTTCGGCCAGCAATCCGCTCTGCAATGCATGCTCGAGCTGCGTGACCGGCTCGCCGCTATAGGCCACATGGCCATGCTCGCGATACAGCCCGTGGATCTCTTCCACCGTCAATGCCATTCATTCACTCCCAAGGCAGCGAAAACGTCTTCAGGTTCGTGAAGCTCTTCATCGCCTCCTGAACGCCTTCCTTGTAACCGAGCCCCGAATCCTTGATCCCGCCGAACGGCGACAGCTCGATCCGGTAGCCGGGCACTTCCCATACATTCACCGTGCCGACGTTCAGCTCGTTCACGAACCGCACGACCGCCGCCGTGCTGTCGGTACAGACGCCCGACGACAGCCCGAACGCCGTCCCGTTGCTGATCCGGATCGCGTCGTCGATCGTGTCGAACGTGATCACCGGCGAGACCGGCCCGAAGGTCTCCTCGCGCACGAGCGTCATCGACGGATCGACGTTGTCGAGCACGGTCGGCGCATACAGCGCGCCGCGCCGCACATTGCCGGTCAGCAGGCGCGCGCCCTGCGCGACCGCCTCTTCCACTCGCGCCTCGAACAGCCGAGCCGCTTCCTCGTCGATCACCGTGCCCATCTCGTTGGCGGGATCGAACGGATCGCCGTACTTCCATGCACGCGTCTTCTCGACGAGCAATTCGGTAAACGCCGGCGCGATCGAACGCTGTACCAGCATCCGCTTGACCGCCGTGCAGCGCTGGCCCGAATTCCGATACGAGCCGAGCACGGCCAGCGACGCCGCGCGGTCGAGATCGGCGTCCTCGAGGACGATCAGCGGATCGTTGCCGCCCAGCTCCAGCACGATGCGGCGGTAGCCGGCCCGCGCGGCAATCGCCTTGCCGATCGCCACGCCGCCCGTAAACGTAATCAGCGACGCATGCGGATGCGTGACGAGTTCGTCCGCGATCTCGCGCGGATCGCCGGTCAGCACCTGCAGCATCGGCTCCGGCAGCCCGGCTTCATACAGCAGATCGGCCAGGTAGAACGCCGACAGCGGCACCTTCTCCGACGGCTTCACGATCACACGGTTGTTGGTCGCGATCGCCGGCGCGATCTTGTGCGCCACCTGGTTCATCGGATGATTGAACGGCGTGATCGCGACGATCACACCGTCGAGCGGCTGGCGCTGCGAAAACACGCGGCGCGCCTTGCCGCGGGGCGTCAGGTCGCACGAGAAACTCTGCGCGTCGTCGCGCAACGCCTCGACTGCCGCAAACTTCAACACGTCGGCCACGCGGCCGATCTCGTAGCGGGAGTCCTGTTTCGACAATCCCGATTCGAGCGTGATCAGGTCGGATGCTTCCTCGGTGCGCTCGCGCAACAGCGCGGCCGCACGCTCGAGGATCTGCGAACGCTCGTACCGCGTGAGCTTCGGCCGGTACGCCATCGCGTAGTCGAATGCCGCGCGCACATCCTCGATGCTCGCCAGCGGCACCGTCCCGACGCGCGTGCCCGTGTAAGGGTCCATGACGTCGAGCGTGCGTTCCCGCGTCGCGCGGGTGCCGCACCAGCGCAGCGCCTCTGCACGAAACGCCGGGTGATCGTGTCGGGGATGAGCCATCATGTCGCGACCCGGTTCAGCACGAAATCGAACACGTCGAAGTTGCGCGGGCGACGCGCGGGATCGGCCGGCTCGATACGGCGATTGAACAGCAGCGGCACTTCCTGCTCCGACACGCCGCCATGCGAACGCAGCGGCACCGTGAGGCCCGACAGATCGTGTTCGCGCTCCCGCGTGCCGAGCGTCATGTCGCGGCGGCCGATCACGACGACGTCGCCGATCCGGTCGGCCGGCAACTCGAAACGGGCGGCGGCTTCCGCGTTGTCGAGCACGAGCTCGACGCCGTCGAGGCCACCGACGCGCCACATCGCCTCGGCCCGGTCGACGCCCGGCGCCAGATAGACGGTCGCAAACGAGCCGAGCGCGCCGTGGTGCACGACGTACGGATCCGTGATCGGCAGGATCACGCGCGCGGCCTGCGCGCCGTACCAGCCGTCGAATGCGTCCTGCAGATAGATGACGTTCGGCCGGCCCGTCGCCGGATCGTGCTTGGCGTTCATCCCGTGGTCGGCCGTGAGGCCGATCGCCCAGCCGAGCGCGTCGAGCTGCGCAAGATAGCCGTCCATCATCGCGTAGAACGCGTTCGCGCCCGCACTGCCCGGCTCGCACTTGTGCTGCACGTAATCGGTGGTCGACAGGTACATCAGGTCGACCTGGCGCGTCTGCGCAAGCCGCACGCCGGCCGCGAACACGAATTCGGACAACGCCGCGCTGTAGACGTCCGGCGACGGCAGGCCGACCCAGTCGAGCACGTCGACGATCCCGTTTTCCGCGAGATTCGCCTGCGCGGCCTTCTCGGCCGAAAAGCAGATGCCGTTCAGTTGCCAGCCGAGCAGCCGGCGCAGCTTGTCCTTCGCCGTCACGACGGCGACGCGCGCACCGGCGTCGGCGGCCGCCGCGAGCAGCGTGCCGGCCCGTAGGTAGGCCGGGTCGTTCATCATGACTTCGGCGCCACGCGCGCCGTCGGCGGCCGGATCCCAGAAGTAGTTGCCGCAGATCCCGTGGACCGACGGCGGCACGCCGCAGACGATCGACAGGTTGTTCGGGTTGGTGAAGGTCGGCACGACGCAATCGGCGCGCCAGGCCGTGCCTTCCGCGATCATCCGGCCGATGAACGGCGCGACGCCCGCTGCCACCGCCCGTTCGAGATAGTCGTACTCGCAGCCGTCGACGCAGACGACGACGGTCGGCTCGACCGGCAGCCGGTAGTGGCGGCCGTTGACGTCGACGGAACGTCCCGCGAGGCCCGTCGATGCGCCGGCTGCCGACGCGTCACCAGGCTGGCGCAGTGCGAACGCGGCGTTCATGATGCCACCCGCTTGCCGCGCGGCACGCGCGCCGCGATCAGCAGCAGCGCCGCGAGCGACGCGCCGAGCATCAGCAGCGACAGCGCCGATGCCGGAAGGTAATACCCGCGCTCGACCTGGCCGATCACGACGATCGGCACGGTGGCGAAGCCGGGCGGATAAACCGTCAGCGTCGCGCCGAGCTCGCCGAGCGACAGCGCGAAACCGAGCGCGAGGCTCGCGCGCAGCGCGGGCACGAGCTGCGGCAGCAGCACGCGACGCAGCACCATCGCGGGCGGCGCACCGAGGCTTGCCGCGGCCTCGCGCAGCACGGTCAGTTCCGGACGCAGCGCGGCGGCCGCGCAGCGATAGCAGAACGGCAAGATCAGCGCGAGCTGCACGAGCACGACGATCGCCGCCGAGCTCGACAGGTCGACCGGCTTCTGGTGATACGCGATCAGCACCGCGAGCCCGAGCACGACGCTCGGCACACCGTTCGGCACCATCACGAGCGCGTCGACCACCGCGCCAAGGCCGCGCCGGTCGCGCCCTTCGAGCGCCAGCGCAAGCCACAGCCCGAGGATCGTGCCGACCGCGGACACGCCGAAGCCGATTTCCAGGCTCGTCAGCAGCGCATCGTATTCCGGCGACCCGAGCCGCTCGAACCAGCGCAGGCTGTAGCCGGCCGGCAGGATCGTGCCCGACCACTGCGTCGACACGCTCGACAGCGCGACGACGATGACCGGCAACACGAACAGCCAGAAGCACGCGAACGCGGCCAGCGCGAGCGCCGCGCGCGACGCATGCTTGAGCACCGTGTCGCCCCAGCCGATCTGGTGGCGCGGCACGGCTTGCCCGATACGAAATTCAGCGGACATCGTTTCCTCCCGTCGCACGCCGGTTCACCCGGCGATAAACCGCATACAGCGCCAGCGACAGCGCGAGCATCACGACCGCGCCGGCCGACGCGGTCGGCAGGTCGAGGTCGACCGTCGCGCTGCTGTAGATCGCAACCGGCAGCGTCACGAGCCGCGCGCTGCCCAGCACGAGCAGAATCCCGAATTCGTTCAGCGTCAGCAGGAAACACAGCACGGTGCCGGCGGCGATGCCCGGCCACGCGATCGGCAGCACGACGCGACGTGCCAGCATCCAGCCGGACGCGCCGAGGCTGCGCGCGGCTTCGATCAGCCGCAGATCGAGCGTCGCGAACGACGCGAGCGTCGGCCGCACGACGAACGGCGTATAGAACACGGTCTGCGCGAGGATCACGCCGCCGATGCCGAACAGGAAGTTCAGCGGCGGCTCCTCCAGATGGAACAGGTGCTGCAGCGCGATGCTGATCGAGCCTTGCGAGCCGTACAGGAAGATCAGCGTGAACGCGACGAGGAACGACGGGAACGCGACGTACAGCTCCAGGAAGCGCGTGACCAGCGACGCGCCCGGAAACGGCTTGAAGAACAGCAGCGCGGCCAGCAGCACGCCGAGCACCGACGCAGTGCCGGCGCTCGCGAACAGCACGCCAAGTGTGGTCAGCATCACGTTGCGCGTGTCGGGGTTGCCGAAGAACGTGCGGTACGCGGCGAAACTCAGCCCATGGTCGCCCGACACGCTCAGCAACACGAGCCGCACCAGCGGATAGACGACGAGCGGGCCCAGCAGGACGGTCGCGAGCGCGGCCAGGTGCAGATCACCCATGCGCTTGCGGCGCCGCGCGGCGGCGGCGTGCGCGGCAGCCGACGCGAGCACGTGCGGCGGCAGGCCGGCTTCAGGGCTCGATAAGGACGACATCGTCTGCCTCGCAATGCAGGGAAACGCGCGCACCGCGCTCGGGAGCCGCACCGCGGCCGCGTTGCATCGTCACGCGCACCGGCTCGTCGGGGGCCGCATCGATCGTGACCGCGATCGACAGGTCAGCGCCCTGCCATTCGACGGACGATACCGTGCCGTGCAGCCCGCCCGCGGCGGGCGGCATCAGGGTCAGGTGCTCGGGGCGCACGCAGGCCACCTTGCCGCGCACTTCGTGGCGCGGATCGCCGAGCGGGAAGATCACGTGCGGCGGCAGCAGGTTCGCCGGGCCGAGATAGCGTGCGACGTAGCCGTCCTGCGGCGCGTCGTACAGCTGCTGCGGCGTACCGAGCTGCGCGATGTGGCCGTCGCGCATCAGCAGCGCGCGATCGGACAGCACGAGTGCGTCGTCGCGGTCGTGCGTCACGCAGACGACGGTCAGGTTCGGCAGGCGCTCGTGCAGCGCCTTCAGTTCGCTGCGCACCGAGGCGCGCAGGTTGGCGTCGAGCGCCGACAGCGGCTCGTCGAGGAGCAGCACGTCCGGCTCGATCACGAGCGCGCGCGCCAGCGCGACGCGCTGCTGCATCCCGCCCGACAGTTGCGCGGGCAGGTGATGGCCCGCATCGCCGAGCTGCACGAGCTTCAGCGCATCGGCGACGCGGCGCGTCACTTCCGACGACGCCATGCCGCGTGCGCGCAGCCCGAATGCGACGTTCTCGAACACCGTCAGGTGCGGGAACAGCGCGTAATTCTGGAACAGCAGACCGAGGTTGCGCTTGTGCGGCGGCGCATAGGTCAGGTCGCGTCCGGCCACGGTCAGCGTGCCGGTCAGGCCGTCGGCCTTCACGAACCCGGCGATGAAGCGCAGCAGCGTGGTCTTGCCGCAGCCGCTCTTGCCGAGCACGGTCAGAAATTCACCGGCACCGATCGACAGCGACAGATCTTCCAGCACCGTGCGTGCGCCGTAGCGCACGCTCAGGTGTTCGATCTGCACGCCGCCCGGCGCGCCGGACCGCAGCGTTGCCTGCGGTTCGGCGGCGCCGAATGCGCCGGGATGGGTCAGGGCGGTTTCCACCGGGTTCATCCTCTTGCTCACAAATACAGGCGGCGTGCGCCGATCACTTCGGCTTGACGACGTCGAGCTGCTTGCCCGAGCTGCCGATCACGTCCTTCTTCCAGCGCTCGATCCACACCGGCTTCTTCGCCATCACCTGGGTCCAGTCGACCGGGATCAGCTTCACGCCCGCGATCGCCTTCTTGACCGCTTCGCCGTTCTTGCCGGCCAGCGGCACGTCCGTGCGGCCCGGGATGCCGTACATATCCGGCACCTTCGACTGCACGTCGGTCGACATCAGGTAGTCGATCAGCTTCTTGCCGGCGTCCTGGTTCGGGCCGCTCTTGATCAGGCCGATGCCGTACGGGAGCTGGAACGTGGTCGGCTGGTCGCCTTCCTTCGCGGCCAGGAAGATCGGCTTGACGGACAGCGCGCCGTGTTCGGCGTCGTCGAGGTCCATCTGCAGGTCGCCGTTCGCGACGCTGATTTCGTTACGCGACAGCAGCACGTTCAGGTAGCCCGTGCCCTTCGTGTGGAACTTCACGCTCTGCGACAGCTTCGCGAGGTAGTCGAACGCCTTGTCCTCGCCCATCAGCGACGTCGTCAGGATCAGCACGGCCATCCCGTCGCCGGCGGTGGCCGGGTTCGAGTACGCGACCTTGCCGGCGTAGGCCGGCGCGAGCAGGTCGGCGAACGTCTTCGGCTGGTTCTTCACGACGTCCGGGTTGATCGCGAACGAGAAGTAATTGTTCACGAACGTCGCCCACGTGCCGTCTTCGGCCTTCGCGATGGCCGGCACGTTCTTGTAGTTCACGCTCTGGTACGGCTGCAGCAGGCCCATCTGGCCAGCTTGCTGAATGAACGGCGGCAGCGTGACGATCACGTCGGCCTTCGGGGAGTTCTTCTCGATGTTCGCACGATTGACGACTTCACCGCTGCCCGCCGTCACGATGTTGACCTTGACGCCTTCCTTCTTCTCGAAAGCCGGCAGCACATCGCGATAGAGGTTCTCGAGGCCGTCTGCCGTATACAGCACGACCGCGTTCGCCGCATGTGCGGGCAGCGCGGCGCCCATCAGGCCGGCGACGCTGGCGGCCAGCGCAAGCTTGCGGAACGCGCCGGCAGCGGCGCGCGAGGGTTTCTGCAGTGTCATCTGACTTCTCCGTAGGCGGAACACCAAATGGCCGGGGCACGATCCGGCTCTCCTGTTATCTCCGGGCAAGGCCGATCGACGGCCCGCCTCGCTACCGCGCCGAGGTGAGGTTTCGCGCGGCAAGCGAAGGATCACAGCGTTCGATGACAAACCCGTGACGAATGCGGCAATTTCCAAAAAATGACACATTTTGCCAATATCATGCAAGTCATTCAGAAATGCTTCCCGGCGTTTCTTCCGACCTTTGCAGAGGAAAACCATGTCTGATCCGATTCTTCTTACGCCTGGCCCGCTCACCACGTCCGCCACAACGCGCCACGCAATGCAACACGACTGGGGCTCGTGGGATGCCGCGTTCAATCAACTGACGGCCAGCGTCTGCGCGGATCTCGTCGCGATCGCGCACGGCGGCGATGAATACGTGTGCGTGCCGATGCAGGGTAGCGGCACGTTCTCCGTCGAAGCCGCGCTCGGCACGCTGGTGCCGCGTGACGGCGTCGTGCTGGTGCCCGACAACGGCGCGTACTGCGCGCGCATCCTGAAGATCCTCGGCCGGCTGGGTATCGAAGCCATCGCGTTGCCGTTCGGCGAGGACGCGGCCGTCGATCCGGCCGCGCTCGAAGCCGCGTTCGTGCGCGAGCCGCGCATCACGCACGTCGCGCAGGTGCATCTGGAGACGAGCGCCGGGATCCTGAACCCGCTCGACGACATCGCCGCCGTGTGCCGGCGCCGCGGCAAGCGGCTGATCGTCGACGCGATGAGCTCGTTCGGCGCGCTGCCGATCACGCTGGCCGGTAGCGGCATCGATGCGCTGATCTCGGCGAGCGGCAAATGCCTGGAAGGCGTGCCGGGGATGGGGTTCGCGATCGTGCGGCGCGACGCGCTCGACGCGAGCGAAGGCAACTCGCCGTCGCTCGCGCTCGATCTCCACGATCAATACGCGTACCTGCGCAAGACGGGCCAGTGGCGCTTCACGCCGCCGACGCACGTGATCGCCGCGCTGCGCGCCGCACTCGATCAGTACCTCGCCGAAGGCGGCCAGCCGGCGCGCGGCGCGCGCTATGTGGATAACTGCCGGACGCTGGTCGATTCGATGCACGCGCTCGGCTTCACGCCGTTCCTCGATGCGAGCGTACAGGCGCCGGTGATCGTCACGTTCCACGCGCCCGACCACCCGGCCTACGATTTCCGCCGCTTCTACGACGCGGTGCGCGACGCGGGCTTCATCCTGTATCCGGGCAAGCTCACGCAGCTCGAGACGTTCCGTGTCGGCTGCATCGGCGCGATCGACTCGAACGATATCCGCCGCGCGGTCGCGGCCATTGCGCAGGCGGTCGAATCGCTCGGCATCGCAGTTCAGCGCGCGTAAGCGCCGTACCACGCAAAAAAGCCCGGCGGCCTTGCGGCTGCCGGGCTGACGCACAGGATCTGCGTGGAGCCGGTGCTTACAGCTCGATCCGCTTGATGTCGCCGACCACGAAGATGTACGACGCCGCACCGACCAGCGCGATCACGCCGATGAACACGAGCGCGCCGACGAACGACCCGGTCGACGCGACGATGAAGCCGACCACGAGCGGCGTGACGATGCCCGCCAGGTTCGCCGCGAAGTTGAAGATGCCGCCCGTGACGCCGAGCAGGCCGTCCGGCGCGATGTCCGACACGAGCGTCCAGCCGAGGGCAGCCATCCCCTGCGCGAAGAACGCGACCGACATGATCGCGATCACGGCCTCGTTGCTCTGCACGTAGTTCGCGAGAATGATCGTCGATGCGAGCAGCAGGCCCGCGATGATCGGCAGCTTGCGCGCGAGGTTCGCGGACTTGCCGCGACGCAACAGCCAGTCGGAGAAGATCCCGCCGAACATCACGCCGACCGACGCGGCGATGAACGGCATCACCGCGAAGAAGCCGATCTTCAGCCAGCCCATGTGGCGTTCGGTGGCGAGGTAGGTCGGGAACCAGGTCAGGAAGAACACGAGCGTCGAGTTGCCGGCGAACTGGCCGAGGCAGATGCCCGCAAGCTGGCGCTTCTTCACCAGTTGGCCGACCATCGACCAGCTGAACTTGGCCTGCGCCGGCTTGTCGCCCTTGTCGCCGCTCTTGCGCGCACCGTGTACGAGACCGCCGCCCGCCTCGATATAGGCCAGCTCCTCCGAGTTCGCACCCGGATGGTTGCGCGGCTCGTGATAGAACTTCCACCAGACCAGGCCGAACACGATACCCACCGCGCCGACGACCCAGAACAGCGAGCGCCAGCCGAACGCACCCATCAGCGCGAACAGCACCGGGCTGAAGAACGCCAGGCCGATGTACTCGCCGACGGTGTAGGTACCCGTCGCCATCGCACGCTCGTTCTGCGGGAACCACGTCGCGACGACGCGGCTGTTGGTCGGGAAGCACGGCGCTTCCGTCACGCCGAGGCCGAGCCGGCAAGCGAGCAGCGTCGCGACGCCCGGCACGAAGCCTTGCAGGAACGTGCACAGCGACCACAGCGTCATCGACCAGTAATAGGTGATCTTGCTGCCGAAGCGGTCGAGGAACAGGCCGCCGGGAACCTGCATCGCGACATACGTCCACGAAAACGCGGAAAACATGATGCCCATCACGGCCGCGTTGATGCCGAGCTCCTTGGTGAGCTGAGGCGCAGCCACCCCCAGCACGGTGCGGTCGAGATAGTTGATCATCGTGCCGATCGCGAGCAGCGCGAGAATCTTGTAGCGCGCCGAAGTGCGCCGGACGGTGCCGGCCGCCTGCGCCGGCGCGGCGCTCGTGTGGGTGGTGTGCTGCATGGTCGTCTCCTGGTCTCTCTTTATGGAAGGGGTCAGCGCGCGACGAGCGACTGAAAGTGTTCGAACATCCGCTCGGCGTCGGGCGTGCGTCCGGTGAAGATCTCGAACGCGTCGACCGCCTGGTAGACGGCCATCCCGCCGCCCGGCAGCGTGGCGCAACCGGCCGCGCGCGCCGCGTGGATCAGTTCGGTTTCGAGCGGGAAGTACACGATGTCGGCCACCCACATGCCCGCGTGGAGCAGGTCGGCCGGCAGCGGCAGGCCCGGATGCTTGGCCATGCCGGTGGGCGTGCAGTGGATCAGGCCCGTCGCGGCGCGCATCGAGGCCGCGAGATCGTCGCCCTGCACGACGCGTGCCGCCGGGAAGCGCTGCTGCAACTCGGCCGCGAGCGCGGCGGCGCGCGTGCCGTCGACATCGAAAATCGTCAGCTCGGCCGCGCCCATTTGCAGCGCCGCATGCGCCACGGCCGCGCCCGCGCCGCCCGCGCCGAGCTGGACGACGCGTTCGAGCGACGCGTCGGGCAACCCGCGGCGGAACGATTTCGCGAAACCCGACCAGTCGGTGTTGTGGCCGATCCGCTTGCCGTCCTTGAACAGCACGGTGTTCACCGCGCCGAGCGCGCGCGCATCGTCCGACAGTTCATCGAGGTGCTCGATCACGCGCTGCTTGCACGGATGCGTGATGTTCAGCCCGTTGAAGCCCATCCGCTGCGCGGCGTCGAGCAGTTGCGGCAGGGCGTCGACGGTCACGCCCAGCACGTCGAGATCGATGCGCCGGTAGACATAGCCGAACCCCTGGCGGAACCCTTCTTCCTCGTGCATCGCGGGCGACAGCGAGCCGCCGATGCCCTGGCCGATCAGGCCGATCAGAAACGACGGGCGGCTCATCGTGCGGCTCCCTGCGCGAACAGCGTCGCCAGACGCTGCAGCGCGAACACGTAGCCCTCGGTGCCGCAGCCGCAGATCACGGCTTCGGCGAGCGCCGACACATAGGAATGGTGCCGGAACGCCTCGCGGCGATGCACGTTCGAGATATGCACTTCGATCACCGGCTTCGCGATCGCGGAAAGCGCATCGGCCAGCGCCACCGACGTATGCGTATAGGCGGCCGGGTTGATCACGATGCCGTGCGTGTCGTGACGGGCGGCGTGCAGCCAGTCGATCAACTGGTGCTCGGCGTTCGACTGGCGAAAGTCGATTTCCAGCCCGAGCGCCTCGCCCGCCGTACGGCAGCGCTGCTCGACGTCGGCCAGCGTTTCCGCGCCGTAGATATGGGGCTCGCGGGTGCCCAACAAATTCAGGTTCGGGCCGTTCAGCACGAGCACCTTGTGCTTGCTCATCGTGTTTCTGCTCCTGAAACAGGGGCAGACCACGATCGGCGCCGCCCCGAAGACATCGGAATGTGGCGCTAGTGTGCGCCCGTGCAAGCGGGCTGTCTTTTCGGGTTTTCGCTAATTTGTACCACCTAGTTAGTTTGTACAATACGCATCACTAGCCCAGTAAATTCGGGATATGGCGTTCGCGACGAATTCAATGACTGGTTCATTCAGGGTCGATTCGACCGGCGCCATGCCCCGCTCATCCGCAGGAATCGCCCATGCAGCGCTCGATCGCCACCGTGTCACTGTCCGGCACGCTCGCCGAGAAACTCGCCGCCATCCAGGCCGCAGGCTTCGACGGCGTCGAAATCTTCGAAAACGACCTCGTCTACTTCGATGGATCGCCGGCCGACGTCCGGCGCATGGCCGCCGATCTCGGCCTCGACATCGTGCTGTTCCAGCCCTTTCGCGACTTCGAGGGGGTGAGCGCGGCCCAGCTCGCCCGCAACCTCGACCGGATCAAGCGCAAGTTCGACGTGATGCATGCACTCGGCACCGACCGCATCCTGGTATGCAGCAACGTGTCGGCCGACACGATCGCGGACGACGGGCTGCTCGTCGACCAGCTCGGCGCGCTCGCCGAAGCCGCGCGGCAGGCCGGCGTGGTCGCCGCGTACGAAGCGCTCGCGTGGGGCCGCGTCGTGAAGCGCTACGGCCATGCGTGGAAACTCGTGAATGCCGTGAACAGCCCGCATCTCGGCCTGGCGCTCGACAGCTTCCACACACTGTCGCTCGACGATTCGCCGGACGCGATCGCGGACATCCCCGGCGACCGGATCGCGTTCGTGCAGATCGCCGATGCGCCGAAGCTCGCGATGGACGTGCTCGAATGGAGCCGCCATTTCCGCTCGTTCCCGGGCCAGGGCGACTTCGACCTTGCACGCTTCACCGCGCGCGTGATCGAGTCGGGCTATACGGGGCCGCTGTCGCTCGAGATCTTCAACGACGGCTTCCGCGCCGCGCCGACCGCGATCACGGCTGCCGACGGTCATCGTTCGCTGCTCTATCTGGAAGAACTGACGCGCGAGCGGCTCGCGCAGGACGGCCGCGCGCCGGCCGCCGGCCAGCCGCTGTTCGCGCCGCCGGCGCCGCCCGCGCACGTCGGGTTCCAGTTCATCGAATTCGCGGTCGACGCGCAGGCGGCGGCGACCGTCGGCGAGTGGCTCGGCCGGATGCGCTTCCGGCTCGCGGGCCGCCATCGCTCGAAGGACGTGACGCTGTTCCAGCACGGCGCCGCATCGATCGTGCTGAACGCCGAGCGCGACTCGTTCGCCGACGCGTTCTTCCAGCAGCACGGGCTGTCGCTGTGCGCATCGGCATTCCGTGTCGACGACGCGAAAGTGGCGTTCGAGCGCGCAGCCGGCTTCGGCTATGCGCCGTTCTCCGGCCGCGTCGGGCCGAACGAGCGCGTGCTGCCGAGCGTGCAGGCGCCGGACGGCAGCCTCGAATACTTCGTCGACGAAGCGCCGAACGCGCCGACGCTGTACGAATCGGATTTCGTGCTGACCGACATCGACGGCCCGAGCGAAGTCGGCCCGCTCACGGGTATCGACCACGTGTGCCTCGCACTGCCGGCCGACGCGCTCGATACGTGGATCCTGTTCTTCAAGACGGCATTCGGCTTCGAGGCGGAACGCAGCTGGCTCGTGCCCGACCCGTACGGGCTGATGCGCAGCCGCGCGGTGCGCAGCGCCGACGGCTCGGTGCGGATCGCGCTGAACGCGTCCGTCGACCGGCACACGGCGGTCGCCGAATCGCTCGACCGCTACCACGGCACGGGGCTGAACCACGTCGCGTTCCGCACGGACGACATCGTGAAGACGATCGCCGCGTTCGCAGCCGACGGCATTCCGTTCCTGCGCATTCCGCCGAACTACTACGACGATCTCGCCGCACGCTACGCGCTGCCGGACGACCTGATCGACACGCTGAGCACGCATCACCTGCTGTACGACCGTGACGAGCACGGCGGCGAATTCCTGCACGCGTATACAGAACTGGTCGACAACCGCTTCTCGCTCGAGATCGTCGAGCGGCGCGGCGGATACGACGGCTACGGCGCGACGAATGCGGCCGTGCGGCTCGCCGCCCAGGCGCAGCGCAGGAAATAAGGGAAGGAAGCGGGCAGGGATTCAAGGGGCGCATCACATTCGCGGCCTGTGGCTGCTTCAAAGGGCCGCATCCTGGGTGCACCATCGTGGGGAATCGCTCGGCCGCGCCTCCATCCGCGCGGCTCGCCACGATCGGGCGGGAAACCGCATTCCATATGGCGTTACATCCGGTAACCCGTACCGCAGCGCAGCATTCCGTCGCCCACCGCGGTTTTAAGAATCGCTTAAGTCTTCGACGGCACCATCCGCAACCAGTACCCGATGGTTATCTCGAAAAGGAGGAAAGCGATGAGCGCCGTAGAAGCACCCGCGGGCCGCCCGGCCGCGCCCCCTGCAAAGAAGACGATGCTGCGCCGCCTGCTCAGTCATCATGAAATCGCGACGCTGCTCGTGCTGCTGCACGCACCGATCGGCGCCAATGCCAAACCCGAACTGCCTGCGCTGCAGGAAGCCGGTCTCGTCGAGATGGTCAAGCTCGACACCGAAACGGCACCCAGCTTCCGGCTGACCGAAGACGGCACCGCCGTCCTGAAAGGGCTCGGCTACCGCTGAGCCGCCGTTTTCATCCCTTTCCCGCTTTCCCGCATCACCCCGATTCCCAGCGACCCGCCGGCCCTGTCGGCGTGTCGCGTCACCCCGCCCGCTCCTGCAGCATCAACCGGTATTCCGTCGGCGTGACGCCGACCGTCGCCTTGAACTGGCGCGTGAACGCGCTGTGGTCCGTATAGCCGCATAGCGCCGCGACGTCGGTCACCTTGTCGTGCGTGACGAGCAGCGCGGTGGCCGCATCGAGCCGCGTCTTCAGCAGCACCTGGCGCGGCGTCAGGTGGAACACCTTGTGGAAGTAGCGCTCGAGCTGCGCGACCGACATCCCCGCCATCTGCGCGAGATGCTTCAGGTTCAGCGGCTGCACGTAGTGATCCTGGATGTGCTGGACGACGTCGGCGAGCCGGCTGTACGCCGGGTGCGATCCCTCGTGTGCCTTCAGGTCGCGCGAGATGCCCGCGAGGCCGACGACCCTGCCCGCGGCGTCGCGCAGCGGCTCCTTGCAGGTCAGGCACCAGCCCGGCTGACGGCCCGGATACAGGTGCAGCTCGAGCTGGTCCATCAGTTGCTGGCCGGCGTTGATCGTCGCCATGTCCTGCTCGAAATAGCTGCGGCCGAAGCGGCGCGGAAACACTTCGTCGGCCGTCTTGCCGAGCAGGTCGCGCTTGTCCTTGTAGCCGCAGCGCATCGCCAGCGTGCGATTGACGATCGCGTAGCGGCCGCTCGCATCCTTCACGAAGAACGCGACGTCCGGCAGTGCATCGAACACCGGTTCGAGCAGGCGGAAGTGCGCAAGCATCGCGCCGAAATCGGCGTTGTCGGGCTGGTAGCGCAACGGTTCGGACAGGCTCATGGGCGGTACGGCAAGCAAGGGCGTCATCCCGGCAACCGCAATGCGAGTGGCAGATGGCGTCGATTATAGAAGCGCCCCTTCGATCGCGTCGCGCCGATCGCAAAGGCGGGCAAGTTGGCGGCGGCCGTCGCGTCGCGGCGCGCCGCCGATCGGCCGGCCGGCATCGTCACGCGACATACGTTGCGTGCGCAACCACTGCGTCGAGCGTGCGGCGGCCGGCGGCGAATCCGCTTGTGTCGACGCAGCCACCACGCGTGCGCCGGTGCCGACACGTCGCGCGCGGACTGGCGCACTCGCACGCCGGCACCGTACGCCCGAACTTGCCAGCATAGAAATGCGGACGTGCAGCGTCTTGGCGCGTTTGCGCATTCGGCGTGACGATTTCGGCATATATCAGGGTTATCGACGATATGCCGATATCGTCGCCGCCCACGCATCGAACGCGCAAGACGCACGCATTTTCGCTATCTAGACTTCGCTTCACGGTCACGAGACGACCTCACGCCGCGGCAGCAATCGGCATGCATGGCCTGCGGCATCGGCCATCGGGCGCGCCGATTCCGGCACAGCCCGGACAGCACGCGGCAAGCACGCACGGCCCTCGCATCGGCCTGCCGACCGAACCGTCTCGCCCGGTTTACCGGCGCCGGCCCGCCAGCCGGCGGCGGCCCAACCACGCCATCAAGGGGAAGTGAAAGTGAAGCTGAAGGTATCGCACGTCGCGCTGGCCGCTGCCTGCGCACTGTCGGGCACGCACGCCATCGCCGCCGACGTCGTCAAGATCGGTTTCGCCGCACCGCTGACCGGCCCGCAGTCGAACTACGGCACGGACATGCAGAAGGGCGTGCAACTCGCGATCGCCGATTTCAACGCGACGCGTCCGACCATCGGCGGCAAGCCCGTCACGTTCCAGCTCGACTCGCAGGACGACCAGGCCGACCCGCGCACCGGCACGACCGTCGCGCAGCGGCTGATCGACGACAACGTCCGCGGGATCATCGGGCACTTCAACTCGGGCACGAGCATTCCCGCATCCGACCTGTACGATCGCGCGGGGCTGCCGCAGATCTCGATGGCCACGTCGCCGCAATACACGGCGCGCGGCTACAAGACGACCTACCGGCTGCTGACGAGCGACGCGCAGGCGGGCCGCATCGTCGGCACGTACGCGGTGAAGACGCTGCGCTTCAAGCGCATCGCGATCATCGACGACCGCACGGCCTACGGCCAGGGCATCGCCGACGAATTCGCGAAGGCCGTCGAAGCGGCGGGCGGCACGATCATCAAGCGCGACTTCACGAACGACAAGGCGCTCGATTTCTCCGCGATCCTGACCAACCTCAAGGGGATGAACCCGGACGCGATCTTCTACGGGGGCGGCGACGCGCAATCGTCGCCGATGATCCGCAAGATGCGCCAGCTCGGGATGAAGTCGGCGTTCGTGACGGGCGAGATGTCGCGCTCGCCGACGTTCCTGAAGGTCGGCGGCGACGCGGCCGAAGGCGCGATCGTCTACATGGGCGGGCTGCCGAAGGAAAAGATGCCCGGCTTCGCCGGCTACGCGGCACGCTACAAGGCGCGCTTCAACGAAGACGTGATCACCTACTCGCCGTACGCGTATGACGGCACGATCGCGCTGCTCACCGCGATGAAGGACGCGAACTCGACCGACCCGAAGGTGTACACGCCGTATCTCGGCAAGGTGTCGGTCAAGGGCGTGTCGGCCCCCAGCATCGCGTACGACACGAAGGGCGACCTGAGGGATGCGCCGGTGACGATCTACAAGGTCGAGCACGGCGCGTTCAAGCCGGTCGATACGATCGCCGGCAACTGATACGTAAAACCCCGCCCCACGCGGCGCGTCAGCGGCTCACCGGCCGCCCGCGCCGCGTGCGCTTTTGCGTCTGCGTCTGCGTCTGCTCCGGCTTCGCGATCCGAACCGTTCCTCGGCGCGCCCCCACGCGCGTGCATTTCGCGCTCCTGTAGAATCCCCCCACCCGCTTTGACGCTTCGTCTCCGCCGCGCCCCATCCCGGTGCGGCGGCGCGTGTTTCGTGCCGCACCCGGCACGCGGCACGCTTCGACGATGCAAGCCGCGCCTTGTCAGTCCATGCCGAAAAGCGGGCCCTGGAGACGCAGCACCGACAACACCATTCGAAAAACCAATCGTCCTGACCATGCAAGCTTCCGAATTGAGCGGCGTGCCTCGCGCCGCCGAACGCGCGCTCACGCGCAGCGACTACAAGACCCTTGGCCTCGCCGCACTCGGCGGCGCCCTCGAGTTCTACGACTTCATCATCTTCGTGTTCTTCGCGCCGGCGATTGGGCAACTGTTCTTCCCGCACGACATTCCCGACTGGCTGCGCCAGCTGCAGACGTTCGGCATCTTCGCGGCCGGCTACCTCGCGCGTCCGCTCGGCGGCGTGATCATGGCGCACTTCGGCGACCTGTTCGGCCGCAAGCGGATGTTCACGCTGAGCGTGCTGATGATGTCCGTGCCGACGCTGCTGATGGGCCTGCTGCCGACCTACGACACGATCGGCATCCTCGCGCCGGTGTTGCTGCTGCTGTTCCGCGTGCTGCAGGGCGCGGCCGTCGGCGGCGAAGTGCCGGGCGCGTGGGTGTTCGTGTCCGAGCACGTGCCGTCGCGCCACATCGGCTATGCGTGCGGCACGCTGACCGCGGGCCTGACGGCCGGCATCCTGCTCGGCTCGCTGGTGGCCGCCGGCATCAACAGCCGTTACTCGAGCGCCGAAGTCGGCGCGTTCGCGTGGCGCATCCCGTTCCTGCTCGGCGGCGTGTTCGGCCTGTTCTCGGTGTACCTGCGCCGCTGGCTGCACGAGACGCCGGTGTTCGCCGAGATGAAGGCGAAGAAGGCGCTCGCGGCCGAGATTCCGCTGAAGGCCGTGCTGCGCGACCACGGCCGCGCGGTGATCGTGTCGATGCTGCTCACGTGGATGCTGTCGGCCGCGATCGTCGTCGTGATCCTGATGACGCCCGCGTTGCTGCAGAAGCAGTTCCACCTGACACCCGCGACGACGCTGTTCGCGAACAGCGTCACGACGCTGTGCCTGACGGCCGGCTGCATCACCGCGGGTTCGCTCGCGGGCTGGATCGGCGCGAAGCGTGTGCTCGCCATCGGCGGCATCGGGCTGGCCGCGTGCTACTACCTGCTGTTCGCGCAGGTCGCGGCCGACGCGTCGACGCTGCCGCTCTACTACGGGATCGCGGGCTTCATGGTCGGCACGATCGGCGCGGTGCCGTTCGTGATGGTCAAGAGCTTCCCGGCCGTCGTGCGCTTCTCGGGCATCTCGTTCTCGTACAACGTCGCGTATGCGATCTTCGGCGGCCTCACGCCGGTGATCGTGTCGCTGATGATGAAGTCGAATCCGCTCGCACCGGTGGTGTACGTCGCGGCGATCTGCGTGCTCGGCGCGATCGCCGTGCAGTTCTCGAAGGATGCGAAGGAGGATTCGCCGCACTGAGCGGCGACGGCGCGCGTGCGGTGGCGTCCAGCGCCGCATTGAATGACCGAATGCACGCGCTCCATGAACAAAAGGGCCGAATCCCGCGGGATTCGGCCCTTTTGTTTTGCTTCAGCGCAACGGCGACGGCGCGACGACGTGCGATCAGCGCAGGCTGCCGTACGTCGTGCTCGGCCGGCGCAGGCCGTCGATGCTCGCGCCGCCGGCGCCGGTGACGTACAACAGCAGGAATCCGCCGGCGATCGCGATGTTCTTCCAGAAATGGATCACCATGTCGTGCTGGACCGCGGCGTCCGTCGCGTCCCAGAAATTGTGCCCGACCATCGCGGTCGCGACCGTGTAGAACGCCATCAGCAGCGCGAGCGGTTTCACCTTGTAGCCGACGATCAGCAGCAGCCCGCCGAGCCCCTCGATCGCGACGACGATCGGCCCCATCACCTGCGGATACGGCACGTTCAGACCATGCAGGTAGCCGATGAAATCGCCATAGCCGAGCAGCTTCATCACGCCGCCCCACAGGAACAACGCCGCCAGCGCCAGGCGCGCGAAAAAAATGACGCCGGAATCGACGGAACGCGTCATGCCTCTCTCCTCGTATGCAATTCGGCCGGCCGCCCGGAGCATACCCGGACAACTCGGCGCCGCGCGACCCTGCGGGGCCTGCGGCAAATGGGCCAGCATAGACAGAGTTTCGGCCGTGTCCAAGAAAAAGGTTGTAGCAAATCTTTACACGGCGGCCGCCGCGCGGCCCGAAGGCAGCGGTATCGCCAAGGCGTTTAGCCCGCGTCGCTCAACAACACGCCCTTCTTGAAGATGAAGCAGCCGTAGCCGCGCAGCTCGCCGGTGACGATCACCGCGTACGTCTGCTGCGCGCGCTCGTAGAACGCGAACCGCTCGATGCCCGTGAGCGGCACCGGGCGCCCTTCGGCGCGATCGATCTCGGCCTGCACTTCGCGCTGTACGGGCGGCACCGCAGCTGCGTCGCCGACGACTTCCATCCGCCACGCGGGGGTGTCGACGTACGTGTCGAGCGGCAGCACGGACAGCACCGCGCGCACGACGCGTGCCGAATCGGCACCGTCGATCCGCAACGCGCGGCCGACCACCGTGTGCTCCGCGACGGATTCCGCCGGGAAATTCGCATCGCAGATCGCGATTTCGTCACCGTGGCCCATCGCGCGCAGCGTGTGCAGGATGTCGGCGTGCAGCAGCGGGTCGAGATTCTTCAGCATGTCGGCTAGTCTCCGGGATCAGGAACGAACGCATAACGTTACCCGATCCCGGTGGCCGCTGCGCATGCATCGCTCGTATCACGACGCCGCGGCCGGCATTTCGTCGATGAAACCCGTGACCGACGCGAGGCGGCCCGATGCGTCGACAGTGCCGAAGTCCGAGCCCTTCACGATCGCCGCGCCGTCGGGCGACACGAGCGCCCACGAGAACCGCAGGTGCTGGCCGAACCCGTCGACGTCGGTCGTGCGGCGGAAGCGGAACGCGGGGAAACGCGCCTGCACGGCCGCGATCATCGCGTCGATGCCCGCGTGGCCGTCGCCGGCCATCAGCGGATCGCGATACGCCGCGTCGCTCGCGTAGGTCGCATCGATCAGCGCGCGGCGGCGCGCGACATCGGGTTCGTTCCAGGCGTCGATGTAGCGGTCGATCAGGTCGGCGTGAACGGACGAGGCGGATGGGGCGGTGTTCATGGCGAGGCTCCTTGGGTCGATGAGAGGACGATGTCGCGAACGTCGCGTGTTGCGTGTTGCGTGTTCGCGTGCAGACATCGTCGCCGGCCTCGCGCGGGCGGTCGATTACGTACGAGGTAAGGAAATCGCACCCGCGCCACCGCGATCAACCATCAACCATCAACCATCAGCCATCAGCCATCAATTGGCCGCGTAGTCGACCGCCAGGCTCCACGCCGGATCCTCGTGCTTCGCCCAGTACGCGTCGAACAACCGGCGCGTCACCGGGCCCGGCCGGCCGTCGCCGATCGGCGCGCCGTTCAGCCGCGTGACGGGCATGATCCCGCCGGCCGTCGACGTGATGAACACCTCGTCCGCATCGCGCAGTTGCACGTCGTCGATGCGATCGGCTTGCGCGTCGATGCTCATCGACGCCGCCAGCTCGAACACGGTCTGCCGCGTGATGCCGTGCAGCACACCGCGCTCGGGCGTCCGAAGCCGGCCGTCGCGTACGACGAAGATGTTGAATCCGGGCCCTTCGGCGATGCTGCCGTCCGTGCACTTCAGCACGACCGACTCCGCTCCTGCGTCATAGCCCTTCAACAGCCCCGCGACGAGGTCGAGCCAGTGGTAGTTCTTGATCTGCGGATCGACCGATTCGGGCGGAATCCGCCGCACGTCGTCGATCAGGTGCAGGTGCAGGCCCTCGCGCAACTGCCGCTCGTTCGCGACCGAGCCGTACGGCACCGCGAACGCGATGAACTGGTTCACCGCGTCGCGCGGGTCGCGGCTGAAGGTGGGCGACACGCCGCGCGTGCACAGCATTTCAACGTACGCGTTGCGCAGGCCCGAGCGGCGCACGCATTCGACGAGGATGTCGCGCAGCGCGTCGTCGCTCAGCGGCACATTCAGCCGCAGCCTCGCCAGCGAACGCCTGAACCGCGCGATGTGCCGGTCGAGGCGGAAGAAGCGGCCGTTCCACACGTGCACGGTGTCGTACGTGACGTCGGAATGCAGGAAGCCCCAGTCGAGCACCGATACGCGCGCGTCGGCGATCGGAATGAAACGGCCGTTCATGTACGCGGCACCCGGCGGATACGCGGGTGCTTCGGCCGACTGAATACCTTCCTGCGTCGTGCGCGTCGCGGCGGGAACGTGCGGTGGCGCGTAGTCGACCTGCGCGGCAAACGACGCGCGATCGGCGTCGAACACGCTGCGATGCACGACCGCATTCGGTCCCGCCGCACGATCGAACGACAGCTTGCCATCGAGATGATCGATCTCGTGCTGCATCAGCTCCGACACATCGGGCGACAGCGCATCGCGCCGATGCAGTTCGCCGTCGAGCGTCGTGTACCGCACGCTCACCGACGCGTGGCGCTCGACGCGCACGAACAGGTCGGGAAAGCACATGCAGTCATCCCACAGCGTCATGCGCGCATCGCTGCGCCACACGATCTCGGGGTTCACGATCACGTCGGGCCAGCCGTCCAGCGCGAGCGCGATCATCCGTTGCCCGACGCCGATCTGCGGCGCGGCGACCGCGCGGCCGAAACCGTGTTCGTCGCGAAATGCGCGCAGCGCGGCGCGCAGTGCGCTGGCCGCTTCGCGCACGGCGGGATCGGCAACGTCGCCGACCGGCCGCGCGACGTCACGCAACGATGCGGTGCCCACGGGAAGAATCCGCGTATTCATTTCACTACCTCCGACAAAGTCACCTTGTTGCCTCCTTTGAACGTCGAAATCGTTGCCGCCGGATTGCGCAGCTCACCGTTCGCGTCGAACGCGATCCGGCCGGTCACGCCCTGGAAGTCGACGCGATGCAGCGCGCCGACGATCTTCGCCGGATCGGTGGACTGCGCGAGCATCACCGCGTGATAGACGGCCATCATCGCGTCGTAGGCATACGGCGCGTAGAGCTGCACGGGGGCGCCGTACTTCTGCGTGAAGCGCGCCGCGAACGCGGGGCCGCCCGGCATCTTCGCGAGGCTCCGGCCGCCGTCCGCGCACACGAGGTTGCCGTCGAGCGCATCGCCGGCCAGTTTCAGGATCTCTTGCGTGCACAGACCGTCGCCACCCAGCAGCGGCGCGGCAATTCGCAGCTTCTTCATCTGCCTGAGCATCGGGCCGCCCTGCGTGTCCATGCCGCCGAAGAAGATCGCGTCGGGCGCCTTGCCCTTGAGCAGCGTCAGCGGCGCGCCGAAGTCGAACGCCTTGTCGGTCGTGTATTCGCGGCCGACCATGGCCGTGCCCGTCTTCCCGAGCCCGTCGACGAACACATCCGCGATGCCCTGGCCGTAAGCCGTGCGATCGTCGACGACGCCGATGCGGCGCGCGTGCAGTTGCTCGACCGCATAGCGGGCGACGGCCTGCCCGAGGAAGTCGTCGTTCGCAAGCATCCGGAACGTCGTGTGATAGCCGAGACGCGTGAACGCCGGATTGGTGGCCGACGGCGTCAGCTCCGCGATGCTCGCCGTCGCATAGAGCCGCGCGACGGCGATCGACGTCCCCGAATTCTGGTGGCCGATCACCGCGCTGACGTGCGTATCGACGAAGCGCTGCGCGACCGTCGTCGCGACCTTCGGGTCGGCCTGGTCGTCCTGCGCATCGAGCGCGAACGTGACCGGATGCCCGGCGACGCTCGGATGCGCCGCGTTGATTTCATCGATGGCCAGCCGGATGCCGCGTGCGCTGTCCTCGCCGAAATGCGCCTGCGCGCCCGTGAGCGCGCCGGCAAAACCTACGACGACCGTATCCGCACCGAACGCGGGAACGGCCAGTACAAGCGACACAAGTGGCACGAGCGGCGCCAGCAGCAGACGTCGGGAACGCATGATGTTTTCCTCGCAGCTTCGTCGTTGACGGATGCTACGATTATCGGCAGCCGTCACGAAATCCGATAAACATCGAGCGGCTTCGTTCGTGAGTTTGTTTCGTTTTTTCTCTCCGAAGGAAATCCGATGAATCCTGCCGCCGCGCCGCTCGACGACTTCGACCTGCGGATCCTCGCCCGCCTCCAGCACGACAACCAGATCACCAACCAGGCGCTCGCCGCCGAGATCGGCCTCAGCCCGCCCGCGTGCCTGCGACGCGTGAAGCGGCTGCGCGACGAGCACTACATCCAGCAGGACGTGTCCGTCGTCGATCCGACCAAGGTCGGCCTCCCGTTGACGATGCTGGTGCTCGTGCAGGTCGAGCGCGAACGGGTCGACCTGCTCGACGAATTCAAGCGGTTCCTGAAATCGCTGCCGGAAGTCATGCAGTGTTATGTGGTGACGGGCCGTGCGGATTTCGTGCTGATGATCGCGATGCGCGACATCGACCACTACGAGGAGTTTTCCACGCGCGTGTTTCGGCAACACCACAACATCCGTCACTTCGAGACGATGGTCGTGATGTCACGCGTGAAGGTGGGGCTGTCGCTGCCGATCGGCATCGAGTGACGACCGCCCGGCCCGGACGCGGGCCCGTGCACGTGCACGAGCCGCCGCGATGAAAACGGGCGCCCTCGGGCGCCCGCTTCGTCCGGCGGCAACAGCCGCGCGCGTCAGGTCACCGGCGCCGGATTGAACAGCGTCAGCGCGTTCGCGAGCTTCCATTGCTCGGCCCACGTGCGGCGCTTGCCGCTCGCGACGTCGAGCATCAGCCGGAACAGTGCCCAGCCGGTGTCCTCGATCGTGGCCGCGCCGGTCGCGATCTGCCCCGCGTCGAGGTCCATGAGGTCGTGCCAGCGGCGCGCGAGGTCGCTGCGCGTCGCGACCTTGATCACCGGCACCTGCGCGAGCCCGTACGGCGTGCCGCGGCCGGTCGTGAAGATGTGGAGGTTCATCCCGGCCGCGAGCTGCAGCGTGCCGCAGATGAAATCGCTCGCGGGCGTCGCCGCGTACAGCAGCCCCTTCTGCTTCGCGCGATCGCCGGGACGCACGACGCCGGCGATCGGCGCGCTGCCCGATTTCACGATCGATCCCATCGCCTTCTCGACGATGTTCGACAGGCCGCCCTTCTTGTTGCCGGGCGTCGTGTTCGCGCTGCGGTCGACGCGGCCGCGCTGCAGGTAGCGGTCGTACCAGTCCATCTCGCGGATGATCTCGCGCGCCACGTCCTCGTTCGCCGCGCGCGACGTGAGCTGCGCGACGCCATCGCGCACTTCCGTCACCTCGGAGAACATGATCGTCGCGCCCGCGCGCACCAGCAGGTCGGCCGCGAAGCCGACGGCCGGGTTCGCGGTGAGCCCCGAGAACGCATCGCTGCCGCCGCACTGCACACCGACGACGAGATCCGATGCCGGGCACGTCTCGCGGCGGCGGCGGTTGAGCCGCTCGAGATGCGATTCGGCCATCTTCATGATCGAGTCGATCATCGAGTTGAAGCCGACGTGCGCGGTGTCCTGCAGGCACACCACGCCGCCGTTGTCGGCCGCACCGTCGGCCGCGACCGGAATCGTGCCGGGCGGCAGCAGGCGCTCGGGCTGCAGCTTCTCGCAGCCGAGGCTCACGGTCATCACCTCGCCGCCGAAGTTCGGATTCAGGCTGATGTTGCGCAGCGTGCGGATCGGGATGTCGGCGTCGGGCGCGTCGATCGCCACGCCGCAACCGTACGTGTGCTCGAGCCCGACCACGTCGTCGACGTTCGGGTAGCGCGGCAGCAGCTCGGCCTTGATCCGCTTCACCGCGTGCTCGACGACGCCCGACACGCACTGCACGGTCGTCGTGATCGCGAGGAGGTTGCGGGTGCCGACCGAGCCGTCGGCATTGCGGAAGCCCTCGAACGTATAGCCTTCGAGCGGCGGCAGCGGCGGCGCGGCGCGCGTCGCGAGCGGCAGGTCGTCGAGCCCCGGCGGCTCGGGCATGCGCATCGTGCGCTCGTTGACCCAGCTGCCGCGGCGCAGCTCGACCAGCGCATAGCCGATCACCACGTTGTAGCGGACGATCGGGTCGCCGGCCGCGAGATCGACCAGCGCAACCTTGTGCCCCTGCGGCACGCCTTCGCGCAGCGTCAGCCCGTCGGCGAACGTCGCGCCCTCGGGCAGGCCGCCGTCGTTGACGACGATCGCGACGTTGTCGTCCGGATGCACACGGATATAGAGCGGGGAAGCAGTCATCGGAATTCCTGGAGGCTATCGGCCATATCGTTAGTCATCATATGACATTAGACCTTGCTCGGCGATGCTGCGTAAACCCTTATCCGGAAAGACCCTACTATTTATCGACCAGCAAACCGCTTGCGTCGCCCCTCCCCTCGTTGTACGATGACATACAACGACATCGCCAATGTGGCTCGTATGCCGTTCCCAACGAACCCAGCACTCGCGCTAGACGGACGACCCAACCATGACCTCACCGCAAGAACTCAAACAGATCATTTCCCACGGCCTGCTGTCGTTTCCGCTGACGGATTTCGACGCCGACGGCAGCTTCCGCCCGTCCACCTATGCCGAGCGCCTGGAATGGCTCGCGCCGTACGGTGCGAGCGCGCTGTTCGCGGCCGGCGGCACCGGTGAATTCTTCTCGCTCACGCAGCGCGAGTATTCGGACGTGATCCGTGTCGCGACGGAAACCTGCAAGGGCAAGGTGCCGATCCTCGCCGGCGCGGGCGGCGCGACGCGCGTCGCGATCGAATATGCGCAGGAGGCCGAGCGCCTCGGCGCGAGCGGCGTGCTGCTGATGCCGCATTACCTGACCGAAGCCAGCCAGGAAGGGATCGCCGACCACGTCGAGCAGGTGTGCCGTGCGCTGAAGATCGGTGTCGTGGTGTACAACCGCGCGAATTCGAAGCTGAACGCCGACATGCTCGAGCGCCTCGCCGATCGTTGCCCGAACCTGATCGGCTTCAAGGACGGCGTGGGCGAAATCGAAAGCATGGTGACGATCCGCCGCCGCCTCGGCGACCGGTTCGCGTACCTCGGTGGCCTGCCGACGGCTGAAGTCTATGCCGCCGCGTACAAGGCGCTCGGCGTGCCGGTGTATTCGTCGGCCGTGTTCAACTTCATCCCGAAGACGGCGATGGAATTCTACGAAGCGATCGCGAAGGACGACCACGCCACGGTCGGCCGCCTGATCGACGAATTCTTCCTGCCGTACCTGAAGATCCGCAATCGCCGCGCGGGCTATGCGGTCAGCATCGTGAAGGCGGGCGCGAAGCTCGTCGGCCATGACGCAGGCCCGGTGCGCGCGCCGCTCGTCGATCTCACCGATGCAGAAGCGGCGGAGCTCGACGTGCTGATCAAGAAGATGGGGCCGCAATAAGCGGTGTTCGTCGGCGGCGCACGTCGCATTGGCACCGCGCCGGCAGTGCTACATCGCGGCCGGCATTCTCCGGCCGCGCCCTTTTGCGCGCTTTCCGCGATGACGCACGCATCCGCCGCCATGCGTGTCGCCACCGTCACATCTGCGCGATGACCCCGACGATCCGGTAACGCACGTTCCCCAGCTTGACGCGCGTCGCCTCGATCTGGTCCTGCGCACCCGACCGCGCGCGCGAATTCGATTCGCTGCCAAGGATCTGCCCGAGTACGTCGCGGTCAACGACCGCGTCGAAGAACCGGCCGACCGTGATCGTCGCCGACTGCTTCGCGGTCGCGAGCTGGCTGTTCGCCTGCATCAACGCTTCGGTGCGCAGGCCCGGATCGCGTTCATCGATGCCGCGCCGGTACTGGAGCGCGAACACCAGCGCTTCCATGTCCTGCCGGAAACGGCGAACGGCTTGACCGAACACGAGCGAATGCGCGTCGGAGCCCGTGACGAGCCGCCCCTGGTTGATCGTGATGTCGAATTCGCTGCCGCCCAGGTCGCGCTGGAATTCCAGCAGTGCATTCGCGAGCACGCGTCCTTCGCTGTACTGGCCAATCTGGGTGCGCACGGATTTCGCGACGTCGCCGATCGCTTTCCACAATCCGGCCGCGAACAGATGGTCGCCACGTTTGTTGATATTCATGGATTCGGTACCCTTTTAGACTTTTTCTGGATCTCTCAGGCTTCGCCCGCGGGTCGGTCGACCCGGGGCTTCGGTACTGTAGGAGAAAAGCGCGGGCGGCGAAAGTCTGCCGGGGTGGCATGCATCCGTTCTCCGACAGTTTCCGAAGCACGCAAAAAAGGCGGAAGCAGCCGACCGGCTACCTCCGCCTTTCCGATTTCAGGCACGCAATCGGCGCATTGACCGCCGTCATGACGCCATCAGCCGTGCGTGACGATTACTCCGCCTTCCCGTCCCGCAGCCGCGGAATCGCGAGCGGATTGCTTTCCTGCAACCCTTCCGGCAGCAGATCGTCCGGGAAATCCTGGTAGCACACCGGCCGCAGGAAACGCTCGATCGCCGTCGCGCCGACCGACGTGACGGCCGGGTTCGACGTGGCCGGGAACGGCCCGCCGTGCACCATCGCGTCGCACACCTCGACGCCGGTCGGGTAGCCGTTGAGCAGCAGGCGGCCCGCCTTGCGTTCAAGGATCGGCAGCAGCCGGCGCGCGAGCGGCTTGTCGTCGGCATCCATCTGCAGCGTGGCCGTCAGCTGGCCTTCGAGCGCTTCGAGCACGCGCGCGACTTCGTCGAGATCGCGGCAACGCACGATCAGCGACGCCGGCCCGAACACCTCGTGGCTGAACGCCGGCTCGGCGAGGAACGCCTGCGCGCCGACTTCGTACAGCGCGCCGCCGGCCTGGCAGTCGGTCTGCGCCGCCTCGCCCGCGCCGATCTCGCGCACGCCCGGCAGTTCGGCCAGCTTGCCGCGGCCGTTGCGATACGCATCGGCGATGCCGCGCGTGAGCATCACGCCGGCCGGCTTCTTCGCAAGCGCCTGCGCGGCAACGGTTTCGAAGCGGTCGAGATCGGGGCCGTCGATCGCGAGCACGAGGCCCGGGTTGGTACAGAACTGGCCGACGCCCAGCGTCAGCGAATCGACGAAGCCCGTCGCGATCGCGTCGCCGCGCGCGGCGAGCGCCGCCGGAAACAGCACGACGGGGTTGATGCTGCTCATTTCCGCGTAGACGGGAATCGGCTGCGGGCGCGCGTTCGCGAGCTCCACGAGCGCCATGCCGCCCTGCCGCGACCCCGTGAAGCCGACCGCCTGGACCGCCGGATGGCTGACGAGCGCCGCGCCGATCACGCGGCCGGGGCCGACCAGCAGCGAGAACACGCCCGCCGGCATCCCGGTTTTCGCGACGGCGGCGCGGATCGCGCGGCCGACCAGCTCGGACGTGCCGAGGTGCGCCTCGTGCGCCTTCACGATCACCGGGCAGCCGGCCGCGAGCGCCGACGCCGTATCGCCGCCGGCCACCGAGAACGCGAGCGGGAAATTGCTCGCGCCGAACACGACGACGGGCCCGAGCCCGACTTTCTGCAGCCGCAGGTCCGACCGCGGCAGCGGTGTGCGCGCCGGCTGCGCGGGATCGATCGACGCGGCGAGGAAGCGCCCGTCGCGCACGACGCGCGCGAACAGCCGGAGCTGGCCGACGGTGCGGCCGCGCTCGCCCTGCAGCCGCGCGACGGGCAGGCCCGTTTCGGCGTGCGCACGCTCGATCAGCGCGTCGCCGAGCGCGACGATTTCATCCGCGATCGCGTCGAGAAACGCCGCACGGGCCGCGAGCGGCTGCGCGCGGTACGCGTCGAATGCATCGCGCGCGAGTTCGCATGCGCGCTCGACGTCGGCCTGCGCCGCAACGCCGAACGCCGGCGCGTCGATCGGCTCGCCCTTCGACGGGTCGAACGCGCGCAAGGTACCGGCCGAGCCGGCGACCGCTTCGGCGCCGATCAGCATCTCTCCAGTCAGTTGCATGGGGTGTGCTCCGTGGTTCGGGAATAGATCGCTCATTGTAGCTCAACAGATATGATGTCCGCCCACCTAGCATCAATATCCGCGTCGATTGTCGGGTTGGCGCCGACGCGAGCAAAACCCTTATTTCACGCGCCAATATCTGGGATTTTCACTCTTTCACGCCATCATTCAGAGGGAAAACCCGAGGTTTCTGCGCCTGATTATTACCAATAAACTGTCGCCAAGTCATACGACGACATACATTAAAGTGCCTAATCAAACCCCTTCTCGCGAGCTTCCGCTCGACCTCGCGCGCACCGCGCGCCGGACCGCCGTGCGCTACGGGATCCTGGCGATGCTGTTCGTCGTCACGACGCTCAACTATGCGGACCGCGCGACGCTGTCGATCACCGGCACGCCGATCCGCAAGGCGTTCGGCATCGATCCGGTGACGATGGGCTACATCTTCTCGGCGTTCAGCTGGGCGTACGTGCTCGCGCAACTGCCGAGCGGCTGGCTGCTGGACCGCTTCGGCGCGCGGCGCGTGTATGCGGCCAGCATCTTCCTGTGGTCGGCGTTCACGCTGCTGCAGAGCACGATCGGCCTCGGCGGCAGCGCCGCGTTCGCGGTCGCCGCGCTGTTCGCGATGCGCTTCGCGGTCGGCATCGCCGAAGCCCCCGCCTTTCCGGCGAACGCGAAAGTGGTCGCGAGCTGGTTCCCGACCGCCGAACGCGGCACCGCGTCGGCGATCTTCAACGCCGCGCAGTACTTCGCGGCCGTGGTGTTCTCGCCGCTGATGGCGTGGCTCACGCATGCGTACGGCTGGCACCAGGTGTATCTGTGGCTCGGCCTCGCGGGCATCGCGCTCGCGTTCCTGTGGCTGCGGGTCATGAAGGATCCGGCCGACCATCCGGCCGTGAACCGCGCGGAACTCGACCATATCGAGCAAGGCGGCGGCCTCGTGCGCACCGCTGCACGCAGCAGCAACGGCGCGCGCTCCGAAAGCAGCCGCGTGGCCGGCTGGTACTACGTGCGCCAGCTGCTGTCGAACCGGATGCTGATCGGCGTGTACCTCGGCCAGTACTGCGTGAACGTGCTCACGTACTTCTTCCTCACGTGGTTCCCGATCTACCTCGTGCAGGCGCGCGGCATGTCGCTGCTGAAGGCCGGCTTCATGACGTCGCTGCCCGCGATCTGCGGGTTCCTCGGCGGCGTGCTCGGCGGGATGCTGTCGGACGGGCTGATCCGCCGCGGCGTGTCGCTCACGCTCGCGCGGAAGATCCCGATCGTCGGCGGGATGGCGCTGTCGATGGTCATCATCGGGTGCAACTACGTCGACAGCGAAGTGCTGGTGATCGTGCTGATGGCCGTGTCGTTCTTCGGCAAGGGGATCGGCTCGCTCGGCTGGGCCGTCGTCGCGGATACCGCGCCGAAGGAAGCGATCGGCCTGTCGGGCAGCCTGTTCAACATGTTCGGCAACACGGCCGGCATCGTCGCGCCGATCGCGATCGGCTACCTCGTCGGCGCGAGCGGCTCGTTCAACGGCGCGCTCGTGTTCGTCGGGCTGAACGCGCTCGTCACCGTGTTCAGCTATCTCGTGATCGTGAAGGACATCAAACGCGTCGAACTGCGTCATCGCGACGCCTGACGTTCGGCTTCAAGACAAAGCAACGGCGGCCGCATGAAAACGGCCGCCGTTGTTGCATCGGATACCCGGTATCAGCAGTCAGATCGACGAATGTGCGACGCGTAGCATGTCATGCACGCCGGACGTCATCAGCGCGAGGAACGCGAGCAGGCCCACGTAGCAGAGCGCGTACGTCGTCTTCGTCTCGATCGATGTCGCGTAGTACACGCGGTTCTCCGGCGCGTCGGGATCGTAGCGCCACGCGCGCTTCAGCTGCGGCAGCGCGAGGATCGCCATCACGATCAGCAACGGGCTCGGGCGGTACACGAACAGCGCGATCAGCACCGGCACGCCCGCGAACCAGATGCGCGGCGACAGCACCGCGGTGATCCGCCCGCCGTCGAACGGCGACAGCGGAATCATGTTGAACAGGTTCAGGAAGAAGCCCGTGTACGACAGCGCGAGCAGCAGGTTGCTGTCGGTGTGGCGCGCGGCCGCGTAGCAGGCCAGCGCACCGAGCGTGCCGACGAACGGCCCGGCGAGCCCGACGTACGCCTCGGTTTCCGCGTCGTGCGGCATCTCCTTCAGCTGGATCCACGCGCCGACGAACGGGATGAAAGTCGGCAGCCCGACGTCGAGCCCGCGCCGCTGCGCGGCGAGGTAGTGGCCGGCTTCGTGCACCAGCAGCAGCGCCACGAAACCGGCTGCGAACCGCCAGCCGTAGAACAGCGCGTAGACCGCGATCGACGCCAGCATGGTGCCCGCCGACATGAGCACCTTGCCGAGCTTGAGGCCGCCGAAGATCAGCAGCAACAGCTTCGTCATTCCTTGCGCTCCGTGCCGGATACGTCGGATACGCCGGATGCCTCGGCGACGGCCGGCACCGCGGCCGCCTTCGGCTTGCGCCCGAAGAAGCGCTTCAAAGCCGCGCCGCCGGCCAGCAGCGCGACCGCGCCGATCTTGAAGAACTTCACCGCGAACGCGCCGATCAGCGCGAGCAGGCCGAGCTTCTTCGCGCCGACGCCGACGATCAACGCCGCGAGGCCGTACTCGGCGACGTGGTCGGTCGACTTGTTGAAATCGGCATAGCGCTTGCCGTCGTTGAAGCGGATGTTCGACAGCAGCTCGTCGGCCGACGCCTTGTATTTCGGCAGATCGGCCAGCGTCGACGCCATCGTCAGCGACAGGTAGCCGTCACGGCCGAGCACGAGCGTCCGGTAGTTCACGCCGTCGTTCTCGGCGTTCGGGGCCGCGCCCTTGTCGCGGATGATCGCGGACCACACGAGCCGGTGCGTGGCGGCGTCGTACGCGGGCGCCTTCGCCCAGCCGACCACCTCGGTCTCCGGCAGGCCGCGCTCCTTGCGCCCCGGGTTGTCTTCCTCGGTGCCGGACTGCAGGCTCTTCAGCAGCTCGTCGGGCTTCCAGTCCTTCGCGTCGTCGTCGCGGATATAGCCGCTCGGCTCGAACGACACGACCGAGATCCAGTCGGCATCGGGATCGTCGGGCAGCACGAGGCCGACCAGCTTGGATTCGTCGATCGAGTTGCCCATCGAGCGCAGGTAGCGGCCGGCTTCGGCAGCCGGCACGAACGATTCGCCGGCTTTCAGCTTCAGCACGGCTTCGTGTTTCACGTCGATATCGGTCGGGCCCTTCACGACCGCGTCGTTGGCGGCCGCGGCGGCGGCCCTCATTTCCACCTGCGCAGCTTCGGTCTGCGCGTGGCCGGTGGTCGCGGCGAATGCGAGCGTCGCCACGCAGGCGAGCCGGACGGCAAGTTTTTTCATTGTTGGATTCCCCTGGAATGCCTTGTCGTAAATATGCACGGCACCGGCCCAGGCGTTTTCAATCGCGGGTCCGGCGTCGTCTCTCAGTTGGCACGGGGGCTATGGTAACGCAGCGCGGTGACACGCCGGGGAACGGCGCGATGCTTACGTCCGAGGTAATGCCCAAGCTGCGCGGGATTGCCTATCATCTGCCACATGAACCCGACCGCCGCCCTCCATTCGCCCTCCCCGTCCGCCGGCCGCGCGCCAGGCATCGGCCCGCTGCTGCGCACGTGGCGGCAACGCCGGCGCCTGAGCCAGATGGCGCTCGCGCTCGACGCGGACGTCTCCGCGCGCCACCTGAGCTTCGTCGAATCGGGCCGCGCGCAGCCGAGCCGCGAGATGGTGCTGCATCTCGCCGAGCGTCTCGACGTGCCGCTGCGCGAGCGCAATGCGCTGCTCGTCGCGGCCGGCTTCGCGCCGCTGTTCCGCGAACGGCCGTTTTCGGATCCGCAACTGGATGCCGCGCGCCATGCGGTCGACGCCGTGCTGCGCGGCCACGAGCCTTATCCGGCGCTCGCTGTGGACCGCCACTGGACGCTGCTCGCCGCGAACCGGATGCTCGGCGCGCTGGTCGCGCAGGCCGACCCGGCGCTGCTGCAGCCGCCCGTCAACGTGCTGCGGCTGAGCCTGCATCCGGACGGGCTCGCGTCGCAGATCGTCAACTGGCACGAATGGCGCGCGCACATCCTGCATCGGCTGCAGCGGCAGATCGATGCGAGCGGCGACCGCACGCTGCACACGCTGCGCGACGAACTCGCCGCGTATCCGGCGCCGGCCGGCCAGCCCGACGACACGCAGGCGCGCACCGACTTCGCGGAGATCGCCGTGCCGCTGCGGCTGCGCACGGCGGCCGGCGAACTGACGTTCTTCAGCACGACGACGGTGTTCGGCACGCCGGTCGACGTGACGCTGTCGGAACTCGCGATCGAGGCGTTCTTTCCGGCGAACCCGGAGACGGTGGAGGCCATGCGGGCGCTGGCGGATGCGTTGCCGGTGGAGTAATGTCGGCGTGCGGGTCGGCGGCGTGCACATCCCGCTCTCGTCGGAACGTTGCGTTTGCACACTACAATGAGCGCCATCCGCGCCGGACCTCGGCATCGCGTTTGCCACGGGCCGGACGGCCCGTGTCAGCTCCTCCGTTGACGATGCCGGCATGTCCTGGCTTTGACCGGGCAAGACTCATCATGAATCCGCTCAGGCACTCGCCGCTCCAATGATTCCTGCTCCGCTTTTCTCCGGCGCCTTCCTCGCCATTCTCGGCATTTCGTTTCTGGCGACTGTCGCCGTGCTGCTTTGGGTCGTCACGCTAACGTTTTCTCCCGATGCGCGACGCGCATTTCGCGCGCGCTGGATACGCAAGTCCGCCCTGCTCGGCGTGCTCTGCTGGATGAGCAGCTTGTTCGTCGCGTTGGCAATCGCCTATTTGAAGATCGATCTGGATGCACGAAAGAAAGACGCCGCGGAACATCCCACGCTGGAAAAGACCACCCGGCTGACGGGCATCGACATGCCGCCCGGCACACAACTGTCGCTCGACACCGCCGGCGACATGCATTCGTTCGACACAGCCGTGTTTCCGCGCGAGGTCGATGTCTACGGCATCCCCGCCAAGGCGGTGGAGGTCCGGTCGGAATTCGACGACGAAGCGCCGCGGAACGACCGGAACCCCGTCCACCTCACTGCGCTGGGGCTGACGATCACCGGCCCCCGCTCGCTCGACGGATGGGTGTGCGATGCAGGCCAACCGATGGAAATCGTCTTGCGCAACGACGCCCGGACCAAGTCGCTGTGGTGGTGTCGTCTGGCCGACGGCAATCGGGTAGCCGACGCCATCGTTCCGGCCGGATCGGACTTGATCCGTGACACGACCACCTATGGTGACGATCTGCGCGACGACGACTACTGGCGTATCGATGTTGCCCAAGGGGGCGTATTTCAACTGGCGGGGCTGGCGCTGCACGGCGCGAGACTGCGACTCGACCGGCAGCATCGCATCGTCGCCTTCACATCTGCGACGCTGGCACGCGCAATCGACATCGGCGGCATCCATTACCCCGCCGGGACCGCGGTCTCCTCCGCGTTGCGCGGGCTCCGCGAGAAGTATCCCGGCGCCTGGGTCTTCACACCGACGCGCGGTCAGCCGGCGATCAGCAAAACCAATGGGCCGATCGCCGAAGGCATGTCGATCGTCCAGGCGCCGTCGGGAAAGACCTACGCGCTCGTGCGGGATGCGGCTTACTGAGCGGACGCTGAACCGGGCAGCGCATCGTTAGGGTCAAGCCACCGCATCAAGAAACGCGACCGGCTGCCCGACCGGCCGCCCATTCAGTGCCTCGTCACGCACGACAACCTGCCCGCGCACGACCGTATGCACGGGCCAGCCCGTCACCGCGCACCCGTCGTACGGCGTCCAGCCACTCACGCTGGCAATCCATTCGTCCCGGATGACGCGACGCGCCTGCAAGTCGACGATGCTGAAATCGGCGTCGTAGCCCGCCGCGATCCGCCCTTTCCCCGCGATGCCGAAGATGCGCGCCGGCCCGGCGCTCGTCAGGTCGACCAGCCGCGCGAGGCTCAGGCGGCCCGCCTGCACGTGATCGAGCATCAGCGGCAGCAGCGTCTGCACGCCGGTCATCCCGCTCGGCGATTGCGGATAGGGCCGGCGTTTTTCGTCGCGCGTATGCGGCGCGTGATCGCTGCCGATCACATCGACCACGCCATCTCGCACGGCCTGCCAAAGCGCATCCTGATGATGCCGCTCGCGCACCGGCGGATTCATCTGCGCGAACGTGCCGAGCCGCGCGTAGCAATCGGGCGCGTGCAGGCTCAGGTGATGCGGCGTGACCTCGACGGTCACGCGATGCCGGTGTTGCGCGAGAAACGCCATTTCCCCGGCAGTGGACACGTGCAGCACATGCAGCCGCCGGCCCGTCTCGGCGGCCAGCCCGACGATGCGCCGCGTCGCCGCCAGCGCGCTTTCCTCGTCGCGCCAGCGAGGATGATCACGCACATCGCCGCTCGCTTCGACGAGCGCCCGGCGTTCGCGCAGCCGCGCCTCGTCTTCCGCGTGCACGGCCATGCGCCGCCGCCCGTTACGCACGATCCGGCGCAACACGGCTTCGTCGTCGGCCAGCAGATCGCCGAACGAGCTGCCCATGAAGACCTTCACCCCCGCGCAGCCCGGCAGGTTTTCGAGCGCCGGCAGCCGTTCGGCATTCGCGGCCGAGCCGCCGATGTAGAACGCGTAGTCGCACCAGGCACGGCCGCGCGCAAGATCCAGCTTGGCCTGCAGGTCCTGCGCGGTCAGCGTCAGCGGATGCGTGTTGGGCATCTCGAAGATCGTCGTGACGCCGCCGAGCACCGCGCCGCGCGTGCCGGCCTCGAGGGTCTCCTTGTGCGTCAAGCCCGGTTCGCGGAAATGCACCTGGCTGTCGACGACGCCCGGCAACACGTGCAGGCCGCCGGCATCCAGCAGGACGTCGGCGCTCCACGTGCCGTGCAACGCGCCCAGCGCGACGACACGGCCGCCCACGCACGCGATGTCGATCCGCTCGGCTCCGTTGGGTGTCATCGCGGTGCCGCCATGCACGAGCAGGTCGGCGTGACGTCGCTGCAGCGCGTCGCTCACGCCCGCTTCACGTCGGATAGGCTCGTCCATGACTCAGAACTCGTTCTGGATGTGCTTGTAGCCCAGCACCAGCGCATTGTTCGTGCGTGCGACGTCCTCGGAGAAATCGCTCGCGTCGGCCGTCACCTGCGGCAACGCGGCGAGATCGGTTTCCGGCCCGATGCGCTCGGTCGAACGCACGTAGAACCCCGGCGGCAGATGGCAGCCGTCGACGACCGCGTTGTAGCGCACCACGCAGCCGTCGTCGATGGTGCAGTTGAACAGCACGCTGTTGAAGCCGACGAACACACCGTTGCCGACCTTGCACGGCCCGTGGACGATCGCGCGGTGCGCGATCGACGTGTGCTGGCCGATGGTGACGCTCGCGCCCGACTTCGAATGGATCACCACGCCGTCCTGGATGTTCGAATGCGCACCGATCACGATCGGCGCGATCCGGCCGCCGGCATCCGTTTCGTCGGCGCGGATCACCGCGTACGGGCCGATGAACACGTTCTCCTCGACGATCACGAGCCCGCACAGAATGGCGGTCGGATCGACGAAGGCGCTCGGGTGAATCTGCGGCAGGTCGCCGCGCGGGTTCTTTCTGATCATCAGGATTCCTGCGTTGAAAGGGGGCGGCCGCGCTTGATCCGCTCGAACAGGCCCGGATCGCGCCACTGTGCGGCGATTGCCGGCGCGAACACGATGTCGTCCAGGTCGATGCGACCCATGCGCGGGTTGAACGCATCGTCGCGAAAGCACTGCGCGTAACCGGTCTCGGTCTCGTGAACGATGATCGAATGCAGTCGCACGTCGGCTTCGCCGTTCGTCATGCGGGTGCTGGACAGTGCCGCATCGACGAGGCGAAAGAACACGCGCGAGAACTGCTCGGCGCTCGGCGACACGGGCAGCAGCACCCAGCGCTCGGAATGCCGGCGCATGCTCTCGACATAACACGGGTCGTCATCCGACCACAGCGTCACGGCGTGATCGAACGCGTCGATCAGCTCGCGCACGTCGCCCTTGAGCAGCCCGAAGTCGTAGATCATCTGCCCGTGATCCAGCGCGTGCGCTTCCAGCAGCAGCTCGACGCGGTACGAATGGCCGTGGATCGAATGCGAGCAGCGCCGCGTGCTGCAGCCGCGCACGACGTGCGCGTTCTCGAAGCGGAACAACTTGCGGATCAGCATGCGTCGGCGCCTTCGCGCACCGGCGCGGCCCAGGCGACCGCATCGTGCGGATGCAGGCTTTCCAGATGGCGCACGTGCACGCGCGGGGTCGCATGGTGGCCGTCCAGCGCGGCCTGGACCCGGCGCGCGGCGTCCTCGACGAACATCAGGTTCCCGCCGTTGAGCACCGCGAAGGCCTGCTCGTCCGCGCGCTTGACGGCCGTCTGCACCGGCGTGCCGAGCGCGTGCTCGATGCGATCGATCAGGTCGATCAGCCCCAGCGTCGCGCCATCGGCGGGCAACGCCACGCTGACGACGGCTTCGCTGCGCTGGCTGTGCGGCGTGGCCGCCGTCGCGTGCCGCTTCAGCCACGCGGCGACTGCCGCCGGCTCCACGCGATCGTCGCGGCCGAATGCCGCCAGGAACGCCTGCTCGACCCAGTGCCGCGACAGCGCGGCCGAGCACGGGCACGTCGACGAATAGACGACCGTCACCTGCGCGCGCAGCGCGAACCGGGAGCCGGTCAGCGTCGCGTCGAGCCGGACCGGATAGGCCTTCCATCCGGCCAGCCCGTCCGTCACCAGCGCGGCGCGGCGCGCCAGCAAGTCGAAGCGCAACCGGAGCCGCGCGCTGCGCGTGTCGCAGTCCCGATGGCTGTCGACCATCGCGTGCAGCACACGCTGAAGGCCGGCCGGCGACAGCGCCGCGCCATCATCGAGCCCGTCGAGCAGCCGGTACAGCCGCGACATGTGGATGCCCTTCACGTGCGGCGCGGGGAGATCGACCTGCACGTCGGCGCGCGCATGCACGTCGCGCCGGCAGCCGGGTTCGGCCACTGCAACGGGCAGGTCGATGCCCTGCATGCCGACCCATTCGAGCGGGCGGCCGCCCGGCGCGGCATCGGTCAGGGAAATATCGGGAAGCGGTGCGTTCATGCTCGAAATCCGGTGGAGCGCCTTCTCCATCCGGATCGATGCAGGCAGCGCGGTCAGTTCAGGGCCAGTCGCGGAACGGGTTGTCCCACGTGGTCCAGTGTTCGGGGCCGGTGGCCATCTCGGCATCGGTCAGCAGACACGCGTCGAAGCGCGCGCGCAGCGCGGGCTCGTCCATGTCCATGCCGATCAGCACGAGTTCCTGCCGTGCGTCGCCGACGTGCTCGTCCCAGCGCGCGCGGATCTGCGCGACGGCTTCCGCGTCCTGCGGCCAGCGCTCGGGCGGCATGGCCGCCCACCAGTAGCCGGCCGGCCCATGCCGCGCGACCGCACCGGCCTGCGACCACGAGCCGGCCACGGTCGGGTGGGTGGCGAGCCAGAAGAATCCCTTCGAGCGCACGACGCCCGCCCATTCGCTTTCGACGAGATCGAAGAAGCGCTGCGGATGGAACGGCCGACGCGCGCGATAGACGAAGCTGCGGATGCCGTACTCGTCGGTCTCGGGCGTGTGCGTGCCGCGCATCTCCTGCAGCCAGCCCGGCGCGCGCGATGCGGCTTCGAAGTCGAACAGGCCGGTGTCGAGCACGCGCTCGAGCGGCACCTTGCCGAATTCGGCGATCTCGATCCGTGCGCGTGGGTTCAAACCGCGCAGCAACGCGACGAGCCGCTCGCGCGCGCTGGCGTCGATCAGGTCGATCTTGTTGATCACGATCACGTCGCAGAACTCGATCTGGTCGATCAGCAGATCGACGACCGTGCGCGCATCTTCCTCGCCCATCGATTCGCCGCGCGCCTGCAGGCTGTCGCGCGACGCGTAGTCGCGCAGGAAATTGAACGCATCGACCACCGTCACCATCGTGTCGAGCCGCGCGACTTCGCCGAGGCTGCGGCCATCCTCGCCTTCGAACGTGAACGTCTCGGCCACCGGCAGCGGCTCCGAGATGCCGGTCGATTCGATCACGAGCTGGTCGAACCGCCCTTCGCGCGCGAGCCGGTCGACCTCGATCAGCAGATCCTCGCGCAGCGTGCAGCAGATGCAGCCGTTGCTCATCTCGACCAGCTTCTCGTCGGTGCGCGACAGCCCCGCGCCGCCGTCGCGCACGAGCGCGGCGTCGATGTTGACCTCGGACATGTCGTTGACGATGACCGCGACGCGCCGGCCCTCGCGATTGTTGAGGATGTGGTTGAGCAGCGTCGTCTTGCCGGCGCCGAGGAAGCCGGACAGGACGGTCACGGGAAGCCGCGTGGACGGGGAGAGTGCGGGGCTCATCGGGCGATTCCGGGAGGAGAGTGGACGATCATCGAGTGATACATAGTATCGCAACGATATAACATATCAATTCAGACGTCCAGCATGCCGGTTAGGTTTTGTCCGGAGCGGACCACGCCGCTCCGGCATCACGCCGTCATGTATAGAGCGACGCTTGCGGCAACTCGGCCGTCAGCGCGAACCGGCCCACATCCCGCAACCGGTAGTCGAGCGGATCGTGCAGCGTATGCGTGCGCGCGTTCCGCCAGAAGCGGTCGAGGCCGAGCGACGCGGCCGTCGCGCGTGCGCCGCAGGCGTCGAACAGCGCCTCGCCGTTCTCGAGCGCCGCACGCTGCGCGACGATCTTCGCCTCCGATACCGCGAGCGCCACCTCGGCGCGCTCGTCCGCCGTCAGCGCATCCTGCCGCGCCCATGCACGCTGCAACGCGGCGGCCGCGCGATCGGCCAGCGCCGCCGCGGCGATCGCCCGCACGCGCATGTCGCCGAAGCGCTGCAGCGTGTACGGATCGTCGCTCGCCTGCGCGACCTCCGACTGGATCCACGGGCGGCCATGCTTCAGCACGTAGTCGCGCGCTTCCGCCAGCGCGCCTTCCGCGAGCCCGACGAACAGGTTGGTCAGCACGAGCTGCGACACGAGCGTGCGCAGTGTCGCGCGCGGGGTCGGCGGCGTCTCGGAACGGTGCAGCACCTCGTCCGCCGCAAGCGTCACGCCGTCGAAGCGCACGCTGCCGCTGTCGGTCTGGCGCTGGCCGATCGGATCCCAGTCTTCGTTGACCGTGATCCCCGCGCGATCGGTCGGCACCACGCCGAACACGGTGCGGCCGGTGTCCGGATCGTGCGCGGACACCGTCATCCGCTGCGAGCCGCGCGTGCCCGAACAGAAGCCCTTCACGCCATCGAGCCGGTAGCCGCCGTCAGGCGTCGCCGTGGCCACGAGCCGCGTGTCGAGCGGATTGACCGCATTGCCCCACCACCATTGCTCCTCGACCGTGCCACGCAGGTAGCGCTCGCGCTGCGCGGCGTTGCCCCACACGTCGACGCTCACCACCTGCAGGCACTGGAACCCGACGAGATGCGCGAGCGCGCTGTCGACGCGCGCGATCTGCCGGATCGCATCGTAGATCCCGGGCCACGCGGCTTCCTGCCCGCCGAACGCACGCGGCACCGCGAGCGTCAGCAAGCCCGCATCGGCGAGCCACTGCTTCTCCTGTGCCGCATGACCGCCCGCGCGGTCGCGCGCGGCGGCCGTGGTGCGCAACGCGTCGATCGCGCGCGCCAGCGCGGCGTGGTCGAAGGCCGGGGCATCGGTATCGGGCGCGAAGGTCGCCGGGCCGCGTGGATCGTTCATGCGACGGCTTCCTGCGCAACCGCTTCACCCGACAGCGGGACGAGCGCGTCGAGCGTGCGGCCGGTCAGCCGCGACAGGATCTCGCGCCGCCAGTCGTCGTAGATCGCGCGGTATTCGGCGATATCCGCGCCGAACACGTGCGCGGTGTGCGCGTACTCGTCGTGCAGGTAACCGTCGAGCCGCGCCTGCGTTTCCTCGTCGGCCGCGATCACGCGATCGATCAGCGCATCGCGTTCGGCTGCCGGCAGCGCCTTCAACGTGTCGAACCACCACTGGACGATCTGCACGCGATGCCATTCCTCGTCCGGCCGGATCCGGTTCTCGCCGTGCTCGCGCATCTCGGAATCGCCGATGCGGCCGGTCTTGCGCTGCATCCACAGCTTCGCGAGGATGTGCAGCTCGTAGTGCCATTCGAACGCGAGAAAGCCGGCGATGTCGCGCACCGCGATGTCGCCGATGCGCGCCCAGTGCGCGGCGACGAGCCGGTCGACTTCCGGCAGCGGATCGCGCCCCGTCAGTTCGGTCACGCGCTCGCGGCCGATCACCGCGTGCGCGCCGTCGTCGCCGAGCTGGCGCGACAGGATCAGCTGGAAATGCGGATCGTCGCGGAACAGCGTGTCGATCGCCTTCGCGACGACCTGCACGATGAACAGGTCGTGCGACGCCATCTTCGTGTAGTAGTCGGCGACGGCGGCCAGTTCGTCGTCGTTGCGCGGCTCGCGCGGCGGCGTGGCGAGCTTCGCCGGGAAGTCAGCACGATGGCGTCGCGCCACGTCGAGAAACAGCGCTTCCTCGAATTGTCCGTTCCATTCGCGCGGCGCGCCGATGGGCAAGGTCATAGGTTTCTTTCTCTCAGGATCATGAATGAAGCGAGCGGACGCTTGTGGCGTCGCTCAGGTACGCCGGGTCACACGTCGGACCAGGCGGTCGCCCGTGATTTGCACGGCCGAGACGAGCGCGATCAGGATCACGATCACGGTCGCCATGACGGTGGTGTCGAAACGCTGGTAGCCATAGCGGATCGCGAGATCGCCGAGGCCGCCCGCGCCGACGGCGCCCGCCATCGCCGTCGAGCCGATCAGCGCGACGACGGTAATGGTGAAGCCGCCGAGCATGCCGGGCAGCGCTTCGGGCAGCAGCACGTGCCAGACGATGTGGCGGCGCTTCGCGCCCATCGCGAGCGCGGCCTCGATCAGCCCGCGGTCGACTTCGCGCAGGCTCACCTCGGCGATCCGCGCGAAGAACGGGATCGCGGCGATCGACAGCGGCACGACGGCCGCCCAGACGCCGATCGTCGTGCCGATCAGCACGCGCGTGAACGGCAGCAGCGCGACGAGCAGGATGATGAACGGCGTCGAGCGGAACACGTTGACGAGCGCGCCGAGCACCGCGTTCACGCCGCGCCGCTCGTAGATGCCGCCGGGCGCGGTCGTCACGAGGATCACCGCGAGCGGGATGCCGATCAGCGCGGCAATCACGGCCGATGCGGCGACCATCGACAGCGTGTCGCGGATCGCGTCGAGCAGTTCGGGCCACCAGAGGTCAAACATAGCCGAGCACCTCCGCGTGGTTCGCGTGGCGGCGCGCGCGTTCGAGCAGCGCGGCCACTGCACCGCCGCGGGCCGGCGGCTGGCCGGCATCTTCCGCGCGCAGGGCTGCCGCGATCACGAGCCGCCCCTGTGCATGCCCCTGGATGCGCTCAATCCCGCCGTGCAGGAACCGCACCGAGCCGCCGAGCGCCACCGCAAGCGCACCGACATCCGGCTCGCCGCCGCTCTCGCCCGTATAGCGGACGTCGAGCACGACCTGCGCGCCTTCAGGCAACGCGGCCTGCTCGGGCAGCGGCTGCACGCGCGCCGCCAGTTCGGCCGGCAGGTCGTGCACGAGCGTGCTGAGCAGCGCGCGCGTCGCGCCGTGGCGCGGATCGCCGAACACGCGCCACACGGGGCCCGTTTCGACGACTTCGCCCTGTTCGATCACCGCGACCGTGTCGCACACCGCGCGGATCACTTCCATCTCGTGCGTGATCAGCACGATCGTCAGCCCGAGGCGACGATTGATGTCGGCGAGCAGCGCGAGGATCGACTGCGTCGTCTCGGGATCGAGCGCCGACGTCGCCTCGTCGCACAGCAGCACCTCCGGATCGTGCACGAGCGCGCGGGCAATGCCGACGCGCTGCTTCTGCCCGCCCGACAGGCTGGCCGGATACGCGTCGCGCTTCGCGGCGAGCCCGACGAGTTCGAGCAGCGCCTCGACCTTGCGCACGCGCTCGGCCTTCGGCACGCCGGCGATCTTCAGCGGCAGCGCGACGTTCTCGAACACCGTCTTCGCGGACAGCAGGTTGAAATGCTGGAACACCATGCCGGTGCGGCGCCGCAGCGCGACGAGGCCATCCTCGTCGAGCGCGCCGACATCGACGCCCTGCACGCGCACGCGGCCCGAGCTCGGCCGCTCGAGCCCGTTCACGAGCCGCAGCAGCGTCGACTTGCCGGCGCCGCTGCGGCCGATGATCCCGAAGACCTCGCCGCGCCGCACGTCGAGCGTCACGTCGCGCAACGCGGCAGCCTGGCCGCGCGGCGTCGCGAACACCTTGCCGACCTGCTCCAGCGATACGGCTGCGCCGGCGCGGGTCGATTCGGCCGACGCGGCCGCTTCGTCATGTGCCGTTGCCTCGGCTCCCGCACGTACTGCCGACGTCTCAATGAAACCCAACGTATCGAACAATTGCGTCATCGCTTCGCTCCGTCACGTTCAGACATGCGCGGGATGCGCGGATTCGGCGCGCACGGCGGCGCCCGGCCGGTGCTGTGCGCCCGTGTGCCACGCGGGCAGGCGCGGGCCCGCGCCGAACAGCTTCTCGCGCAGCGTCGGCGCGGGATCGTAGTCTTCCTTGTAGACGCCGCGGTTCTGCAGCTCGGGCACGACCCAGTCGACGAAATCCTCGAACGACTCGGGCATCACGGTGCGCGTCAGGTTGAAGCCGTCGATGCCGGTCTCGTCGATCCACGACTGCAGCTCGTCCGCGACCTGCGACGGCGAGCCGACGATCGGCGCATAGCGGCCGCCGAGCGACATCTGTTCGAGCATGCGGCGCACGGTCCACGTGCCGGTCGTGCTCTTGCGCGAGATCGCGTCGACGGCCGACTGGATCGAATCGGTCTTCACGTACGAGATCGGCTCGTCGAGGCCGTACTTCGCGAAGTCGATGCCGGTCGAGCTCGCGAAATGCGCGAGGCCGGCTTCGGCGCTCGCGTAGCGCCGGTATTCGTCGAATTTCTCGCGTGCCAGAAGCTCGGTTTCCGCCGTCACGACGCTCACGCCGGCAAAGATCTTGATCGACGCCGGGTCGCGGCCCTGCCGTGCTGCGGCCGCGCGAATGTCGAGTGTCGCCGCGCGCGCGGCGGCCTTGCTTTGCCCGTTCACGAACACGCATTCCGCGTGACGCCCCGCGAACTCGACACCGCGCGCGGACGAACCGGCCTGGTACAGCACCGGCGTGCGTTGCAGCGACGGCTCGCTCAGATGAATCGCGTCGATCGAATAGAACGGCCCGTCGTGCTTCACGCGCCGCACCTTGCCCGGCTGCGCGAACACGCGCGCCTTCGCATCGCGGATCACCGCATCGTCGTCCCAGCTCTGTTCCCACAGCTTGTAGACGACGTCCATGTAGTCGTCCGCGCGCTCGTAGCGGTCGTCGTGGCCGATCTGCTGCGCGAGGCCCATGCCGCGCGCGGCGCTGTCGAGATAGCCGGTGACGATGTTCCAGCCCACGCGCCCTTTCGTCAGGTGATCGAGCGTCGACATGCGGCGCGCGAACAGGTAAGGCGGCTCGTAGGTGAGGTTCGCGGTCACGCCGAAGCCGAGGTGCCGCGTGACCTGCGCCATCGCGGGCACCAGCAGCAGCGGATCGTTGACGGGCACCTGCACCGATTCGCGCAGCGCGGCATCGGGCCCGCCGCCGAACACGTCGTACACGCCGACGATGTCCGCGAGGAAGATCCCGTCGAACTTGCCGCGTTCGAGCGTCTTCGCGAGGTCGGCCCAGTAGTCGAGATCGGTGTAGTGCGCGGAGCGGTCGCGCGGATGTGTCCACAGCCCGTGGTTGATGTGCCCGACGCAGTTCATGTTGAACGCGTTGAGCAGGATTTTCTTGCGGTTCGCCGTCGTCATGCGCGCCTCCGTCACCACGCGATCGCGTACAGCGAGCCGAACGCGTTATCGAGCGCCTTGCGCACCGCCGGCGAGTGCTGGTAGATCGAGATGAATTTGCGGATGCGCGGATCGTTCACGCTGTCCGGGCGCACGACCCACTGGATCGCGAAGATCTTGTTCTCGGTGCCGTCGAACAGCAGCGCGCTGTTCGGGTCGGTCGTGCCCGCGAGCTTGATGAAGCTCGGGTAGCCCTGCGCGAGATCGACGTCGTCGAGCGAGCGCGCGAGCTGCGACGCTTCGAGCGGGATGATCTTCAGGTGCTTCGGGTTCGCGACGATGTCGTGCGTCGTGGCGCGGTAGTCGGCGCCCGGCTTCAGCGTGATGAGCCCCGCGCGCTGCAGCAGCAACAGCCCGCGCCCGCCGTTCACCGGATCGTTCGCGATCGCGACTTTCGCGCCGTCCTTCAGCTCGCTGAAGCTTTTCACCTTCTTCGAATAGAGGCCGATCTTCATGATCGTGCCGGGCGCGATCGACACGAAGTTGTAGCCGCCCTGCTTGTTCGCGTTCTCCAGAAACGGGATGTGCTGGAAGTAGTTGACGTCGATGTCCTTGTTCGCGAGCGCCGCGTTCGGCGTATTCCAGTCGGTGAATTCGACGATCTTCACGTCGAGCCCCTGCGCCTTCGCTTCCTTCGCGGCAACTTTCAGCGCTTCGATCTGCGGGCTGGTCGAGATGCCGACCTTCAGCGGCGCGGTGTCGGCGTGCGCGCCATTGAGCAATGCGACGCCAAGCACGGCGGCAGCCAGCAGGCGCGCGACGCGGCCGGCGGAAAAGCGGGCGGAAAAAACGGCATGCAGCATGAAACCACTCTCCTGTCCAAAGACGGTATCGATGGATGAGCGACGCCGCGGCGAACGCACGGGCGTTCTCCGGACAGGGTCAATCGCATCGGAAAAGATCAGCCGATGATAGAGAGCGGCGCGGGGGCGGTCTACGAAGCGATTGTGCGAAGAAAATCGCGCGCGGCGATATGGCGGGCGGCCATGCGGGATCGGCGGCCCGACCGGGCACCCGGCCGGCCGTCAGGCCGAAATCTCGGCCTCGGCGCCGGACGAATTCCGAAATCTCGGCCAGCCAGTCGGGCCGCCCTTTCCGCAGACGAAACAAACCCCTTATAAATCAATGCATTAAAAATATTCCGGCAGGCCGGATTTCTGGCACGGGGGTTGCGTAATAGACGGCACACGATGCCGCGAAGCCATGCAGGCATACCAACATCAGGAGACACGTCTTGCAGACCTCTATCCATACCCCGTCCCATCCGGAGCCGGTTTCCGACGCCGTCGCCGCCCCCCGCGCGCGCTTCTGGCCGGAAGGCTGGTGGAAACTGATGGAAATCCGCATCGGCATCATTCCGCTGCCCGTCTATTTCATCCTGCTCGCGCTGATCGTCGGCTTCTCGGTGACCGGCAAGGTGCCCGGCGAGATCTCGATGGCGATCGCGGTGCTCGCGTTCTTCGGCTTCACCTGCGCGGAACTGGGCAAGCGCCTGCCGCTCTTGCGCAACATCGGCGCGGCCGCGATCTTCGCGACCTTCGTGCCGTCGGCGCTCACGTACTACCACGTGCTGCCGAAGCCGGTGCTGAACCTCACCGTCGAGTTCACGAAGTCGACCAACTTCCTGTACCTGTTCATCGCGTCGATCATCGTCGGCAGCATCCTGAGCATGGATCGCCGCGTCCTGATCCAGGGCTTCGTGAAGATCTTCATCCCGCTCGCGGCCGGCTCGGTCGCGGCCGCGATCGTCGGCACGGCGGTCGGCACCGCGCTCGGCCTCGGCGCGCGCCACACGCTGCTGTACATCGTCGTGCCGATCATGGCGGGCGGCGTCGGCGAAGGCGCGATTCCGCTGTCGATCGGCTATTCGGAACTGATGCACCTGCCGCAAGGCGAGATGTTCGCGATGGTGCTGCCGCCGGTGATGCTCGGCAGCCTGACCGCGATCATCCTGTCGGGCGCGCTCGACATGCTCGGCAAGCGCTTCCCGCACCTGACCGGCAACGGCCGCCTGCAGGTCGGCGAATCGGGCGACATGACGCCCGAGAACGAGGAAATCCGCGGCCACGTCGACGTCTCGCACATCGCGGGCGCCGGTATCACGGCCATCACGCTGTACCTGGTCGGCCTGATGGCGCACAAGCTGTTCGGCCTGCCCGCGCCGGTCGCGATGCTGTTCCTCGCGGTGCTCGTGAAGCTCGCGCGTGCGGTGTCGCCGCCGCTGCAGGAAGGCGCGTTCGTCGTCTACAAGTTCTTCTCGACCGCCGTCACGTATCCGCTGCTGTTCGCGATCGGCGTCGCGATGACCCCGTGGGACAAGCTGACCGCCGCGTTCACGATCGTCAACGTCGTCACCATCGTGTCGACCGTCGCGACGCTGATGGGCACCGGTTTCGTGGTCGGCCGCCTGATGAAGATGTACCCTATCGACACCGCAATCGTGAACGCCTGCCACAGCGGCCAAGGCGGCACCGGCGACGTCGCGATCCTGACCGCCGCGAACCGGATGCAGCTGATGCCGTTCGCGCAGATCGCGACGCGGATCGGCGGCGCGATCGTCGTCACGGTCACGCTGATCCTGGTCGCCCACTTCGGATGACGCGCCGCCGCGCGCACCGTCGCGCAGGCTGCTTTGCACGCGCCGCCGCCGGCCCAGCCGGCGCGCGGCGCGCGTCGTTCGGGGCGTCGCTTCGGGCGTCACGCCGGGCGGACGGATGCGGGTTTCGATGAGGGCGAACGTGCAGAAGAGCTTCAAGGGAATCCCGTGGTGGGGCTGGGCATCGGCCGGCGTGCTGTATGGGTGCGTGGCGGCCGCGGCCGTCGATTTCGCGTGGGAACGCGCGATCGACGCGCTCGAGGAAACCGGCGCGCACCGGCTCGACCTGTATGCGTCGAGCCTGAAGAGCGAACTCGGCCGCTTCGAGATCCTGCCCGGCCTGGTCGCGCGGCAGGACGGCGTGCGCGCGATGCTGAAAGCCGCGCCGCATGAGGCTCCCGAACTCGTGCACACGGTCGATACCTACCTCGAAGCCGTGAACCGCGACGCGGGCAGCGGCGCGGTCGACGTGATCGACCTGCAGGGCGACGTGATCGCCGCCAGCAACTGGAACGAGACGCTCAGCTTCGTCGGCACCAACGTGTCGTACCGGCCGTACTTCAAGGACGCACTCGCGCGCGGCAGCGGCCGCTTCTTCGGCATCGGCACCAATACCGGCGTGCCGGGCGTCTACTTCGCCAGCGCGGTGCGGGACAACGGCGTGCCGATCGGCGTGGCCGCCGTGAAGATCAGCGTCGATCCGCTCGAGTCGGCGTGGCGCGCACCGGGGGTCGCCGCGATGGTCGTCGACAGCAACGGCGTGGTCGTGATCTCGACCGAACCCGCCTGGAAATTCACCGCGCTGCGCCCGATCACCGCGCAGCAGCAGCGCGACATCCAGGCGTCGCGGCAATACGCGGGCCGCACGGTCGACGCGCTGCCGTACCGCCACATCGGCGACCGCAGCGCGGCCGCGTGGTTCGGCACCTTCCCCGATACACGCCACAGCGGCCGCACCACGCGCTATCTCGTGATGTCGCGCCCCGCGCCGCAGGCCGGCGATTCGCTGATGGTGCTGCTCGACATCGCGGGCGCGCGGCGCCAGCAGCAGACGGCCTTCGTATTCGTCACCGGTGCGTTCCTGATCGCCGCGCTGCTCGCCGGCTATGCGATCCAGCGCCGTCGGGCCATCGTCGCGCGGCTGAACGCGCAGGACGCGCTGCGGCGCGCGAACGACCAGCTCGAGCTGACCGTCGCGCAGCGCACGGCCGCGCTGACGGCCGCGAACGAACGGATGCAGCGCGAGATCGTCGAGCGCGAGCGCACCGAGCAGCGGCTGCGCGCATCGCAGCAGGAAGTCGTGCATGCGGGCAAGCTCGCGGTGCTCGGGCAGATGGCCGCCGGCCTCACGCACGAGCTGAACCAGCCGCTCGTCGCGATCCGCACGCTGTGCGACAACGCGCGCACGTTCTTCGAGCGCGGCCAGCCCGCGCCGGCGCTCGCCAATCTCGAACGGATCGGCAAGCTCGTCGACAGCATGGCGGTGCTCACCGGCGAGCTGAAGACCTTCGCGCGCAAGCCGGACGTCGAGCGCGTCGCGGTGTCGCTGAACGAGGCCGTCGCGCATGCAAGGCTGATCTACGATGCGCGGATCCGCGACGAAGGCGTGCAGCTCGACGTGAACATCGCGCCGGGCACCGCCGTGTCGGCCGAATCGAGCCAGTTGCAGCAGGTGATCGTGAACCTGCTCGGCAACGCGCTCGACGCGGTGCACGACGCACCCGTGCGCCGCATCGTCATCGAGGCCGCCGGACCGGACGAAGCCGGCCGCGTGCGCTTCACGGTGGCCGACAGCGGCGCGGGCATCGCGCCCGAGGTGCTGCCGCACCTGTTCGAGCCGTTCGTCACGACCAAGCCGCGCGGCCAGGGCCTCGGGCTCGGCCTCGCGATCACGTCGCGCATCGTCGAGGCGTTCGGCGCGAAGATCGCCGCGACGAACCGCGACGAAGGCGGCGCGCAGTTCAGTATCGAATTCGCGGCGGCCACGCTGCAAAGGACAGAGCATGGAAGATGAGATTCGGGTGCTGGTCGTCGAGGACGATGAAAACGTCCGGATCGGCGTCGAGCAGGCGGTAGCGCTTGCCGGTTTCGCGGTCGATGCGTTCGCGTCGGCCGCCGACGCGCTGCATCACGTCGCGCCCGGCGCGCCGGTCGTGATCGTGTCGGACGTGCGGATGCCGGGCATCGACGGGCTGCAGCTGCTCGATCGCGTGATGGCCATCGACGCGCAGATTCCGGTCGTGCTGATCAGCGGCCATGCCGACATCTCGACGGCCGTCGGCGCGATGCAGGTCGGCGCGTACGACTTCATCGAGAAGCCGTTCTCGTCGGACGTGATCGCGGGGCGCGTCGCGCGCGCGGTCGAGAAGCGCCGCCTGACGCTGGAAGTGCAGGGGCTGCGCGCGGCGCTGAACAACTGGCAGGGCATCGAGGCGTTCGTGCTCGGCAAATCGCCCGCGATGGCCGACGTGCGCAAGAAGATCCTGCGCCTCGCCGATACGTCGGTGTCGGTGCTGATCACCGGCGAAACGGGCACCGGCAAGGAGCTGATCGCGCGCAGCCTGCACGACTTCGGCGGCCGGCGCGACGCGCATTTCGTCGCGCTGAACTGCGGCGGCCTGCCGGAGCAGGTCTTCGAGAGCGAACTGTTCGGCCATGAAGCCGGCGCGTTCACCGGCGCGATCAAGAAACGCATCGGCAAGATCGAATGGGCGGACGGCGGCACGCTGTTCCTCGACGAGATCGAGACGATGCCGATTCCACTGCAGGTCAAGATGCTGCGCGTGCTGCAGGAGCGCGTGGTCGAGCGGCTCGGCGCGAACGAGCTGATTCCGGTCGACTGCCGCGTGGTCGCCGCGTCGAAGGCCGATCTAGCCGAGCTCGCGGCCGACGGCCGCTTTCGCGCGGACTTGCTGTATCGCCTCAACGTCGCGCAGATCGAACTGCCGCCGCTGCGCGAGCGGCGCGAGGACGTCCCGCTGCTGTTCGAACATTTCGTGCTCGCGGCCGCGCGCCGCTTCGGGCAGCCGGCGCCGGTCGTCACGGCTGCGCAGGTGTCCGAACTGATGACGCATGCGTGGCCCGGCAACGTGCGCGAACTGCAGAACGTGGCCGACCGCTTCGTGCTCGGGCTGACCGGCGACAGCCTGCTGTCGTCCGGCGGCACGCCGGCCGCGGGCGGCACGCTCGCGGAGCAGCTCGCGTATTTCGAGCGGATGCTGATCGAGGACATGCTGCAGCGTCACAATGGCAACGTCGCAGAGGCGAGCGAAGCGCTTGGCATGCCGAAGAAAACGCTCTATCACAAGCTGCGCAACCTGCGGATTCCCGCGCGCGGCGACGCGGCGGCCGATGGCGGCGAATGACGCGAACGAGGACACGCACAGCATGGATCGCATCGACATCACCGAACACGGCCGCGTCACCGGCCACCTGATCCGCGGCGTCACGCACGCGCAGAAAACCTTTCGCCCGAGCGACTGGCCCGAACGCCTCGCGGGCGTCATCACGCTGTTCGTCGGCGAACGGCGGCCCGGCTATCCGTGCGCGCTGTCGCGGCTCGCGATGCCCGTCGTCGACGGCAACGTCAAATGCCTGTTCGTGTCGGACGAATTGCGCACCGTGTGTGCGGACGCATTCGATTTCGCGATGCAGTTCGCGGCCGACAACGACCTCCCGGTCGTGCTTCAGACCGCGCCCGCGTTGGCGGTGCGCTGACGGGGCGGGCCGCTGTCGCGGCTCGCGTTCTTCCCGTTTTCTAAAAGTGCAATGCGCTGCTGCGCAGGCCGCCGCACGCCCCTTTTTGGCCTTTCCGGCGCCGCGACCAATCGTCAGATGATTGAAAGCATCGACACCCATCCCCTTCCGACAAGGGTTTCCGGCCGAGCCATCAATAAAATTGATCGTCACGATGAAAATTATGCGTTTTCCTTGCAGGTCGCCGTGATGCATAGTTGCGTCGTGTTGACGCACCTTTGAGTCTTTCAGTCATGAACATGCGAATCGAGCCGTCCGTGCTCGCGAACCCCGACCTGCAATTTGCGACGCTTTCGTCAGGCATCAGCCTGCCGTATGTCGAGCGGGGCAGCGGCGCGCCGATGGTGTTCGTGCACGGCTCGCTGTGCGACTACCGCTACTGGGATCCGCAACTCGCGTCGCTGTCGGCCCACTACCGCTGCATCGCGCCGAGCCTCAGCCATTACTGGCCGGCCGTCGAAGCGGGTATCCAGGACGAGTTCAGCTGGCAGAACCACGTCGACGAGCTCGCCGAATTCATCGACGCGCTCGACCTCGGCCCCGTGCACCTGGTCGGCCATTCTCGTGGCGGCAGTGTCGCGTTCAACGTCGCGCGCCAGCATCCGCATCTCGTCGAATCGCTGACGCTCGCCGATCCGGGCGGCCCGCTGCAACAGCCGGGCGTGCGCGAAGCCGCGCTGCCGGCCGCCGCGATCGCGCTGCGCACGCAGGCCGTGAACCTGATCGGGCAAGGCGACATCGAATCGGGCCTCGAGATGTTCGTCGATTCCGTGAGCCTGCCGGGCGCATGGAAGAAGAGCACGTCGCGCTTCCGCACGATGGCGATCGACAACGCGAGCACGCTGCCGAAGCAGTTGCGCGACCCCCTGCCCGCGTACTCGCAGCACACCGCCGGCGACATCGCATGCCGCACGCTGCTGATCGACGGCCAGCGCAGCCCGAAGATGTTCCGCAACAACGTCGACACGCTGTCGCAGTGGATCGGCAACGCGCAACGGCAGACCGTCGCCGGCGCGTCGCACGGGATGAACGCGGCAAGCCCCGCCGTGTTCAACCGCTTCGTGCACGAGTTCGTCGCCGCGTAAAGGCTCCCGGGCGGCTTCCGCGCCGCCCGTTCTCCTCGCTGTTCAACGACGATGCGGATACGCGCCGCAGCGCCGCTTCATCAACCGCCGTGCGTCACCGGCGCGTCCGCCCCGTCAATCCGCCTGCGCCATTCCGTCAGCACGGCTTACCACACGGCCGGCTCCGGCTCCGCCTTGCGCGTGACCGCATCGGGCAGCCCGAACACGCTGTCGAACGCCCAGTTGTACGTGAACGTGAAGATCGGGAAGAACACGATCAGCACCGCGTCGTACAGGAACGCCTGCAGCAGCGACACGTCGAGCCACCACGCGATCAGCGGGATCAGGAACGTCACGAGCGCGATCTGGAAGCCGATCGCATGCAGTACGCGGCGTCCGACCGTGCGCGTCGTCGCCGCGCTCCTGCGCTCCCACGCCTCGAACACGAGGTTGTACAGGAAATTGACGGTGACGCCCGTCGTCGAAATCATCACGCCCAGCAGGCCGCTCGCCGCCACGCTGGCGCCGCTCAGCATGCCGAGCACCGACGATGCGATCAGGATACCGAGCACCTCGAACATCACGACGTAGACTATGCGTCTCTTCCACCCTTGCATGACCATCCACCTTCTATCGAACAAGGTGGCGAGACTATCAGCGGGTAGCGCGTCCGCCAAAGTCAGGTCCTTTCAATTTTTCTGACAGGAGGCCAGTGCATGCTGACCAGCGACCACATCGACATGCTGCTGACCGTCATCGACAAAGGCTCGTTTTCCGCGGCCGCGCGCGCGCTCGGCCGCACGCCGTCGGCGATCAGCATGGCGATCGCGAACCTCGAGGCCGAACTCGACCTCATGCTGTTCGACCGCGGCACGCGCGAACCGACACCGACCGCCGCGATGGCGGCGCTGCTGCCCGACGCGCGCTCGATCGCCGAGCGGCTGCACGCGCTGCGCGCGCATGCGCAGCATCTGTCGGAAGGCGTCGAGGATACGTTGCGGCTCGGCCTCGCCGCCGAACTCGACGGCGCGCCCGTCGCCCGCGCGCTGACGGCCGTCGCCGCGAAATACCCGGCGCTCGCGATCAGCATCGTCACGGCGCCGCAGGACGTGATCATCGATGCGCTGCATCGCGGCGCCGTCGATCTCTGTGTCGCGTATGGCGGGCTCGACCTGCATCCGCAGGAGCAGATCCACGCGCTGTGGACCGAGACGCTCGTCGCGGTCGCCGCGCCGAGCCATCCGGCAATCGCCGAATGCGCGCAACCGGAAGCAATCGAGCGGTTGTCGGGCTTCAGGCAGATCGTGATCGCCGATCCCGAGCGGCCGCTGACTGACGTGCGGCCGGTGATCGGCAACCGCACGTGGAAGGTGACCGACATGGCCACCGCAATCGCGCTCGTGAAGGCCGGGCATGGCTGGGCGAATTTGCCCGAATCCATGATCGGCCGATACGTCGCCGACGGCGAACTCGCGCCGCTCGTGTTCGCGAACATCCGCAACGGGCTGCCGCTACCGGTGTACCTGCGCCGACCGAAGCATACGGGGCTCGGCAAGGCGGCGAGCGAACTGGTTCGCGCGCTGCGGGTGGCGGGTGACGAAAAATGACCGGCGTGGCGGCGAACGCCGCCACGCCGTCGATCAACGCCGGACGGCTTGACCGTTAGTTGCGATCAGTGCGTGGCCGCCGCCGCCGCGCTCTGGATCGAATCGACGAGCGACACGTTGTCGTAGCGTCGTCCGGCAATGCCCCATCCACCGTCGACCGCATGAACCACATTCACCCACACTTGCGCGGCCGTCAGCCGCCCACCTGCCCGGCGCAGCACGATCGCGGTCGCCCGTTCGACGAATTGCCGCTGCCGCTCAGGCGCCGCGAGCGCCACGGCAGGCAACTTCAGCTCGACGAACGCAGCAGGCTCCGCGCGCCCATGCACGAAGGTCCGGTGTCGCGGCAGCACGTTGAGCGTGCCCACCACGTTCGGCGCCAGGAACGCATTCCCGGTCAGCCCCTCCACTTCCAGCAGCGCATCGGTCAACTCGGCAAACACCGGCCCCTCGTCGTCCGGCGTGAAAACCCCTTCGGATACGGTCAGCGTAATCGGCATCGCACTTTCTCCTGGTCAGGTCATCGGTCAGGTGACGTGATATAAATATCAGTCACTCTCTATACATTAGACACTGATCGCTCTCTATGCAAGATAAAGAGTGATCGCTCTGAAGCGAGCCTGTCATGCGTTATTCCGTCGAGCACAAGCACGAAACCCGTACGCGCATCCTCGATGCCGCGAGCCGGCTGTTCCGCGAGGAGGGGTATGGCGGCTCCGGCATCGGTCCGCTGACGAAGGCGGCGGGCGTCACCAACGGCGCGTTCTATGGCCATTTCAAAACGAAGGGCGAAGCGTTCCGGCAGGTCGTCCTCGATGGCCTCGCCCAGCTCCGGCAAGGCGTCGCGACGTTCAAGGCCGAGCATGGCGCGCGCTGGCGGCGCCCGTTCGTGTCGTTCTACCTCGGCCCGCGACGCACCTGCGAACTCGGCGAAAGCTGTGCGCTGCCGAGCCTGTCCCCGGAAGTGATGCGTGCCGATGACGAGACGCGCGACGCGTACGAGCAGGCACTGCGGCAGATCGTCGACGAAGTGTCGGCCGGGATGGATAACCCACCCGATGACGATCGGGCCATTGCGTTGCTTGCGCTGCTGTCGGGCGGCGTCACGCTCGCGCGCGCGGTGCGCGATCCCGAACTGGCGCAGCGCATCGCCGATGCGGTCGGCCGCTACGCGGTGGTGATCGCCGAACGCACGGACGTGAAGCCGGAGCAACAGGCCTGACCGCCCTGACTGACCGCCAATAGAAAACCCCGATCCACGTCGCCACGGATCGGGGTTCTTCGATCGACTACCCGTTAAGTCGACCCGTCTCGGGCCGGTGTATCACCGCGCCGCCACCTCCGCCTTGACGGGCGCCGCATCGCCCACCGCCGTCGGAGCCGGCCCCCATCCGCCGCCCAGCGCGCGGATCAGGTTCACGGTCGACACGGCCTGCGCGCCGGTCAACTGGTTCGACTGCAATTGCGACTGCAGCACCGAGCGCTCGCTGTCGATCACGTCGAGATACGCGACCTCCCCTTCCTGATACTGCGTGCGCGACAACGTCGCCGCGCGCCGCGACGCGTTGACGGCCGCATCCTGCGCGCGGATCTGGTCGTCGAGCAGGCGCAGGTCGGCGAGATTGTCCTCGACCTCGCGGAATGCGACGAGCACCTGCTGCCGGTAGTTAGCGACCTGCTCGTCGTACTGCGCACGTGCCTGCTGCACGCCGGCCGCACGCCGCCCGCCGTCGAACAGCGGCAGCGTCAGCGCGGTGCCGGCGAACGGCCCGAGCAGGAACGTGCGGCTCGACCACAGGAACAGGTTGCCGAGCGTCGACGCTTCATATCCGAACGCACCCGTGATATCGAGCTTCGGGAAGTACGCCGATTTCGCGAGGCCGATCCGCGCGTTCGCGGCCGCCATCGCGCGCTCGGCCGCCGACACGTCCGGACGGCGCTCGAGCAGCGCGGACGGCAGGCCCGGCGGCACCTTCACCGCGACCGGCACGATCGGCGTTTCCTTGAACGCGAAATCCGCGGGCGCCTTGCCGAGCAGGATCGCCAGCGCATGCTCGGACGCCGCGCGCCGCCGCGCGACGCCGACCGCATCGGCCTGCGCGGTGGCCAGCTCGTTCTTCGCGCGCGACACGTCGAGCTCGCTGATGTCGCCTTCGTTGAAGCGACGCTGCACGAGCTTCAGTGCCTGCTCGCGCAGCTCCACCGTGCGCCGGTACAGGTCCTGGTCGGAATCGAGCTGACGCAGTTCGAAGTAGTTCTGCGCGACGTCCGCCTGCAGCGCGAGCTGCACCGAACGGAACAGCGCTTCGCTCTGCGCCTGGTCGGCACGCGACGCCTCGACGTTGCGGCCGACGCGGCCGAACAGGTCGGCTTCATACGACACCGTGCCCTGCGCGCGCCACAGCGTCGCATTGGTCGGGCCCGTGCCCTGCGGCTGGAACTGCGACGCCGACGACAGCCCCTCGCGCGTCGGCCCGAAACCGGCGCCGACCTGCGGGAACCATTGCGAGCGCGCCGAACGCGTCGCCGCACGCGCTTCCTCGACCCGCGCGGCCGCGGCCTTCAGGTTCTGGTTCGCGGCGAGCGCCTGCGCTTCGAGCGAATCGAGCACCGGGTCGCCGAACACCTTCCACCATTCGCCGCGATGCGCGCCGTCCGCCGGCTCGGCCGTCTTCCACGTGCCGGCCTGCTCGCCGGCGGCGAGCGTCGGCGCTTCCTTGAACGCGGCGGGCGTCGGCGCGTCCGGGCGCTTGTAGTCGGGCCCCACCGCGCACGCGGCGAGCAGCGTCGCGAGCAGGGTGCTCGCGGCCGCCACCTTCGCGAAGCGCATCAGGCCATTCGTGTTGTGCAAGTTATTCATCTTCCTGTCCTCAAGCATCCGAAGCCGGCACGTGCTGGGACGGCACACCGTAACCCGCCGAGTCCTTCCCGGCGACGTGGATCTTGCCGCCCGCGAGCGTGCGCAGCACGACGTAGAACACCGGCGTCAGCATCAGCCCGAACAGCGTCACGCCGAGCATCCCGAAGAACACGGCGACACCCATCGCATGGCGCATTTCCGAACCGGCGCCCGTCGACGTGACGAGCGGCACCACCCCCATGATGAAGGCGATCGACGTCATCAGGATCGGGCGCAGCCGCAGCCGGCTCGCCTCGATCGCGGCCTCGAGCGGCGTCCTGCCGTCGTGTTCGAGTTCACGCGCGAATTCGACGATCAGGATCGCGTTCTTCGCCGACAGCCCCACCAGCACCATCAAGCCGATCTGCGTGAAGATGTTGTTGTCGCCCTGCGTGAGCCACACGCCTGTGAGCGCCGACAGAATGCTCATCGGCACGATCAGGATCACCGCGAGCGGCAGCGTCAGGCTTTCATACAACGCCGCGAGCACGAGGAACACGAGCAGCACGCTGATCGGGAACACATACATCGCCGAATCGCCGGCAAGAATCTGCTGGTACGTGAGGTCGGTCCATTCGAACCGCACGCCGCGCGGCAGCGTTTCATGCGCGATGCGCTCGATCGCCGCCTGCGCCTGGCCCGACGAGAAGCCCGGTGCCGGGCCGCCGTTGATGTCGGCCGCCGTGTAGCCGTTGTAGCGCACGACCATTTCCGGGCCGAACGTCGGCGTCACCGTGACGAGCGACGACAGCGGCACCATCTCGCCACGGTCGTTGCGGGTCTTCAACTGCAGGATGTCGTCCGCACGCTGGCGGAACGGTGCATCGGCCTGCACGCGCACCTGGTACACACGGCCGAAGCGGTTGAAGTCGTTCACGTACAGCGAGCCGAGATACACCTGCATCGTATTGAACACGTCGGTCACCGGCACGCCGAGCTGCTTCGCCTTCACGCGATCGAGATCGACGTTGAGCTGCGGCACGTTGATCTGGTAGCTCGTGAACAACGGGCCAAGCTCAGGCGCCTGCTGCGCGCGCTTGATGAAGTCGTTGGTCGCATCCGCGAGCCGCGCATAGCCGACCGCGCCGCGATCCTCCACCTGCATCTTGAAGCCGCCCAGCGTACCGAGGCCGAGCACCGGCGGCGGCGGGAACACCGCGACGAACGAGTCCTTCATCGCGCCGTACTTCTGGTTCAGCGCCCCCGCGATCGCGCCGGCCGACAGCGCCTTGCCGTGCCGTTCCGAGAACGGCTTCAGCGTGACGAACACGATGCCCGCGCTCGAGCTGTTCGTGAAGCCGTTCACCGACAGCCCCGGGAACGCGACCGCGCTCTCGACGCCCGGCTGCTTCAGCGCGATCGACCCCATGTCGCGGATCACCTTCTCGGTGCGGTCGAGCGACGCACCGTTCGGCAACTGCGCGAACGCGATCAGGTATTCCTTGTCCTGCGCGGGCACGAAACCGCCCGGCACGACCTTCGACACGAGCACGGTCGCGCCCACCAGCACGAGGTACACGCCGAGCATCAGCGTCTTGCGCGACAGCACGCCGCGCACGCCGCGGCCGTAGTTCTCCGCGCCGCGATGGAACACCTTGTTGAAGCCGCGGAAGAAGCCGCCGAGCACGCGGTTCATCACGCGCGTGAGCCAGTCTTCCTTGTCGCCGTGACCCTTCAGCAGGATCGCGGACAGCGCCGGCGACAGCGTCAGCGAGTTGAACGCCGAGATCACCGTCGAGATCGCGATGGTCATCGCGAACTGCTTGTAGAACTGGCCGGTCAGGCCCGACATGAACGCGAGCGGCACGAACACGGCGACGAGCGTCAGCGCGATCGCGATGATCGGCCCGCTCACTTCCTGCATCGCCTTGTAGGTCGCCGCCCGTGCGTTCATCCCGCTCTCGATGTTCCGCTCGACGTTCTCGACCACCACGATCGCATCGTCGACCACGATCCCGATCGCGAGCACCATCCCGAACAGTGACAACGCGTTGATCGAATACCCGAACGCGAGCAGCAGCGAGAACGTGCCGATGATCGATACCGGCACCGCGATCAGCGGAATCAGCGACGCGCGCCAGGTCTGCAGGAACACGATCACGACGATCACGACCAGCGCGATCGCTTCGAGCAGCGTGTGCACGACGGCCTTGATCGACGAGCGCACGAACTGCGTCGGGTCATAGACGATCTTGTAGTCGACGCCCGCCGGCATGTCCTGCTTCAGCTCGGCCATCGTCTTGCGCACTTCGTCCGAGATCTGCAGCGAGTTCGCGCCCGGCGACTGGTTGATCGCCATTGCGACGGCCGGCTTGTTGTCGAGCAGCGAGCGCAGCCCGTATTCGGATGCGTCGAGCTGGATCCGCGCGATGTCGCGCAGGTGCGTGACGCCGCCGTCCGGCGTCGTCTTCACGACGATGTCGCCGAACTCGTCTTCCGTCTGCAAGCGGCCGCGCGCGTTCACCGACAACTGCAGCGGCGTGCCCGGCAGCGACGGCGACGCGCCGATCACGCCGGCCGCGACCTGCACGTTCTGCTCGCGGATCGCCTGCACGACGTCCTCGGCCGACAACCCGCGCTGCGCGACCTTCTGCGGATCGAGCCACACGCGCATCGCGTAGTCGCCCGAACCCCACAGCTGCACCTGGCCGACGCCCTGGATCCGCGACAGGCGATCCTTCACGTTGATCAGCGCGTAGTTGCGCAAGTAGGTCATGTCGTAGCGGTTGTCCGGCGAGATCAGGTGGACCACCATCGTCAGCGTCGGCGAGCTCTTCACCGTCGTGATGCCGAGCCGCTGCACGTCTTCCGGCAGGCGCGGCAGCGCCTGGTTCACGCGGTTCTGCACGAGCTGCGTGGCCTTGTCCGGATCGGTGCCGAGCTTGAACGTGACGGTGATCGTCATGTTGCCGTCGCTGTTCGCCTGCGACTGCATGTAGAGCATGTCCTCGACACCGTTGATCTGCTCTTCGAGCGGCGACGCGACCGTCTCGGCGATCACCTTCGGGTTCGCGCCCGGGTACTGCGCCTTCACGATCACGGAAGGCGGCACGACTTCCGGATACTCGGAGATCGGCAGCAGGAACATCGCGATCACCCCGCCGAGCAGGATGATCACCGATAGGACTCCTGCGAAGATCGGCCGGTCGATAAAGAATTTTGAAATGTTCATGTGTGGCTCTGTCTGGTTGAACGCGGATCGGAAGCGGCGAGCCGCTTACGAATCCGCCTTCGCCGGGGCGGCCGGCTTCGCGGTGTCCGCCAAAGGCGCGGACGGCGCGTCAGCGCCCGTCATCGGGACCATGTGCGGCTTCACCTGTTCGCCGGGGCGCACGCGCTGCGTACCGTTCACGACCACGCGATCGCCGGCGGAGAGCCCGCTCACGATCACGCGCCGGTTGCCGTGCTGCATCCCCTGCTGCACTTCGCGGTACGACACGCGGCCCTGCTGGTCGACGACGAACACGAACTTCTTGTCCTGGTCGGTGTTGATCGCCGCGTCGTCGACGAGCAGCGCCTCGTGCGGCGCGCTGCCGCCCACCTTCACGCGTGCATAGAGGCCCGGGACGAGCGCGCCATCGGCGTTGTCGAAGCGCGCGCGCACGCGGATCGTGCCGGACGACGTATCGAGGCGGTTGTCGACCGAGTCGATCTCGCCGCTGCGCGAGTAGCCGGTTTCGTTCGCGAGGCCGAGCTCGACCGGCACCTTGCGGCCGCTGCGCGCGCCGTTGATGTATTGCAGGTAGGTCTGCTCGTCCGCGTCGAACGATGCGTAGATCGGCGACACCGACACCAGCGTCGTCAGCGGCGCGGCCGCTGCGCCGGCCGACACGACGTTGCCGAGCGTGATTTCCGCGCGCGACACGCGGCCCGACACAGGCGCCGTGATCCGCGTATAGCCGAGGTTGATGCGCGCCGTTTCCAGCGCGGCTTCGGCGGCCTTCAGGTTCGCCGTCGCCTCGCGGGCCGCATTCTGCTTCTCGTCGTAGTCGCGCTTCGCGATCGCGTTGTCGCCGATCAGCCGCTGCGCGCGCTGCCAGTCGGTCTGCGCGTAGCCGTTGCGCGCCTGTGCTGCCGCGAGCTGCGCGGCCGCGCGATCGGTCTCGGCCTGGTACGGGCGCGGGTCGATCACGAACAGCACGTCGCCTTTCTTCACGAGCGCGCCGTCCTTGAAGTTCACCGCGACGATCGTGCCCGACACCTGCGGGCGCACGTCGACTTTCTCGACCGCTTCGAGGCGGCCCGAATAACTCTGCCAGTCGGTCACGGTCTGCGGCACGACGGTCGCGACGTCGACTTCGGGCAGCGGTGCGGCCGCTTTCTCCGGTGCGTTTGCGTTCACGCGCATCGCGCCGAATGTTCCGAGGCCGACGACGGCGAGCGTCACGATCGCCGCTGTCGCGATTCGGGAACGGGAGGTGCGTAGGATGGCCATGTGGATCTCCAGTAAACGTGGATTGGTTTTGGTTATTCGGGACGGTTCGGCTGGCGCGCCTGGAAGCGGCACTGGAAGAAGCGCACGGCTTCCTCGAAGGCGGCTTCGTGCGTCGCGAGCGCGGCGTGCGTGATGTCCGGATAGCGGATCACCTGCGTGAGCACGCCCGACGAGATCAGGCAGCCCGCATATTTCTCCGCTTCGACGTGCAGCACGTCGTTCTGCGCGGTGACGACGAGCGTCGGCGGCAGCCCCGCGAGGCGCACCGATTCGAGCGGCGCCGCGTACGGGTGCATGCGTTGGGCGGCCTGCGGCAGATACGCGCGATAACAGGCCGCGCATTCGCGCGGGGTGATGTCGGAGGAAAGGCGATCGGCGTCGCCGATGCGCGTCATGCTGGGGTCGAGCATCGGCCCGAACAGCGCCTGCGCGACGATCTGCACCTCACCGCGATCGCGCGCGATGAACGCGAGGCAGTTCGCGAGCTGGCCGCCCGCGTCGTGGCCCGCGACACCGATCTTCTTCGGGTTGCCGCCGAACGCGCGGGCGCGCGTCGCGGCCCACACGGCGGCGCGATACGCATCCTCCGGCGCGGCCGGAAAAGGAAAGGCCGGTGCGAGCGAATAATCGACCGACACTACGAGCGCTGGTAAGCGTTCTGCTAAAAAACGCGCGGCGAAATCGGCGTCTTCGAGCGAACCGCGCACGAAGCCGCCACCGTGGAAATAAAGCACTACTGGCAACCCGGTCTTGTCCGGGCGGCGGTAGAGGCGCAGCACGATGTCCTGCGCGTAGCCGGGAATTTCGACTTCGGCGACCGTCAGCGCCGCGCCTGCCGTGGCTTGCACGGGCAACGCGGCCTTCAGGAATTTGCTGAATTCAGAAGCGTCCATGACGATGCAGCATCCATTTCGAGATGGAACGAATTCTGGGTCCGGCAGACATTGGGATAAATGCCTATAATCCGGCAACACAATTCAACGCCCCCGAACAATCCGAGGCTGCGTTTACCCACGAGGTAGCGCAGCCTTCTTGTTCCGGAGGCTCATTAGATTGCGGAGGTTGTGATGGACCGGCTTCAGGCCATGCAGGTGTTTACTCGCGTCGTCGATACAAGCAGCTTCACCAAGGCAGCAGAAACGCTCAGCTTGCCGCGAGCGTCCGTCACGACGATCATCCAGAATCTCGAAGCATTCCTCGGTGTGCGGCTGATGCACCGGACCACGCGCCGGCTGTCGCTCACGCCGGACGGCGCCGCGTACTACGAACGATGCGTGCGGATCCTCGCGGACGTCGAGGAAACCGAGGCAAGCTTCCAGGCGAACAACCGGAAGCCGCACGGAAAGTTGCGTATCGACATGCCCGGTTCGATCGGGCGGCTGCTCGTGATTCCGTCGCTGTGCGAATTCCATACGCGCTATCCGGACATCGACCTGCAGCTCGGCCTGTCCGACCGGCCGGTCGACCTGCTGCAGGAAGGGGTCGATTGCGTGATCCGCGTCGGTGCGCTGCAGGACTCGTCGCTCGTCGCGCGCCGGGTCGGCCTGTTCGAATGCGTGACGGTCGCGTCGCCCGACTATCTCGAGCGCCACGGCGAGCCGCAGACGATCGACGACCTGAACCAGCACAAGGCCGTCAACTACTTCTCGAGCCGCACCGGCCGCACGATCGACTGGACGTTCCTGACCGACGGCAAGGAAGTCGAGATGAAGATGGAAGGCATCGTGTCGGTGAACGACGCGGACGCGTACGTGACCTGCGGGATCGAAGGCTTCGGGCTGATCCAGCCGCCGCTCTTCATGGTGCTGCCGCATCTGCGCGAAGGCCGGCTCAAGGAAGTGCTGCCGGGCGTCAAGCCGCTGCCGATGCCGATCTCGGTCGTGTATCCGCACAGCCGCCATCTGTCGCCGAAGGTGCGCGTGTTCGTCGACTGGATCGCCGAGGTGTTCGACCGCTGCCCGCTGCTGAGCGGCAAGGGCAGCCTCGACGCGACGTGCAGCAAGCGCACGTTCGAGGAAGCCGAACGCGCACCGGCGCTCGACACGCCGGTCATCAACGAATGGGTTGCGTAAGCGCCTGAACTGAGCAACTGAACCGCACACGCGGGCTGCCAAGCCCGCGTGTCGTCCCGCCTCCGCGCCCCATTTCCCGCCCGGCGCACCCGATCCTTCCCGAATCCGCAGCAAACCTTTGTGCCAGGCGACGCAATCGTCCGCCTGCGTCGTCGCGCGCCGTCGTCGCTCCCGTGCGAGGCCCGCTTCAAGCGGGTTCGAGCGATTTCCGCATAACCCTGCCGGGTGTACGGATGGCGATTGTTCCACTGACACGACAATTCAATTCGCCTCTGCCGCATTTATCGCGACGGAACAGATACCTAGAGTAAACCCTGTCGCGCACCTCGTTGCGCATCGAACAGATCCCGCTTGATGGGACCGGAGTAAGCGCTCCAGCGCCAGCTCCGACATTCTAGGAGTCTCGCCATGAACCGCCGCCATCTTCTCTCCGCCCTCGCCTTCACGCTCGCCGTGTCCGCCCCGGCCTTCGCCGATTCCGGCACCCCGCATGCCGGCGACTACGGCAACACGTCGTGGTACTCGCAACACAACGGCCCGCGCACGCGCGCCGAGGTGAACGCGGAAGTCGAGCAGGCACGCAAGGACGGCACGCTGGCGTACCTGCGCAAGGCCAATTCGTATCCGCAAGGGCTCGACCTGGCGCAAGGCCCGTATCGCTCGTTGCCGGAGAGCAACCAGCTCGCCGGCGGGGGCCGGTAAACGCGCAACGCCGCGCAACGGGTTGCCCCGCGCGCGGCGTTTCGCACCCTTCATCGACGACTCGCCGAGTCAGTCAGCTAGATAGTTAGTTGCAGGAGCACATGATGAACGATCAACTCCCTTCGCCGCTCGATCACTGGGACGACACCACGCCGGTGTGGACGCCGTTCCGTTCGGCCCCGCACGCGCACTGATCGCGGCTGAGTCGTCGTCCGGCACTTACCGACGCGGCACCCCGTCACGCCATTCGCCCCAGTGCGTCACGATGTCCTGCACGAGCGGATTGCCCGCGCGGTACAGGTTTTCGGTCGCCGGGGCGAAGCCGCCCTGGTCCGCGTAGTTCAGCAGGTTGTCGGCACTCGTCTGCCCCGCATACGGCCGATCGAAATCGGACCCGGTGCGCAGCACCGCGACGCGCGACAGGTCGACCCGCTTCACGCTCGCCGCACGCTTGAGCGCTTCATACGTCGCGTTGTCTTCCTGCGCGGTCATGCAGTACGTGCCCTTGCCGTCGGTCAGGATCTTCGTCCACTGGCGCGCGCGCTCGCCGATCAGCGTGCCCGAGAACCACGTGTTGCCCGACGACGTGTCGCACTGGATCACCGTCGGCGGCCGGTTCGCCGGCGCGTAGTTGAACTTCGCGCGTGCGGCCTGCGCCTGCGCGCTGTCGGCGAGCACGACGTTGCGCGACAGCGCGACCGCGGCGTCGGTCAGCTGCGGGTTGAGCTGGAACACCTCGGTGCGATAGTCGAGCGGCGGCTTGTCGCTCGGGCTCTTCGTGTTGATGCCGAGGAAGCCCGTATTCCAGCCGGCCGGAATCTCGCGTGCATCGAGCTCCCACTGCAGGCTGAAATCGACGAGGTATTTCGACCACGCGGCCGAACCGACCGTGCCTTGCGCGGGGTCGACGCCCGCGATGCCGGAGATCAGGAAGTACGTGCGGCGCAGATCGAAGCGCTGCGAAAACGTGAGCGCCATGATCGTCGCCGACGCGTTCGCATAGCCCATGCCGGTCGTGACCACGCACACGTCCTGCTTGTTGCAATGCACGTTCGGGTAATCGGGCGACAGGCCGGGCACGGCGATGTCGCGCCACGGGCCGATCCGGTCGAGCCAGGCCTGGCCCTCCGGACCGAACATCGTGATGATCATGACCTTGACCGGGCGGCCCTGTGCACCGGTCTCGGCGAATGCATTGTTGCCCGCGTTGTTGCCCTGGTTGTCCTGCGCGATCGACGGCGCGGTCGCACAGGCTGCGAGCGAGAATGCAGCGGCGGAAAGAATGGAGCGAGTCAGCATCGGCGTTCCTTGTTTCGATGATGTTGGGTGAGAACGGCTCTCGTAGACTGCGCGTCGGAGTATAGAACGCGCGTGCCCGATGCGGAACCCGACTACGAAACGACGACGGTGCGTCGGTGCGGGTCCGCTACGCGCGGGAATGACGCAGGAAATGGTCTCCGCGCGTCGACACACCATCAGGATTACTATCCGGTTGCTCGACACCGACGCGTCAATCGCACTGGCACGCGCGTAATCCGGCGAACCGCTACAACCGCGCCAGCCCCGCCACCCCGTAACCCAGCACGACAAGCGCCGCGACCACATGGCTCGCCGCGAGCAGCGCCGGCGACTTGACGATCCGGCCGATCACGCTGCCGCCGAATGCGAACACGAGCTGCCCCACGAGGCTGCCGGCAAACACGCACGCGGCACCCAGCAGCCAGTGTCGATGCGCACCGGCGGCAGCCGTTGCATAGCCGTAGAACAACAGGATCGTGAGCGGATTCGCCAGCGTGACGAAAAACATCGATGAAAACGGGCGGCTGCCTGGCGGCCGTGCATCACCGTCGAGCGTGCGGCGGCGATCCCGCAGCGCCTGCCACAGCATCCGCGCGCCCATCGCGAGCAGCACGAGCGCGCCGACCAGGCGAAACAGCAGCAGATGGGCGGCGAGCGTGCTCGCGAGCATTGCGCCGAGCGTGAATGCGACGACCGCATAGCAGCCGTCGGCCGTCGCGACACCCACCGCCGCGCGCACGCCGCTTGCGGTGCCGGCGCGCATTCCGTAGTTCGCGATCATCAGCGCGACGGGCCCGACCGACAGCGCGATCATCAGCCCGAACAGGAAGTCGTTCATCGGTCGTCGATGCCTTCGATGGAAGGCATCGATTCTAGCGACCGCAAAAAAATCCTGTGTGGCGCGTGAGCGTCACGCGACGTCGACGCGTGCAGGCCCGTCCACCATCTCGCCGATCACGCCCGCACGGTCGAAGCCGTCGGCACGGAAGCACGCGAGCACGTCGTCGACGGCCTCCGGTGCGCACGCGACCAGCAGGCCGCCCGACGTCTGCGGATCGGTCAGCAGCGCCTGCGCGACGGGCGGCAGCGTGGCGGCCAGTTGCACGTCCGCGCCGTACGCGGCCCAGTTGCGACCCGACGCGCCGGTGAACACGCCATCGGCGACGAACGCCTCGACGCCCGCGAGCCACGGCAGCGACGCATAGTGCACGCGCGCGGTGAGGTGCGCGCCGCGCGCCAGCTCGAGCGTATGGCCGAGCAGCCCGAAGCCCGTCACGTCGGTCAGCGCATGCACGCCCGGCAGCGCGGCGAGCTCGGCGCCCGGCCGGTTCAGCTTGGTGGTCGTCGCGACCATCTGCGCATAGCCATCGGCATCGAGCTGGTTCTTCTTCAGCGCGGCGGACAGCACGCCGACGCCGAGCGGCTTGCCGAGCACGAGCACGTCGCCCGCGCGCGCGGCCGCATTGCGCTTCACACGCGATGGATGCACGACGCCGATTGCCGCAAGCCCGTAGATCGGCTCGACCGAATCGATCGAATGGCCGCCCGCGACCGGGATGCCGGCGTCCGCGCACACCGATTCGCCGCCGCGCAGCACGGCCGCGATCGTTTCGTGCGGCAGCACGTTGATCGGCATGCCGACCAGCGCGAGCGCGAGGATCGGCTTGCCGCCCATCGCATAGACGTCGGACAGCGCGTTGGTCGCGGCGATGCGGCCGAAGTCGAACGGATCGTCGACGATCGGCATGAAGAAGTCGGTGGTCGCAACGATCGCCTGTTCGTCGTTGAGGCGGTAGACGGCTGCGTCGTCGGAGGTCTCGGTGCCGACCAGCAGATCCGGGAACAGCGCGGGCGGCGTCGCGCGCTTCAACAGCTCGGACAGCACGCCCGGCGCGATCTTGCAGCCGCAGCCGCCGCCATGTGACAGGCTCGTGAGGCGCGGAACGGCAGGCTGGGCTTGGGTGGCTTCGGTCATGGTCGGCATCCGGTGAATAACAACACGCCATTATCGACAATTCCATGCGAGTGCGCCCGATACCCACATAATGACGGCGCCGCCTCCGCTCCCGCCCCTGTCCGCCGCATCGTCCATGGACCACCTCTTCATCGGCCTCGTGCTGTGCTCCGCGTTGCTGCACGCGATCTGGAATGCCTTCCTCCACGTGAGCGAAGACCGGCTCGTCCAGCTCGGCACGATGTCGCTGCCGTATTTCGTGTTCGGCGCGGCCGGCGCCATGCTGCTGCCCGCGCCGGCGCCCGCCGCGTGGCCGTATATCGCCGGGTCGGCCGTGCTCGAGGTCGCGTACTGCTTCACGCTGGCGCGCGCGTATCGCAGCGGCGAATTCGGGCAGATCTACCCGATCGCACGCGGGATTTCTCCGCTGCTCGTGTCGGTACTCGCGCTCGCGATCCTGCATGAGCGGCCGACGCCGCTCGGCTTCGCGGGCATCGCACTCGTGTCGTTCGGCATCATGTCGCTCGCACTGCGGCGCGGCTTCCGGTTCTCCGGCGAAGGCGTGCCGTTTGCGCTGCTCACGGGTGTGTTCATCGCCGCGTATTCGATCTGCGACGGCATCGGCTCGCGCGTATCCGGCAGCGCGCTCGGCTACATCGCGTGGGTGTACGTGCTGTGGAGCGTGCCGCAATTCGTGCTGGTGTGCGCGGTGCGTGGCGGCCCGCGCGCGGTGCTCGGCTCGCGCACCGCGCTCACGCAGGGCGCGATCGCCGGCACGATCTCGCTCGCGGCGTACGGGATCGTGATCCTCGCGTACCGGTACTTGCCGGTCGGCACGGTGTCGGCGCTGCGCGAAACGAGCTCGATCTTCGCGGTCGCGATCGGCTGGCTCGTGATGCGCGAGCGGCCCGGCGCGCAGCGGCTCGCCGCGTGTGCGCTGGTGGTGGCGGGCGCGACGCTGATCCGGCTGTAAGCAGAACGAGCGCGCGCCCGCGGCCTGGCGCCGCGTCAGAACTTGTGGCGGATGCCCGTCACCGCGACGATCTGCGTGCGCGTGCTCGACGGATTCGCGATGCCTTCGATCGCGGCCACCGTGTTCGACGACGCACGCTGGTAGAACGCGTTCACGTAGATATCGGTGCGCTTCGACAGGAAATACTGCGCACCGACGCTCGTCTGCAGGTAGTGCGAACTCGGCTTCGGCCCTTGCGACGCGAGCACCTGCGTATAGGTTTCGCCGAGCGCGAACTGCAGCGCGGGCGTCATCAGGTAGCGCACGCTGCCCTCGTAGTTGTTGAAGCGCATCGCGCCGCCCGTCTGCAGGTTGAACAGCGAACTCGTGTACAGCAGCCCGAACGTCGCCGCGCCCCACGCATACGCGCCGCCCGCGCCCCAGATCTGCTGGCGCGTCACGCCCTTGACGAACGTGTAGTAGTTGTCGGATGCCGCCGCGCCGGTGGTGTCGAGCGCCGGATGATCGACGCGCACATAGGCCGCACCGAGTTGCAGCGGCCCGTTCTCGTAGCTCGTGCCGATGCTCCACACGCGGTTTTGCGCGAACGACGTCGAATTCGAGAAGCCGTACAGGCCGACCGCGCGCAAGCCGTACCAGGTGGGCGTCTGGTACTGCACCGAATTGTTGGTGCGGAACGTGTTGTTCAGGTCGTCGGTGTCGAACGGGTGCAGCGCGTACTGCGTGAGCGCGGTGGTCGCGCCGATCTGCAGCGGCTCCAGCACTTCCTGCGCCGCGTTGTACTGGCGACCCATCGTCAGCGTGCCCCAGCGGTCGTTTTCCAGCCCGACGTACGCGCGGCGCCCGAACAGCCGGCCGCCCTGGCTCGCGGCGCCGCTCTCGATGTTGAAGCCGTTCTCGAGCCGGAACACCGCGCGCGTGCCGCCGCCGAGGTCTTCCTTGCCGAGCAGCCCGAAGCGCGTGCCCTGCTCGTTGCCGCCGGTCGCCTGCCAAGCGGCATGCCCGTTCTGGTTGTTCGTGTACGTGATCCCCGAATCGACCACGCCGTACAGCGTCACGCTCGACTGCGCATGCGCGTGCATCGCACCCGCCGCCGATGCAAGTCCCGCCAGCGCGACCGCCATTCCTTTTCGCCTCATCTCCGACCCCTTTTATCGATTGAATATGGGGAGCGATTTATTTCGCTCGAAACGTGTTTTATTGAATAAAACATCGTCTTATTCATTGTCGAATTCGGCGATTTGAAGCGTCAAGCGATGCCAAAAATCTCACACGGGAGTCGGATAGCCGTGAATCCCAAGGTGTTTCAAGGAATGAAACAATCCCAATAAACACGGGCATTCCAGCCCGATCACGACGCGCAATCCCGGTATTGCAAAAAGCCCTTGACCGCGATTTTCAGTCGTTGTGAAATATTGATACGCTGTTTTAATGATTAAAACAAACGCACGAGACGCTTCGAGAAACTAGGTAAAGAACCTGATCCCCATGCTGACGTTTAATTGCAACAACGCGACCGCCGGCGCATCGCCTGCGTACTTCGTCGCGACGCCGACGGTGCCGGCCCTGCCGATCGTCGTCGATTCGCCGCACAGCGGCATCGCGTATCCGCCGGACTTCGCCACCGTCGCGCCCGATGACGCGATCCGCACGACGTGGGACGCGTACGTCGACGAACTGTGGGCCGGCGCGCCGGCGCGCGGCGGCACGCTGCTCGGCGCGACGTTTCCGCGCGCGTACATCGATCCGAACCGCGCGGAAACGGACATCGACGCGACGCTGCTCGCCGAACCGTGGCCCGAGCCGCTTGCGCCGCAGCCGTACACGCAGCGCGGGATGGGGCTGATCCGGCGCGACGCGCTGCCCGGCGTGCCGCTGTACGACCGCAAGCTGTCGCTCGAAGCAGTCCGCAACCGGATCGACGTGTACTACCTGCCGTACCGCCGCGCGCTCGCCGGCATCGCCGAGCCGCTGCACGCCACGCACGGCGCGCTGTGGCATATCGACTGCCATTCGATGAAGTCGCGCGGCAACGCGATGAACGTCGACGCGGGCGCATGGCGGCCGGACGTCGTCGTCAGCGACCGGCGCGGCACGACCGCGGACCCGGCCTTCACCGCGTGGACCGCGCAGTGGTTCGCCGACGCCGGCTATCGCGTGCAGGTCAACGACCCGTACCAGGGCGGCGACCTGCTGACCGCGCTCGCCGATCCCGCGCGGCAGCGCCACAGCATCCAGATCGAATTCAACCGCGCGCTGTACATGGACGAGGCCGCGTTCGCGAAACACGCGGGCTTCGCCACGCTGAAGCGCTCGGTCGACGCCTATCTCGACGCACTCGCCGATTACGTCCGCGCGCGCATCGCGCCGCAGGGAGACCCCGCATGACGACCTACATCGTCGACGCCGTCGACAGCGCGCTGAAGCTGCTGACCTACGTGGCCGAGCATCCGAACCTTGGCGTGACCGAGCTCGCATCGCAGCTCGGCATCAACAAGTCGCGCACGTACCGGATGCTGTGCACGCTGGAACTGCACCGCTTCGTCGTGCAGGACCCGCGTACGTCCACCTATGCGCTCGGCCCACAGGCGTTCGTGATCGGCGTGGCCGCGTCGCAGCAGAACGCGCTCGTGCGCGCCGCGCACCGTCACATGCTCGCGCTCAACCAGGCGATCAACGAGACCATCGTGCTGCGCGTGCGCGAAGGGCTCGAATCCGTGTGCGTCGCGCGCTGCGAAACGACGCATGCGGTGCGCACCGTCGGCGCGGTCGGCAATCGCCGGCCAATCAATTTCGGCGCATCGGGCAAGGTGCTGCTCGCATTCGCGCCCGATCCGGTGCGCGACGACTATCTCGCGCAACTGCGTCGAAACGGGCACGCCGACGATCCGGCGAAGCTCGCCGGCGAACTCGACGCGGTCGCGCGCAAGGGCTACGCGGTAAGCAGCGGCGAGGTGACGCCCGGCGCGGTCGGGATTGCGGTGCCGGTGCGCGACCTGACGGGAGCGACAGTCGCATCGGTCAGCGTGACGGGGCCCGAGGTGCGCGTGAGCCACGCCGACATTCCCGACTATCTCGAACGACTGCAGGCGTGCAGCCTCGCGATTTCCGCCGAACTCGGCTACGTCCCGGCGCGTGCCGCGCTGCAACCGGCCTGACGGCCCGCTTCCTTCTCCGACGAGGATCCGATGTCCGCCTCTTCCCCGCACCCTGCCGGCGCACGCGCCGCCGACGCCACCACGCTCGCGGCACCGGCTGAAGCAGCGCCCCACGACGCGGCCGGCAATGCGCCCGGCGACGCATCAGACCACGCCGGCCGCGCGCCGCATCCGCACGGCAAGATGCTGCATCCGGTCGTGATGATGCTGTGGGTGCTGGCCGTCGCGATCACGCTCACCTGGATCGTCGATTCCGGCCGCTTCGAGCGCAACGGCCGGCTCGTCGTGCCCGGCACCTATCACGTGGTGCCGAAGACCACCGCGCTCACGACGCTCGTTGCACCGGCAGTCAGCCACAGCACGCCCACGCATGCGATGCCTGCGAGCCTCGTCTCGGCGTTCGTCGCGATACCGGAAGGATTGCTGAAGAACGCTCCGCTGATCGTGATGGTGATGTTCGTCGGCGGGATGTTCGGCGTGATGCGCCGCACCGGCGTGGTCGACGCGGGCATCGACCGGCTGCTGCAGCTCACCGGCAACAATGCGTACCTGCTGACACCGATGCTGATGATCCTGATCGGGCTCGGCAGCACGCTGCTCGGCTTCATCTCCGAGTACCTCGTGATCATTCCGATGGTGGTCGTCATCGCGCGGCGCCTGGGTCTCTCCGACCTGTTCGCGGTCGCACTGGTCGCACTCGCCGCGAAGATCGGCTATATCGCGTCGGTAACGAACCCGCTCGCGCTCGCCGTCGCGCAGCCGCTCGTCGGCGTACCGCTGTTCAGCGGCGTCGCGCTGCGCGCGGCCGTGTTCGTCGTCTTCCTGACGATCGGCATCCTGTACCTGCTGCGCTACGTGCGCAGCACCGGCTATCGCGCCGGGCAGACCGCCGCCGGCCACGCCGCACACGCAACCGCGAAGCTGTCGCTACGCCACAAGGCGACGCTGGCCGTGTTCGCCGCAGCGGTCGCGATGCTGATCTACGGCACGCGCGAACTGAAGTGGGGCAACGTCGAGCTGGCGGCGTTCTATACGTTCGTGAGCATCGTGACGGCCGTGATCGGCGGGCTCGATTCGCGCAGCGCGGCGGACGCGTTCGTCGACGGGATGAAGAACATGATCCTCGCGGCCCTGTTGATGGGGCTCGCCGCGTCCGTCGAACTGCTGCTGCAGAACAGCCTCGTGCTCGACACGCTGATCCACTTCTTCACGCGGCTCGCGGACGGGCAGTCGCCGGTGTGGGTCGCGAACGGGCTGATGGGGGTGCAGATGGTGCTCGACGTGTTCATTCCGTCGGTGTCCGGCAAGGCCGCGGTCAGCATGCCGATCATCGGGCCGATCGCGCAGCTCTCCGGCGTGAGCGGCCAGACGTCGGTGCTCGCGTTCGTGCTCGGCGGCGGGCTGACGAACCTCGTCACGCCAACGTCCGGGATGCTGCTCGCGTATCTGGCCACCGCTCGCGTCGATTTCGGCGCGTGGATCCGCTTCGTGCTGCCGCTGTTCCTGACGCTGCTCGCACTATCGTGCGTCGTGCTGACGTTCGCGGTGTGGATCGGGTATTGAGGTTCGCGGCAGGGTCTGCACAACGCGCGTGCGCTTCGCGGTGCGCAGCGCACGCCGCCGTCCGGCATCGATGGCCGCGGCGGGCATCGCCACGCGATACCGCCACCGCATACGCCGCTCAAGCCGCCTCGACCGCCCGACCGAACGCCCGCTCGTCGATCGCCTCGGCGAGCGTCGCGAACGCGGTCGCGATCTCGTCCTCCGGCACGCACGCATAGCCAAGCAGCAACCCCGACGCCGCACGGTCGCGGTCCGCGTAATACCCCGACAACGGCCGCACGACGATATTGCGTTCGAGCGCGGCCTGCGCGACCGCGCGATCGTCGACGCCGTCCGGCAACTGCGTGACCAGATGCAGCCCCGCATCGCTGCCGAGCGCGTGCAGCGTGTCGCCGTAGCGCTGCGCGACCGCGTCGAGCAGCACCTCGCGGCGCTGCCCATATAACGTGCGCATCTTGCGGATATGCGACACGAAGTGCCCTTCCGCGATGAATTCGGCCAGCACCGCCTGCTGCAGCAACTGCCCTTCGCGATACAGCTCGGCGCTGGCGGTCGCGAAACTTTCCGCGAGCGGCTCCGGTGCAACCAGATAACCGACCCGCAGCCCCGGAAACAGCGTCTTGCCGAAGCTGCCGACATAGATCACCTGCCCGGCCGTATCGAGACCCTGCAGCGACGCGAGCGGCCGGCTGCCGTAGCGGAATTCGCTGTCGTAGTCGTCCTCGATGATCCAGCAGCCGTGCTGGCGCGCGTATTCGAGCAGCATCCGCCGCCGCGCGAGGCTCATCACCATCCCGAGCGGATACTGGTGCGACGGCGTGACCAGCATCAGCTTCGGCGGTTCGGCGAGATCGGCGGCCGATGGCGCGATGCCTTCGTCGTCGACCGGGATCGGCCGCGTCGTCAGCCCCGACACGTTCAGCACGCTGCGCACGCCCCAGTAGCACGGATCCTCGGTCCAGATCGCGTCGCCCGGGTCGGTCAGCAGCCGCACCGCGAGGTCGATCGACTGGTGGATACCGGTCGTGATCACGATCTGCTCGGGCGTGCAGCGCACCGAGCGCGACGTGCGCAGGTAGTCGGCCAGCGCCTCGCGCAACAGCGCGAGCCCGCCGCCCGGCGCGTAGGTCAGCAGGTCGGGGCGCAGGCGCCGCCAGTACTTGTTGTGCAGCCGCGTCCACACGCGCGCCGGAAATCGCGACACATCGGGCACGCCCGGCATGAACGCGCCGCCCTGCCGCTTCGACACGCCGGCGCCTTCCACGAGCCGCGTGCCGCGCGCGGACAGCCGCCGCGCGGACGGCTGCACGAGCGCCGCGTGGGTGGTGGCCGCGTCGGTCGGCGCACCGACGATCTCGTCCGGCGCGCTGTCGGCGACGAACGTGCCGCGGCCGGTCGCCGAGTTCACATAGCCTTCGAGCGCAAGCTGCTCGTAAACCTGCGTGACCGTGTTGCGCGCGATCCCGAGCTCGGCGGCCAGGAGCCGCGACGACGGCACGCGCGTGCCGGCCGGCAGTTCGCGCGACAGGATCGCCTGTTGCAGCAGCCGGTGAAGCTGCCGGTAGATCGGCTGTTCGCCGCCGCGCACGAGGCGCTGCGCCAGCCAGTCCGACAACACGCTCGCGCGCATGATTGGCTCCTGAATATTTATTGAAATGGCTCTGATTGCCAGAGCCAAATGTGATTATAGTCGCCTCCATGGGCGGTCGAAGCGCCCGATTTCTACTCACCGGAAAGAACATCAAGGAGATGACCGTGAAGAATGCCGACCTGCAGGCCCGCAAGAACGCCGCCACCCCGCGCGGCGTTGGCGTGATGTGCGATTTCTACGCAGCCCGCGCCGAGAACGCGGAACTGTGGGATGTCGAAGGCCGCCGCTTCATCGATTTCGCCGCCGGCATCGCGGTGCTGAACACCGGCCACCGCCACCCGAAGATCGTCAAGGCGATCGCGGATCAGCTGAACAACTTCACGCACACCGCTTACCAGATCGTCCCGTACGCGTCGTACGTCGAGCTGGCTGAAAAGATCAACGACCGCGCGCCGGGCGATTTCCCGAAGAAGACCGCGTTCTTCACGACCGGCGCGGAAGCCGTCGAGAACGCGATCAAGATCGCGCGTGCAGCGACCGGCCGCCCGGGCGTCATCGCGTTCTCGGGCGGCTTCCACGGCCGCACGATGATGGGCATGGCGCTGACCGGCAAGGTCGCCCCGTACAAGCTGAACTTCGGCCCGTTCCCGGGCGACGTGTTCCACGCGCCGTACCCGAACGCCGTGCACGGCGTGACGACCGCCGACTCGATCAAGTCGATCGAGATGCTGTTCAAGGCCGACATCGATCCGAAGCGCGTCGCCGCGATCATCTTCGAACCGGTCCAGGGCGAAGGCGGCTTCTACGCGGCGCCGGCCGAGTTCGTGCGCGCACTGCGCAAGATCTGTAACGAGCACGGCATCCTGCTGATCGCCGACGAAGTGCAGACAGGCTTCGCGCGTACCGGCAAGCTGTTCGCGATGCAGCACTACGACGTGCTGGCCGACCTGATCACGATGGCGAAGAGCCTCGCGGGCGGCATGCCGCTGTCGGGCGTCGTCGGTCGTGCGGACGTGATGGACGCGGCAGCGCCCGGCGGCCTCGGCGGCACGTACGCGGGCAACCCGCTGGCCGTCGCGTCGGCGCATGCGGTGCTCGAGATCATCGACGAAGAGCAGCTGTGCGAACGCGCAACGCAACTCGGCGACGTGCTGAAGGCGAAGCTGAACGCACTGCAGGCCGACGTGCCGCAGATCGCCGACGTGCGCGGCCCGGGCGCGATGATCGCGGTCGAGTTCCTGAAGCCGGGCTCGGGCGAGCCGGATGCGGAATTCACGAAGCGCGTGCAGGCGCGTGCGCTCGAGCGCGGCCTGCTGCTGCTCGTGTGCGGCGTGTACTCGAACGTCGTGCGCTTCCTGTTCCCGCTGACGATCCCGCAAGCCGTGTTCGACGAAGCGCTCGTGATCCTCGAGGAAGTGCTGAAGGAAACGGTCGGCGTGCCGGCCTGAGTGTCCGTCGATTTCATCCATTGAATGCGCCGCCGCCGTCTTCATGACGGCGGCGGCCGTTTCATCCGTCCTTTTCGAAGCAGGTGATTCATATGAGCACGGTTCAGGAAACCCTGGCACTGAAAGACCCGTCGCTGTTCCGCCAGCAGGCGTACGTCAACGGCGAATGGCAAGGCGCGACGAACGGCGAGACGTTCGAAGTCCGCAACCCGGCGACGGGCGGCCTGCTCGGCACGGTGCCGGCGATGGGCACGGCCGAGACGCGTCACGCGATCGAAGCCGCGAACGCCGCCTGGCCGGCGTGGCGCAAGAAGACCGCGAAGGAGCGTGCGGTCGTCCTGCGCAAGTGGCACGACCTGATGATGGAAAACGCCGACGATCTCGCGCTGATCCTGACCACCGAGCAGGGCAAGTCGCTGGCCGAAGCGAAGGGCGAGATCGGCTATGCCGCATCGTTCCTCGAGTGGTTCGCGGAAGAAGGCAAGCGCGTGTACGGCGACACGATCCCGACGCCGGCGAGCGACAAGCGCATCGTCGTGACGAAGGAAGCGATCGGCGTGTGCGCGGCGATCACGCCGTGGAACTTCCCGGCGGCGATGATCACGCGCAAGGTCGGCCCGGCGCTTGCCGCAGGCTGCCCGATCGTCGTGAAGCCGGCCGAGGCGACGCCGTTCTCCGCGCTCGCGATGGCCGTGCTGGCCGAGCGCGCGGGCGTGCCGGCGGGCGTGTTCAGCGTCGTCACGGGCGACCCGAAGGCGATCGGCGGCGAGCTGACGTCGAACCCGATCGTGCGCAAGCTGTCGTTCACCGGCTCGACGCCGGTCGGCCGCCTGCTGATGTCGCAATGCGCGGCGACGGTCAAGAAGGTGTCGCTGGAACTCGGCGGCAACGCGCCGTTCATCGTGTTCGACGACGCCGACCTCGATGCGGCCGTGCAGGGCGCGATTGCATCGAAGTACCGCAACAGCGGCCAGACCTGCGTGTGCACGAACCGCTTCTACGTGCATGAAGCCGTGTACGACCAGTTCGCGCAGAAGCTCGCGGCAGCCGTCGGCCAGTTGAAGGTGGGGCGCGGCACGGAGCCGGGCGTCACGCAAGGTCCGCTGATCAACGAAGCCGCCGTGCTGAAGGTCGAGGCGCATATCGAGGACGCGCTCGCGAAAGGTGCGACCGTCGTGACGGGCGGCAAGCGCCACGCGCTCGGCCACGGCTTCTTCGAGCCGACCGTGCTGACGGGTGTCACGCCGGCGATGAAGGTCGCGAAGGAAGAGACGTTCGGGCCGCTCGCGCCGCTGTTCAAGTTCGGCAGCGACGACGAAGTGATCCGCCTCGCGAACGACACCGAGTTCGGCCTGGCCGCGTACTTCTACAGCCGTGACATCGGCCGCGTGTGGAAGGTGGCGGAAGCGCTCGAATACGGGATGGTCGGCGTGAACACGGGCCTGATCTCGAACGAAGTCGCGCCGTTCGGCGGCGTGAAGCAGTCGGGCCTCGGCCGCGAAGGCTCGCACTACGGCATCGACGACTACGTCGTGATCAAGTACCTCTGCCTCGCCGTCTGACGGTTCAGGGCCTGGCGCTTCGGCGACAGGTCCTGACCGCCCGGCCGGAACCGGGCGGTCCGACGCGGGCCGGTACTCCTCTCCGCCGTGCCCGCGTCATCTCTTCCCCTCCTCGCCCCTTCCCCCTCCTCGCCGCTTCCCCCCTCGCCGCTTTCACCAGACCGCGATCACCGCATCGGCCTTGATCGAACGGCTGACCGTCGTCATCAGGCCACGCCACGCCCGCAACGCCCATCCTCTCGAACAAAACCGAAAAACCAAAGCCCTCGCGACATCGGCACACGCCTTCACCCACCAACCTTTCAAATTTGATACGATTCAATTTCATTTTGAAAGGTTTCGGGATGCCGGACCGATGGTGTTGGCGCCCGGCGCGAACGCGGTTCGACCGACTGCGCACCCGGCGCAAGCGGTCGTCGTCAGTCTTCGAGCCACGCCCAACGAGGATGCTGTTCATGGAAAGCCACGTAGGACCAACGTGCCTGCGCGCCCAACTCAAGCGGGGGCTGCTCGAGATCAGAGTCGATGCCGCCGCGCTGCCCCCTGCGAACCTGTTCGGTTTCGCGGAGCGCCGGAATCCCAAGCGAGCCTTCCTCTTCGTATCCAGGGTCCTGGGCCGTCACATCCCGGTGCGCCCGTCGATCATGGCGGCCAGCTTCGAGCGCCTGGCGGCCGGCATTCCGGCGGACCTGCCCGGGCCGGTACTGGTGATCGGCATGGCCGAAACCGCGGTGGGCCTCGGTGCCGGCGTGCACCGCGCCTATCGTGCGGGCCGCCCTGACAGCGTGTACCTCACCAGTACCCGGCATCCGCTGGGTACCCGCGTCTTTGCTCGATTCGAGGAAGAACACAGCCATGCGAGCGCCCATCTGATCCACTGGCCGGTCGATCCGGAGATTCGTGACCTGATGCTGAAGGCGCGATCGCTGATCCTGGTGGACGACGAAGCCTCCACCGGCAAGACCTTCCTGAACCTGCACCGCGCACTGGTCGCAGCAGGCCTGAGCAACGTCGAGCGAGTGGTCACCTGCGTCCTGACGGACTGGACTGCCGGTGCCGCGCGTCACGCGATCGGGGAACCGGCCACCGCGGTATCGCTGCTGACCGGCTCCTACCAGTTCCACGAGGATCAGTCCGCGCCGCTCCCGGATATGCCGAACGTCGGCACCGTTTCCATGGGCGAATGGCCGCTCTCGCCCCGCAATGACTGGGGACGTCTGGGCGTTCGGGAGGTGGACGACACGCTTGCGCCGGACGTCCAGGTCCGGCCCGGCGAGAAAGTCATTGTCGTCGGTACCGGCGAGTTCGTCTGGCGTCCTTTTCTGCTGGCGGAACGCCTGGAGCGAGCTGGCGCGGATGTCCACTTCAGCTCGACCACGCGGTCCCCCATCGCCCTGGGCCATGCCATCGAGCACGCGCTGTCGTTCCCCGACAACTACGGCCTCGGTATTCCGAACTTCCTCTACAACGTGAAGCCCGGCCAGTTCGACCGGATCCTGATCTGCACGGAAACGCCCGCTCAGGCACTCCCCGTGGAACTCGTCGATGCACTGAACGCAGAGGTGATTGTCGATGAGCGGTAACCGCCCCCTGGCATTCGTCGACCTCGACGACACCCTGTTCCAGACCGCCCGCAAGATGGCGGAAGGCGTCCCGCGCACGGCGGCCACGCTGGACGTGCACGGTCAGCCAAACGGCTTCATGGACCCGGTCCAGCACGCGTTCATCACGTGGCTGCTCGCCACCGCCGACGTCGTTCCGGTCACCGCGCGCAGCGTGGAGGCATACGGCCGCGTCATGCTTCCCTTCACCGAAGGCGCAATCTGCTCGCATGGGGGCGTCATGCTCCGCCCCGACGGGTTACGCGATCGAAGCTGGCACGGGCAAATGGTCGAGGTTCTCCAGAGCGTTCAGGAGCGACTGCCGGCACTGTGCGAGGCCACGCTGGCGATCGGCGAGGAACTCGGCCACTCGCTCCGCGGCTGGGTCGTGGAAGAAGATGGCTTGCGCCACTACGTGGTGATCAAGCACAACGCGTCCGACGACGCGGTGCTCGCCGAGGTGCTGGCCGGCGTGCGGTCCCGGCGCATGGTGGACGGCATGCACGTTCACGCCAACGGCAACAACCTTGCCTTCCTGCCAACGGGGCTGGCCAAGCGTGCAGCCGTTCAGGAATGGTTGCGCCGCGACCGTGAGATCCACGGCGAGCGGCCGGTCCTGGGCTTCGGCGACAGCATCACCGATCTCGGGTACATGGATCTCTGCCACATGTGGGCGACACCCGCGCGCAGCCAGCTTGCGAATTGGGTGACGGGGACTATCCATGGGTAATCGCCTCGAGAGCCTGAACACCGTCGGCAGCGGCAGCTATGCACCCGACGATGTGCACGTCCTGCTGCAACACGTGCGGATGAGCGTCACCGACGTCGAGGAGAAGGAACGTCTGATCCAGACGAATCAAAAACACTACTCGGAAATGATCGGCCTCGAGCAGGCGCCCAGCGACGTGCACCAGCGCCTTTACGCCCGCGCGCTGGTGCAGAACGGCGCCCGCATGGCTTCGGAGGTGCAGTCCCTGGCGCTGGCGCTGACTGCCGCTTGCACCGGGCCGGGCATCGCGCTGGTCTCGTTTGTGCGCGCGGGCCTGCCGCTTGGCGTGCTGCTGCGCCGGGCACTCGTGGAGATGGGGCGCGACGCCCGCCACTACGGGATCAGCATCATTCGCGATCGCGGGATCGACACGGTTGCGCTGGAAGCCATCATCCGGCTGCATGGCGCCGAAAACATCGTCTTCGTCGACGGCTGGACCGGCAAAGGCGCTATTTCCGGCGAGCTCGCACGGACCCTCGCGGACGACACGCGCTTCCCTGAAGGTCCGCGCCTCGTGGTTCTGGCGGATCCTTGCGGCCGCGCGTGGCTGGCTGCCTCCGCGCAAGACTGGACCATTCCGTCCGGCATTCTCGGTGCAACCGTTTCCGGGCTGGTGTCCCGCTCCATCTGGCCGGCTCAAGGCGGCCTGCATGGTTGCGTGGTCTACGAACACCTGCGCGAACACGATGTCACGCGCGCGTTCATCGACAGGATCGACGCCGAACGTCGGGCGCTGGCAGGCGCCCGACCTGCCGCTCCATGGACCAACGATCAGCGACTGACGCTTCAGGCGTCCGCGGACGACGTGGTGTCCGCGCTGGCAACCCGCTTCGACATCGGCAACCTGAACCGCGTGAAACCGGGTATCGCCGAGGCAACCCGGGCGGTCCTGCGCCGTGTGCCGGATCGCGTGCTGGTACGTGACCGCGATGACTGCGACGTTCAGTTGCTGCTGCACCTCACCGAACGCGCGGGCGTGACCGTAGAGGAAGCTGGCGCCGATCTGGGGCCGTACTGCGCGGTCACCATCATTCGGAGCGCGAATTGATTAAAACCCTCTCTCCGTTCGCCCTCGGCGCGACGCTGTACATGCCGGCCACCCGCAGCGACATTCTGGATGTGGTTTCCGGCACCCGATTCCCTGAGCTGCGCTCGCTGGTGGTCTGTCTGGAAGACGCGGTGGCGGCAATCGACGTCGACAGCGCGCTGGCGAACCTGCGGGCGCTCCTCATGAATATCGATGCCCGGGGCGGGCGCGCCGAATCCGGTCCCTTGCTGTTCGTTCGGCCACGTGATGCCGCGATGGCGGCGGTGCTGAACAACTGGCCGCTGATGAAGCACGTCGACGGGTTCGTCGTGCCCAAGTTGACGCTGCAGTCCCTTTCGTCGTGGGAGAACGCGGTCAGTTGTCCTGACTTGTACCTCATGCCGACACTGGAGACAGCCGACGTTTACGACCCGGGCGCAATGGTGGAGCTTGGCTCGGCCCTGAAGGCGAACCTGAACCGACGCATCATCGCGCTGCGCATCGGCGGCAACGACCTGATGGGTTGTCTTGGTCTGCGGCGCAATCCGGCCACCACGCTCTACAGCACGCCTCTCAGCTACGTGATTCCCATGCTTGCCGGAATCATGGGGGCGCAGGGATTTGCCCTGACCGCGCCCGTCTTCGAGCAACTCGCCACGCCCCATCTCCTGAACGAGGAACTGGAACTGGACATCGCTCATGGCCTGGTAGGGAAGACGGCCATTCATCCGAGCCAGATCCGCATCATCCAGGAGGCGCTGCGCGTGAGCCTCGAGGACTTCAACTGCGCCACGCTGATCGTCAACGATGCGGCGCCTGCCGTTTTCAAGCACAACGACGCGATGTGCGAGCCGGCAACCCACTACAAGTGGGCGGTCAACATCCTCGAACGCGCCAAGTGGCACGGGGTGAAGCCCACCGCCCCGAGTCATGGCGAGCATGGCGTCCGACTGGCGGAGGCCGGCTGATGCGCGCGGAAATGCATGAGGCTGCCGCACAAGACGAGTCATGGCGACGCTTTCCCCGTGTGGCGGCAATCCCGCTCGCGGTTTGGCCAAGCCGGGACTCGGCAACGTGACTCCGTCCGATCCCTCGCACGAACACTGAACATTGAAGATCAACAAGGAGCGTAAAGATGGCACTCACCCTGAGCAAGAATCAGAGCATCTCGCTGGAAAAAACCGCGGGCCGTGGCTTGACCTCGATTAGTCTGGGCCTGGGTTGGGACCCGGTAAAGCCCAGCGGCTTCTTCTCCAAGATGCTGGGCGGCGGCAGCAACGACATCGACCTCGATGCTTCCTGCATCCTGCTGGACGGCGACATGAAATCCGTCGACCTGGTCTGGTTCCGACAACTGGCATCCAGGGACGGCGCCATCGAGCACTCCGGCGACAACCTGACGGGTGAAGGCGATGGCGACGATGAAACCATCCACGTCGACCTGCAGCGCCTGCCGGGCACCATCCAGCATCTGGTGTTCACCGTGAACAGCTTCCGCGGTCAGACGTTCGACCAAGTCGAAAACGCCTACTGCCGCATCCTCGACGACGCCCAAGACAAGGAGCTGGCGCGCTTCAACTTGGCGGAGAAGGGCCGCCACACCGGTGTTGTCATGGCCAGCCTCAGCCGTGGCGGCGGCGGCTGGGAATTCAAGGCGATCGGCCAGTCCACCCACGGCCGCACCGCGGACGATCTCGTCAATCTGGCGATTCAGGCGGTGCGAGCATGACGACACTGGTACCTGGCGGCAATGCACCGGTGGCCACCGGTCAATTGCGCGTGGACATCAACTACGCGCCGATTCCAGGCGCGGAGATCGATATCTCCGCATTCGCGCTCACCGCTGCCGCGAAAGTCCGGGGCGATGGCGACATGTGCTTCTACGGCCAAACCAGTGTCCTGGGCGGCGCGGTTCAGTTGACCGCCACGACGGCCGGCCGGGCAACGTTCATCGTGGATCTCGCCCGGATCGACCCTGCCGTCGAGAAAGTCGCGCTCACCGCGACCATCCATGAGAACAAGGCGACCTTCGATCGCGTCTCGACGCTGGCGCTGGCCGTGACGGGAGGGATCGAGGCGCAGATCCCGACTACCGGGATGAAGGAGACTGCGCTGATCCTCGGGGAGTTTTACCGCCGTCAGGACGCATGGAAATTCCGCTGTGTCGCACAAGGCTTTGCCGGCGGCCTGGAGCCGCTGGCCAGGCACTTCGGCGTCGACGTTGCCGCACCTTCCGGTAGCCCGACGCAGAGCCCTCCCGCGCCGGCTCCGGCGCCCGTCCCGGCGCCCGCGCTCGCACCGGTACCGCCTGGCGCACCGACGTCCACGATCCGACTCGGCAAAGTCACGCTCGACAAATCACGCCCCAGCATCAGCCTGGAGAAGACCGCTGCCGGCTTCGGTGAAATCAAGGTGAACCTCAACTGGAACCAGGGTACGAGTGGCCTGCTCGGCGGCTTCCTGGGAAAACGCGGCGCCATCGACCTCGACCTGGGTTGCCTGTTCGAAATGCAGGACGGATTCAAAGGCGCCGTGCAGGCGCTCGGCAAGCGTTTCGGCGATCTGCGTGAGGAACCCTACATCCAGCTGATGGGAGATGACCGCACCGGCTCGGTGGCCGATGGCGAGTGGCTTCGCATCAATGGGCAACAGTGGAACAAGATCGAACGCATCCTGATTTTCGCGTTCATCTACGACGGCGCGCCGAACTGGAAGGCAACGGATGGTGTCGTCACCATTTTCGTGCCCGGCCAGTCCGACATCGAAGTTCGCATGAACGAGGAGGGCGGCCGCCACGGCATGTGCGCGATTGCCCTGCTTGAAAACGTGAACGGGGCCGTCAAGGTCTCTCGTCGAGTCGACTTCCATCCCGGACACGAGGAAATGGATCGTGCCTACGGCTGGGGGATGCGCTGGAAAGCAGGCTCCAAGTAACCATTGACCGGCGGGGCCGTCCGGCCCCGCTCACTGAGAGGAAACACATGCTCGACTGGCTGAAAACCAACGCGGCCAAAGCCCGCGAAACCTTGACCATCGAAGTCGCCAAATTCAAGAACCGGACGTTCATGGAGGCAACCGCCAACGCTTGCGCGCTGATCTCCGCCGCGGATGGCGAGATCAAATCCGAAGAGAAGCTGAAGATGGTCGGCTTCATCAACAATTCCCCGGAATTGAAGGTCTTCAACCTGAGCGACGTGATCGCGGTGTTCAACGACGCCTGCGGCAAGTTCGAATTCGATTTCCAGATCGGCCAGGCCGAGGCGCTGAAGGCGATCGGCAAGATCAAGGGCAAGGACGGCGAAGCACGCTTGCTGGTGCGCGTGGCCTGTGCCATTGGCGCATCCGACGGTCATTTCGACGACAAGGAAAAAGCAGCTTGCCGCCTGATTTGCCTCGAGCTCGGCTTGAACCCGGTTGACTTCGAACTGTAGGAAACCGAAACGTGGAAACGACACACATTGGCTTCCCGCCGTTGACCATGGCGGTATTCATCGGCCTGGCGCTGGCCGCCCTGGTGCTGGACATGGTGACCCACCGCGACGACAAGCCGATCACCCTCGCCCGGGCGTCCATCTGGTCGGTATTCTGGGTGGCCATCTCCGTTGCCTTTGCCGGCTTCCTGTACGTGCAGCACGGCGCGGAAGTGGCCAGCCTGTTCCTGACCGGTTATGCGCTGGAGAAGGTCCTCTCCGTCGACAACCTGTTCGTCTTCATGGCGATCTTCGCGTGGTTCAAGGTTCCGGACGGCATGCGTCACCGCATCCTGCACTGGGGCATCATCGGGGCCATCGTCTTCCGTGGGGTCTTTGTCGTCATCGGTACCGGCCTGCTGGCATTCGGGCCCTGGGTCGAGATCGCCTTCGCGCTGATCGTGGCGTGGACCGCCGTCATGATGCTCAAGGGCGGTGACGACGATGACGAGGAGAAGGACTACTCGCAGCATCTTGCTTGCCGCTTCGCGAAAAAGCTCTTCCCCGTATGGCCCAGGCTGCACGGCCACAAATTTTTCGTGAGCCGCAAGCAGCTCGAGGCGGAAGCACGGACGGCCGAGCGGGACATGAGCCTGGCGGCCAAAGGCGGCCTGTTCGCTACGCCGCTGTTCCTCTGCCTGGTCGTGATCGAAGTGTCCGACGTCCTGTTCGCGTTCGACTCGGTCCCGGCGGTCATCGCAGTCAGCCGTGAACCGCTGATCGTCTACTCGGCGATGCTGTTCGCCATTCTTGGCCTTCGCACGCTGTATTTCGTGCTGGAAGCGCTGAAGCGCTACGTGGTGCATCTGGAAAAGGCCGTGGTCGTCTTGCTGTTCTTCATCGCGGCGAAGCTGGGCCTGAACGCGACCGACCATCTGTTCCACCACGGTATCAGCATCTCCCCGAACACCAGCCTGCTCATCGTCATGGCGGTCCTGGCAATCGGAATCCTGGCCAGCGTGATCTTCCCGAACAAGGAAGACGCGCAAGCCGAAAATCAGTAACCCGTCACAACCCAAAGGAGCTGTTTTCATGGCACTGACTCTTCAAAAAGGCGGCAACCTCTCCCTGTCCAAAGCCGACCCGAGCCTGACCCGAATCCTGGTTGGCCTGGGCTGGGACCCGCGCGCGACCGATGGCGCCGAGTTCGATCTGGACGCCAGCGCGTTCCTGCTGGGGGCCAACGGCAAAGTCCGCGGTGAAGCCGACTTCATCTTCTACAACCAATTGCGCAGCCAGGACGGCTCCGTCGAGCATACCGGCGACAACCGTACCGGCGCGGGCGACGGCGACGACGAAGTCATCAAGGTCGACCTGAGCCGCGTTCCGGCCGACATCGACAAGATCGCCTTCACGGTCACCATCCACGACGCGGAAGCGCGCAAGCAGAACTTCGGCCAGGTCAGCAATTCGTTCATCCGCGTCGTGAACGAGACCTCCGGTGCCGAGGTGGTCCGCTACGACCTGGCGGAAGACGCCTCCACCGAAACCGCGATGATCTTCGCGGAGTTGTATCGCAGCAGCGGCGAATGGAAATTCCGCGCCGTTGGCCAAGGCTATGCCGGCGGCCTGCGTGCCCTGGCAAACGGCTACGGCATGAACTTCTGAACGGTCTCCTCACCTGAACAAGGAATCACACCATGGCTGTCAGTCTGTCCAAAGGCGGTAACGTCTCCCTGTCGAAAGAGGCCCCGGGCCTGAGCGAAATCGTCGTCGGCCTGGGCTGGGACCCGCGCGTCACCGACGGCACCGAGTTCGACCTCGACGCCTCGATCTTCGTCACCGGTGAAAACGGCAAAGTCCTGAACGACGCCAGCTTCATCTTCTACAACAACAAGAAGTCCGTCGACGGTTCCATCGAGCACCTGGGCGACAACCGTTCCGGCCAGGGCGACGGCGACGACGAGCAGGTCAACGTGAAGCTCACGGGTCTGGCGGCCGACGTGAAGAAGCTGGTCTTCGCCGTCACGATTCACGACGCAGAAGCCCGCAAGCAGTCGTTCGGTCAAGTCAGCAACGCCTATATCCGCGTCGTCAACAAGGCCGACAGCAAGGAAATCGCCCGCTACGACCTGTCCGAAGACGCATCGACCGAAACCGCGATGATCTTCGGCGAGCTGTATCGCCACAACGACGAGTTCAAGTTCAAGGCGATCGGACAAGGTTTCACGGGTGGCCTGAAGCCTCTGGCAGAAGCTCACGGGGTGAGCATCGGTTAATCCGAAAGGCTGGAAAATCTCCAGCCTGGCCGATCGCGCCGTTCAGTTCGTCACTGAACGGCGCGATCCACGCATGAGGCCGGTCGACATGCGTGAAGGCCAACGAGGCACGCCACGCTCACCGGAACACGTTCACCGCATCCACCAGTCGCGTCGCCTGCTGCTTCAGGCTCTCCGACGCCGCCGTGCTCTGCTCGACCAGCGCCGCGTTCTGCTGCGTGATGTTGTCCAGGTGCACGACCGCCTGGTCCACCTGCGACACGCCCGTGCTCTGCTCGACCGTCGACGAGCTGATCTCCGCGATCAGGTCCGACACGCGCTTCACCTGCGCGACGATGTCCTCCATCGTCTTGCCCGCCTCGTCCACGCGCCGCGCGCCCGATTCGACGCGCTCGACGCTCGCGCCGATCAGCGTCTTGATCTCCTTCGCCGCATTCGCGCTGCGCTGCGCGAGCGCCCGCACCTCACCGGCGACCACCGCGAAGCCGCGCCCCTGCTCGCCCGCGCGTGCCGCTTCCACGGCCGCGTTCAGCGCAAGGATGTTGGTCTGGAACGCGATGCCGTCGATCACGCCGATGATGTCGGCGATCTTGCGCGAGCTGGCCGTGATGTCGCTCATCGTCGTAACGACCTCGCCCACCGCCTGCCCGCCGCGCCCGGCCGCCTCGCTCGCCGACATCGCGAGCCGGTTCGCCTGCAGCGCGGTCTCCGCGTTGCTGTCGACGGTCGCCGTCATCTCGGCCATCGACGCGGCCGTCTCCTGCACGCTCGACGCCGCCTGCTCGGTGCGCGCGCTCAGGTCGTTGTTGCCCTGCGCGATCTCGTTGCTCGCGCGCTGCACGTTGTGCACCTGCTCGCTGACGTCGTCGACGAGCCAGCGGAACATCAGCCCGAGCTGGTTGATCGTGCGCAGCGTCATGCCGATCTCGTCGACACGGTTCATCCGCACGCCACGCCGGCTTTCGCCGGTCGCGACGTTCAGCGCCTGGTCGTGCAGCCGCTTCAGCGGACGCACGATCTGCGCATCGAGCCACAGGCCGGCCGCCGCCGCCACGCCAACCGTCACGCCGGCAAACGCCGCGAGCCCGCCGCCCGCCAGCCCGCATGCCCAGCCCGCGCCAACGACCGCCGGCGCGAGCACGCACAGCGCCGATTGCACGCGCGCGCGCACCGACATCGTCTGCGACAGCGATGCGATGCGCAGCAGCCCCGTACGGATCACCAGCCCCTTGTGGAACCGGCGTTGGCCGGCCTTGCCTTCGCGGAACGCGCGATACAGCGCGTCGGCGGCCTCGGACTCGTCGTGCGGCGCCTTCGTCCGCACCGACATGTAGCCTTGCGGCTCGCCGTTGCGCATCACCGGAATCGCGTTCGCACGCACCCAGTAGTGATCGCCGTTCTTGCGGCGGTTCTTCACCAGCGCGGTCCAGGGCTCGCCGCGCCTGAGCGTCGCCCACATATCGGCGAACGCTTCGCGCGGCATGTCCGGGTGGCGCACCGCGTTGTGCGGCTGGCCGACGAGTTCCTCGTTCGTGAAGCCGCTCACCTGCGCGAACGTCGTGTTGGCGTAGGTGATGATGCTGTCTGCGTCGGTCGTCGACATCAGCGTGACGTCGTCGGGAAAATCGAATTCCTGTTGGGTAACGGGCTGGTTATTGCGCATGCAAGGCTCCGAAAAGCGGATCTGACGTCCGCGTCGCGCTGACTTCACGCTCAGTAGCCGAAAAACGGTTTATCGCTTTACGACGGTCTTCATCTTACTGTCGGCATATTGGGGAAAAACCTTACCCTTTGATCGCATAAAATATTCAATTCGGCGGCCACCATGATTTCGATCAAATAATCCGGCAATATTCGCTGCGCGTGTTCATCCGCCTGTCACGCCGCACCGCCCGGCCAGCCCGCACGGCACGCCAACGCCGTCGGCCGTTGCACGCGGCGAAACGATTCCGCTTATCCTGCTCCATTCAATCGGTATTCGAATTCGATGAAAAAGGCATTGCACGAACTGAATCGGCTGTCCTGGAATACGGCGACAGTCGCGCATAACAGTCATAAAGGCGATCAGGCCGCATTTTTTCGCGCGGGCGGCTCGACGCTCTTCCCGGAAGAACGCGAACTGCTCGGCGACGTCAGCGGGCTGCGGCTCCTGCACCTGCAGTGCAACGCGGGGCAGGACACGCTGAGCCTCGTGCGCGACGGCGCGGAGGCGACGGGCGTCGACATCTCCGACGAAGCGATCGCCTTCGCACGGCAACTGTCGGCCGACGCGGGCCTGCCCGCACGCTTCGAGCGCGCCGACGTGCTCGACTGGATGCCCGAGGCCGCGGCGCGCGGCGAACGCTTCGAGCGCGTGTTCACGTCGTACGGCGCGATCTGCTGGCTGTCCGACCTGAACGCGTGGGCCCGCGGGATCGCCGCGCTGCTCGCGCCCGGCGGCCGTTTCGCGATGGTCGAGTTCCATCCGTTCGCGCTGTATTTCGACGAACACTGGAAGCCGCACTACGACTATTTCAAAGGCGATGCGACCGAGGAGCCGGCAGGTGTCGGCGATTACGTTGCCGCATCCGGCACGGGGCTCGGCGCGCAGCACGACCATCCGGGCGTCGTCGATTTCGCGAACCCGCATCCGAGCTACGAGTTCATGTGGGGCATCGGCGATGTCGTGAACGCGCTCGTATCGGCCGGGCTCGCGATCGACCGCCTGACCGAATATCCGTACGCGAACGGCTGGAAGGGTTTCGACGACATGCGCGAGCTGGACGGCCGCCGGATGGTGCCGCCCGATCACATGCCGCGCCTGCCGCTGATGTATGCGATCGCCGCGCATCGGGAGGCCGCATGACGCGCCGCACCGCTGCCGAACGCGACGCACTGTCCACCCGCCTGCTCACGCGCGACGACGTGCCGCTCGTGTGGACCATCGACCGGCGCGAGATCATCGAGCACCTGTACGTGCTGCGCGACGGCGCGCTGCATCTCGTTCCCGATTTTTATGACGTCGCAGGCTGGCCCGACGGCGAAGCCGACCACTACACGCCGATCCTGCTCGACTGCCACGATCGCGGCGGCTGGTGCATCGGCATGTTCGACGGCGCGCGGCTCGTCGCGGCGGTCATCGTCGACAGCCAGCCGCTCGGCCCGCACGGCGACATGCTGCAGTTGAAGTTCCTGCACGTGAGCCACGACTGGCGCGGCTGCGGGCTCGGCGAGCAGCTTTACCGCGCGGCCCGCGAGCAGGCGCGCGCGATGGGCGCTGCGCGCCTGTATGTGTCCGCGACGCCGTCGCAAAACACGATCGACTTCTACCTGCGGCTCGGCTTCACGGTCAGCACATCGCCCGACCCGGCGCTGTACGCGCTCGAGCCGGAAGACATTCACCTGGAAGGACCGACGGCCTGACGCACCGGCGCGCGGTTGAAGCGTGGAATTTCCCGCTTTGCCACGGCCGCTATCGGCCATCGCCGCATCACGGAGAGCGAAATTGCAGAACGAAGCGCGGCCGCAAGCCATGCCGAAGATCCTCGTCAGCATGTGCGTGATCGGTCATCCGGTCCGTTACAACGGCTCGGCCAAGACCGCCGCGCACGAGGCGCTCGAACGGTGGCAGCGCGAAGGGCGTCTCGTCCCCGTCTGCCCCGAACTGGCCGGCGGCTTCAGCGTGCCGCGCCCGCCCGCCGAAATCGCCGGCGGCGAATCGGGGCAGCGGGTGCTGGCTGGCGCCGCGCGCATCGTCGACGTGAACGGCACCGACGTGACGGCGCCGTTCGTGTTCGGCGCGCACACCGCGCTGGCCCTCGCGCGCACGCACGATTGCCGCTTCGCGATCCTGGCCGACGGCAGTCCGTCGTGCGGCAGCACGTTCATCTATGACGGAAGTTTCGAGAACCGGCGGCACGCGGGCGCCGGTGTCACGGCGGCGTTGCTGCGCGAGCACGGCATCGAAGTGTTCGCTGACACCGAGATCGACGCGCTCGATGCGCGCCTCAAGCAGTTGTCGCAGGCCGGTTAGCGACGATGCGCGGCACGAGAACCCTCGTGCCGCGCATCGATTCGGATAGCGCGAAGCGGCGCGTGCGCTGCCGCTTCGCCGTGTGACGCAGGTCAGACGCGCTCGATCGCGATCGCGATGCCCTGGCCGACGCCGATGCACATCGTGCACAGCGCAAAGCGGCCGTTCGTGCGATGCAGCTGATACATCGCGGTCGTCACGAGACGCGCGCCCGACGCGCCGAGCGGATGGCCCAGTGCGATCGCGCCGCCGTTCGGGTTCACGCGCGGATCGTCATCGGCCACGCCGAGCATGCGCAGCACCGCGAGACCTTGCGACGCGAACGCCTCGTTCAGCTCGATCACGTCGAACTGGTCGATCGTCATCCCGAGCCGGGCGAGCAGCTTCTGCGTGGCCGGCGCGGGGCCGATGCCCATCACGCGCGGCGCGACGCCGGCCGTCGCGATACCCAGCACACGAGCGCGCGGCGTCAGGCCGAAGCGCTTCGCGGTTTCCTCGTTCGCGAGCAGCAGCGCGGCGGCGCCGTCATTGACGCCCGACGCATTGCCGGCCGTCACCGAGCCGTCCGGGCGCACGACGCCCTTCAGCTTCGCCAGCGTTTCGAGCGACGTCTCGCGCGGATGCTCGTCGCGCGACACGACCAGCGGATCGCCCTTCTTCTGCGCAATCGTGACCGCGACGATTTCCTCGGCCAGCGTGCCGTCCTGCTGCGCCCGCGCGGCCTTCTGCTGGCTGCGCAGCGCGAACAGGTCCTGGTCGGCGCGGCTGATGTTGTAGTCGACCGCGACGTTCTCGGCCGTCTCGGGCATCGAATCGACGCCGTGCAGCTGTTTCATCAGCGGATTGACGAAGCGCCAGCCGATCGTCGTATCGTAGATGTCGGCCTGGCGCGCGAACGCGCTCGCGGCCTTGCCCATCACGAACGGCGCGCGCGTCATGCTCTCGACGCCGCCCGCGACCATCAGCGCGGCCTCGCCGGACTTGATCGCACGCGCGGCCACGCCGACCGCATCCATCCCGGAACCGCACAGGCGGTTGATCGTCGAACCCGGCACGCCCTGCGGCAGCCCTGCGAGCAGCGCCGACATGCGCGCGACGTTGCGGTTGTCCTCGCCGGCCTGGTTCGCGCAGCCGTAGATCACGTCGTCGATCGCCGTCCAGTCGACGTCGCGGTTGCGCTCGACGAGCGCCTTGAGCGGCACCGCGCCCAGATCGTCGGCGCGCACGCCGGACAGTGCACCGCCGTAACGCCCGATCGGCGTACGGATCGCATCACACAGAAAAGCTTCGGTCATCAGTGTCTCCGGTCCCAGGACAGGCTGGGGGAATGAACAGGGCGCGCCCCTTGCATTGCCCGTCGGGATGCGCTTAAATGTTCTATATACGAACATAAGATCGTGTATCGAACGTTCACCGCATCATAGGGAGTGCGGGGACGACCTGTCAAGCGCGCGGTCCGCCGCGCGGTTGGCGTGTCAGGCCCCATGCGCTATCTTCTCGGCTGCACGATATTCCAGGCGCTCATGACAACCGAAGACACTCAGACGAAACCCGGCGACTCCTATGTCCAGTCGTTCGCGCGCGGCCTCGCGGTGATCCGCGCATTCGACGCGGCCCGTCCCGAGCAGACGCTCACCGAGGTTGCCTCGGCCACCGGGCTCACGCGCGCGGGCGCGCGCCGGATCCTGCTCACGCTGCAGACGCTCGGCTACGTCGAGGCCGACGGCCGGCTGTTCCGGCTCACGCCGAAGATCCTCGAGCTCGGCTTCGCGTACCTCACGTCGATGCCGTTCTGGAATCTCGCCGATCCCGTGATGGAGCAGCTGTCCGCGCAGATCCACGAAAGCTGCTCGGCGGCCGTGCTCGACCGCACCGAGATCGTCTACGTGCTGCGCGTGCCAACCCGCAAGATCATGACGATCAACCTGTCGATCGGCAGCCGGCTGCCCGCGTACTGCACGTCGATGGGCCGCGTGCTGCTGTCCGCGCTCGATGACGCCGAGCTCGACGAGACGCTCGCGCAAAGCGGCATCCGCGCGCATACGCCGCGCACGATCACCGATCTCGGCGAACTGAAGGCGGCGATCGCGCAGGTGCGCCAGCAGGGCTGGGCGGTGGTCGACCAGGAACTCGAAGTGGGCCTGATGTCGTTGTCCGCGCCGATCCGCAACCGGCGCGGGCAGATCATCGCGGCGATGAACATCAGCGGCAACGCGCAGCGGCATACCGCGAAGCAGATGGTGAAGGAGTTTCTCGGGCCGCTGCAGCAGGCCGCGCAGACGGTGTCGGAGCTGGTGGCGCGGCGGGGGTGAGTACAAGCCGCCACGCACGGCGACGATGAAGCCGTTGCCGCCCTGCTGGTTCTTCGACATGGGCGGAGCGGCAACGCTGTGGGTATCGTCGTCAACACTGCGCCGGCGGAGATGGCGCTCCGATGCAGACCGAGACACTCCCGCCAAGCCGACGCGGCCGCCCGTATCGGCGTGCTCCGCTATCTTCGGAGCGGCTTGACGCGAGACTCCAGCATGCGCCGCGTGTTCTCCAACTCTCGTTGCAACAACTCCGCATCCGGTAGCACGGTTCGATAGTTTGCTGCCATGACCTTGGTGGGCAAACCCTCTAGCGCATACCGCGCAAGTGCGTGCCCCTTGTCGGCGCAAAGGATCAGACCCACCGGCGGGTTCTCGTCAGGAAGCGTCCAGTGCGCCTTGGCGTAGTTGCAATACAGATGCATCTGGCCCACGTCCGCGTGGGTCAGGCTGCCGAGCTTCAAGTCGACGATGACGAGACAGCGCAGCCGACGATGGAAGAACAGCAAGTCCACCCGATACCAGGTCTGGTCGATACGCAACCGGCGCTGACGCCCGACAAAAGCAAACTCCTCGCCGAGCTCGATCAGAAGATCTTCCAGCCGCTCGATCAGCGCAGCTTCGAGGTCCGACTCCGAGTACTCGTCCTTGAGGTCCAGAAACTCCAGCACATAAGGGGCCTTGATCGCGTCGTCGGGGGTAACGGCGTCCGCCGGCTTGCGTACCGCGCCCTTGACCAGCATCGCAGCCTTGTCCCGGGACAGCGCCGTGCGTTCGTAGAACTGGCTGCCGATCTGCCTGTCGAGCTGGCGCACGCTCCATCCACCACGCAGGGCTTCGGCCTCGTAGAACCGACGGGCCTGGTCGTCCTTGACCGACAGCAGCCGCACATAGGCCGACCACGGCAGCGTGAAGCACTGCGCCAGTTCGTCGAGCCGCCTCGGGTGTACCGGTGCCGGGGAAGATTCGCCAGACACTGTCTGGCGAATTGGCCAGGTCACGAAGAACGACCGCATTTGCTGCAAGTTCTGGCGACTGAACCCGCGACCGAACCGCCCGGTGAGATCGTTCGCGAGGCGCTCGATCAACTGCTCGCCATATCCTGCGCGCCGCCTTCCCTGCTGCTCAGCCTCGACGATACGGCGACCAATTTCCCAATAACTCGCCGTCATCAGCGCATTGACCTTGCGGGCCGCCGCATGGCGTGCGGCCTCGAGCAATTCGACGATGCCACTATGGATGCCGGCATAGCCGGCCGGCACGACAGATCTTTTCGCGGTTGTCATAGAAAGCGTCCTGTTGCCCATGCGATCCCCTCCGCGGAACACGGAGATGACCGCGCAACACAATTTAGTGACGGGGCAAGACTCGGTCTATCTGACACGAACGAAAATACGCTGCACCTGTACGCGAAGCAGATGGTGAAGGAGTTTCTCGGGCCGCTGCAGCAGGCCGCGCAGACGGTGTCGGAGCTGGTGGCGCGGCGGGGGTAAACAACGGGCCGGCATGACGTGCGGCTTCCCGAATGACCGGGGCAACGACGCATCCGGCTCGAATTGTCGTATCAGCAATACGACAACTCGAGCAAAAAAACGGGCAGCCCAGGGCTGCCCGTATCAACTCCACTTGGTTACAACGTTCTTCTCACGGAACACGGAGCAAACTCCGCGCCGCACAATTTAGTGACGCACGGAACCGCAGTCAATTTGACAAGAACGAAACCGCGTCGCACACGGGTAGGACACCGCGCCGCTCACGCGCCCAGCAACATCCCCTTGCGCACCGGCACCGTGCCTGTCACGCGGCCCAGCGGTGCGCCAGCCGTGACGAAACGAATCGCGCGGCGCATGTAGAACACACCATCAGTGCCGCTCGAGATCGTCGTGCTCGCATCCGTCAACGGATCAACGATGTCGAACAACGGATCGCCGGCGCGGATCGTCGCGCCGATCGCCGCGCGGTGCACGAGGATCCCGCTCACCGGCGCGTAGAACTGCTCGCTGCCCGCGAGCGGCGTGGCCGGTGAGGCGAGCGGCGGCAGGGGCGTGCGCTCGCCGCGTACCGCGCCGCGCCACACGAGATAGTCGACGAGCGCATCGGCATCGCGTTCCGCATATTCGTAGGTCACGTCGCGCTGGCCGCGGCACTCGACCGTCACGGCCACGGTGCCCGCCGCCATCGGCGTGCCTGCCGGCAAGTGCTGCCGCAATTGCGTCCACAGCAGGTGATGCGCATCGTCGAACGCGTGCCCGCCCGAATCCTCGGCGAGCAGCGACACGTCCGCACCGAGATAACGCGCGAGCGGCTCGACCTCCGGCCATGCGGTGTCGCTCGTGTACACATGCATCACCGCTTCAAGCGAACAATGCAGGTCGATCACCACATCGGCGTCGAGTGACAGCTTCAGCAGCGCGAGCTGCAGCGCATCGAACTCCGTGCGCGGCACGATCTCGTCGAGCGCCGCGCCGACGCATTCGCGCACGATCGCGCGATTGCGCTCGCCGTCGTCGCCGAGCCGGTCGCGCGCATGCGCCGCGATCTCCGCGAGCGGCAGGAAGCCGCGATTGAAGTTGCGGCCGCTCGCGAGATCGAAACGGCCGATGAACTGCCCGAGCAGATGATGATTGAGGCCGACCGGGTTCGCCACCGGCACGAGCACGATCTCGGCCGCGAGCCGGCCTTCGGCATCGAGCTGCGCGAGACGCTGCTTCAGTACGAACGCCGCGAGCATCGCGGGCGTCTCGTCCGCGTGCAGCGCGGCCTGCAGGTAGATCTTGCGGCCGGTGTCGGCCGGCCCGAAATGAAAGCTCGTCAGCGTGCGCTGCGTGCCGATCGACGGCGACAGGAGCGGCGTGGTGCGAATCTGCATCGATGGTCTCGAACGAAATGAAAACGAAGAAGCCGGCGAAACGTCGAGGTGACTCGGCGCTCAGTCGCCGTACGGGTTGAAGTCGAAATACTTCTTCGCGATCCGGTCGTACGTGCCGTCCTTCAGCATCGACGCGATCGCGCCGTCGATCGACGCCTTCAGCGCGGTATCCGACTGCCGCATGCCGATGCCGACGCCGCGATCGCCCAGGTCGAGCGGCGCGCCGACGAACGCGAAGCCCTTGCCCTTCGGCGTGCGCAGGAAGCCGTAGTCGGCTTCCACGGTGCCGAGCAACGCCGCGTCGAGGCGGCCGTTGACGAGATCGGCAAACACGTCGTCCTGGCTCTTGTACGGCATCACGCTGACGCCGGCCGGCGCCCAGTGCGCGAGCGCCCACGATTCGAACTGCGTGCCCGACTGCACGCCGACGCGCTTGCCCGCAAGCGACGAGGTCGTGCTGTCGACGCCGCTCCCGGGCCGGGCGACGAGCCGCGACTTGAAGCGGAACAGCTTCGACGAGAACAGGATCTGCTTCTCGCGCTTCTCGGTGATCGCCATCGACGACAGGATCGCGTCGATCTTGCGCGCCTGCAGCGCGGGAATCATCCCGGAGAATTCGAGCTCGACCCACTGGCAGCGCAACTGCGCGCGGCGGCAGATCTCGTTGCCGAGATCGACGTCGAAGCCCTTCAGGCTGCCGTCGGGCGCCTTCGAATCCATCGGCGGATAGGTCGGATCGATGCCGAGGCGCACGGGGCGCGCATCGAGTGCGTGCGCGGAACCAGCCGCGAGCGCAAGGCATAGGGAAACGAGCGGCAGGAAGGGACGTTTCATGGTCGACGAAGGCGGGACGATGGGCAAACGGCACGAGCCGGACTGCCTGCGATCGTAGTGCGCACACGCCGCCGCCGGAATCGCCCGCTGCCTTATCATGATCACTTTTCCCGATCACCGGCCCCGCGCTTGCCCATGGCGTTCACGCTCTCCCAGCTCCGCATCTTCCAGGCCGTCGTCGAGCACGGCAGCCTGCGCGCGGCCGCACGCGCGCTCGACCTCGCGCAGAGCGGCGTCACGCAGCAGCTGCAGAGCCTCGAGGCGACGCTCGGCGCGACGCTGTTCACGCGCACCAATCGCGGGATCGTGCCGACGGCCGTCGGCCAGCGGCTGCTCGCGCGCTCCGGGTCGATCCTCGGCGAATGCGAGCAGGTCGAGCGGGAAATCCGGCAACTGAGCGGCGCGTACGAGGGCACCGTCACGCTCGGCCTCGTGGCCGAACCGCTGATCGATGCGTTCGCGCCGGTGCTGAGCGCGTTCCGCGCGCGCTTCGACAAGGTCGACGTGCACCTGCGCACCGGCACGTCGCGGATGATGATTGGCTGGCTGCGGGAAAGCGCGGTCGATTTCGCGATCGCGCTGGTCGCGAAGCAGACCGACACGACCGATCTCGCGGTTACGCCGCTGCGTGCATCCGCGCCGGTGGTCGTGTGCCGCAACGGGCATCCGGCGATGCATGCGCAATCGCTCGCCGAACTGGCCGACTACGCGTGGGTGTCGACACGCTCGCCGAATCTCAGCGCCGATCCCGTCGTCAACCGGCTGCTCGCGTACTTCGACGTGCACGGCCTGCCGCCGCCGAAGATCCTCGCCACCGTCGAAGGAATGTTCGAGACGCTGCAGCTCGTCACGCAGACCGATTGCCTGTCGCTCGAAACCGAAGCCGTGACGCGGCACGGGCCGTTTGCCGGCGCGCTCGCGAAGGTGCCCGTGCGCGAACAGGCCGAATCGCAGGACATCTGCCTGCTGCAGCGCGCGGCCGTGCCGCTGACGCCGGCCGCGCAGGAACTCGCGACGATGCTCGCGTCGTACCTGAGGGTGGTGCGCGGGCGGTAAGCGCGTATTGCCGCCGGCCGCCCGTCGTGCTGCGCTGCGCCGCGAATCAGTCGATCGAATCCCCCGCCGTTTCGCGCAGCATCGCCACCGCGATCAGCGACAGCACCACGCATGCGGCCACGTAACCGGCCGGCGCGAGCTTGCTGCCGGTCGTCTTCACGAGCCAGGTCGCGATCAACTGCGCGGTGCCGCCGAAGATCGTTACCGCGAGCGCATACGCGATCGAGATGCCGGTCGCGCGCACGTGGCGCGGCAACGACTCGCACATCAGCGCCATTTCCGACGCCGAGCCGAGCGAATAGAACAGCAGCATCAGCGCGGTCAGCGGCAGGATCACCGACAGCGTCGGGTGATGGTTCATCAGCCAGAACGCCGGGAACAGCAAGGCGACCAGCACGCCGCGGCCGACGAAGATCGGCAGGCGCCGGCTGCCGAGCCTGTCCGACAGCCAGCCGAACAGCGGGCACGTGACCAGCATCACGCAGCCCGATGCGACGCCGACGAACATCGACAGCTTCATCGGCAGGCCGAGCGTGTGAATCGCGTAGGTCGGCATGTAGAACGTCAGGATGTAGGTCGACACCGTACCGCCCATCACCGTGAGCATCAGCAGCAGCACCGTGCGCGTGTGCTTCGAGAACAGCTCGTGCAGCACGCCGCGTTCGATGCCGTGATGGCTGTCGCCGGGCGCATCGTCGGCGAGCCGGCGGCGCAAGAACATCCCGACCGGCGCGATCAGCACGCCGACGAGAAACGGCAAGCGCCAGCCCCAGCCTTCCAGCGCATCCTTCGTCATCGTGTTCGACAGCAGCGCCGCGAAACCCGAGCCCATCAGCGCGGCGCCGCCCTGCGTCGCGAGCTGCCAGCTCGCGCGGAACGCGCGGCGCGACGTGCCGCCCTGTTCGAGCAGCGTCGACGTCGCCGCGCCGAATTCGCCGCCCTGCGAGAAGCCCTGCATCAGCCGCGCGAACACGACCAGCAGCGGCGCGGCCACGCCGACCTGCGCATACGTCGGCGCGATCGCGATCAGGCCCGTGCCGAGCGCCATCAGCATGATCGTCAGGTTCAGCGCGGCCTTGCGCCCCTTGCGGTCCGCGTAGACGCCGAGCACGACGCTGCCGAGCGGCCGCGTGAAGAAGCCGGCGGCGAACGTCGCGACCGACAGCAGCAGCGACGTGGTCGGGTCGCTCGACGGGAAGAACAGCTTGCCGATCAGCACCGCGAAGAAGCCGTACACGGTGAAATCGAAGAATTCCAGCCAGTTGCCGATCACGGCCGCGGCAATCGCACCGCGCCGCGTGACGGCCGGTGCGCCTGGCGCGGGACTGACTTCGGCCGCCCCCGTCGATGCGTGGTGCAGCGCGAGATGGTCTTTCTGCATCGCTATCCTCTCCTGTCAATGCACCGGAAGCGCCGGCCGCTCGCTCGCGCCGCCGCCGGCATCACTGCCCCAGGTAACGCTCCACGAGACGCGTCCAGTACGCCGCGCCGATCGGCAGGTTGCGATCGTTGAAGTCGTATTTCGGGTTGTGCACCATGCAGCCGTCCTCGCCTTCGCCGTTGCCGAGCCGCACGAACGAGCCCGGCCGCTGCTGCAGCATGAACGCGAAATCCTCGCTGCCCATCAGCAGGTCGGTCTGCTCGACCACATGCGCGTCGCCGACGAGTTCGCGCGCCACCTGCGCGGCGAAATCCGTTTCGGCATCCGTATTGACGACGACCGGATAACCTTCGATGTATTCGACGTGCGCGGTTGCGCCGTAGCTCGCGGCCTGCGTTTCGGCCAGCTCGGTGATGCGGCGCTTGAGCAGCGCGCGCACGTCGGGGCTGAACGAGCGCACGCTGAGTTCGAGGCGCGCGCCGTTCGGGATCACGTTGTTCGCGGTGCCCGCGTGCATCGAGCCGACCGTGACGACCGCCGGTTGCGACGGATCGACGTTGCGCGCGACGATCGTCTGCAGCGCCATCACGATGCTCGCCGCGACGACCACCGGATCGACCGTCAGGTGCGGCCGGGCCGCGTGGCCGCCGACGCCTTCGATCGTGATGATCGCCTTGTCGCCAGCCGACATGAACGGGCCGCGCCGCGTGAGGAACACGCCCGGTGCCGCGCCCGGATGGTTGTGCATGCCGAACACCGCGTCGCACGGGAAGCGCTCGAACAGGCCGTCGTCGATCATCTTCTTCGCGCCGCTGTCGACGCCATGCTCCTCCGCCGGCTGGAAATACAGGTGCACGGTGCCGGAGAAGTTGCGGGTCTTCGCGAGGTGCTGCGCGGCGCCGAGCAGCATCGTCGTGTGGCCGTCGTGGCCGCACGCGTGCATCTTGCCGTGCGTGCCGCTCGCATAGGGCAGCCCCGTCGCCTCGATGATCGGCAGCGCATCCATGTCGGCGCGAATGCCGATGCTGCGCGTGCCGTCGCCCACGCGCAGCGTGCCGACCACGCCCGTCTTGCCGACCCCGCGCGTCACCTGCCAGCCCCACTGTTCGAGCTTCTCGGCGACGAGCGCGGCCGTGTCGTGCTCCTCGTACGCGAGTTCGGGGTGGTGATGGATGTGGTGACGGATCTCGCGCAACCCGCCGGCGGCGGGCAACAGATCCTCGACTTCGGTGAATCGGGTATCGGTGGGCATCAAGAGGCTCCTGCTGTTGGTCTGCGCACGCAACGGTGCGTGCGGGAAAGCGAGCCACTATAGCGAGCCGATATCGGTTCAATAAGATGCGGAATTTTTCACCGCGATAAGGTTTTTTAATCAGGGTTAGTACGGACGACACACGACCCATTGATTTTCGAGACGAACGGTCTATTATTCCGCCATGGACGCTCGAATCGATCCGCCTCGCCGCCGCGGCAGGCCACCCAAGCAGCACGACGATCTCGTCGCCACGCGTGACATGCTGTTGCGCACCGGGCTCGAGATCCTCACCGAAAAGGGCTTTTCCGCCACCGGGCTCGACGAGATCCTCGGGCGCGCCGGCGTGCCGAAGGGCTCCTTCTATCACTACTTCGACAGCAAGGAAGCGTTCGGCCTTGAACTGATCGACCGTTACGCCGAGTTCTTCGCCCGCAAGCTGGATCGCCATTTCAGCCAGCCAGAACGCTCGCCGCTGGCGCGCGTGCGCGCGTTCGTCGACGACGCCCGCGACGGCATGGCCCGCTACGCGTACAGCCGCGGCTGCCTGATCGGCAACCTCGGGCAGGAAATGGGCACGCTGCCGGAAAGCTTCCGCGAACGCCTGCGCACCACGTTCGAGGACTGGCAACGGCGCCTCGCCGAATGCCTGGCCGCCGCGCAGCAAGCCGGCGAACTGGCGGGTTCGGCCGATCCCGCCGAGCTGGCCGCATTCTTCTGGATCGGCTGGGAAGGCGCCGTGCTGCGCGCGAAGCTGGAGCGCAGCGACGGGCCGCTCGTGCTGTTCGCGCAGTTTTTCTTCAATGGATTGCCTCGCCACTGAATTTTTTTACCATTTATTAGACGATCGGTCTAGAAAGGAGGACGCATGTTCCAAGGCATCGTGATCGACAAGGACGAAACCGGCCAGCACGCGCGGCTGCAGACGCTGGACGACGCGCAGTTGCCCGCGGGTAACGTGACGATCCGCGTCGCCTATTCGACGCTGAACTACAAGGACGGGCTGGCGATCACTGGCAAGAGCCCGGTGGTCCGCACGTTCCCGATGGTGCCCGGCATCGATCTGGTTGGCGAAGTCGAAGCGAGCACGCACCCGGACTATCGCCCCGGCGACCAGGTCGTGCTCAACGGTTGGGGCGTCGGCGAAACGCATTGGGGCGGCCTCGCGCAGAAGGCTCGCGTCGACGGCGACTGGCTGGTGCCGCTGCCGTCCGCCTTTTCGCCGCAACAGGCGATGGCCATCGGCACGGCGGGCTACACCGCGATGCTCTGCGTGATGGCGCTGGAGCGACACGGCGTGCGCCCGGACGACGGTGAGATCGTGGTGACCGGCGCGGCAGGCGGGGTGGGCAGCGTCGCCACCGCCATCCTCTCCAAGCTGGGATATCGCGTGGTCGCAGTGACGGGCCGCCCCGCCGATGCCGACTACCTGCGGCAGCTCGGCGCGGCGGAGATCCTCGAACGGTCGCAATTCAGCGAGCCCGGCAAGCCGCTGGGCAAGGAGCGCTGGGCCGGCGCGGTCGACGTGGCAGGCAGCCACGTGCTCGCCAACGTGTGCGCGACCACGCGCTACCGCGGCGTCGTGACCGCCTGCGGCCTGGCCGCGGGCTTCGATTTCCCCGCGACCGTCATGCCGTTCATCCTGCGCGGCGTCACGCTCGTCGGGATCGACAGCGTCATGTGCCCGCGCGCCGACCGCCTGGAAGCGTGGCGCCGGCTCGCGTCCGACCTCGACGTCGGGAAGCTGGGCGCGATCAGCCACCAGGTCGGCCTGGGCGACGTCATCCCGCTTGCCGAGGAATTGATCAACGGCAAGGTGCGCGGCCGCGTCGTCGTCGACGTCAACGCGTGACGCCGCTGACGATCACCCGCGCTGCTTCATCCGGGCGGCGGCTCGCGCAGCGAGTACGCCCGCGCCACGTTATCCAGGAGACCTCATGACCGCCGCACACACCGCCCCCATCAGCCGCTTTCCCGTGCCCGCGCTCGAAGACTTGCCCGAGGACATTCGCGAACGCATCTCGACCGTCCAGGAAAAATCGGGCTTCATCCCGAACGTATTCCTGACGCTGGCGCATCGTCCCGACGAGTTTCGCGCGTTCATGGCCTACCACGACGCGCTGATGGACAAGCCGGGCAACCTGAGCAAGGCCGAGCGCGAGATGATCGTCGTGGCCACCAGCAGCGCGAACCAGTGCCAGTACTGCGTGATCGCGCACGGGGCGATCCTGCGCATTCGCGCGAAGGATCCGCTGATCGCCGACCAGGTCGCCACCAACTACCGCAAGGCCGATATCACCGCCCGGCAGAAGGCGATGCTCGACTTCGCGATGAAGGTGTCGCAGGCCGCGCAGGGGGTGGGCGAAGCGGACTTCGACGCGCTCAAGTCGCACGGCTTCGTCGAAGAAGACGTGTGGGACATCATGGCGATCTCGGCTTTCTTCGGCATGTCCAACCGCATCGCGAACGTGACGAACATGCGGCCGAATGCGGAGTTCTACGCGCTGGGGCGCTGAGCGCACGCGACGCTCGGGGACGCGGCGCCCGCGCCCCGCCCCTAGCGACTGCGGTAAACGACGCCCTCGCCCGGCTTCGGCGCCGCATCGGCCGCCTCGTCGAAACGCTCGCGCGCTTGCGCGATCGGCTCCTTGTTTTGCTCCGCCCACCTGACGAGCGCCATGACGGGCTCCAGCAGCGTTGCGCCAAGCGGCGTGAGCGCATAGTCGACGCGCGGCGGAATCGTCGGGAACACCGTCCGCGTGACCAGCCCGTCGCGCTCCAGTCCGCGCAACGACAGCGTCAGCATGCGCTGCGAAATCCCTTCGATCTCGCGTTTCAGCTCGTTGAAGCGCCGCGAACCGTCGTTCAGCGTCGCGATGATGTAGAGGCTCCACTTGTCGCCGATCCGGTCGAGGATCTGGCGGGTCGCCTGGCAGCCGTCTTCGCTGGGTCGGGGCATGGTGGCAGGAACATCGATGTGACTGGGGCACAAGCCTGTGCGTTCTTGTAGGGCCCGGGCGCGAACCCTAGCATTCCACATGCTTTTCGGTAACTGAGTTATCAAAAGTTACCAGGTTCTCATCTTATCCCGAAAGGAACGCTCATGAGCCGCATCCTGCTGATCACCTCCAGCCCCCGCAGCACCGACAGCCTGTCCACGCGCGTCGCGCACGACCTCGCGCGGCAACTCGCGGCGCGCAACGCAAACAGCACCGTGACGTTGCGCGACCTCTCCACCGATCCGCTGCCGCATATCGACGATGCCTACATCGTCGGCCGCATGCTGCCGCCCGACGCGCGCAACGCCGAGCAAGTGCAGGCCGTCGAGCTGGCACAAGCGCTGGTCGACGAACTGCGCGCCGCCGACATCGTCGTGATCGGCTCCGCGATGACCAACTTCGGCCCGTCCACGCAGCTGCGCGCGTGGTTCGACCGCGTGATCTGGCCGCAGGTCACGTTTCGCTATGGCGAAAGCGGCGTCGCCGGCACGGTGGAAGGCAAGCAGGCCTATCTGGTCACCGCCAGCGGCGGCGTCTTTTCGGAAGGCCCGTATGCACCGTTCGACTACCAGTCCGGCTATCTGAAGCATCTGCTCGGGTTCATCGGGATCACCGACATCCGCGAAGTCCGCATGGAAGGCACCGTATTGGGCGCCGATGCGGTGCAAGCGGCCATCGCGAAGGCCGGGCAGGACGTGCAGGCGCTGGTGGAACAGGCGGGTTGAAACAACGGCAGCGCCCGTCGATCGCCGCACGCGGGCGGCGCCAGCCGACGCCCGCCCTCACGCGCTGGGGCCGAACGGCCGCTTGCCGCTCCCGGCGAGCCAACCCGATGTCAGCACTCACTCCTGTCCCTTCGACGGCACTACGCCCCCCGCCGCTTCGCGACCGTAAACGGACACGCACGCAATCCATCAAAAGCGTGCACTATTAGGGTTTTGCCGTACCGGCGCCCGACGCCTCCGACGTTCGTTTCACGTTCCCCGTTTCACACCGCGAACCTCCCATGACGAATCAGCCTACCCAGACCGGAGCCGACCGGCCCGTCGACATGATCATCTTCGGCGGCGGCGGCGACCTGGCCGCCCGCAAGCTGTTGCCCGCGCTGTACATGGCGCACCTGCACTGCAACCTTCCGCCCGAGACGCGCATCATCGCGGTCGGCCGCCGCGACTGGGGCATCGACGGCTATCGCAAGTTCATGGACGAGCAGTCGCGTCCGTTCATCGACGAAAAGGCGTTCGATCAAGCGGCCTGGAGCCGTTTCCTCGACCTGTTCAAGTACGTGCTGATCGACGTGAACGCGCCGGACGACTACCTGCGGCTCGCGGAAGCGGCGCGCGGCGATGCGATCCGCGTGTTCTACCTGTCGACGTCGCCGGAGCTGTTCACCACCATCTGCGACAACCTGTCGGCCGCGCATCTCGTCGACAAGCACTCGCGCGTCGTCCTCGAAAAGCCGCTCGGCCACGATCTCGCGTCCGCGAAGGCGATCAACGATGCGGTCGGCAAGCACTTCGAGGAATCGCAGATCTATCGGATCGACCACTATCTCGGCAAGGAAACCGTGCAGAACCTGATGGTGCTGCGCTTCGGTAACCCGATCTTCGGGCCGCTGTGGCAAGCGCCGAGCATCCGCAGCGTGCAGATCACGGTGGCGGAGACGGTCGGGGTCGGCAGCCGCGCGGGCTTCTACGACCATACCGGCGCGCTGCGCGACATGGTGCAGAACCACCTGCTGCAGCTGCTGTGCATCGTCGCGATGGAGCCGCCGGTGTCGCTCGACCCGGACGCGGTGCGCGACGAGAAGCTGAAGGTGCTGCGCTCGCTGCGACCGATGGCGGTGGCCGACGTCGCGCGCGACACGGTGCGCGGCCAGTACACGGCCGGCGCGGTCGACGGCCAGCCGGTGAAGGGTTATCTCGAGGAAGACAACGTGCCGGCGGACAGCCGCGCGGAAACCTTCGTCGCGCTGCGCGCGCACATCAACAACTGGCGCTGGGCGAACGTGCCGTTCTTCCTGCGCACCGGCAAGCGGCTGCAGCGCCGCCAGTCGGAAATCGTGATCGAGTTCGCGGACATGCCGTTCTCGATCATCCCGACCGGCCCGCGCCACTACAGCAACCGTCTCGTGATCCAGCTCCAGCCGGAAGAGTCGATCCAGCTGCAGATGCTCGCGAAGGAACCGGGCAGCGGGATGAACATGGTGCCCGTCAGCCTGAACCTCGACCTGCAGCAGGCGATTCCGGAGCGGCGCGCGGAAGCGTACGAGCGTCTGCTGATCGACGTGATCCGCGGCCGCCTCACGCACTTCATGCGCCGCGACGAGCTCGAAGCCGCGTGGTCGTGGGTCGAGCCGATCCTCGACGGCTGGAAGCAGCTCGGCGACCGGCCGCGCCTGTACACGGCCGGCACGTTCGGGCCCGCGGCTTCGTCGGCGCTGCTCGCGCGCGACGGGATGTCCTGGTCCGAAGAGGCGTAACCGCCATCCGACGGCGTGCCGGAGTACGGCACGCCGGATCGCACATCAAATCGCATGGGGCGTAACCCGCCCCGTCGTCCCGGCCGCCGCCTAGCGCGGCTCCATCCACGACGCCGCCTTGCGCCGCCCCGGCGCATCGTTGCCACTTCCGCTGCCGCCCAGCGCTTCGATCAGGTAATCGACGAACGACGCGATCCGCGACGAGATCGCGGTATTGCGGTAGTACACCGCGTGGATCGGCTGCTCGACCTCGAGCGTCTGGCGTGCGAGCACCTGCACGAGCCGGCCCGCGTCGCGATCCGGCGCGGTCATGAAATCCGACAGGCAGACGACCCCCGCGCCGTCGAGCGCAAGCTGCCGCAGCGTCTCGCCGCTCGACGAGCGGATGCCCGGCTCGATGCGGCACGGCTCGCCGTCGCTGCCGAGGATCGGCCACACGTTCAGCGATTCGGGCTGCGTGAAGCCGAGCAGCGTGTGCTTGTCGAGATCCTCCACCTTGCGCGGCTGGCCGTGCGCCGCCACATACGCGGGGCTCGCGAGCATGCGGATCCGGCTGGTGCCGATGCGGCGGCTGTGCAGCGTCGAATCCTTCAGCCGGCCGATCCGGAACGCGACGTCGGTGCGCCGCTCCAGCAGGTCGATGATGCCCTCGTTGCTGTTCAGCTCCAGCTCGACTTTCGGGAAGCGTTCGCGGTAACCGCGCACGAGCGGCACGATCACGTGCAGCATGAACGGCGTCGCCGCATCCACGCGCAGCCGCCCCGACGGCATCTCGCGCCGCGCGAGCATCTGCTCTTCCGCCGTCTCGACCGATTCGATGATCGCGCGCGCATCCTGCAGGAACGCGCGCCCTTCCTCGGTCAGCTCGAGCCGGCGCGTGGTCCGGCGCAGCAGCGTGGTCTTCAGCTTCTCCTCGAGCCGCCCGAGCGTGCGGCTCGTCGCCGACACCGTGAGGTCGAGCTGCTGCGCGGCTGCCGTGATCGAACCGGAATCGACCACGGCGGCAAAGGCCTGGAGTTCGTCGAGCGTAATCTTCATCGCTGCATTCTTGATTTCAAATCAAAACAATTTGGTTTATAGACCTGTTTTTCAGCAAAAGTAAAGTCGGCACACTGCGCTCCATCCTCACCGGACCCTGGAGCACCCGTCATGCCACTCGCCCTGCTTGCGCTGACCATCAGCGCATTTGCCATCGGTACCACCGAATTCGTGATCGTCGGGCTGATCCCGACGATCGGCGCCGACCTCGGCGTCAGCCTGCCGTCCGCCGGCCTGCTCGTCAGCCTTTACGCACTGAGCGTCGCGATCGGCGCGCCGCTCCTCACCGCGCTCACCGGCCGCGTGCCGCGCAAGACCCTGCTCGCCGCGCTGATGGCGCTGTTCACCGTCGGCAACCTCGTCGCGTGGCAGGCGCCCGGCTACGAATCGCTGATCGTCGCGCGCATTCTCACCGGCCTCGCGCACGGCGTGTTCTTCTCGGTCGGCTCGATCATCGCGACCACGCTCGTGCCGAAGGAGAAGGCCGCCAGCGCGATCGCGACGATGTTCAGCGGGATGACCGTCGCGTTCGTCGCCGGCATTCCGCTCGGCACCTTCATCGGCCAGCACTTCGGCTGGCGCGCGACGTTCCTGGTCGTCGCGCTGTTCGGCCTCGTCGCGTTCGTCGGCGCGGTGGCCTTCGTGCCGCGCGGCTTGCCGCAAACGGCGCCCGCGCCGCTCGCCCGCCAGTTCCGCGTGCTCGCGCAGCCGCGCCTGCTGCTGGTCTATGCGATGACGGCCGTCGGCTACGGCGGCTCGCTGATCGCGTTCACGTACATGGCCCCGCTGCTCGAGCAGATCGCCGGCTTCACACCGTCGCAAGTGAGCCTCGTGCTCGTCGGCTACGGCATGTCGGTCGCGTTCGGCAACGTGTGGGGCGGCAAGCTCGCGGACGCCGTCGGCCCCGTGAAGGCGCTCAAGCGGATCTTCCTGCTGCTCGCGATCGTGCTGCTCGCGCTCACCTTCACGATCCACGTCAAATGGCTCGCCGTGCTGACGATGCTCGCGTGGGGCGCGGTGGCATTCGGCAACGTGCCGGGCCTGCAGGTGTACGTCGTGAAGCAGGCACGGCACTTCGCGCCCGACGCCACCGACGTCGCATCCGGCTTCAACATCGCCGCGTTCAACCTCGGCGTCGCGGGCGGCTCGGCACTCGGCGGCGTGATCGTCGCGCACGTCGGCCTCGGCCATACGCCGTGGATCGCGGCAGCCGTCACGCTCGGCGCATTCGCGCTCACCGCACTGAGCGGTCGCCTCGACCGCAGCGCAGGCCTGCCGGAACGCACGGCGGAACCCGTCCAGCTCGCGCACTGAACGTCACTTTCTTGCAGGAGTGTGCACAAATGAACGCATCGCCCCCACGCCCGCCGTTCGCCGGCAAGACGTTCGAAGTGCGCTACGACGGCCTCACCGCGCTCAACGCGTACGACGACGACGGCCGCCACATGCGCTACGAGATCACCGAAGGCCCGTACGCGGGTGCGAAAGGCGAAGTCGCCTACACGTGGCTGCACATCGCCGGCGATACCTACGCGATCTCGTGGCAGGAAGCCGACCGCGCGACGGTCGTACATCTCGACGACTTCGCCGCCGGCACGTCGCGGTCTTTCTTCACCGCGTCGTCGCTCGATTTCTATCGGCTCGAAGGCAGCCTGCGCGCGATCTGAACGGAGCCCGACCATGTCCCCTTCCCTCACCGCACTCGACAAACTCGCCGACAGTGGCTTCAGCATCGGCATCGAACTGCCGCTCGACAACGACTGGTCGCCGGCCGGCAACGCGAAGCGCCAGCACGACCGTCGCTACCCCGGCGTCCCCGACCTCGCGCGCCACGCGACGCTCGCGCAACGGGCCGACACGCTCGGCTTCCGCGCGCTCTGGGTGCGCGACGTGCCGGTGTACGACCCCGCGTTCGGCGACGCCGCGCAGGTATTCGAAACCTTCTCGTATCTCGGCTACCTCGCCGGCATCACGAACGACATCCTGCTCGGCACGGCGGCCGTCGTGCTGCCGCTGCGCGAGCCGCTGCTCACGCTGAAATCGGCCGCGTCGATCCAGGAACTGAGCGGCGGCCGTCTGCTGCTCGGCGTCGCCAGCGGCGACCGGCCGGTCGAGTATCCGCTGTTCGGCCGCGACTTCGCATCGCGCGGCGCGAATTTCCGCGACCAGATCGCGCTGCTGCGCGCCGGCGCGCGCGGGCATCTGCCGCCCGGTCTCGACGTGCTGCCCGCCGCCCGTGCGCCGCTGCCGCTGCTCGTCGCGGGTCTCGCGCAGCAAACGCCCGCGTGGATCGGCGAACACATGGACGGCTGCCTCGCGTATCCCGGCACGCCGGAGGACCACCGGCAGCGCGCCGCGAACTGGCGCGCGGTGGCCGGCGACAAGCCGTACGTGAGCTTCCTCCACCTCGACCTCGCGGAAGATCCGCACGCGCCGCTGCAGCGTCACCGCTTCGGCGCCCGCGCGGGGCGTCTCGCGCTCATCGGGGAACTCGCGGCCATGCGCGACGCGGGCGTGCGGCACATCGGCCTGCATTTCCGCCGCAACCTGCGTCCGCTCGACGAGGCGATGGCCGAGATCGCGGCAGAGGTGCTGCCGGTGTTCCACGCGGATGAAAACGCACGGACGCGCGCTGCATGACACCGCCCCGAGCCGCTCCCGATACTTGATTCCAGATCAAATATTTTTGACCTGCAACGGCGTTTATCTCACCAATCCGAAACGCCAGAATGACTTCCATAGTGAACCCGTTCCACTCTCCCAGGAGCACCTGATGAGCAAGATTCCCGCATTCGGCCTCGGTACGTTCCGCCTGCAAGGCCAGACGGTCATCGACTCGGTCCGCAACGGCCTCGAAGTCGGCTACCGCGCGATCGACACCGCGCAGATCTACGGCAACGAAGCCGAAGTCGGCGAAGCGATCGCCGCGTCGGGCGTGCATCGCGACGAGCTGTTCCTCACGACCAAGATCTGTGTCGACCACTACGCGCCGGACAAGCTCGTGCCGAGCCTCGAGGAAAGCCTGCGCAAGCTGCGCACCGACCACGTCGACCTGACGCTGATCCACTGGCCGGCCCCCGACAACGGCGTCGCACTCGACACGTTCATGACCGCGCTCGCCGATGCGAAGGTGCAGGGCCTCACGCGCCGGATCGGGATCTCGAACTTCAACATCGCCCTGACGAAGGGAGCGATCGCGGCCGTCGGCAAGGACGCGATCGCGACGAACCAGATCGAGCTGAGCCCGTACCTGCAGAACCGCAAGCTCGTCGAATTCCTGAACGCCGAAGGCATCCACGTGACGTCGTACATGACGCTCGCATACGGCAAGGTGCTCGGCGATCCGGTGATCGGCGCGATCGCGCAGCGTCACGACGCGACGCCCGCCCAGGTCGCGCTCGCGTGGGCGTTGCAGCTCGGCTACTCGGTGATCCCGTCGTCGACGAAGCGCGAGAACCTCGCGAGCAATCTGCTCGCGCAGACGCTGCGCCTGACCGACGAAGACATGGCGCGGATCGCCGCGCTCGAACGCAACGGCCGCGAAGTCGACCCGGCCGGCCTCGCGCCGAAGTGGGACTGAACGCGCCGCCCGCCACTCACCCTTTGATTCGCCGTGGCCCGCCGGGCGCGGCACCGACAGGACATCAGCACCATGACCCAGGACCCGCTTTTCCAACCGCTGCGACTCGGCGCGCTGACGCTGCCGAACCGCATCGTGATGCCGCCGATGACGCGCTCGCGCGCCAGCCAGCCCGGCGACGAAGCCAACGAACTGATGGCCGCGTATTACGCACAGCGCGCAAGCGCGGGCCTGATCGTCAGCGAAGGCACCTATATCGCGCCGCTCGGCAAGGGCTACGCGTGGACGCCCGGCATTCACACGCCGTCGCAGGTCGCCGGCTGGCGCAAGGTGACGGACGCCGTGCATGCCGCGCACGGCCGGATCTTCGCGCAGCTGTGGCACGTCGGCCGGCTGAGCCACACGAGCCTGCTCGGTGGCCGGCAGCCGGTGTCGTCGTCGCCGCTCCAGGCGAAAGGCGTGAACGTGTTCATCGCCGGTGAAGACGGCAGCACGCCGGGCTTCGTGCAGGCGTCCGAGCCGCGCGCGCTGACGATCGACGAAATCGGCGAGATCGTCGATCAATACCGCGCCGCCGCGCGCCACGCGATCGAGGCCGGCTTCGACGGTGTCGAGCTGCACGGCGCGAACGGCTATCTCGTGAACCAGTTCATCGACTCGAATGCCAACACGCGCACCGACGCGTACGGCGGTTCGCTCGAAAACCGGCTGCGCTTCCTGCGCGACGTCACGCAGGCGCTGATCGACGGCACGGGCGACGCGTCGCGCGTCGGCATCCGCCTCGCGCCGCTGACGACGCTGAACGGCTGCGTCGACGCCGATCCGGAAACGACCTACCTCGCCGCTGCAACGCTGCTCGGCGAACTCGGCGTCGGCTACCTGCACATCGCGGAAGCCGACTGGGACGACGCGCCGTTGATGCCGGTCGAATTCAAGCGGCAACTGCGCGCCGCGTTCCCGGGCGTGCTGATCTATGCCGGCGCGTACACCGCCGAGCGCGCCCGCGAAGCGATCGCCGCCGGCTGGGCCGACCTCGTCGCATTCGGCCGCCCGTTCGTCGCGAACCCCGACCTGCCCGAGCGGCTGCGCACCGGTGCCGCGCTCACACCGCACGACCGCAATACGCTGTTCGGCGGCGGCGAGCGCGGGCTGACCGACTATCCGACGCTGGCCCAGGCCGCGGCCTGAATCGGCCTACCCGAGACTGCTCATGAGAATCACGCTCCCTTCCCGCCTGGGTTTCGGCACCGCGCCGCTGGGCAACATGTACCGCGACATCCCGCACGAAGAAGCGCTGGCCACGGTCGACGCAGCGTGGGAAAGCGGTATCCGCTACTTCGACGCCGCACCGCTGTATGGCGCCGGCCTCGCCGAGCTGCGCCTCGGCGAAGCGCTCGCGGGCCGCCCGCGCGACGCGTATTCGCTCGGCACCAAGGTCGGCCGGCTCGTCCTCGACGAACACGAGGACGCATCGCAACGCGATCTCGGCGAAAAAGGCGGCCTGTTCCGCCACGGGCTGCCGAACCGGATCGTCTACGACTACACCGAAGACGGCACGCTGCGCTCGATCGACGCGAGCCTGAAGCGGCTGCGCACCGACCGGCTCGACACCGTGTGGATTCACGACCCGGCCGTCGACTTTCACGGCGACGCGTGGCGCGACGTGTTCGACGTCGCGATGTCGGGCGCGGCCCGGGCGCTCACGCGGCTGCGCGACGAGAAGGTGATCCAGGGCTGGGGCCTCGGCGTGAACCGCGTCGAGCCGTGCGAACGCGCGCTCGAACGCGCGGACCCCGACGGCTTCCTGCTCGCCGGCCGCTACACGCTGCTCGACCATGCCGGCGCGCTCGAACGGCTGATGCCGGAAAGCGCCGCGCGCGGGCTCGGGATCATCGTCGGCGGCCCATACAACTCGGGCGTGCTGGCGGGCGGCACCCATTACGAGTATCAGCCGGCCACGCAGGCCATGCTCGACCGCGTCGCGCGCATCCGCCGGATCTGCGAACGATTCGGCGTCGATGTCCGCGCGGTGGCGCTGCAATTCTCGCTCGCGCACCCGGCCGTGGCGGCCGCGATTCCCGGCGCAAGCCGGCCCGATCGCATCGCCGACAACCTGCGTCTCGCGGCGATGTCGATCCCGGCCGAACTGTGGGATGTGCTGAAGGCCGAACGCCTGATTGCCGCGCAGGCACCGACGCCGGTTGGCTCGGATTGAGGTTGAATCGCGCAGGCGCGGCCGCGTCACCCTACGGCCGCGCATCCGGGGCCGCACGCAATCGCAACGGCTATCGGCACGATTGCCATTTGCGCATTGCAGCCGGTGCAATTGGCGTCTAGCGTTTACGGGTTCGTCGACGAATACCCGTCACCCGCCCTGAAAGGATGCCTCGCCATGCGAAGCCGCTTCCCGAAACGCCCCATGCTGCCGGCCGCCGCGGCCTGCGTTGCACTCGCCTTCTGCGCGTCGTCCGCCCGCGCCGACGACGCCGCCGGCCTCGCGCCGCCCCAGCCGGCCACGCCCGTGCTGTCGACGACCGCGGCTGGCCTACAGGTCTACACGTGCGACTACGATGCCGGACACAAGCTCGCGTGGGTGTTCCAGCACCCGGAAGCGATGCTGTTCGACGCGAGCGGCACGCTCGTCGTCCGGCACGGCACGGGGCCGTCATGGGAAGCGCTCGACGGTAGCCGCATCACCGGCAAGAAACTCGCGGAAGCGCCGAGCGCACGCCCGGGCAGCATTCCGCAACTCCTGCTCGCCGCGACGCCGGCCGCAACGGACGCGAAGGCCGCGGCCGGCACGCTCGCCGGCGTGCGCTTCGTGCAGCGGCTCGATACCGCGGGCGGCATGCCGCCGGATGCAGCGTGTTCGACCGAGCATGCGGTCGGCCGCTTTCCGTACTTCGCGCGCTACGTGTTCCTGAAATAACGCGCGACGGCGCCCGACGCGCCGGGCGCCGCTGCGGTATTGTCCGACTTTCTCATCACATTGATCAGTTATCCTATTCTTGACGGTCGGATGCCTGCCGTCGTTCAGCGTCCGTGAAGCTCAGCCGATCCGCATCGACAACTCGACATCGCCGCCGAACGACACCGACAGATAGCCGTTCTCCGGCGAGCGCACGTAAGCGAGATAGTCGGGGCTGAAATCGGCATTGTCGGCAACGACGAACGCGCCGGGCCGCAACCGCTGCTCGACGAGTGCGAGCACCTCCGGATACAGCGCCTTCGCACCGTCGAGCAGCAGCAGGTCGACCGAATCCGGCAGATCGGCGGCCAGCGTACGCAGCGCATCGCCCTCGCGAATCTCGACGAGATCGGCCAGCCCGGCTGCCGCCAGGTTCGCCCGCGCCCGCACGACCTTCGACGGCTCGAATTCGCTGGTGATCAGCCGGCCGCCGCCGTTGTCGCGCAGCGCAGCCGCGAGATGTAGCGTCGAAATGCCGAACGACGTGCCGAATTCGACGATCGACCGCGCGCCGCCGCTGCGCGCGAGCATGTACAGCAGCGTGCCGGTCTCGCGCGACACCGCGAGCGGATAGTCCTTCAGGCGCGCATACAAGTCGGTGTAGTCGGTCTTGCTGCGCATCAGCCGCGCTTGCTCGTCGCGCGACAGGCTGGCGAAGTCCGGGCTCGTCGCGGGCGACGAGGCGTCGGCTTCGTCGAACAGGCGTGCCAGCAGCGAGGCCAGCGGGTCGAGCGTCAGGGTGGTCATGCGTATCTCCGGGTTCAGGTTGAGTGCGTCGGTGCACCTGGTTAGAATATGACGAACTATTCAGGTTTTACTATTCGCATTGGCCAGCCACGCATGACCGACCGCCCGAACGCCCGGATTGCCACGCGCAAGCAGCCTCGGCAGGCTCGCTCGACCCAGCTCGTCGAGGCCGTCCTCCAGGCCGCTGTTCAGGTTTTGGCGAGCGAAGGCGCGCAGCGCTTCACGATGGCGCGCGTCGCCGAGCGCGCCGGCGTGAGCGTCGGCTCGCTGTACCAGTACTTCCCGAACAAGGCGGCCGTGCTGTTCCGGCTGCAGCATGAAGAGTGGCGGCAGACGGCCGAGATGCTGCGCGGGATGCTGGAGGACGCGAACCGGACACCGCCCGAGCGGCTGCGCACGGCCGTTCGCGCGTTCATCCGTTCGGAATGCGACGAGGCGCGGATGCGCATCGCGCTCGACGACGCCGCGCCGCTCTATCGCGACGCGCCCGAGGCACACGAAGCGAAGGCGGCCGGCAACCGCATCTTCCAGGCGTTCATGCGCGAGGCGCTGCCCGATGCACCGGACGCCACGCGCGAACTGGCCTGCGACCTGATCATCACCACGCTCACCGCGGCCGGCAAGGCGTTTTCGGAAAGCGAGCGCTCGCCCGATGAAATCGACGCGTATGCGAACGCGATGGCCGACATGTTCCGCGCCTACCTCAACCATCTCGCGCACAATTGAGGCCGAGGCGACGACGAAAACCGCCCCTGCGCGACGGCGCCATCGTCCGAATGCAGGTTGCGCGCGGCGGCGCGTCCCGTCACCGCCCCTGCTTCCACTGGCCTGCCCGGCCATCATGAAAGACATTTGTAATTTCCGATGCATCCCCCGCTTCCCCTTTGCCCGTCGACCCTGCATTCAAATAATCGCCTTAACGGATTCGAACTAGGCGTATACACGTGGGTCGACACGACGGAGCCCCGTTGCACGCCGATATAAGCGCTGAGACATGCGCTGCATGCTCTTCCCCCAATGGGACGTGATGGGCGGTTCGCCTAACCTTCGCTACGGCAAAGCACACGTGACGGGGTCGACACCACAACGCGTCGCACGACGCGACACCCACGCGATCGTTTCGATTCGCACGGAACGACACGGATCACGCGTCATTCGTCCCCACGACGTTGCCGACAATCCCAACTAGATACGAGACACCCTGACGACGGTTCGCTACGGGCCGTTTCAGCATGCTGATAAAGGAGCAAGCTCATGAGTGATACCCCGGTGCAGCCGACGGTCGGCGTCGGCGCGGAAGAAACTGACTTTGGCACCAAGGGAGTCATCGACCGGTACTTCGACATTTCGTCGCGCGGCAGCACGCAGCGCCGCGAGATCATTGCCGGCGTCACGACCTTCCTCGCGATGGTCTATTCCGTGTTCGTCGTGCCCGGCATGTTCGGCAAGGCCGGCTTCGACACGAGCGCCGTGTTCGTCGCGGTCTGCCTCACGACCGCGTTCGGTTCGCTGCTGATGGGCCTGTGGGCAAAGCTGCCGATCGCGATCGGCTGCGCGATCTCGCTGACCGCGTTCACCGCGTTCGGCCTCGTGCTCGGCAAGGGGCTGTCGCCGACGGTCGCGCTCGGCGCCGTGTTCCTGATGGGCCTCGTGTTCACCGGCATCTCGGTGACCGGCGTGCGTTCGTGGATCCTGCGCAACCTGCCCGCGGGCGTCGCGCACGGCACCGGGATCGGCATCGGCCTGTTCCTGCTGCTGATCGCATCGAACGACGTCGGCCTCGTGATCAAGAACCCGGGCGCCGGCCTGCCGGTCTCGCTCGGCCAGATCACCGCGTTCCCGGTCATCATGTCGATCATCGGCCTCGCCGCGATCTTCGGCCTCGAGAAGCGTCGCGTGCCGGGCGGCATCCTGCTCGTCGTGATCGCGATCTCGATCTTCGGCCTGATCTTCGATCCGGCCGTGAAGTACCACGGCATCTTCGCGCTGCCGTCGCTGAGCGCACCGGGTCATGCGTCGCTGATCGGCGCGATGGACATCAAGGGCGCGCTGTCGATGGCCGTGCTGCCGAGCGTGCTGGCGCTGGTGATGACCGCCGTGTTCGACGCGACCGGCACGATCCGCGCGGTCGCGGGCCAGGCCGGCCAGCTCGACGAGAACGGCCGCATCATCAATGGCGGCCGTGCGCTGACCGCCGATTCGCTCAGCTCGATCTTCTCCGGCTTCCTCGGCGGTGCGCCGGCGGCAGCCTACATCGAGTCGAGCGTCGGCGTGGCCGCCGGCGCGAAGACGGGCCTCGCGGCCGCCGTGGTCGGCCTGCTGTTCCTCGTCGTGATGTTCTTCTCGCCGCTCGCGGGCCTCGTGCCGTCGTACGCCACCGCACCGGCGCTGATGTACGTCGGCCTGCTGATGCTCGGCAGCGTGAGCAAGCTGCACATGGACGACATGGTCGACGCGATGTCGGGCCTCGTGTGCGCGGTGTTCATCGTGCTGACCGCGAACATCGTGACGGGCATCATGCTCGGCTTCTCGACGCTCGTGATCGGCCGCATCGCCAGCGGCGAATTCCGCAAGCTCAACGTCGGCACCGTGCTCATCGCGGCCGTGCTCGTCACGTTCTATCTCGGCGGCTGGGCGATCTGACCGCGAATCGTGCGCGACGTCGCCGGCAGAAGGACGGCGCGCATCGGGACGACATCGTCTCCTCCACCATCATCGTTGATGGTCTCCGAGCCTGGGAACGCAAGTTTCCAGGCTTTTTTTGTTGATGGGGCGCAGTGCGGCGCGCATCGCGGAAACGGTGCGGCGCGAATCCGCCCCCGGTGCTACGATCGGGCTTTGCCTTTGGGGGCCCCCATGAACGCGCTCGGCATCGTTTCCGAATCGAGCACCCGGACGCTGGCGCACAAGCCGCCGTTCATCCCGTCGTTCGGCTTCCACGAAGTGCACGAATCGAAGCCGATCGATGCCGCGCCGGCGCGCATCATCGACACGGTCGCCACGCTCGACATGCGCACGGATCCGATCGTCGACGCGCTGCTCAACGTCCGCGAATTCCCGGCAGCCGTTGCCGCATCGCTGCGCTCCGGCGCCACACGCGTCGAACGAGAACGCTTCGGCCTCCATGCGTTCACGCCGCTGCATCGCGACGAAACGTCGCTGTCGCTCGGCCTCGTCGGCCGCTTCTGGCGCCCGGATCTCGGCGTACTGAGGATCGCCGACGCGGCGGCGTTCGTGCGGCACGACGATCCGCGCGATGCGAAGCTGGTGCTCCGCTTCGAAGTCGTCGGGCTCGCGTCGGGTGCGCACCTGCTGCGCACCGAAACCTTCGTGCATTGCCCGACCGCCCGCACGCGGCTGCTGTTCATGCCGTACTGGCTCGCGATCCGGATGGCGAGCGGCTGGATTCGGCGCCGGACGCTGACGGCGGTGGAGATGGCGCTCGCGTAGTGCCTGTCTTTGTCACTGGTAGGCTCCGGCCTGCACTTCAAAACGGCTTGATCACGACCATCCCGGCGACGAACGCCGTCGCGCCCACGACCGCGCCCGCCGCCTGCCCGAGCCAGGGCGGCGTCAACCCATGCGCACGCAACCGTCAGGATTGCCATCAAATTCCGCTGCAAACCATCGCCCGCCGCAGCATCGCGCCAACCGGACCCGATCGATGACCCGCATCCGCAACCCCCTGAACCTCGCGCAGCTCCAGGCGTTCGTCTCCGCCGCGCATCACAAGAGCCTGCGCGCCGCCGCGCGCGAACTCGGCGTCACGCAGCCCGCGGTCACGCACACGATCCGCGAGCTCGAGACGGCGCTCAACGCGGAACTGCTCGCGCGCAGCGTACGCGGCGTCGAGCTGACCGCGTGCGGCCACGCGCTGCTGCCGCGCGCCGAGCAGCTGCTCGGCGATATCCGCCGCACGGTCGAGGCCGTCGAGCAGGTGAAAGGCGAGATGTCGGGGCGCGTGGCGGTCGGCACGATGCCGTCGATCGCGCTGACCGCGCTGCCGCACGCGGTGACGGCGTTCCGCCAGTCGATGCCGAACGTGAGCCTGCATCTCGAGGAAGTGACGGTGCCCGATGCGCTCGCGCAGTTGCGCAACGGCACGCTCGATATCGCTGCGATGCACCACGTGCCCGCGCTCGACCGCGATTTCACGCAATTGCCGCTGCTGTCGACCGAATTCACCGTCGTGATGCGCGAAGGCCACCCGCTTGCGCATGCACGCCGGTTAGAGGCATTGCTCGATGCCGAGTGGATCGTCACCGTCGGCGCCGAGCAGTTTCCGCACAGTGTGATGGTCGGGATGTTCGAGGCGCACGGGCTGCCGCTGCCCAAACGTTTGCTGCGCTCGCCGATGTCGTTCGCGGTGACGCTCGGGCTCGTCGCGCGCTCGGACGTGATTGGCTGCTTCACGCGCCCGCTCGCCGCGATGGTCGCGCCGCTGGGCATCCGCACGGCCGAACTCGACGAAGCCATGCCGCGCTTCGACCTGTCGATCATCGCGCGGCGCGACCTGCTGCCCACGCCCGCCGTCACGCAATTCGTCACGTGCCTGCAGCGCGCGGTCAACGAAACGCTCGGCTGAATCGTTCCTGTGTCTGAAACGGCGGCGCCCCTCATGCGCCGCCGCCGGGCCCGGTATCGGGGCTTGTCCTAGGCGCCCTGCCGGTATTTTGTCTTGATAATCTTCCGCACGTCGCGCGCCCGCATCGGGTGGGCGAAACGGACAGCCTGTCGCGAAGCCGCGCCGGGCCGAAGGCTTACGGCGCGGCACAACCGCGCACCCATCGAACAAAACGAGGAGTCACCGAGTGAAAAAGATTCTTGCGGCTGTGACCGTAGCCCTGCTCGCCGTATCGGCAGGCACCGCGTATGCGAAGGACTGGACGACCGTGCGGTTCGGCGTCGACGCAAGCTACCCGCCTTTCGAATCGAAAGGCGCCGACGGCAAGGTTGTGGGTTTCGACGTCGACCTCGGCAACGAAATCTGCCGCCGCATGAACGCGAAGTGCGTGTGGATCGAAAACGACTTCGACGGGATGATTCCGGCGCTGAAGGCCCGCAAGTTCGACGGTGTGCTGTCGTCGATGTCGATGACGCCGGCGCGTCAGGAACAGATCGCCTTCTCGGCGAAGCTGTTCAACACGCCGACGCGCCTCGTCACGAAGAAGGGCACCGGCCTGATGCCGACGGCCGAATCGCTGAAGGGCAAGTCGGTCGGCGTCGAGCAGGGCACGATCCAGGAAACCTATGCGAAGACGTACTGGGCCTCGAAGGGCGTGAACGTCGTGCCTTACCAGAACCAGGACCAGGTCTACGCCGACCTGATCTCGGGCCGTCTGGACGGCGCGCTGCAGGACGCGGTGCAAGCTGAAATCGGCTTCCTGAAGACGCCGCGCGGCGCGAACTTCGATTTCGCCGGCAAGGACATCGACGATCCGAAGACGCTCGGCAACGGCGCCGGCATCGGCCTGCGCAAGGAAGACACCGACCTGAAGGCGAAGATCGACGGCGCGATCGCCGGCATGCGCAAGGACGGCACGTACGACAAGATCGCGAAGAAGTACTTCGATTTCGACGTCTACGGCAAGTAATCCGCCCGGCAAGCGTACGCTTCGCCTCGGCACGAACGGGCTCCGCAAGGAGCCCGTTTTTTTGCGCGGGCCGTGCCGGCAGCGTTATTTTTTCCGCCCCAACCTGATGATTCTCAAAGGGAAACGGCGTGTTCTGGCGCCGGTTTGATGGCGGCGAGGAAGGCAACGTACAATCGATCTTCCACGCACACCGGATCATTCGCGGCTGCGCCGCACTCCCCCATCATGCAAACGCAGACCCATCCGCTGATTTCCCCCGCCGTCGGTACCGAACGCCAGATCACGAGCTTTCACTACGGCCCGCGCGGCGGCAAGAAGGTCTATATCCAGTCTTCGCTGCACGCGGACGAACTGCCCGGCATGCTGGTCGCCACGCTGCTGCGCCGCAAGATCGCCGCGCTCGAGACGGCCGGCAAGCTGCGCGGCGAAGTCGTCATCGTGCCCGTGCCGAACCCGATCGGCCTGTCGCAACACGTGTTCGGCGATCACCTCGGCCGCTTCGAGCTCGGCTCGATGCAGAACTTCAACCGCAATTTCTACGATCTCGCGGCGCTCGTGCTGCCGCGCGTCGAACACCGCCTGACCCACGACGCGCAGCACAACCTCGTCGCCGTGCGCGCCGCCATGCGCGAAGCGCTCGACGAGCAGAAGCCGCGCACCGAGCTCGACTCGCAGCGCCTCGCGCTGCAGAAGCTGTCGTTCGACGCCGATATCGTGCTCGACCTGCACTGCGACAGCGATGCGGTGATGCACCTCTACACGAATCCCGATCTGTGGCCGGACGTCGAGCCGCTGTCGCGCTACCTCGACGCGCAGGCGTCGCTGCTCGCGCTGAATTCGGTCGGCAACCCGTTCGACGAGATCCACAGCTTCTGCTGGTCGGATCTGCGCAGCCGCTTCGGCGACCGCTTCCCGATCCCGAACGGCGCGATTTCCGTCACGATCGAGCTGCGCAGCGAGCGCGACGTGTCGTACGAGTTCGCCGAAAAGGACGCACAGGCGATCGTCGAATACCTGACCGAGCGTGGGGTCGTCGACGGCACGCCGGCGCCGCTGCCGCCGCTCGCGCATCCGGCCACGCCGCTCGCGGGCACCGATCCGCTCGTCGCGCCGGTGTCGGGCGTGATCGTGTTCCGCACGCCGGTCGGCGTGATGATCGAGGCCGGCCAGGCCGTGGCCGACATCGTCGATCCGCTGACCGATCGCGTCGTCACGCTGAAGAGCAGCGTGTCGGGCGTGCTGTACGCGCGCCAGATCGTGCGCTTCGCCACGGCCGGCATGGAAGTCGCGCGGATTGCCGGCGCGACCGCGATCCGCACGGGTTCGCTGCTGTCGGCCTGAGCGGCCGGTGTGCGCGCCGGAGCACGGCGCGCACGTATCGCGCATACCCGCCCGCACCAACGAAATCGCCCGCTTGCGCGGGCGATTGGCTTTCCGGATCGTCGATCTTCGGCCATCCGGTACGTGAAAACGTTCAGAACGCCGGGATGATCGCGCCGCCGAACTTCTGGTCGATGAACTTGCGCACGTCGTCCGATTCATAGGCCGCGACGAGCTTCTTCACCCACGGCTTGTCCTTGTCCTGCGCGCGCACCGCGATCAGGTTCGCGTACGGCCCGCGCAGATCCTCGATCGCGATCGCATCCTTCACCGGCGTGAGCCCGGCCTTCACCGCATAGTCGGTGTTGATCGACGCGGCATCGACGTCAGGCAGCGCCCGCGGCAGCTGCGCGGAATCGAGCTCGACGATCTTGATCTTCTTCGGGTTCTCGGCGATGTCGAGCGGCGTCGCATTCACGCCGTTCGCGCCGACGCCCGGCTTCAGCTTGATCACCCCGTACTTCTGCAGCAGCAACAGCGCGCGGTTGCCGTTCGACGGATCGTTCTGGATCCCGACCTTCGCGCCCACCGGCAAGTCCTTCAGCGACTTGATCTTCTTCGAGTAGAAACCCATCGGCGCCGTGTACGTGAGCCCGACGTTGACGATCTTGTAGCCGCGCTGCTTGATCTGGCTGTCGAGGAACGGCTGGTGCTGGAAGCCGTTCGCGTCCAGATCGCCGGAATCGAGCGCCGCGTTCGGCTGCACGTAGTCGTTGAATTCGATGACCTTGATCGCGAGACCTTCGCGCGCGGCGACCTTCGTCACCTCGGTCCAGATCTGTGCGTCGGGGCCGCTCATCGTGCCGATTTTCAGCGTTTGCGGGTCGGCGTGCGCGCCGGGCGCCGCGAATGCCAGCGCGGCGGCGAGTGCGCCGAGGCCGGTCAGGAATGAACGTCGCATGGTGTCCTCTTGTCCCGTGTCGTTTGTTGGAACACGGATCGTGGCATGGGGCCGGAACGCCGCCAACCAAGCTTATTTCATGTACATATTCCTGATTTCGGACGAATCTCAGTCTGAATCGGTATAACCACCGACTATACAACCGGGCAGAATTCGGTGTCGCATCGACGCCACACATTCTTCATATGACAGTCGCTGTCATATTCATTACGTGGCCCCTCGATAAAGTTGCCGCCGGTCCGTGAAAGCGCCCATAGAGAGCGCCGGAACCGCAACTGGACACGCCATTTATTCGCTCGGAGAACCCTTTGAACAAGAAACTGTTGACCATCGCCGCTCTGGCAGCAACGGCCGGCACGGCGCACGCACAAAGCAGCGTGACCCTGTACGGCGTCATCGATGCCGGTATCAGCTACGTGAACCACAGCAAGACCGCCAACGGCGGTACGGGCAAGCTGTTCAAGTACGACGACGGCGTTGCCCAGGGCAGCCGTTGGGGCCTGCGCGGCACCGAAGACCTCGGTGGTGGCCTGAAGGCGATCTTCGTGCTCGAAAACGGCTTCAACAGCGGTAACGGCACGATCGGCCAGGGTGGCGCGATCTTCGGCCGCCAGGCTTACGTCGGCCTGAGCCAGTCGCAATACGGCACGGTCACGTTCGGCCGCCAGTACTCGTTCTCGACCGACATCCTCGGCTCGAACTACTCGACGGGCGGCAACACGGTCGCGGGTAACTACGCGTACCACGTGAACGACCTCGACCAGCTCACGTCGAGCCGCATCAACAACGCCGTGAAGTTCCAGAGCGCGAACTACTCGGGCTTCACGTTCGGCGCGTTGTACGGCTTCTCGAACTCGACGGACTTCGCAGGCGCACCGGCGACGACGACGGGCACGACGACGACGGCTGGCTCGTCGCGCGCATACAGCTTCGGCCTGAACTACGCGAACGGCCCGTTCTCGCTGGGCGCAGCGTACACGGACATCCGCTTCCCGAGCCAGTCGACGCCGGCTTTCTCGACGACGATCGCGAATATCGCAACGGGCAACGTCCGCGACCTGCGTACGTACGGCGTCGGTGGCCGCTACGTCTGGGGCCCGGCAACGGCATGGCTGCTGTGGACGCGTACGCAGTTCTCGACCGTGTCGGGCGCGGGCGGCACGTTCTACAACGCGTATGAAGCAGGCGCGAAGTACGCCTTCACGCCGGCGCTGTCGGGCGGCCTCGGCTACACGTACACGAACGCCACGCAGAGCGGCAACTCGTGGCACTGGAACCAGGTCAACGGTATCGCCGACTACGCACTCAGCAAGCGTACGGACGTGTACGGCCTGGTCGTGTACCAGCAGGCGTCGGGCAAGGGCGTGCAAGCGCAGATCGGCTCGAGCACGAGCTACTTCAATACGTCGGGCACGGGTTCGAAGAACCAGATCGCCGCACGTATCGGTATCCGTCACAAGTTCTAAAGCATCCGCTTAACACGCGGATCACGACGGCAAGAAGCGCCCCGCTCCACGCGGGGCGCTTTTTTATGGGCTTTTAAGTTTCGCTTAATTCTGGGCTGAGAGGATGCTCTCACCCCCCCTGTTGGCCGCCTGAACATCGGCGGCTTTTTTTTTGAACCGCCGACGGCGCCGCCATCGATTGCCCACAAGACAAGACAGGATCGGAGGCCATGATGATCGAAGATACCGTTTTCAGCCATCTGCACGCGATTCTGACGTGCCAACACTCGATGCCGGTCCAGAGCTGCCGCGTATCGGTCGAAATGCAGCGCCCGTGGGGCCGGCCGTATCGCCTCGTCGAATGGACGATGCATCTCGACGCGCCCGCGCGGCGCCAGATCGTGCCGGCCGAATCGACCGACGAAGAGATCGCCGAGGTCGTCGCCTCGCACGTGCCGGGCCGGCTTTACGGCGACGGCCGCCTGCAGTTCTGAACGCCTACCCGCTCCATCCGCTTGCCCGGTTTCACCCGCGCCGCACCCATCGTGCGGCAGTCGGTCTCGTTTGATGCCGCAACGAAACCTGCTACGCTGCGCGTTTTCGTCCACGCAACACACGATGGAAAACGCATTCAACGAACGTGGCGTGATGATCACGCGCAACGGCCTGTCGGCCGCCGGGCAGGTATTCGCACTCCGTGACATCCGCCAGGTCGATGTCGTCAAGATTCCGAAGAACCGCCTCGTGCCGTCGCTGATCTCGCTGATCGGCGCGGCCGTCGCCGTCGCAGGCGGCATCGCCGGATCGAGCGCCGCGCTCGTCGTCGGCGTGATGCTCGCCGTCGTCGGCTATCTCGCCTGGGCCACGCAGGACGTCACGTATCGCCTGATGGTGGAGATGCCCGACGGCAAGCGCGAAGCGCTGTCGAGCGTCGACGTCGAGTTCGTCGAACGCGTCGCGCAGGTCGTGCGCGATGCGCAGGCGGCGAAAGCGGCCGGCTGATTCCGTTCGCTTCCCTGTACGCTTCGATTGCGGTGCTTCGGGCACGCGTGGCGCGTTTCGCGCCGCGCAACGGCAGCGTCGATTACCGCGTCGAATCGCATTCCGCCGCCTCGTCGCCAACACCGCGCCTGCGCTGCGACCGCCGACCGCCTAGTATGGAAAGAGCGGCTCGCCGCCGCATCGTCCGATGGAGGCCAGCATGAACGTCCAGACGCTGTCCGGCACGCTTCGCGCGCAGGAACTGCTGATCGTGTCGATGATCCGCGCGCTTCCCCCTGACGCACGCCGAGCGCTCGTCGACCTCTACACCGAACAGATCGCGTTCGCCGAGCAGGCCGGCCTCGAAGGCCACGGCGATCGCGCGACGCATGACGCGTTCATCACGCATGCGCGCAACCTGCTGATCCGCATCGAAGCGCTGGCCTAGCCAGCGCCCGCGTTTTTCCCGAATTTCCCGCCGCGGCTCACCCGAGCCGCACAGGTAAGCGCTCACCCACGCGAGCCGCTTTCCTTTCTTGTATTGATAATAATTCTCATTTACACTGGCAAAATTATCAGTTGCCTTTCAATTCGCCGCTCGCCGCCTTCCGTGCGCGGGCGGGCCAGCCAGGTGAACGCGTCACCCAGCCAGCCTTCGGGCTTGTCATCATCAATGGGAGACCACCTGTGCATTGCTATACGCTGGCGCGGCGGCCGATCTGTGCCGCGCTGTTCGGCGCGTTCGGCCTGTCCGCCGCCACGGCTCACGCCGATTCGACGCCGCAAGGCGCCCACCCGCCTGCCGCCCTCCTCGTCGCCGCGTCCACGCGCGGCGATGCGGCGCTGCTCGATCCCGTCACCGTCACGGCCAACCGCACCGCCACGGCCGCGAGCCGCACGGCGGCGTCCGTGTCGGTGATCACCGACGAGGATCTGGAAGAACAGCAGGCCACCAACATCAAGGACGCGCTGCGCTACGAGCCGGGCGTCACCGTGCGCCGCACCGCGTACCGGCCCGGCAGCGCCGCGCTCGGCGGCGGCCGCGACGGCGATTCGAGCATCAACATCCGCGGCCTCGAAGGCAATCGCGTGCTGCTGATGGAAGACGGCATCCGCCTGCCGAACGCGTTTTCGTTCGGCCCGCTCGAAGCGGGGCGCGGCGACTACGCCGATCTCGACACGCTCAAGCGCATCGAGATCCTGCGCGGGCCGGCTTCGGCGCTGTACGGCAGCGACGGTCTGACCGGCGCGGTGAACTTCATCACGAAGGATCCGCGCGACCTGCTGTCGATCTACAACAAACCCTATTACTTCTCGTTCCGGCCGAGCTACGACTCGGCCGACCGCAGCGTCGGTGCGACCGTGTCGGCCGCGGGCGGCAACGATCGCGTGCAGGGGATGATCATCGCCGACGGCCGGCGCGGCCACGAGGTCGACACGCGCGGCAGCAACAACTCGGCGAGCACGCTGCGCACCACGTCGAACCCGCAGGACGTCTATTCGGAATCGCTGCTCGGCAAGCTCGTGCTGACGCCCACCACGCGCGACACGATCAAGTTCACCGCCGAAACGGTGCAGCGGCGCGTGAGCACCGACGTGCTGTCGGCGATCAGCCCGCCGACCACGCTCGGCCTCACGACCTACGACCGGCTCGAGCGCAACCGCTTCAGCGTCGACTACGATTTCCGCGATGACGCGTTCCGCTGGTTCCAGACCGCGCACGTGCAGTTCTACTACCAGGACGCGAAGCAGGACCAGTACGCGTTCGAGACGCGCGGCCGGGCGGCTTCGCGTTCGCGCGACAACCAGTACAAGGAGCGCACGTTCGGCGGCTCCGCGTTCGCCGAAAGCGGCTTCGCGACCGGCCCGTTCGCGCACAAGCTGCTTTACGGCGTCGACGGCAGCGTGTCGCGCGTGACCAACCTGCGCGACGGCACGGTGCCGGGCGTCGGCGAGGCGTTCCCGAACAAGGCGTTCCCCGACACCGACTACACGTTGTTCGGCGCGTTCGTGCAGGACCAGATCGGCTACGGCCGGCTGCTCGTCACGCCGGGCCTGCGCTTCGACACGTACCGGCTGAGCCCGACCGAGAACGATCCGTTGTTCACGGGCAAGGCCGTGTCGACGAGCGCGAACGAACTGTCGCCGCGCGTCGCCGTGCTCTACGAGATCACGCCCGCGGTCATCCCGTACGTGCAGTACGCGCACGGCTTCCGCGCGCCGACGCCCGACCAGGTGAACAGCAGCTTCTCGAACCCGGTGTACGGCTATACGTCGATCGGCAATCCGAACCTGAAGCCCGAGACGAGCGATACCTTCGAAGCCGGCTTGCGCGGCAAGGCCGGCACCGGCTACGGCGTCGTGCGCTACAGCGCCGCCGCGTTCACGGGCCGCTACCGCAACTTCATCTCGCGCACGACGATCGCCGGCAGCGGCCGGCCAGCCGACCCGTTCGTGTTCCAGTACGTGAACTTCGCCGACGCGCGCATTCACGGCCTCGAAGGCCGCGCCGAATGGGTGATGCCGAACGGCATCACGCTGAAGACGGCGATGGCGTTCACGAAGGGCTCGACGCAGAACGACGGCGCGGCCAGCCAGCCGCTGAACACCGTCAACCCGTTCTCGGCCGTGTTCGGCGTGCGCTACGAGCCGTCCGAGCGCTGGTACGTGCAGACCGACCTGCTGTTTCAGGCCGCGAAACGCGACAAGGACATCGACAAGTCCGACTGCTCGAACAAGGCGTGCTTCTCGCCGCCGTCGTCGTTCGTCGTCGACCTGCGCGGCGGTTATCGCTTCAACAAGCACGTGAGCGCGACGATCGGCATCCGCAACCTGTTCGACCGCAAGTACTGGAACTGGTCGGACGTGCGCGGCATCGCCGCCGATTCGCAGGTGCTCGACGCCTATACGTCGTCCGGTCGCACGGTCGCCGTCAGCATGAAAGTGGATTTCTGATGCGCGCCGCCCGCGCTGCCACCCCAACCGTTACTTGAAGGAGTCCGACATGATGCAATCCGCCCTTCCCGGTCAACCGGCCACGCCGGCCCGCGCAGCCGCCGCGCTGCGCGACGCGTTCATCCAGCTCAAGACCGAGCGCCAGCTGCGCAACCGCGACGTCGCGCAGGCGCTCGGCGTCAGCGAAGGCGAGGCGCTCGCCGCGTTCGTCGGCGAGCACGTCGTGCGGCTCGACGCGCGCTTTCCGGCGATGTTCGAGGAAATGCCGCGCCTCGGCCGCGTGATGGCGCTCACGCGCAACGACACGGCCGTCCACGAAAAGGATGGCGAATACGCGCAGATGAGCCACGACGGTCCCGTCGGCCTCGCGCTCGGCGATATCGACTTGCGCATCTTCTATCGTCATTGGGTATCGGCATTCGCGGTGCGCGACGAGACCGCGCACGGCCCGCTGAAGAGCCTGCAGTTCTTCGACGCGCAGGGTCATGCGATCCACAAGGTCTACCTGCGCGCGCACAGCGACCACGCCGCGTACGACGCGTTCGTCGAGCGCTGGCGTGCGCCGTCGCAAGAGCCGGGCCTCGAGGTTGCGCCCGCCGCGCCGAAAACGCCCGAGCGCGCCGACACCGAGATCGACGTCGCGGGCTTCCGCGCCGCGTGGGACGCGATGACCGACACACACCAGTTCTTCGGCATCACGCAGCGCTTCGGCGTGAGCCGCATGCAGGCGCTGCGGCTCGCCGATCCGCAATACGCGTATCCGGTCGAAACCACGCATGCGCTGCGCCACGTGCTCCAGCAGGCCGCTCGGAGCGGCCAGCCGATCATGGTGTTCGTCGGCAACGCGGGGATGATCCAGATCCATACCGGCCCCGTCGCGAACGTGCGCGAGGTCGGCGCGTGGATCAACGTGCTCGACCCGGGCTTCAACCTGCACGTGCGCGAAGACCTGATCGCCGCCGCGTGGGTCGTGAAGAAGCCGACGAGCGACGGCATCGTCACGTCGCTCGAACTGTTCGACCGGCAGGGCGACCACGTCGCGCTGCTGTTCGGCGAGCGCAAGCCCGGCAAGGTCGAACGCGACGACTGGCGTGCGCTCGTCGCGACGCTGCCGGCCGCGGCACGCGGAGGCGCGCGGTGAGCGCGCGACCGTTCGATCCGCGCCGCCGCGCGGTGCTGGCGAGCGCGGCGGCCGGCGCGCTCGCGGGCGCGCTGCCCGGCAGCGTGCTCGCCCAGGGTGCGCAGGCCGCGCCGAAACGCGTGGTCGTGATCGGCGGTGCGCTCGCGGAAACCGCGTTCGCGCTCGGCGGCGCGGAAACGCCGCGCTACCGGCTCGTCGGCGCCGACACGACCTGCACGTACCCCGACGCCGCGAAGCGGCTGCCGAAAGTCGGCTACCAGCGCGCGCTGTCGGCCGAGGGGCTGCTGTCGCTGCGGCCCGATCTCGTGCTCGCATCGGCCGAAGCCGGCCCGCCCACCGCGATCGCGCAAGTCAAGCACGCCGGCGTTGCCGTCACGACGTTCGATGAACGTCACGACGTCGAATCGGTGCGCGCGAAGATCACCGGCGTCGCGCAGGCGCTCGACGTGCGCGACGCGGGCACCGCGCTGCTGCAACGTTTCGACCGCGACTGGCAGGCCGCGCGCGAGGCGGTCGCCGCCCGTGCGCCCGGCGGCGCGCAGCCGCCGCGCGTGCTGTTCGTGCTGAACCATACCGGCAACCAGGCGCTCGTCGCCGGCCAGCGCACGGCCGCCGACGCGATGATCCGCTACGCGGGCGCGCGCAACGCGATGCAGGGCTTCGATCACTACAAGCCGCTGACGACCGAGGCGCTGGCCGCCGCCGCGCCCGACGTCGTGCTGATCTCCGACGAAGGGCTCGCGGCCGTCGGCGGCCGCGCCGCGCTGCTCGCGACGCCCGGCTTCGGCGCGACGCCGGCCGGCCGCGCGCAGCGCGTGGTGGCGCTCGACGCGCTGTTCCTGCTCGGCTTCGGCCCGCGCCTGCCGCTCGCCGTCACGACCCTGCACCGACGCCTGTCGGATGCGCTCGCCTGATTCCGGACTGCCCCGATGCCCGCTCACGCTTCGCCTTTCCCCGCATCGTCGCCCGCGTCAAGCGCCGGTGCCGCGCGCATCGGCACGTCGCGCCGTTTCGCCCCGTTCGCGCTGGCCGCGCTCGCCTGCCTCGTATGCGCGATGTCCGTCGTCGCGCTGTGCGTCGGCGCCTATCGCATTCCGCTCGCGGAAGCCTGGGCCGCGCTGACCGGCGATGCGGCCGCGCAGCAGGCGCGCGCGGTGCTGTTCGACATCCGCGCGCCGCGCGTCGCGCTCGCGTTGCTGGTCGGCGGCGGCTTCGGCGCGACCGGCGCCGCGATGCAGGCGCTGTTCCGCAACCCGCTCGCCGATCCGGGGCTCGTCGGCGTGTCGAGCGGCGCCGCGCTCGGCGCGACGACGATGATCGTGCTCGGCCCCGCGCTCTTTGCCGCGCACGTAAGCGCGGCCGCGTTGCCCGTCGCCGCGTTCGCGGGTGCGCTCGCGGTTGCCACGCTCGTCTACCGGCTCGCCGCGTCGCGCGGGCGGCTCGCGCTGCCGCTGCTGCTGCTCGCCGGCATCGCGATCAACGCGCTGGTCGGCGCGGCGATCGGGCTCCTCACGTTCGTCGCCGACGACGCGCAATTGCGCTCGCTGACCTTCTGGAGCCTCGGCAGCCTCGGCGGCGCGCAATGGTCCGCGCTGGCGGCCGTCGCGCCGTGCGTCGCGATCGGCTGCGTGCTGCTCGCGCGTGAACGCGACGCGCTGAATGCGTTGCAGCTCGGCGAAACCGAGGCGCTGCACCTCGGCGTGCCCGTGCAGCGGCTGAAGCGGCGCGTGCTCGTCGCGGTCGCGCTCGCGGTCGGCGCGCTGGTGTCGTGCGCGGGCATCATCGGCTTCATCGGGCTCGTCGCGCCGCATTGCGTGCGGCTCGCGTGTGGCCCCGACCAGCGCGTCGTGCTGCCCGGCGCCGCGCTGCTCGGCGCGCTGCTGACGCTCGCCGCCGATCTCGCCGCGCGCACCGTTGCCGCGCCCGCCGAAATTCCGCTCGGCGTGCTGACCGCGCTGCTCGGCGCACCGTTCTTTCTCGCGCTGCTGTGGAAGAGCCGCGGCGCGCTCGGCGGCTAACCCTTCTTTCACGACGATCATGCTGACCGCCCATCATCTCGACGTCGCCCGTCGACACAACGCGATCCTGCGCGACCTGTCGCTGTCGATCGAACCCGGCCGCGTGACCGCGCTGCTCGGCCGCAACGGCGCGGGCAAGAGCACGCTGCTGAAGACCTTCGCCGGCGAACTCACCGGCGGCGTCGCGCCGAACGGCGTGCGCGTGACCGGCGACATCACGCTGAACGGGGAACCGCTCGCACGCATCGACGCACCGCGGCTCGCGTGCCTGCGCGCGGTGCTGCCGCAGGCCGCGCAGCCGGCGTTCCCGTTCAGCGTCGACGAAATCGTGCTGCTCGGCCGCTATCCGCATGCGCGGCGCAGCGGTGCGACGTCGCATCGCGATCGCGACATCGCATGGTGCGCGCTCGAACGCGCGGGCGCCGATGCGCTCGTCGGCCGCGACGTCACGACGCTGTCGGGCGGCGAACTCGCGCGCGTGCAGTTCGCCCGTGTACTCGCGCAGCTGTGGCCGGACGACGATGCGATGGAGAGCGGCCCGCGCTACCTGCTGCTCGACGAGCCGACCGCCGCGCTCGATCTCGCACATCAGCACCGCCTGCTCGAAACCGTGCGCGCCGTTGCCAGCGAATGGCAGCTCGGCGTGCTCGCGATCGTGCACGACCCGAACCTCGCCGCGCGGCATGCGGATACGATCGCGATGCTCGCCGACGGCACGATCGTCGCGCACGGCACGCCGCGCGACGTGATGACGCCGGCCCATATCGCGCGGTGCTACGGATTCGCGGTGAAGATGGTGGAAACCGGCGACGGTGCGCCGCCGGTGATGGTGCCGGCGTAACGCGGGCGTGTGCCGCAGGTCGCATGAGCGTTGCGTCGCGCGATGTCCTGCTTGAACGATGGCAACGACTGTCACGACGCATCATTCGCGCTTCGCGAATCCCCTTCGAGGAGACCCACGTGCCGCTTCCGATGACCCGCATCATCCTGTACGCCCAGGACGTCGCAACACTGAAGACGTTCTACCAACGGTATTTCGATCTACCCGTCATCGAGGAAATCGAAAACGAGTGGGTCGTGCTCGGCGCAGGCGCCATCGAGCTTGCGCTGCATCTCGCCGGCCCGGCGTTCCGCCACGCGGTGTCGGCTCACACGGAAGCGCGCGCGGAAACCAGCCACGTGAAGTTCGTGTTCTCGATCGGCCAGGACATCGGCACGCATCGCGACCGGCTGGCCGGAAGCGGCGTGACGGTGCGCGATCTCAAGCGCTACGACGGGTTCGCGTACACGATGTACGACGGCATCGATCCGGAAGGCAACGTCTTCCAGGTGATGCAGGCCGACTGACGTTCCGTTCGGACTGGGCGCTCACTCAAACGCCCCGGCCGGCATCGCCGTCGCCCAGCGCCGCGCGACCGGCGCGCCCCCGCTCAATGCTCGAGATCCGCCGCGCCGAACGTCCGCATCTTCCACCCGAGCCGCACGGCGAGCATCCGCATCGAGAAGCCGGCCGCCAGCGCGACGACCGTCGCGATGCCCGCATCGACGCCCAGATGCTGCATCCCGACATAGAGCCCGCCCGTAACGAACGCGACGCTCGCATACAGCTCCTCGCGCAGGATCAGCGGCATCTCGTTGCACAGCAGGTCGCGCAGCATCCCGCCGCAGACACCCGTGATCGCGCCGGCCAGCACGACGATGATCGGCGCGGTGCCCGTCGACGCGCCGACGTCGCAGCCGATGATCGTGAACGCCGCGAGGCCGATCGCATCGACGGTGACGAACAGCGTCTTCATTCGCGTGACATGCCGTGCGACCCACGACGCGGCGGTCGCCGCGACGAGCGTGATCACCAGGTACTCGGGATGCGCGATCCAGCCGAGCGGATAGTGGCCGAGCAGCACGTCGCGCACGGTGCCGCCGCCGAGCGCCGTCACCGCACCGACGAGCGCGAGCCCGAAGCGGTCCATCCCGCGGCGCATGCCCATCAGCGCCCCCGACATCGCTTCCGCGACGATCGCAATCAGATAAAGCGTATGCATGGTGCGCGTCAGTCATCCGTCCGGAACAGGTCGAGCACGCGTTCGCGCTCGGCCGCATCGACCGCGGCAGGCATCGGCTCGGCGGGCTTGCCGTTGCTGCCCGGCGCGTCGGACGCACCGCCCACCGCCGCCGGCCCGCCGCACGCGAAGCGGCTGCGGATGTAGGACGGCACGTCGGCCGTGCACGTGCCGCGCGTGTATTCGGCGTAGACGAAGTCGCCGTCGACGAGCGCGACGTCCTGCGGCGGCGTTGCCTCGACCGGCGTACGCCCGTCGACGGCCGTCTTCATGTAATCGAGCCAGACCGGCAGCGCCAGCGACGCGCCGGTCGCGCGCCCCATCGGGCGCGGCGTGTCGTAGCCGAGCCACGCAACGGCGACGATGCCCGACGAGTAGCCGGCGAACCATACGTCCTTCGAGCCGTTCGACGTGCCCGTCTTGCCGGCCGCGTCGTCGCGGCGCAGCGCGAGCGCGCCGCGCGCGGTGCCGGACTTCACGACGTCGCGCAGCATGCTGTCCATCACGAACGCGTTGCGCGCCGACACGACGCGCTCACCCGACGGCGCCGTCGCCTCGTATATCGCGCCGCCATGACGCTGCTTCACCGACAGGATCAGGCGCGGCTCCATCCGCGTGCCGCCGTTCGCGAACACGCTGTACGCGCTCGCCAGTTCGAGCGGCGTCACGGCGCCCGCGCCGAGCGCGAGCGGCAGCGACGCCGGATTGCGCTGCGCGTCGAAGCCGAAGTGCACCGCGTGCTGCTGCACGTAGCGCGCGTCGGTGGCCTGCATCAGGCTGACCGCCACCAGGTTCTTCGAGCGCATGAGCCCGCGCCGCACCGGAATGAAGCCCTCGTAGTTGTTGGCGAAATTGCGCGGGCGCCATGGACGCGCGCCGGTTTCCTCATGCGTGAGCGTGCGCTGCGTATCGTCGACGAGCACGCCCGGGAAGTAGCCCTTTTCCAGCGCCGCCGAATAGACGAACGGCTTGAAGCTCGACCCCGGCTGACGATACGCCTGCAGCGCATGGTCGAACACGTTGCGGTTGAAATCCGCGCCGCCGACGAGCGCGAGCATGTCGCCCGTTGCCGCGTCGAGCGATACCAGTGCGCCCTCGAGCCCGTTGCGCGCATCGCGCTGCGCGCGCGGCTGGCGGCTCAGCGTGCGGGCGAGCGACGATTCGGCCGCGCGCTGGTCGCGCATCGAGATCGTCGTCGTCACGTCGAGGCCGAGCGTATAGGCGTCGTCATGGAAACGCTCGACCATCATCCGGCGCGCGCGCTCGGCGACGTACGGCGCTGCCATGATCCCCGGCGGCGGCGTGGTTGCCAGCACGATCGGCGCGTCGACGGCCGCGTGATACGTCGCGTCGTCGAGCTGGCCGAGCGCATGCATCCGGCCGAGCACGTAGTTGCGCCGCGCGGTCGCGCGTGCCGGATTGACGACCGGGTTGAACGCGGACGGCGCCTTTGGCAGCCCCGCGAGCACGGCCGCCTCGCCCGCGCTCAGCGCGTCGAGCGGCTTGCCGAAATACACGTTCGCGGCCGCCGCGAAACCGTAGGCCCGCTCGCCGAGATAGATCTCGTTCATGTACAGCTCGAGCAGCTTGTCCTTGCTGTATTCGCGTTCGAGCTTGGTCGCCATCAGGATCTCGGCGAGCTTGCGGCTCAGCACCTTGTCGCGTGTCAGGTAGAAGTTGCGCGCAACCTGCATCGTGATCGTGCTGCCGCCCTGCCCCGGCTGCCCCGTCAAGACGTTCGCGAACGTCGCGCGCGCGAGGCCGTTGAAATCGACCGCGCCGTGCTGGTAGAACTTCGCGTCCTCGGCCGCGAGCAGCGCCTGCCGCATCAGCGGCGGGATGCGTTCGAGCGGCACGAACTCGCGCCGCTCGACGCCGTATTCGGCCAGCAGGTCGCCGTCGCGCGAGAAGATCCGCAGCGGCAGCGCGGGACGGTACACGGCGAGGTGCTCGACGGACGGCAATTGTGTCCAGATCCGCTGGATCGTCCATGCGCCGATGCCCGCGCAGGCGACCGTCAGGCCGAGCAGCGCGCCCGCGAGCGTGCGCCACATACGGCGACGGCGTGGCGGGGGCGCCGATGGCGGCGGCGGAGATGCGATGTGGTCGGTCATGTCGGGCTCCTTCTTCGATGCTGTGACGGGCTGCGTTCAAGAGACGCCGACCGTCACGAAAGGCGCGCATTGTCGAAGGGATGGCACGAAACCGGAACATTCTTTAGCCAAAGTTTGGCTGGCTAAATTTTATTTAGGAAAGTGCGCCGGGCCGTTCACGTCGTATCTGCGACCGCGTGACGCATCGTTGGACGAACCGTGCTGCGCGCGAGCCGGTTCGGCGGTAGCATCGTGTGATGTTCGATCGATACCTTGGCCTGTGGGGCCTCGTTCCTGACGGCGGCCCGATCGTGACCGCTAGCGGCGGCCTGTTGCCCGTCGTCTGGCAATCGCGGCCGGCGATGTTGAAAGTCGCTACCTGCGACGAAGAACGTCGCGGCAATGCGCTGATGACCTGGTGGAACGGGCAAGGCGCCGCGCAGGTGTGGCTGCACGACGGCGATGCGATTCTGCTCGAACGGGCGCAGCCGGAACCGACGCTGGCCGGCTTTTCGGCATCGGGGCATGATGACGATGCGATGCGCATCGCGTGCGATGTCGTCGCGCGGCTGCATGCGTATCGTGCTTCGGAGCCGCCTTCGGTCGTGCCGCTGCATGACTGGTTTCAGGCGCTGCTGTCCGACGCTTCAGCCAGTGTCGTGCTTCGTTGCTCGGGAACGGTCGCGCGCCAGCTGCTGGACGGGCCGCCCGTCGACGAAGTCGTCCTGCACGGCGACATCCATCACGGCAACATTCTCCATTTCGGCGATCGCGGCTGGCGTGCGATCGATCCAAAAGGGCTGCGCGGCGATCGCGCATTCGACTACGCGAACCTGTTCTGCAATCCTTCACACGACGTTGCGGTCGATCCGGTGCGGTTCGAACAGCGTGTCATGGTCGTGGCCGATGCTGCACGGCTCGATAGGCGCCGGTTGCTGCAGTGGATTCTCGCGTGGTCGGGTTTGTCGGCCGTGTGGCTGATCGAGGACGGCCTGTCGCCCGATACACGGCTGCAGGTCGCGACGCTCGCGGCGGCTGCGCTCGGCCTGTAGCCACACGCATCGCCCGTGAAAACGGGTTCGTCGCGAATTTCCGGGAAACGCGGGGAAGACCAGCGGCTCTCGGCCAGCCGGGGATGTTCGACAAGGGTGCGGGAATCGTCGACAATCAAGCCCGCTTATATAACCATTCCAACAAAGGCAAAACAATGATGACTTCCAGCGATGGCCTGACCAGTCCGGCACGTCTCCTGCGGCTCGCCTCGTGGGTAATTGCGATCATCTTCGCTGTCTTTCTGAACATGCTCGGCAGTCTCGTGATTCGCGACATGGCCTTCGCTCCGAGGGGCGGGCCGCCCGTCGTCGAGCAATTCGCGGATGCGCCATTGAAGGCGCGGCTGGATGCAGCCCGACGCGATCTGCAGGCACGGCACGACGCGCTTGCCGAGAAGGCCGACGCAATGGAGGTGGCTCGCGGACGCGCCGCGAAGGAGTACGCGGCCGAGAAAGAAAGTTTCCGCAACTGGCTGGCAACCCGCTCAGTGACGGGAGACAGTGCGAGGGACCCGGACATTCTGGCGAGAACTCGCAAGCTGGATACGCTCCAGGCCGTGGTCGTCAACTGGCAGCATCAGATCGATGCGGTCGGCGACCAGCAACGGGCCCTGGCGTCGCAGCAGGCTCAAGTCGACACGCAAATCGCCGACGCGGACGCGGCAGCCCAACAGCGCTTCGAAAAGGCGGACCGGCATTACGAGTTGCAGGTGTTCGGACTGCGGCTTGCGCTCACGCTGCCGATTCTGCTGATGGCGATCTGGCTGTTCGTGCGCTATCGCAAGATGCGCTACTGGCCTTTCGTATATGGCTTCGGCCTGTTTTCACTGAGCGCATTTTTCATCGAACTGGTCCCGTACTTGCCGAATTTTGGCGGCTATGTCCGGGTCCTGGTCGGCATTGCGCTCACGGTGTTCGCCGGCCTTTACATGATGAAGGCCTTTCAGCGCTATGCCGAACGCAAGCGGCTCGAATTGCAGCAGGATCAGGGAGAACGTGCGCGCACGATCGGATACGAAAAGGCTGTTCGCTCACTCGAAAAAAAGCGCTGCCCGTCCTGCGACAAACAATGGAATCTCGGCGGCGACGACTCCACGTTCTGCGTGCATTGCGGATTGAGGCTCTTCAACGTATGCGGATGCGGTGGCCGGAATTTCTTCTTCTTCCCCCATTGCCATCAATGTGGCGCGACGCAGGGTAATGAGTCGCCGGCGGCATCCGACTGACGGTCGGTGTGTTCGCAACACGCACCGGCTGGATTCCGTCGATGCCGGGTTGAATCCGCAGCTGACATCTGCCGTTGGAACCGCGGCCACTCGACCGTCGGAAACGGGGCGTCAAACGGCTCCCCCGGAAACCCACGAAGAAGCCGAAAAAAAGCCCGCCGGCATCCGCCGGCGGGCTTTCACATCCAACTGCCTGAACGACGCTTACCGCGCCGGATTCAGCAACAGGTTCATGTGACGGTTCACATCTTTGTACAGCAGGTAACGGAAGCGCCCAGGCCCACCCGAATAACACGCCTGCGGGCAGAACGCGCGCAACCACATGAAGTCACCGGCTTCGACCTCGACCCAATCCTGGTTCAGTCGATAAACCGCCTTCCCTTCCAGCACATACAACCCGTGCTCCATCACGTGCGTTTCAGCGAACGGAATCACGCCGCCCGGCTCGAACGTCACGATGTTCACGTGCATGTCGTGGCGCATGTCGCTCATGTCGACGAAGCGCGTCGTCACCCATGCGCCGTTGGTGCCCGGCATCGGGATCGGCTCGACGTCCTGCTCGTTGGTCACGAAGGCTTCCGGCAGCGGAATGCCGTCGACGGCCTGATAGTGCTTGCGCACCCAGTGGAAACGCACCGCGGCATCGCTGACGTTGTGCAGCGTCCAGTCCGCGCCCGGCGGAATGAACGCGTAGCCGCCCGGCTTCAGCACGTGCTTCGTGCCTTGCAGCGTCAGCTCGGCCTCGCCTTCGACGACGAACAGCACCGCTTCGGCGTTCTTGTCCTGCTCGGGCTTGTCGCTGCCGCCGCCCGGGTTCACTTCGACGATGTACTGCGAGAAGGTTTCCGCGAAACCCGACAGCGGGCGGGCGATCACCCACAGACGCGTGTTCGTCCAGAACGGCAGCCAGCTCGTGACGATGTCGCGCATCACACCCTTCGGGATCACCGCGTACGCCTCGGTGAACATCGCGCGATCGGTCAGCAGATCGGTCTGCGGCGGGTGGCCGCCGTGCGGCGCGTAATACGTTGTCTTAGACATAGTGCATCCAGGCAATGGGTTGGTCCGGCCCCGGGTGCCAACGGCATCGGGCGGCACGTACGCGCGTGGGGCACGCATGCGGCGGCGGGACATCGTTGCCGGGGTGGCTTGAAGGCGCATGCGCCTTCGTTCGGTCGGCCAGGCTTCGCGACGGGTTCGTCCGGTTCTTCGGACGTAGCGGCCCGTGCTTGTGGGGCCGGCGACCGGGCCGTGGCGCTCGCGATCATGCGGCGAGGCGCGGCCAGCGGCACGGTGCGATGCCGTACGCGAGCATCGCCGACGATAGCGAAGTCGTTCGCAATCGACCAATTAAATGTTGCGATGGATTGCATTCGATTTCCCACTACCAGCCGGCAGCCGTGATACGCGGTGAGGAAGTGCGAAGCGGCGGTCTGGCTATCAGGGAAATCCTGACGGGCGGGGCAACGCCACGTTCGCCGGAACGCTACAGGACAGGTGAAAAGCCGCAGCCGCTGTCGCGACACACGCGGTTCGCGACACATCCGGTTACGCAGACTGGAGCGCGACGACGTGCGCACGGCGGCAAGCCGCACCGCGCCAGTCATGAGCCGCCGTCGGGCCGCAGAACGGGGGCCAACGGAAATCGAATGGAACGCGAATGGTATCGGCGCTACTCGGACGCATTCAGTCACGAGAGTCGATGGAGTCGGAAAGCGGGGAAATACAGCGAGGAGGGAAACTTGCCGGCCCGTCGATCGGGCATCTGGCCGCGGCTGAGGGAGCCGGAAGGTATTCGCCGGTCTGGCCGGCGATGACGGCCCGGCAGGCTGCCGGGCCGAATCTCGCGTCGGGTGCCGACGCCGTCGGCGCGCCGGTGCGCGGTTCACGCACCGAGCCGCGCCAGCGACGATCAGTCCCAGTCGCGGTGATGGTGATGCTTGCGGTGGCGGTAGCCACGATCGCCGCGACCACCGTAATCGCGCTCGTACGAGCTGCGCGACATGTTGCCGCCGAGCGCCGCGCCGGCGCCGCCGCCGACCGCCGCACCCAGCAGGCCGCCCGTGCGGCCGCCCATCGCGTTGCCTGCCGCGGTACCTGCGCCGCCGCCGAGGGCGCCGCCGATGATCGCGCCGGTGCGCTCGTGACGGTTCGACGTCACCGCGCCACCCGCGCCGCCGCCGATGGCGCCGCCGATCACCGAGCCCGTGCTGCCGCCGAGCGCACCGCCGACCGCTGCGCCGGCTACCCCGCCGAGCGCGCCGCCAAGCGCGTTGTTCATGTCACCTGCCATGGCCGGCAGTGCAGTCGCGCCGGTCAAAGCGGCGACGACGAGAGCGGGGGCGATTTTCTTCCACATTCCCGTATTCTTCCTTGTTCGCAATCTGGTTATTGAAGGTCCGCTCGGTACGACGATCTGAATCGATCGACGTCGTGTCAGGCATTGTGCCGAACCGCGGACCAATTCATTTCATTGAGCTTGCGGCGAAGAATAGCACCGGTCCCGCATCCTTGCCGTGGACATTCTGGTAACAAGTTGTTTACGAATAAGCGCGTTCGAACGGCTGCACCCGAATGCCCGCAAACCCGCGCCAGCATTGGCTTCGCCGAGGGCTCGGCCGTGCGGAACGACAGGCCGGCGATAGGCGGCGTCGCACGTTTGCGACACACGTGGCAACACATCGGGAACGAATCGTGGGCGGCGCCTGAAACGGCGGCGCGGAAGAAATGAAGAGGGTCAGTACACGCCCGGCAGCAGACGCCAGGTCCGCGCGCAATACGCGTCGTATTCGGCTCCGAATTGCTCGCGCAGCAGCGCCTCTTCGGAGCGAATACGCGCGACGAGCGGCACCATCGTCAGCACGACGAGCAGCAAGCCGACTCCCGAGCGGAATGCCAGCGCCCACCCGACCGAATTGACGACCAGGCCGAGATAGCTCGGATTGCGGATGCGGCGGTAGATGCCGTCGGTCACGAGCGTATGGCCCGGCTGGATCGCGACGAGCCCGCTGAAGCGCTTGCCGAGCACGAATACGGGCCAGATGCGCAGCACACCGCCCACGATGTACAACACGACGCCGATCCAGCGCACCGCCTCGCCGCCGAAAGTCCAGAAGTCGAGCCGGTCGGTCAGCGCGGGCAGGTATGCGAGCAGGAACCCGCTCACCCCGAACGCCGCGAGCACCCAGCGGTTGTCGCGGTTCTCGCGCTCGCCGCTGCTGAGGTTGCCTTCGGTGAACAGCGCGGCGACGGCCATCGCGAGCGTCGCGACGACGACGACGGTCAGCTGTGGATGCGAGAAAAAGGCCGCGAACCCGCCGCTGCCGAGCACCGCGAGCCCGAGATAGACGAGCGTGGAGAGGGCCGACGCGACTGCGATCTTGCGGGTGACTGCCATGGCTGCCTCACAGGAACGCGGAATGCGCTTTCCTGTGAAGTATAGGAAGCGCGCGCACGCCGCGCAGCGCACCGCCGTCATGCGATACGCGAATCCGCGCGAGTCCCCGGCGCCACGCGTCGGCGCTGACCGATGCGGCCAGCACTTGCGCCCGATGCCGGATCAGCGGATGCGGAAGTTGCCGCCGATCCCGACGCTGACGGGCGGCGCGTAATACGCCGGCGCATAGCCGTAGTAGGCCGGCGCGGGCGCGTAGCCGTACGGCGGCGCGACGTAGCAGCCGGACAGGCCGCCGATCAGGGCAAGCGTGATGAGAAGTCTGGTCATGGCTCGATTCCCGGCGCGAAAGACGAATGGCACCTCGCGAAAGCCGTGCCGCCGTGAAGGGCGGCGGCCGGCACGAAGAGGCGATCCGCCCTTCCTGTCGCTCGGTGAAGCAATGCGCGGAGTCTAGCGCCGGGTGGGCCTGGCCGAGTTTCGTCGGCGGTTACACGTGTTACCTCGCATGACCGCTGAAACAGGCGTTTGCACGGCGGCGGGCCGGTACGCGATGCCGTGCCGTCGCCGCGTGCAATCGACGCGTTACACGAAACGCGCGCGAATGCGCTGCGCGAGCGCTTCGAGCGTCGCCGCGTCGGCGATCTCGCGCGCATGCATCCGCAACTCGGCGCCTTCCCAGCGCGGAATCACGTGGAAGTGCACATGCGGCACCGTCTGGCCGGCGGCCGCGCCGTTGAACTGGCCGATGAATACACCGTCCGGTTCGAGCGCCGCGCGCACCGCCGCCGCGACGCGCTGCGTCATGCGAATGCCGGCCGCGGCTGCATCGCCGGACAACTCGAAGATCTGCGCGGCCGGCTCCTTCGGGATCACGAGCACGTGGCCGTCGGCCTGCGGCATCAGATCCATGATCGCGAGGGTTGCGTCGTCTTCCGCGACTTTCACGCACGGCAGTTCGCCGCGCAGGATCTTGGCGAACGGGTTGTTGTTGTCGTAGGACATGGCGTTTTCCGATAACGGTTGGACTGGGAGAGGGAGAAAGCGATGCCGGACGATTATCGGCCGACGGCCGGTCGGATTTCAACTTGTCAGGCCGCATCGCCCTTGCGGCGAACAATGGCCGCCGGCTCGCCTGCAGCATCGGTAACGGAATGGAATATCCGGCCGTCGCCATCCGTTTGTTTCGAGCGTGGGTTCACGCGGCAACAGCACGATCGCGAACCTGCGCCGGACACCCGTCGGCTGCGCAGGCCGGCAGCCGGGATGACTGCTCGCGATCATCAACCGGAGTCATGCCATGGACCCTCTTCCCTCCTGTCGTTCTCCCGCCGCGCCCATCCTTGCGGTTGATCCGCCGGTCGTCGCGCACGTCCGGCGCACGCTTGCGCACTCGCTATGCCGCGCGGCATGCGGCGCCGGGCTGGTCGCGTTGTCGTCGGCGTTCGCCTGGGCCGGCGGCAGCGACATCATCTTGCCGATTCCATCGTTTACCGCGTCGACCGTGCCCGCCAACGGCGATGTCAATCCGTACGGCATCGCGTTCGTGCCGCGCGGCGTGCCGAGCTGGAGCACGCTGAAACCCGGCGACGTCGTCGTGTCCAACTTCAACGCGGCGTCGAACACGCAAGGCACCGGCACGACGATCGTGAAGCTGACACCCGGCAAGACGCCGGCGGCCTTCTTCCAGGGCAGCAATCTCGGCCTGACGACCGCGCTCGCGGTGCTGCGCAGCGGCTTCGTGCTGGTCGGCAACGTCCCGGCGCCGGACGGCAAGACCGTCGTGCCGCCAGGGTCGCTGCTCGTCATCGGTCCGCAAGGCAATCTCGTCACGCAACTCAGCAGTGCGGCGCTGCTCGACGGGCCGTGGGACATGACCGTGATCGATCGCGGCCAGCGCGTGACCGCGTTCGTGTCGAACGTGCTGAACGGGACGGTCTCGCGCATCGAACTCGCGATCGGCGACAACGGCGTCACGATGCTGCCGGGCTCGCGCGTCATCGCGTCGGGCTACGTGAATCGAACCGATCCCAGTGCACTCGTCGTCGGCCCGACCGGCCTCGCTTACGACCCGAACATCGACGTGCTGTATGTCGCGTCCACCGGCGACAACGCCGTGTTCGCGATCCAGAACGCGGCGTCGACGAATCGCAACGGCGGCGTCGGACGGATGATCTACTTCGACGTGGCACACCTGCACGGCCCGCTCGCGCTGGCGCTCGCGCCGAACGGCCATCTCGTGACCGCGAACGGCGATGCGGTCAACGCCGACCCGCAGCAGCCGAGCGAGATCGTCGAATTCACGGTGGACGGGCGCTTCGTCGCGCAAATGCAGGTCGACACCGTGCCGGGGGCCGCGTTCGGCCTCGCGTTCGGGCACGGCAGCAAAGGCCAACTGGAATTCGCAGCCGTCGACGACAACACGAATACCGCGACGGTCTGGACCCTGCGCTCCGACCACAACAACGCGCAGTAACGCGCCGCCTGGACGGGCCGCATGCGGCCCGTTCGCTCCAGACGATCGACACATGCGAGTCACACACGCCGGGCACCTTGCGCGCGGTCGGCGCCGCCCGGCGTCGCACCCACCCGCGATTGCCACCGCCAGCCCGAACCTGCGACACTGCCGGTTCAGGTTCTGCCTCCCGACAATCGAGGACGCTCGCGCATGACGATCCCCTTCAAGAAGCTGATCCTGCGCGGCGTCGCGCTTGCCGTCGTCGCCGCGGTCGGCTACACGGGCCATATGTTGTCCCGGCTCGCGCCGATCGCGACCGGCTATGCGGCGAAGGCGCTGTGTTCCGGCGTGTACGTGTCGGGCCGCCCGGCGGCGTCCGTGATCGACGTCGACATCATGGCCGGCGTGCATCCGCTGCTGAAACTGGTACACCCGTCGATCGACCCCGATCATCATCGCGCGACGGCGACCTTCGCCGGCTTCGCCGAACGCGAAGCCGACTTCCGGCCCGGGCTCGGCTGCACGCTCGCGCTCGGGACGTCGCCCGGCGCGTTGCCGGCCGCGCTGCCGCCTCTCCCCGACCCGCCGTCCACCCAGCCGGCACCGGCCACGCTGCCGGCCGGCATCGACGCGCAGAAGCTGCAGACCGCGCTCGACCGCGCGTTCGACGAGCCCGATCCGGCGCGGCCGCGGCGCACGCGCGCGGTCGTCGTGATGTGGCGCGGCCAGGTGATCGCCGAACGCTATGCGCCCGGCTTCACGGCCGACACGCCGCTACCCGGCTGGTCGATGACGAAGACCGTCACGGCCGCACTGGTCGGCACGCTCGTCGCGCAGCACAAGCTGTCGCCCGATGCGTCGGCGCTGCTGCCCGAATGGCGCGGCGGCGGCGATCCGCGCGCGGCCATCACGCTCGACGAGCTGCTGCGCATGACGAGCGGCCTGCAATTCAACGAGGACTACGACGACCCGCTGTCCGACGTCGCATTGATGCTGTACGCGCAACCCGATACCGCGCGGTTCGCGTCGGCGAAGCCGCTCGCCGCGACACCCGGCACGCGGTGGTCCTACTCGAGCGGCACGAGCGCGATCCTCGCGCGCGTGATGCGCGAGGCACTGGGCGGCAACGACGCCGACTACCTCGCGTTACCGCGCCGCGCGCTGTTCGCGCCGCTCGGGATGCGCAGCGCGGTGTTCGAACCCGATGCGTCCGGCACGCTCGTCAGCCCGTCGTACATGTATGCGAGCGCGCGCGACTGGGCGCGCTTCGGGCAGTTGCTGCTGCAGGACGGCGTGTGGGACGGGCAGCGGCTGCTGCCGGAAGGCTGGGTACGCTACCTGACGCGCACGACGCCGCAGTCGGAGCGACAGGAGTATGGCGCGCAGCTGTGGGTCAAGGTGCCGGAGCCGTTCAACGATCGCGATCCGCATGCGGTCGCGATGCCGGCCGACGCGTTTCATGCGGTCGGCCATGAAGGCCAGTTCGTGAGCGTGGTGCCGAGCCGGCAACTGGTGGTCGTGCGGCTCGGGCTGTCGCGGCCGGAATCCGCGTGGAATCACGAGGCGTTTCTTGCGCGCGTGCTCGACGCGGTGCCGGCGCCGGGCGCATGAAAACGGGCCCGCGGGCCCGTGCATATCGATCGTGACGCGAACGCGGTGGCGCTTGCCACGCCGCCACACCGCACACGACCTGCGACGCATCACGGGTTCGCGCTGCCCGCGTATTTCTGGAAGCCTTCGCGCGTCGCGAGACGTTCGATATAGCGCGACACCGCCGGGAAATCCGGATGCTCGAACGGCGTGCCGAACCAGCGGTTCACCGACAGGCCGATCGGAATGTCCGCGAGCGTGAAGCCGTTGCCGGCCACGTACGCACCGGTCGCTTCGAGCTGCGCGTTCAGCACCTGCATGTGCTTCGTCCAGCCCGCGATCGACTGTGCGATGCCGGCCGGGTCCTGGTGATCGGGCGATTTGCGCACGAGGCCGAGGAACGCGCCGACCCACGAGCGGTTCAGGTCCGCGCCCTGCCAGTCGATCCATTGATCGACCCGCCCGCGCGCCTGCGGCTCGGCCGGATACAGCGCATCGCCGCCGTAGCGGTTCGCGAGGTAGCGGATGATCGTGTTCGATTCCCAGAGCACGAAATCGTCGTCCTTGATGACGGGCACGAGACCGTTCGGATTCAGCGCGAGATAGGCCGGATCGTGGGTCGTGCGGAAGCCCGCGCCCCAGTCTTCCTGTTCGAACGGCAGGTTCAGCTCGGTGCACAGCCACAGCACCTTGCGAACGTTGATGGACGGGATCTTGCCGAGGATGTGCAGCATGCAGTCTCCTTGTGAGGTCGGATGCGGAGCGCCCGGGACGCACGACACGCGCCGAACGCGTTCACGCCGAGTTTATACGCGACCTCGGGGCAAGCGACAGGTCATATGCGGAAAATCCGCATGCGGGCGATTCGTCAGGTCACGCAGCGCGTGCTCGGCCGTCGGGTACCGGAACATGAATCCGTCCTGATGCAGGCGTGCCGGCATCACGCGCTGCCCGTCCAGCAGCAGCTCGGCCATCTCGCCCATCGCGACCCGCAGCGGCGCGGCCGGCACGTGCAGCCAGGCCGGGCGGCGCAGCACCTTCGACACGACCTGCACGAACTCGCGCTGGGTCAATGGCGCGGGTGCGACCGCGTTGTAGACGCCGTGCATGCCCGAATTCACCATCGCACGCGCGATGATCCGCAGCACGTCGTCCCGGTGGATCCAGCTCATCACCTGCGTGCCGTCGCCGAATCGTCCGCCCATCCCGAAGTAGTGCGGCAGCAGCATCGGGCGCAGCGCGCCGCCGGGGCCGAACACGACGCCCAGCCGCAGCACCACCGAACGAACGCCATGACGCTCGAGCGGTTGTGCCGACTGCTCCCACTGCCGGCACAGCGCCGACATGAAGCCGGAGCCGGCGCTGCTGCTTTCATCGAGCCGCTCGTCCGAAGGACGCACGCCGTAGTAACCGATCGCCGATGCCTGGATCCACGTGCGCGGCTTGACCTCGGCGGTTTCGACCCAGCGCATCAGCGATTCCGTCACGCCGACGCGGCTGGCGAGCAGCACCGCCTGCCGGCCCTTGCTCCAGCGTGCGCCGAGCACCGGCGCACCCGCGAAATTGATGACCGTGTCGAAACGCTCGTGCGGCTGCAGCTGTTCGACGGACGTCACGCTGCGCACGCGGCCGTGAAACTGGTAGGCCGCGCGCAGCGGATCGCGCGCCAGCAACGTGACCGCATGCCCAGCATCGAGCAGATGGTTCACGAGGGTTTCGCCGATGAAGCCGGTCCCGCCAGTGACGAGCACATTCCCCGGCGGCTGCCCCGCGAACGGATTGACGACCGGCTCGCGTCGCGCGATCCGGCAGGCCGCGATTCCGTCGCGGATTCCCGAAATCGTCACACCGACGGCAAAGAGGCTCAGCACCCAGCCGCGCCAACCGAGATCGAGCGCCTGCAGCGCGGTCGGCTCGTGCGCCCACGTGGCCAGCTGCATCGCGATCATTCCGAACAGCGCGCCGCCGTTGACGGCCAGCAGCGTGTGCAGCACGCGTTCGGTCGCCGGCAGCTTGCGGCTCTGGTCCTCGACGACGAAATCCCACAACGTCAGCACCACCTCGACGACGACCACCACCGCGAGGGCCGCGACCCACGCGCCGTGAAAGGCGACGTTCGCGATCGATGCGAACACGAGACCGTAAAGCACGGAGCGCACCGCGTGAATTCCCAGCTCGAGCCGCGCGCGCGGGCTATGCGGCAGATCCTGCGTGAGTTCGTGGTGATAAAGCGTATCGAATGCGCCCATCGCGCCCTGCACGATCAGCAGGTTGAGCGCCCAGTCGTAAGCAGGCAAGGTGTTCATACCGCGTCCCTCCTCCAAAGCCAGACAAGCGGCGACACCATCGCGACGAGTGCCGCCGCGTCGATCGCCACGTGGCCCGATACCTGGGCCTGCAATGAAAACAGCACGTCCTGCGGCGCCCAGATCAGCAGGCCGGCCAGCAGCCATCCCCACACTTCCCGTTTCTGCAACCTGTTGCCGAGGTGCACGAGCGCCAGCATCCAGACCGACGCGCATTGCACCGTCGCGCCCATCAGCGACATCCACCAGATCTGCTGCGCACGCGCCGCGTCAGGTGCCGTTCCCGTCCAGAAATGCAGCTCGATGGCGCGGTGATACGCGTCGAGCCACGGCGCGCTTGCAACCCAAGGAACGGCAACGCCGACGAGCAGGTGTGCAAGCGCCGCGCAGTACATCCAGGTCACGACGATCCGGCGCGCCGCGTCACCCACCGGACGATCCGCCGTGGGTGCGGCAGCACGGTCGCGACCGCTACCGCACGCCGCTCCGTCGCACGGCGCTTCGGCGCGATAGCCGAGCCAGCGCGATACCGCATGCCGGTTGCGCGCAAAGCGGCGATATAGCAGCGCCAACGCACCGCGCACGGCCGGCACGCGCAGCAACCGGACGACCCAGCGACGGCCGGTCAGCGCCTGGGCGGCCAGGATGCTGTCCACGCCGGTCAGCATGCGTCCGTCGGGCAAACGCGCGTGCAATTCGCGGTTCAGCGCGGGCAGGTCGACGCCCAGCGGCGCGGGATCGAAAACCGGCTCGGCGATATCGACGAAAGCCAGCCGGCGTCGCGCGTCGCGGGCCCCGAGACGCTTGATCTCCGCCACGCATAACGGACATCGTCCGTCGAAGTACAGCACCAGTTCATTTGAGTCCATGATTCGCATTCCTTCTTTTTTCTGTCGCATGCCTCATGAATCGATCGACTGCTTTCCGCTGTGCCGAACCGCTGCTTCTGTTCAGCGGCACCGGCACACTTACATCGGCTTGAGCACCATCAGGAAGTAGACGGTCAGCATTGCGAAGAACGCCGGATAGCCGAGCAGTTCCCAGCGCTTCGCGTAAAGCCAGTAGCGTTCCGGCAGCGCGGCCTCGCCGCTCGCATGAGCGAGCTTCGCCATCGCGGCCAGTTCGACCTGCAGCCACACGACCGGCAGCCAGCACACGCCGGCGATCGCGTACAGCACGATCGACGCCATGAGCCACGGCGTATCCCACGGCCAGCCGGCCGTATGCGCGAGCCACAGGCCCGATGCCGGCTGGAAGATCACGGCCGGGGTCGTGAACCACCAGTCCGCGCGCACCACGAGCCGCGACACGGCCGCAATGGCGGGCACCGAGCGCGTGCGGTTCGCGAAGAACAGGTAGAACGCGGTGCCGAACCCCGTGCCAACCAGCAGCACCGAGGACAGGATGTGAAGCGCCTTGATGACGAGATAGGTATTCATGGTTGTTCTTCTTCTGAAAAAAGGATCAACAGGATCGCGAGAATCGGTACGTTCTTGAGCACGGGGCCGAACGGTTCGGCGAGCAGGCCCGGCATCGTGACCGCGATGACGGCCGAATACGCGACGATCAGCGCGGCTTGCGCGGCCCACAGGCGGCGCGACGGCGCGACGACGGTTGCGACGCCGAACGCGAAGTCCAGCGCGCTGGCCGTATAGAGCGCGATCAGCGCGGGCAGCCCCGTCAGGTGCGCGGGTGCGAGCAGCGCGAGGCTTGCGTGCAGCGGATGGATGAACGCGCTGGCGATGGCCGTCCAGATCCACACGATCGCCAGCGCGCCCAGCAGCAGCGGACGACGCCACATCGCGAGCGCGTCGCGACGCAGCGCCGCGGCGTCCGCGCCGATGAAGCCGTCGATTCCGCGCGGCGGCCGGCCGAGCATCGCCGTGGCGGCAGCCGGATCGCCGGTGTTCCCGCCACGCAGCATCGTCCACGTATCGCGCGTGAACATCGCGCCCGGCAGCGTGCCGAGGAGCACGGCCGCCACACCGGCCAGCGGGCCCGGCAATCCGATGCGAACGGCCGGCGCAAACCCCAGCGCGGCGCGGTAGCGGGCCAGCATCTCGCGGTATTCGACTTCGTCGGTGCCGACCACGTCGATCACCGGGTGGCCGGCCGCCGGCGCATCGACGCACCGCGCGACGACTTCGGCGAGATCGTCGACGTGCACGGGGCGCAGCCGCTGATGGCCGCCCGCCGGCAGCACCTGCACCGGCAGGCTCGCGAGCATCCGGAAAAACCGCGCCGACGCGCCGTCCGTGCCGTAGACGAGCGCGGGACGCACGATCCGGAAGTCGATCGGCAGCGTCTGCAGGAAGCGGTCGGCCGCGACCTTGCTCGCGAAGTAGCGCGTATCGCCACGCTCGACGCCGAGCGCCGAAATCTGGATCACGCGCCGCACGCCTGCGCGGCAGCACGCGGTGAAGAGCGCGCACGGCGCGGCGCGATGCACGGCGTCGAGCGTCGCGCCGCGCTGATCGGCAAGGAGGCCGACCGCATTGATCACTACGTCGACGCCTTCCAGCCGCGCGAGCCACGCGTCGGGGTCGACGTCCTTCGCGAAGTCGATCGCGACGTCGGACGGGCCGGCCGCCTGACGCACGCCGCGCAGCACGCGATGGCCGCCGGCTTCGAGCCGCGCGCACAGTGCCCGCCCGATGAAGCCGTTCGCCCCGCACACGAGCACGGTCATGCTGCGCGCCCCGGTGCGGCCAGGCGGGCAGGTCGACGGCAAGACGGTGTCCATTTTCATCCTCTATTTACAGTTATTTCTGTACAGACAGAAATAACGACCCCAAAAAAAGCGGGCTGGCTGCCCGCACCGCGTGTCCTGCTTACTTCGACGGCTTGCGCCTGACCGTCTGGCTGATCTTCGCGCCGATGCCGAGCGCCTTCATCAGCGTATCGGGCTTGAGCCGCAGCATCTCGTCCGACCAGGTCGTGAGCGTCTCGACGAACTGCAGCGTGTCGCGGATGCGTTGCTCGGTCTCACGGCTCTCGTTCGCGATCTCGGGATTCGTCAGGCAGTCGCGCAGCACCGTGAGCGTCGGCTCGATCTCGCGCTGCCGCCGCCCTTCGACGATCAGCTTGAACAGTTCCCAGATGTCGGTCGACGTCTCGAAGTGGTCGCGGCGGTCGCCCAGCACGTGCACGACTTTCGCCAGCCGCCACGCCTGAAGCTCTTTCAGGCTCGTGCTGACGTTGGAGCGCGCCACGTTGAGCGTCTCGGCGATCTCGTCAGCCGCGATCGGCCGGCCGGCCAGATAGAGCAGCGCGTGGATCTGCGAGACGGTGCGGTTGACGCCCCACCGCGAGCCCATTTCGCCCCAGTGGAGAATGAATCGTTCGGCAATCGGTGTGAGTTCCATGACGTGAAATTTAGGCATTTCAGTTATTTCTGTCAAGAGAGAAATAACCGGACGAGCCGCCCGGTTCCGGAAGCGTCCGCCCGCGATCGGCCGCTTCCTTTACAATGCGCGGGATTTTCCGAATTCAGGCCGTCCCAGCCTTTCTGACTAGAGTAGAGGTTTCCATGATCATCAAACCGCGCGTGCGTGGCTTCATCTGCGTGACGACTCATCCGGTCGGCTGCGAAGCCAACGTCAAGGAACAGATCGACTACGTGACTTCGCACGGCCCGATCGCCAACGGCCCGAAAAAGGTGCTCGTGATCGGCGCGTCGACCGGCTACGGCCTCGCTGCCCGGATCTCGGCCGCCTTCGGCGCCGACGCGGACACGCTCGGCGTGTTCTTCGAGCGTGCCGGCAGCGAGACGAAGCCGGGCACGGCCGGTTGGTACAACACCGCTGCGTTCGAGAAATTCGCCGCCGAAAAGGGGCGCTATGCGCGCAGCATCAACGGCGACGCATTCTCCGACAAGGTCAAGCAGGTCACGATCGACACCATCAAGCAGGATCTCGGCAAGGTCGATCTCGTCGTCTACAGCCTCGCGGCACCGCGCCGCACGCATCCGAAGACGGGCGAAACCATCAGCTCGACGCTCAAGCCGATCGGCAAGACGGTCACGTTCCGCGGCCTCGACACCGACAAGGAAGTGATCCGCGACGTCACGCTGGAGCCGGCGACGCAGGAAGAGATCGACGGCACCGTCGCCGTGATGGGCGGCGAGGACTGGCAGATGTGGATCGACGCGCTCGATGAAGCCGGCGTGCTGGCCGACGGCGCGAAGACCACCGCGTTCACGTATCTCGGCGAGCAGATCACGCACGACATCTACTGGAACGGCTCGATCGGCGAAGCGAAGAAGGATCTCGACAAGAAAGTGCTGTCGATCCGCGACAAGCTCGCCGCGCATGGCGGCGACGCGCGCGTGTCGGTGCTGAAGGCGGTCGTCACGCAGGCCAGCTCGGCGATCCCGATGATGCCGCTGTACCTGTCGCTGCTGTTCAAGACGATGAAGGAAGCCGGCACGCACGAAGGCTGCATCGAGCAGGTGTACGGCCTGTTCAAGGACAGCCTGTATGGCACGAAGCCGCACGTCGACGAAGAAGGCCGCCTGCGCGCGGACTACAAGGAGCTCGATCCGCAGGTGCAGGCGAAGGTCGTCGCGCAGTGGAACCACGTGACGAACGAGAACCTGTACGAGCTGACCGACTTCACCGGCTACAAGACCGAGTTCCTGCGGCTGTTCGGCTTCGAGATCGCCGGCGTCGACTACGACGCGGACGTGAACCCGGACGTGAAGATCCCGGGCATCATCGACACCACCGTCTGACGGTACGGCCCGCCGCCCCCGCTGCACGCGCAGCCGGGGCAGCGGGCTCGGGATACCGGCGGCTTCAACGCGGCGCCGGTTCTTCCAGATAAACGCCCGACGACAGCGTGGCCTTCACCTGCCGCGTGAACTCGTCGGTCGACACTTCCTCCTCTCCCGCCTCGATCGCTTCGTATGCCTGGCGCACGACGTCGACCGGCGTCGCCTTCGGCACGTCGAGGCCGGCCGTCAGGTCGGTGTCGATGAAGCCGGCATGCAGCCCGACGACCTGCGTGTGCTGCTCGCGCAGCGAATGGCGCAGCCCGTTGGTCAGTGCCCACGCAGCCGATTTCGACACGCCGTAGCCCGCCAGGATCGGCCGGTTCACCCAGCTCGCGACCGACAGGATGTTCAGGATCGCGCCGCCGCCATTCCCGGCGAGGCTGCCCGCGAACGCGCGCGACATCGCCAGCATCCCGAACACGTTGGTTTCGAAGTGATCGCGCAATGCGTCGGGCGCGCCGTCGTCGGTCAGGCTGCCGAGCCGCGCAATGCCCGCGTTGTTGATCAGCAGCGTGACGTCGCGGGCGGCATCGGCCGCCGCGGCGACGGCTGCCGGATCGGTCACGTCGAGCTTCACCGGCACGACGCCCGGCAGCGTCACGGTGGCCGGATCGCGCGCCGCCGCATAGACCTTGCGCGCCCCTCTCGCCAGTGCCTGCTTCGCGAACTCGAGCCCGAGCCCGCGGTTTGCGCCCGTGATGAACACCACTGCACCTTCGATCTTCATGTTCGTTCCTTTCGCATGATGAATCGCATGCGCGCCGGCTCGCCGCGCGCCTGAGATCCGGTGGAAAACCAGCCTGCCCTTGCTTACCGAACCGTGGCGCCGCCGCCGGCAGACGGCGAGCCGCCCGCTGCCCGTGACCCGGCGGCGCCCAAGACCCCGACCGCTTGCCATCCGGTGTGCCGGCCGCGGCTTTGCGCCCGCCGCCAAGTCGGCTACACTCGATGTCAATGTCGATCACCATCGTCTTTGCGGTGCATTGTGTTCTCGCCCCTCGGGCATGTCAATGGTGATCGCCATTGTGTTTTCCAATCGACGCGATCGACAAAATCAGGGAGGGATCTATGGGCGTGTCAAGACAGCAGGCTGCCGAGAACCGGAGCGCGATCGTCGCGGCCGCCGAGCGGCTGTTCCGCGCGCGCGGCGTCGACGCGGTCGGGCTCACGGAGCTGATGAAGGAAGCCGGCTTCACGCAGGGCGGCTTCTACAACCACTTCAAGTCGAAAGACGCGCTGGTGGCCGAGGTGATGGAAAAGGCGATGCAGGACCGCGCGGATTCGCCGAACGCCGGCAGTCTCGACGCGCAGGTGGCGTTGTATCTGTCGGCCGCGCATCGCGACAACGTCGAGGCCGGATGCCCGCTGTCCGGTTTCGCGGGCGATGCGCCGCGCCTGACCGACGCGGCGCGTGCATGCTATGCGCACGGCCTCGCCACCTACCTCGATCGGCTGGAACGGATGGTGGCCACGGAAGGCGCGACGTCGGCGCAGACGCGTCGCGATGCGGTCGCGGTCTTCAGCCAGATGGTCGGCGCGCTCGTGCTGTCGCGCGCGATCGCCGGCACCGATCCGGCGCTGGCCGACGAGATCCTCGCCGCCGGGAGGGAGACGCTCACCGCCGGGCGCGACGATCCGGGCGCACCGGCATAGCCGCGCCCAAACGTCATGCTGCGTCGACCTGTGCGGCGTGTCGGCGTGCGCGGTGATATTTCAACGTCTTGCCGCGCTATTCGACCGCCCGTGCGGCATCCCACAGCGGCTGTGCGCCGCGCGCCGCATTCCAGGCGGCAAAACGCGTGCGCCACGCTTCGAACGGCTCCGCCAGCGGATGGCGCGGATCGTCGCTGAGCGAATATGCCATCCCTTCGATCAGCCAGCGCGGCCGGGTCGCGACGGCCAGGTTGCCGAGCACTTCGGCCTGCCGGTGATGGATCAGCTCGTGCGTGAGAAAGTAGGTCTGCCAGCCGCGCGGTGCGATCACCACGCCGAAATTCCCGAGCGTCAGCGCCGCGCGTTGGCCCAAGCCGAACGCATCGGCGCACGCTCGCGTCGAGCAGAACACGACGCGCGGCGCCGCCTGGAATGCACCGACGGCCGCCGCCGCGCGCGCATAGCCGTCGCGATAGAGCTGCCGCGCGTCGCCGAGCTTCGCGGCATCGTCCGTGCAGATATCGGCGCTCGGGCACGACACACCGGGGACCAGCGCGGGCGCGACGACGCGCAACGGCTTGACGAGCGCATACGCGGCAATCGGCAGCGCGACGAGCAGGCCCGTGAGGGCGAAAGCGACATGGGAGCGTTTCATCGGGGCGGTGGTTCCGGGGCGTTCTCGTTCTGCTGAAGTCTTCCTGCGTGAATATATCGGACCGGCGATGTCCGCGGCCCTGCTCGATTCTCGAACGGCGCCTTGCCAATCAGGCAACAGGCCCCGTGCTGGCCTCGCCGGCACCCGTCATCCGGCGGCTCCAGCGAACACCCAGCCACAGAAGCGCGACACCGCACACGAACAGGAGCACCTCGACCAGCACGGTATCGACATGCCAGTACCGCGTCAGCAGTACGGCGGCGAGGTCGAACAGGAAATGAAACGCGATCGCATACGCGAGCCAGCGCTTCGTGCCGCGGACGAATGCCTGCAGCACGATCAGCGACAGCCCCACGTGCGCGGCCATGGCGCTCACACGCTCGAACAGCGCGAGTAACGGCGACGCGAGTGTCATGCCGGAGAACTGCGACCCGATCAGCGACTGCGCACCTTCAGGCACCACGACGCCTGCTCGCGCGAGCAGGTAGGCGGCAGCGAGCGCGATGAATCCGACGCCGACCAACAGCATCGCTTCCAGCCCGCCGTGCCCGAGCCCGAGCATCACGGCCGTCGGCGCATCATGTCGCTTCGGCAGCAGATACCGGAAAGCGACCCAGCGCCCGCACTCCTCGAAGATGCCAGCCGTCAGCGCCGCGAACACGAGCATCGTCAGGTGCCAGCGGGGATCGTGCGCGAGCCAGTGGAACAACGGCACCTGCCACGACAGGCGCAGCACCGGCTGGAACACGAAAAAGGTCAGCATCCCGTAGAAAAACACCCGCAACGGCACCTGCGTGCGGCGCCGCCATGCGACCGCGAGCAACACCGGCGCGGTCAGCGCCACGACACCCGCCGCGAGTGTGAGGAACAGGAGCGCCGGGGCGACGGGATGCATGACGAATGCCGTTACGCGAGCTGCTTGTGGAAATACGTCGTCGCGCAGAGCGTGCCGTCGGGCATCAGCGCATAGTTCGGCACGACACCGACACGCTGCCAGCCGGCCCGCTCGTACAGCCGCTCGGCGTCGCCGCCCGTCACGGTGTCGAGCACGAGCACGGTCTTGCCCGCGTCGCGAGCGGCCGCATCGGCCGCCGCCATCAGCCGCGCGGCGATGCCCTGCCGGCGCGCGTGCCGCGCCACGAGCATCTTCGAGATATCGGCGCGATGCGGCTGGTTCTCCGGCTGCGCGGTCACGACCTGCACGGTGCCGACGATCCGGCCGGCCGCGTCCTCGGCAACGAGCAGGATGCGCTCGCCGTTCGCGACGCCGTCGGCGACGTTCGTCCAGAACGCGACGGCGGTCGCCCGCTCGATCGGCAACATGAAGCTGACGGACGCGCCGCCCTCGACGCAATCGATCAGCACGTCGGCGAGTGCCTCGACACAGCGCTTCGCTTCGTCCGCGCCGACGCGGCGGACGGTAACGGATTCGGTCATGCCAACTCCGGTAGTCAGTTGGGTCGCACTCGCGGGTTCGGCGTGCGTCCGGATGGGAAGGAAACACCGGCCTGCCGTCGCGGCTCGCGCGACGGCGGCAGGCGCTCGGCAACCCCGCACCCGGTCGGCGCGTGTTACCGCCCCATCATCCTACGCGACGAAAATTTCCGTTGCATCGCCGTTCGCCTCCCCTATACTTAGCCACATGGCTAACTTTCAACCCGGCATCAGCGACGTTTTCCACGCCCTCGCCGATCCGACGCGCTGCGCGATCGTCAGCATGCTCGGCCACGGCGAACGGACCGTCTCCGCGCTGGCCGAACCGTTCGACATGGCGCTGCCGTCGTTCATGAAGCACGTCGCCGTGCTCGAGCGCAGCGGTCTCGTCCAGACCCGCAAGGCCGGCCGCTCGCGCACCTGCACGCTGGTCGGCAGCCGGCTGACCGAAGCCGAGGCATGGCTTGCCGAGCAGCGTGCGCTGTGGGAAGCCCGATCCGATCGTCTCGTCGAATTCGTCGAACGCCGTCACCAGGAGGAGCAAGATGTCAGCCAGCCCCGTCGACCCCGTTGAAGCCCACGATCTCGTCATCACGCGCACGCTGCGTGCGCCGCGCCACGCGCTGTGGCGTGCATGGACCGACCCCGAACTGCTGAAGCAATGGTGGTGCCCGAAACCGTGGACCACCGAAGTGCGCGCGTTCGACCTGCGGCCGGGCGGCGCCTTCCACACCTACATGCGCGGCCCCGATGGGGGCACCAGCGACAATCCCGGCTGCTTCCTCGAGATCGTGCCGGAATCGCGCATCGCGTTCACGTCGATGCTCACGGGCGGCTGGCGGCCGCAGGCGCCGTGGATGGGCTTCACCGCGATCATCACGATGGCCGACGACGATATGGGCAGCCGTTACGAAGCGCGCGTGATGCATCCGGACGCCGCCACGCGCGAGCGCCACGAAGCGCTCGGCTTCTTCGAGGGCTGGAACACCTGCATCACGCAGCTCGACGAATTCGCGGCCGCATTGCGCTGAGCCGAGCGCGACCGCGTGTGCGGTCATTGCATGCCGCCGTTCGCGCGCCTAGGATTCCTGAAGGAAGCATGACGACACGCCGGCCGCCGGCGTGCACCGTCGTGCGCACGCCGCGGGAGGCCACATGTTGCACACGCACACGCATTCGACCCGGGTCAGCCGGCACCTGAACGCCCCGCGCGGCCGCGTCTACCGCGCCTTGCTCGATCCGCACGCGGTCGAGCAATGGAAGGTGCCCGACGGCATGACCTGCCGCGTGCATGCGTACGACGCGCGCGAAGGCGGTGCGCTGCGGGTATCGCTGAGCTACGACGCGTCGTCGGCCGGCACCGGCAAGACCACCGCGCGCACCGATACCTATCACGGCCGCTTCGTCACGCTCGTGCCGGACGAGCAGATCGTCGAGATCGACGTGTTCGAAACCGACGACCCGATGCTGCGCGGCGCCATGACGATCACGATCACGCTGTCCGACGAAGCGGGCGGCACGCGCGTGGACGCGGTGCACGACGGGGTGCCGCCGGGCGTGCCGGCCGCCGATAACGAAACGGGCTGGCAGATGGCGCTGGCGCGGCTCGCGGCGCTGGTGGAGGCCGGGTAAGCAAGCGCCGGACCCGTCGCGGCGCGCGTCAGCCGAGCCGGTAAGCGCGCGTGACCGTGCCGCGGAACAGCGCGTCGCGCTCGTCAGGGCTCGCCTGCGCGGTCAGCCGCTTGAACGCATTCCAGCCGTTCACGAACGAATACGAGCCCTTGTCGACCGGGAAATTGCTCTCGAACATGCAGCGTCCGGGGCCGAACGCGTCGATGCAGGTCATCATCCACGGCTTCCACGTGTCGGCGAGTTGCGCGGAAGACGGCGGCCGTTCGCTCTTCTCGAAATCGAAACCGTTGATGCGCATCCCGAGGCCGCCGACCTTCACGTACACGTTCGGCAGTTGCGCGAGCGTGCGCATCGACGCCGACCAGCGCTCGAACACCTCCGGCCGCTTGTCGGCATAACTGGCGATCCGCACGATACCGCCGCAGTGATTGATGATGACGCGCGTATCGGGGTTCGCCTTCGCCAGCTCGAACAGTTCGGGCAGTTGCGGGAAGAACAGCCACGCGTCGTACGAAAGCCCGAGCGGCGCGAGCTGCGCGACGCCCGCCCGGTACGCGGGATCGAGCAGCAGCCCGCGCGGCACCGCCGACAGCGGATTGGCGAGCGTCGAATCGGCGTCCCAGGTCGTCAGGTGACGAACGCCGCGGAAGCGCCCGCGACCGGCTTCGAGATGCGCTTCGAGCACCTCGCGCACGCGTTCGCCGAGACGCAGGTCCGCGTGGCCGACGATGCCTTTCGCGACCGCCACCGGGCCGTGCTGCAGCGGTTCGGTCACGCCGGCGACGTAGGCCGTCTCGCCCACTGGTTTCAGTTCGGCCGGGCCCGAGTCGCGATAGCGCGTCTGCGCCTGCATGTAGACGGACGCCTGGATGTTGTGGCCCGAGCGCGCATCCTGCAGATAGTCGTCGAGCATGTAGATCCAGCCCGGCCGCTCATAGAAATGATGATGCGCGTCGACGATCGGCAGGTCGGGCTCGAGCGCGGGTTCGAGCGCCGACGCGAGCCAGTCGGGGCGGACCGCGAGATAGTTGCTTTGCGTCGTCATGCGGGAAACTCCTTCCTGGGTGGCCGCGCGCGTCCCCGTGAACGCGGGCAGCGCGAGCGAGGCGGCGGCCGCGCCGAGCAGCCGGCGTCGCTTGATCGACATCGTCATATCCATGTCATTCGCTCCGGTCGAACGCATACAACGACAGCGTGAGCAGCGTCGTGATCGCCAGCACGATCGCGAGGCCGAGCATGCCGGCGGTAAAGGTGCCGAAGCTGTCCTTCAGGTAGCCGACGAGATAAGGGCCCGCGAAGCCGCCGAGCGCGCCGATCGAGTTGATCAGCGCGAGCCCGCCGGCCGCGGCCTGGCCGGACAGGAAGCGCGACGGCAGCGTGTAGAAGATCGTGCGGCCGGCGATCGTGCCGATCAGCGCAAGCGTGATGCCGACGAGTGCCGGCCCGAGCGTCAGGAAGTGCGTCGACACGCCGAGCGCCACCGCGCCGATGAACAGCCCGATCGCCAGGTTCGCGACCGGGCCGCCGCGCCGGTCCACGCGCTTCGCCCACCACAGCAGCGCGATGGTCGCGAAGAAGTACGGCACCGCGGACAGCCAGCCCGTCTGCATCGTCGACATGCCGTGCGCCTTCAGCATCTGCGGCAGCCAGATGCCGATCCCGTAGGACCCCATCGTGAAGCCGAACGAGATCAGCGCGAGCAGGTACACGCGCACGTCGCGCAGCGCGACGCCGAAGCGCTTCTTGCGGCCGGCGGCCGCGCCGTCGCGCTCGAACGCACGCTGCAGCGCCGCCCGCTCGTCGTCGGACAGCCACGCGGCATGCGCCGGCGAATCGGACAGCAGCTTCAGCACGAGAAAACCGAGCGCGCACGCCGGCAGCCCTTCGACGATGAACATCCACTTCCAGCCGGCCAGCCCGAGCACGCCGTCGAGCTGCAGCAGCCACGTCGACAACGGACCGCCGATCAGCGACGACAGCGGCGTCGACACGGTGAACCACGCCAGCACGCGCGTGCGGTAGCTCGCCGGAAACCACACGGCAAGGAAGAAGATCACGCCCGGAAAGAATCCGGCTTCGCCGATACCGAGCAGCAGCCGGATCGCGTAGAAACTCGTCGGCCCGGTCGCGAGCGCGGTCGCAGCCGCCATCAGCCCCCACGTGATCATGATGCGGGCAAGCCAGCGCCGCGCGCCGAAACGGTACAGCGCGAGATTGCTCGGCACCTCGAACAAGCAGTAGCCGGCGAACATGATCCCCGCGCCCCAGCCGAACTGCGTCGCGGTCAGCCCGAGGTCGCGGTTCATCGTCAGCGCCGCGAAGCCGACGCTCGTGCGGTCCAGATAGTTGAAGAAGTACGCGAGCGCGAGCAGCGGAATGAAGCGCCACGCGGCCTTGCGCACGGCCCGTTGCTCGAGCGACGCGTCGGTCTCGCGATCGTCGGCCAGTGCCGGGGAAGCGGATGTCATGGTTGTCTCCGTGGAGGGGGCGGCCGCGCCCGTGCGTGGCACGGCCGGGACGCCTTTGTTCGTTCGGTGAATCGCGGCCGCGCTACGCGCTCGCCAGTTCGTTCGGTGACGGCGCGCCGCCCGGCGCCGCGTCGTCCGCGCCATGCTGGCCCGCGACGACGCCGGCTTCGATCAGCGCACGCGCATCGTCCGGCGTGTAGCCGAGCTCGCCGAGCAGCGCGCGCGTGTCCTGGCCGAGTGCGGGCGGCGCCGTGCGCAGCCGCAGGCGTTCGCCGGCAAGCGTCAGCGGCAGCAGCGCGGTGCGGGTGTCGACCGGCCGCCCGGCGCTGCTCGCGTCGGCCGGCAACGTCACGGCCTCGAGGCCGCCCGTGGCGAGCAGGTGCGGATCGTCGAACAGGTCCTGCGGTTTCGTGATCGGCGCGTACGGCAGGCCGTTCGATTCGAAGATCGCGCCGATCTCCGCGGCCGAATGCGGCGCGAGCCGCGCGCGCAACTCGGGCAGCAGCCAGTCGCGCGCCTGCACGCGCAGGTTGTTGGTCGCGACGCGCGGATCGTCCTTCAGCGCGGCCAGGCCGAACGCGTCGCAGAACAGCGCCCACTGCGTGTCCGATACGACCGCGAGAAAGATCTGTTCGTCATCCTTGACTGAAAACACGTCGTAGACGGCCCACGCGGAAATCCGGCTCGGCATCGGCGATGCGGCCTGCCCGGTCACCGCGAACTGCATCATGTGCTGCGCGACGAGGAACACGTTGTTCTCGAACAGCGAACTCTGCACCTGCTGGCCGCGGCCGGTGCGTTCGCGCTGCGCGAGCGCGGCCATCGCGCCGATCGCGCCGAACATGCCGCCCATGATGTCGTTCACGCTCGCCCCCGCGCGCAACGGCCGCCCTTCCGGGCCCGTCATGTATGCGAGGCCGCCCATCATCTGCACCACTTCGTCGAGCGCGGTGCGATGCTCGTACGGCCCCGGCAGGAAGCCCTTGTGCGACACGTACACGAGGCGCGGATTCAGCGAGAAGAGCGCCGGATAGCCGAGGCCGAGCCGGTCCATCGTGCCGCTCTTGAAGTTCTCGCTGAACACGTCCGCGGTCGCGACGAGTCGCAGCACGATCTCCAGCCCGCGCGGATCCTTCACGTCGACCGCGAGGCTCTTCTTGTTGCGGTTGAACATCCCGAAGAAGCCCGCGCCGGAACCGCGCAGCGCGCGCGTGCTGTCGCCCGCGATCGGTTCGATCTTGATGACCTCCGCGCCGAGATCGGCGAGCAGCATCCCGCAGGTCGGGCCCATCACCATGTGCGTCATCTCGATCACGCGCGTGCCTGCGTACGGCAGCGTCGAAGCCGGTTGTTGGTCGTTCATTGCGCGACTCCCGTCAGGCATCCTTCCGGTTGCACCGCGCTCGGAGCGCGGCCGTCCGCGTAACGGAAGCCCTTCGGCAACCCGGCGTCCGGCACATGGCCGTATAGCGCCTCGGCCGGCAGCGCCGCGTGCAGGATCGCGCGCGCGGCGAGCAGCGCGTCGACGTCGATACCCGTGTCGAATCCCATCGCCTCGAGCAGGAACACGAGATCCTCGGTAACGATGTTGCCGGTCGCGCCCGGCGCATACGGGCAGCCGCCGAGGCCGCCCTGGCTCGCGTCGATCGTGGTTACGCCCGCGTCGAGCGCCGCGACCACGTTCGCGAGCCCCTGCCCGCGCGTGTTGTGGAAATGCGCGCCGCCGGCCTTGTCGCCGACTTCGCGCTGCAGCCGCAGGAACAGCCGGCGCACCTGCGCCGGATTCGCATAGCCGCTCGTGTCGGACAGCCCGATCTCGTCGACGCCGCATTCGGCCATCGCCGCCGCCATCGCGATCGTCTCGTCGTCGCTCACCGCGCCCGCGATCGTACAGCCGAACGCGACCGACACGCCCGCCTCGATCTGCACCGACGGAAACCGCTCATTGCGCAGCGCGACGATCGCACGCACCTCGTCGATCATCTGCGCGGGCGTCTTGCGGATGTTCGCCAGCGAATGCGCTTCCGTCACCGAGACCGGCAGCGTCAGCTTGTGCACGCCGGCCTCGAATGCGCCCTCGGCGCCGCGCAGGTTCGGCGCGAGCGCGGCGACGTGCAGCCCGGGAATCGCCAGCGCGTGCGCGACGACTTCGCGCACATCGGCCATCTGCGGCAACAGCTTCGCCGGCACGAACGACCCGACCTCGATCTCGCGCAGGCCGGCCGCGGCCAGCGCGGTGATCCAGCGCAGCTTGCCGGCCGTCGGCATCACGGCCTGGATGCTCTGCAGGCCGTCGCGCGGCCCGACCTCGCTGACCAGCACCTTCGGATATTCGGAAACGCTCATTTGACACCCCATCGTTCTGTCTGAAAGAACATAGTTCTGTTTGATAGAACTCTATGCGCGCGTTGAATGGGCGGTAAGCGGGGTATACCCGTGAGATTGCGATTTTTTGGAACTTGAGTTCTGTCAGGCAGAACGATATAGTCGATCGATCGTCCTCAGAAGGAAGCAGGGAGTGCCCAAGACTCAAACCGATCACGCCGGCAGCGAGCCCGATTCACCGGTCGAAGAAGCGTCCAGCGGCGTCGCCGTGCTCGATCGCGCGTTCGCGATCCTCCGTGCGTTCGGGCAGACCGACGACCGGCTGTCGCTCGCGGAGCTGTCGCGCCGCACTGGGCTGTACAAGAGCACGATCCTGCGCCTGCTCACGGCGCTCGAACATGGCGGCTTCATGCGCAAGCTCGACGACGGCCAGTACGCGATCGGACACGAGCCGCTGCGGCTCGCGGCGCTGTATCAGCGTTCGTTCCGGGTCGGCCCGGTGGTCGAGCCGCTGCTCGAGACGCTGAGCCGCGAACTCGGCGAAACGGCTTCGTTCTACGTGCGCCAGGGCGACATGCGCTCGGTGCTGTACCGGGTCGAGCCCGCCCGTGCGGTGCGCGTGTCGATTCGTGTCGGCGAGGAGTTTCCGGTGCGCCAGGGCGCGTCCGGGAAGGTGCTGCTGGCGTTTACCGACATGCAGGATGCGCAATGGCACGACGTGCGCGAACAGCTGTGGGCCGCGTCGTACGGCGAGCGCGACCCGGAGACGGCGTCGGCATCCGCGCCCGTGTTCGGGGCGGCCGGCGAGTGTGTCGGCGCGCTGACCGTATCGGGCCCGAAATCGCGGCTCGCCGACGCACCGGCCATGGCGGCGGCGCTCGCGATGCTGTTGCCGCTCGCACAGAAGGCGACCGTCGCGCTCGGCGGCTCAGGCGCACGCTACGACGCAGCGGCCGTGCGCGACAGCCTCGCGCGGCTCGCATCGCCAGCGGACCACGGCGACGCGGCGTCATAACCGGCAGCGGCGCGCGCCTGGCCACGCCACTGCGCAAAAGGCGGCTGCGTGCGACACTGGCCGCCGATGCATGCATCGCGCGCCGCCTGCGGGCGTGCCGCGCGAGCCACCGCCAACCGGACACGCTTGAGGGCCGCCACCATGAACGCCGCGCGCACCGCCACCTGGTATTTCGATTTCGTTTCGCCGTTCGCCTACCTGCAGCAGGAGCAATTCGACCGGTTGCCGGCCGCCGCCGCGTTCGAGCCGAAGCCCATCGTGCTCGGCGCACTGCTCGCGCACTGGGGCCAGAAAGCGCCGGCCGAGATCGCGGCGAAACGCGTCTTCACCTATCGCCACGCGCAATATCGCGCGGACAAGCTCGGCATTGCGTTCCGGATGCCGCCCGCGCACCCGTTCAATCCGATCAAGCCGCTGCGCCTCGCGATCGCGATGGGCAATTCTCCCGACGCGATCCGGCGGATCTTCCGGCATATCTGGCGTGACGGCCAGGACGTGTCGACGCCGGAAGGTTTCGCCGCGCTGTGCGAAGCGGTCGGCTTTCCGGAAGGCGTGACGGCCGTCGACGCCCAGCCGGTGAAGGACGCGCTGCGCGCGAACACCGACGATGCGATCGCGCACGGCGTATTCGGCGTGCCGACCTTCGCACTCGACGGCGACCTGTTCTGGGGCGAGGATGCGACCGATATGTACGCCGACTGCGCGACGTCGCGCGCATGGCTCGATTCGCCCGAGGTGCGCCGCATCAGCGCGCTGCCTGAAGGGATCCGGCGCGGCTGAAGCCGCTGCGGCCGCCCGCCGCCCTCCGCTTGCGGCACATCCCGCATCGGAGGTCAGGTATCGCGCCCTTCGACGAGCCCCGGCACGGCCTCGCGCATCATCGCGGCGAACCGCACGAGCCGCGACGGATAGAACTGCGCATGCGGGTAGGTCAGGTAGACGGGCAGCGGCGCGGCCTGCCACTCGGGCGCGAGGTGCACGAGCTCGCCGCGCGCGAGGTGATCGGCCAGCATCCATGACGAGCCGACGCACGCCCCCACCCCCAGCAGCGCCGCACTGCGCAGCGCGTACAGGTTCGCGGTGGTGATGCGCGGGCGCATCGCAATGCGTCGCGTCTCGCCCGTGACCGAATGCGTGAGCGCCAGCTCCGTGCGGTAATACGTGCGCAGCGCGAGCCACGGCAGCGCGGCGAGCGCATCGGGGTCGGCCGGCACGTCGGCGCCGTTCAGCACGGACGGCGAGGCGACCACGAAGCGCGGCACCTTCGAGAGCCGGATCGCGACCACGGCCGGATCGGTCGGCTCCCCCACCTGGATCGCGCAATCGATGCCGCTGCCGACGAAATCCCGCACCTCGTCCTGCAGCAGCCACTCGACCGACACGCGCGGATAGTCGCGCAGGAACCGCGCGAGCGGCTCGACGAAACGCTCCTGGCCGAACGCGTGCGGCACCGCGACCCGCAACAGCCCGTCCGGCTCCTCTTGCGCGCCGCGCAGATCGGCCTCGAACGCCGCCCAGTTCGCCAGCAGTTCCTTCGCGCGCTTGAAGCAGCGCTCGCCGTCGACGGTCAGCCGCATCGTGTGCGTGGTCCGCTGCAGGAGCCGCATGCCGAGCGAGCGCTCGAGCGCCTGCAGCCGCCGGCTGATCGTCGGCTGGGTCGTATGCAGTTGCGCGGCCGCGGCCGACAGGCTGCCGGCTTCGACTATGCGTACGAAGGTTTCCATCAGCTCGAAACGATAGCCGGCGCCGTCCACCGGCACCGCCTGAATGCGCGCAGACCCGCCAGCAGCGGGAGAGAACGGAGATTTTTCGGTCATTCGTGAAGCGTATAACAAATCTGCACAGGGCGGCACTACCGTGGCCGGCCGCATGCCGCCACACTCGCGTCCATTCCTTCATCGCAACCAGGATGCACGCCATGTCCACCCCGTCCCGTCTCGATGCCGCGCCCCGCGCCGCTCACGCCCCGGCCCACCCGGCCGCCCATTCGATGCCCGATCGCCGGCTCGTGCTGCTGCTCGCGGCCGCCGCCGGCCTCGCGGTCGCGCCGCTCTACTACGCGCAGCCGATGCTCGGCGCGCTCGGGCCCGATCTCGGCGCGTCGGCACGGGCGATCGGCTTCGTGCCGACGCTCACGCAACTCGGCTATGCGCTCGGCATCCTGCTGCTCGCGCCGCTCGGCGACCGTTTCGACCGCCGCCGCGTGATCGTGACCAAGGCCGCGACGCTGGTCGTCGCGCTGCTGCTCGCCGCCATCGCGCCGTCGCTCGGGCTGCTGCTCGTGGCGAGCTTCGCGATCGGCCTTGCGGCGACGATGGCGCAGGACGTCGTGCCGGCCGCCGCGACGCTCGCGCACGACGCGCATCGCGGCCGCATCGTCGGCACGGTGATGACGGGGCTGCTGCTCGGCATCCTGCTGTCGCGGGTCGTGGCCGGGTTCGTCGCCGAAACGGCCGGCTGGCGCGCGATGTTCGCGCTCGCGGCCGTCAGCGTCGCCGTGATCGGCGTCGTGGCCGCGCGCGGGCTGCCGCACTTCGAGCCGACCACGCGCCTGCCGTATCGCGCACTGATCGGGTCGCTCGGCCAGTTGTGGCGCCAGCATCCGGCGCTGCGCCGCGCCGCGCTCGCGCAGGGGCTGCTGGCCGTCGGGTTCAGCGCGTTCTGGTCGACGCTCGCGGTGATGCTGCACGGCGCACCGTTCCACCTCGGCAGCGCGGCTGCGGGCGCGTTCGGGCTCGCAGGTGCGGCTGGTGCGCTGGCCGCGCCGATTGCCGGGCGCCTGGCCGACCATCACGGCCCCGAACGCGTCACGCGCATCGGCATCGGTATCGCGACGGTGTCGTTCGCGTCGATGGCCGCCGCACCGTTGATGTCGGCGCATGCCCAGCTCGTGCTGCTCGCGGTCGCGACGATCGGCTTCGACCTCGGCGTGCAGGCCACGTTGATCGCGCACCAGGCAATCGTCTACCGGATCGACCCCGCGTCGCGCAGCCGCCTCAACGCGGTGCTGTTCGTCGGCATGTTCATCGGGATGGCGGCCGGCGCCGCGATCGGCAGTTTGTTGCTCGCGCAACTAGGCTGGAATGCGGTGACCGGGCTGGCCGTCGTGACGTCGCTCGCCGCGCTCGCCGTGCGGATCTGGCGCCACTGAAATTCCGCATCGCACGCCCAAGGCGGGCAGGCCCACAGGGCTTGCCCGCCTTTTCTTTTATTTTCGATCGCCGCACGCATGACGCGGCGCAACTCGGCCGATTCGTGCGCATCCGGCACGAAAAGCCCCCATCCCGCGCAAGGTCCACACCCGCTCGAACGAATGTCCAGTTCAACCGATTATTTTTCCGGCGGCCGTGTGCATCGATGCGAAAACGTCGGACGATTCGATGCGCCCCGCCACGTGGCGCTCGCCCATCCGGCCCCACCGCACCGCCCCGTTTTATCAGGGGATTCCCGGTATTTTTTCGCATTTTCTTCGAAATATCGGGTGACATACTTGCCCCCCGTTGCGCTCCGGTGCGAGCGCGCTTTTCGATCCTGCCGGCCGCATGTCATGCGCTGAGCGTCCGCCCGGGTCGCACAGAACATGAACGATTTCGACACCCCGATCCAGACCTTCCTCACCCACATCACGTTCGGCCCGCTGATGAATCACGCGATCCGCGTGATCGCGGGCCTGTACACGTTCAAGGGCTTCGTGCTCATTCCCGTGCTGTGCTGGCTGTGGTTCCAGCCCGGCCCGAACCGCGAGCGGCAACGCGAGCGGGTCGTCGCGACGATCGCGAGCGGGCTCCTCGCGCTCGCGTTCGGCCGGCTGCTCGCGCAGGTGCTGCCGTTCCGCGTACGGCCGATCTACAACCCCGACCTGCACCTGCACTTTCCGTCGGCGGGGCTCCGCGCGGCCACGCTGCAGGCATGGAGTTCGTTTCCGAGCGATCACGCGATGCTGTGGATGGCGATCGCCACCGGCATCTTCATCATCGCGCGCCGCGTCGGCGTGTTCGCGCTGGTGTATGCGGTCGTGTTCATCTGCGTGCCGCGCGCGTATCTCGGCTTTCACTACCCGACCGACCTGATCGCGGGCGCCGCGATCGGCATCGCGCTCGCGTGGCTGCTGACGCGCGATGCGATCCGTTCGCGCTTCGCGCCGCAGGTGCTCGCGATGATCAAGCGCTTTCCCGCGCCGGCCTACACGCTCGCGTTCCTGCTGTGCTTCGAGCTGATCACGCAGTTCGACGAACTGCTGACGCTCGCGCAGTCGGCCACCCACACGATGTGACGGGGAGACGCCGCGATGCTGCCGCTGCTGACGTTCCGCCGCCCCGGCACGCGCTGCCGGCCATGCGCAGTGGCGGCGCGCCGCGCGTCGCCCGCGCCGATCAGTCGCGATCAGGCGCACCCAGCGGAAAGAACGGGCGAAACGGCCGCGCCTCGTCGACCGCGCGCGCGAACGACGGCCGCGCCAGCAGACGCCGGCGATACGCCAGCACGTTCGCGAACGACGGATCGATCCGGTGCGTCCAGTCCGCGTAGAACAGGAACGGCGCCGCGCCGCAATCGGCGAGGCTGAAGCGGTCGCCGGCCGCCCATTCGCGATCGGCCATCTTCTTGTCCAGCCACGCGTACGACGTCTCCAGCATCGCCCGCGCATCGGCCACCCCGCGCGCATCGCGCTCGGCCTCCGGCCGCAGCGCGTCGAACACGACCTTCTGCTGCGGCGTCGACACGTAGTTGTCGAAGAAACGATCCATCGTCCGCACCTCGAGCGCCGCGTGCGGATCGTCGGGCAGCAGGCGCACGGGGCCCGGATAATTCAGGCCGAGATACTCGATGATGATCGACGCCTCGATCACCGTGCGGCCGGCATCGACGAGCACCGGAAAGCGCTTCAGCGGCCACAGCGCGGCCAGCTCCTGCATCGGCTTCGGATCGTCGTGCGCGAGCACGCGATACGCGAACGGCGTGCCGTTCTCGTACAGCGCGGTCAGCACCTTCTGGCAGTAGGACGAAAAGGGATGGGCGTAGAGCGTGGGCATCATCGTGCGGTCTCTCAGGGTTTCGGCGCCGCGTGATGCGGCGCCACGTGATCGGATACCTTGACGACGAACGGCACGCGGCCGTTTCGACAGCGAGTCGGCATTTATTTTGCCGTGCGAGTGGGGGCGTTACGATCGGCCGTCCATCACGACGCGCCCTTCGGCACGCCAGCGCAGCATCCCGCCACCGAGATTCGCCACCGTGTCGAAGCCGGCCTTCAGCAGAATGACGGTCGCCTGCGCGGAGCGCCCGCCGGCCCGGCACACGGTCACGACCGGCCGGTCGCGCGCGATCTCGCCGGCGCGCGCGGCCAGTTCGCCGAGCGGAATCGGCGTCGCGCCGGGCAGGTGGCCGAGCGGGCCGGCGAATTCGTCCGGCTCGCGCACGTCGACGACCTGCACCGCCGGCAGATGATCCTCGAGCCATTGCGGATCGATTTCCCAGAACCCGGCGAACGTATAGACGAGCGGCGCCCAGTCGGGCGCGGCCTGCACATCGGGCGCGTTCGCGGCGACGCCGCACTGCAGGTTCGCCGGCACCGCGACGTCGATCTGGCGCGGATGCGCGAGCCCGAGGTTGCGCATGTAGCCCGCGAAATCGTCTTCGCTCAGGTCGCCGCCGAGACGCGGATTGAAGCGCCGCTCCTCACCGACGCTCGTCACCGTGAGCCCGCGATAGTCGTGCGCCGGATACAGCAGGCACGCGGCCGGCAGCGTGAAAAGCCGGCCGTGCACCGCGCGATACAGCGCGCGCGGGTCGCCCTGCTGGAAATCGGTGCGGCCCGTGCCGCGGATCAGCAGGCAATCGCCGGTGAACGCCATCGATTCGTCGTCGAGCACGAGGCTGATGCAGCCGCTCGTGTGGCCGGGCGTCGCGCGCACGGTCAGGTAGCGCGCGCCGAACGCGCAGCGGTCGCCGTCGTTCAGGTAGCGGTCGGCGCCTTGCGCGCCGCTCGCGGCCGAGATCGCGATCGTGCTGCCCGTGCGCTGCTTCAGCAGCCACGCGCCCGTCACGTGATCGGCATGCACGTGCGTGTCGACGGTCGCGACGAGCCGCAGCCCGAGCTCGTCGAGCAGCGCCGCGTCGCGGCGTACCTGCTCGAACACGGGATCGATCAGCACCGCTTCGCGCGACGCGCTGTCGGCAAGCAGGTACGTGTACGTCGACGATTGCGGGTCGAAGAGTTGCCGGAAGATCATCGCGAAGTCGCTCCGTCGCTGGTTGAAGCTTGTTCGATGCGTACCTGATGCTGTCGTCCGGCCCGCGCCGCGACCTTCGCTATCGCGCGGGCCGCCCCCGTCGTGGTCCGGCATCGCCGGCATCCGGCCGGCACGGTGCGGTCAACGCGGCTGGGTCACGTAGCGCAGGTACGGCTTCAACGTCCGGAAGCCGTCCGGGTACTTCTGCTTCGCCGCATCGTCCGATACCGACGTCGGAATGATGACATCGTCGCCGGGCTTCCAGTTCACCGGCGTCGCCACCGTATGCTTCGCGTTGAGCTGCAGCGCGTCGAGCAGGCGCAGCACCTCGTCGAAATTGCGCCCCGCGCTCATCGGATAGACAAGCATCGCCTTGACCTTCTTGTCCGGCCCGATGATGAAGACCGAGCGAACCGTCGCGTTGTCGACCGCCGTGCGCGGGCCGCCGCTCGCATTCGGATGAATCATGTCGTACAGCTTCGCGACCTTCAGCTCGTCGTCGCCAATCAGCGGATAGTTGACCGCGTGACCCTGCGTTTCGGCGATATCCGCCACCCACTTCCGGTGATCGCTGACCGGATCGATCGACAGCCCGATGATCTTCGTGTTGCGCTTGTCGAATTCCGGCTTGAGCCCGGCCATGTAGCCGAGTTCGGTCGTGCACACCGGCGTGAAATCCTTCGGATGGGAAAACAGGATCGCCCAGTGGTCGCCGATCCATTCATGAAAGCGGATCGTTCCCTCGGTGGTCTCCGCGGTGAAATCGGGCGCGTCCTCGCCTAGTCGAATCGACATGTTCGTCTCCATCAAGTGGGTATCGTCACGACGCCCGCGCCGCGGCTTGCGCGCGACGCGCGATCGTCCGCGCGCGAAGGGCCGGCATGGCACATGCCGGGCGCCGCGCGTTCATATAGCCTAGTTCAAAATGCGCGCGCCACCGGCATGCGGCGTGCGGTATGCATGCGTGCCGCGGCCGATTCCGACGATGAATGCGGTGCGGCAGAACCTCGCGCCGCCCCCGGCCGCCGGTACGCACTGACTTACACTACCGGCTGTTCTCGTCTTACGTTCACAGGAATCCCGCCGACATGTCGATGACGATCGATCCGAAGCAGGCCGCCGCGCTGCTGGCCGTCGCCGACACGGGCAGCTTCGAGCAGGCCGCCGTGCGCCTGCATGTGACCGCCTCCGCCGTCACGCAGCGGGTCCGCGCGCTGGAAGCGAGCCTCGGCACGCCGCTGGTGCTGCGCACGCGGCCGTGCCGCCCGACGGTGGCCGGGCAGCGCGTGCTGCAGCACCTGCGCCGCGTCGCGCTGCTGCAGGCCGACCTGCAAAGCACGCTCGCGACCGAGCGCGAATCGCCGATCTCGGTCACGATCGCGCTCAATTCGGACAGCCTCGGCACGTGGTTTCTGCCGGCGCTGACGTCCGTGCTCGCGGGCGAGCGCATCCTCTTCGAGCTGATCGTCGAAGATCAGGACCACACGTTCGCGTTGCTCGAAAGCGGGATGGCGGTGGGCTGCGTGACGACCGAGCCGAAGCCGATGCGCGGCTGCCTCGCGACGCCGCTCGGCACGATGCGCTGCCGGCTGCTCGCGGCCGCCGCGTTCGCGGTGCGCTGGTTTCCGCGCGGGCTGAACCGCACGAGCGCGCGCAAGGCGCCCGTCGTCGCGTATTCGCGGCGCGATACGCTGCAGTCGTCGTTCCTGAAGGAGAAGTTCGGGTTGCCCGACGGCGCGTACCCGTGCCACTACGTGCCGGGAACCCATTCGCATTTCGCGGCGGTGCGGCACGGGCTCGGCTACGCGATGGTGCCGGAGCCGCTGATCGGCAGTGCACCGCTCGACACGCAGGGGCTCGTCGATCTCGCGCCCGCGCATCCGACCGACGTCACGCTGTACTGGCACGCGTGGACCGTGCAGTCGCCGACGATGGCGTCGTTGTCCGAGCGGGTCGTCGAAGCGGCGCGGCGGCTGCTTGCGCCGCTGCCGTAAGCACCGCCATCGCCACAGTCCGCGGTGTGCGGTATACCTGAAGGCGAGAAACCCCGCCGCGCCGCCTATACTTTTTCCATCGGCCTCGCGAACGCGCCGCGCGGCCGATCACGCCTATCCGGCCGCGCCCTTTCCCGCAAGGAGAACGTCATGTCTCGCCGCTACATCGATTGCCGCGAGTTTCCCAGCGCGACGAATTGCTCAGTCGCGATTTCCGCCGACTCCGACAACGAACTGCTGGAGGCCGCCGTGCAGCATGCGGTCCAGGTGCACCAGCACACCGACAGCGCCGAACTGCGCACGCAACTGCAAGCGCTGTTCCGCGACGGCACACCGCCCGCCGATGCACCCCGGCAAGCATGATCCGCCGGCTCGCCTGATATCGACAGACGGGTTGCCCCATCGCCCCCGTCGCCTCTCCGCCCCCTGCTTCGCGCCATCGGGCCGGCGTCCCCGCCGGCCGGCGCATTCCCCCTTACGCGCGGCGTTGCGCGAAATACGCACCGACCGCGTCGATGAACGTATCGATGTCCGCGCGCGATACGTCGCAGTGCGTGACGAAGCGCGACGCGTACAGCATCTGCGTGAGAATCCCGCGTTCCTTGAGCCACGCCTCGAGCGGCGCGCAATCGGCTTCGGGGAATTGCGCGAACACCATGTTCGTCGCGTGCGACAGTACCTTCACGGTATCGATCCGCGCGAGGCCTTCGGCGAGATGCGCGGCATTCGCGTGATCGTCCGCGAGCCGCTCGACATTGTGGTCGAGCGCATACAGGCAGGCCGCCGCGAGAATGCCCGACTGCCGCATCCCGCCGCCGAGCACCTTGCGCCAGCGCTGCGCGCGCTCGATCAGCGTACGGTTGCCGACCAGCACCGAGCCGACCGGTGCGCCAAGCCCTTTCGAGAAGCAGATCGACACGCTGTCGAACGGCGCGCCCAGCTCGGCGATCGAACGCCCCGACGCGACGGCCGCGTTGCATACGCGTGCGCCGTCGAGGTGCAGCGACAACCCGCGGCTGCGCGCGAACGCGGTGGCTTCCTGCACGTAGCCTGCCGGCAAAACCTGGCCGCCGATCGTGTTTTCGAGCGCGAGCAGGCGCGTGCGGGCAAAGTGATTATCGAGCGGCTTGATCGCCGCGGCGATCTTCGCGAGCGGCAGCGTGCCGTCCGGCGCGTTCTCGATCGGCTGCGGCTGGATGCTGCCGAGCACGGCCGCACCGCCGCCTTCGTACTTGTAGGTGTGCGCGAGCTGGCCGACAATGTACTCGTCGCCACGCTCGCAATGGGCCATCAGCGCGGCCAGGTTGCTCTGCGTGCCGCTCGGGAAGAACAGGCCGGCTTCCTTGCCGGCCCGCTCGGCCGTCACCGCCTGCAGGCGCAGCACGGTCGGGTCGTCACCCCATACGTCGTCGCCGGTTTCGGCGGCAGTCATCGCGGCCAGCATTGCCTGGCTCGGACGTGTCACGGTATCGCTGCGTAAATCGATCATCGCTGAGTCCTGGGTAAACGCGGACCGGAACCGATGCGTCCGGCCCTGCCGAAACGAGACTCAGAGTGTACGCAATTCATGCAGCGTGTGCGTATCGAAGGTCGCTGCGCGCACGGCTCACCTGGCGCACGTGCGCGCCATGCCGTACGACGCCGCCCGGGCCGCCGTCAGTAGCGCGGCGGCGGCGGTTGAACGCCCGCCGGCGGCATCGGCGGCGCCGCGCGCGGTGCGCCCCCATATCCGCCACCGCCATACCCGCCACCGCCACTGCCGCCGCTCATCCCGCCCGGCACCGGCACGCGGTTGCCGGTCGCGTACATGCATTGCAGGTAGCCATAGTCGTAGCGGCGCTGGATGTCGTAGGCCGAGCCTTGCGCGGCACCGGCGCCGACCACGCTGCCCGCGAGCAGTCCCGCACCCGCGCCGACGGCCGCACCCGTGCCGCCGTTGAACGCCGCGCCGGCCGCCGCACCCAGTGCGGTGCCGACGGCCGCGCTGCCGACCGCACTCGCGGTCGACGCCTGCCCGGCGCTCACGCCGCCCGATTGCTCGAACGCGTATTGGCGGCAGTTCGCATCGTCGGCGCGGAACTGGTCGAACGACTTGCCGGTGCCCGGCAGCGCCATCACGCTCGGCCCGGTCGGCATGTATGCGCACGCGCCGAGCAGGCCGGCCAGCGCCAGCGCGGCCGGCACGCGCAGCGGTCGAAATACGGATTTCATCGTCGCGCCTCCGTCACTGCGGCCGCGCCGGCACCGATCGCCAGCCCGACTTGCAGGTCTTCACATACGGGTAGTAATGCTTCGACGCGTCGCAGTAGTACCAGAGGTTCGCGTCGCCTTCGTCCTGCGGCTGGCCCTTCTCGACGTACTCGGGCGGCGGCCCCGGATCGACGGGCACGGCAACGACGGGCGGCGGGTAGTAGTAAGGCGCGGGGACGACGGGGTAGTAATACGGGTAGCCGGGGCCGATATAGACTCCGACCCGAGCGGCATGCGCCACGCCGCCCGTCGCGATCGCCACTGCGGCCACCGCGCCCAGTGCGAGCTTCAATCCATTCACGTCACGTTCTCCGGCTGGCGGTTCGTCGATGCGAACCCGACATCCCGAACGCTACGCCGCGCGCGATCCGTCATCCATTACGGGCCGGCGCGCCCATGTTGCGCGGCGTTACCCATGTGACAAACCCCATCGGCCGCGGCCCGCCGGCACGACCGCTTGCGTTACGCGATAACGCACTGAAACGGTTCGGCCGCGCGGGCGCCGTGACGCGCCGTGTCACGCGACGTTTGCGTCCGCGCCGAACCGTTCCGATGACGCGACGCGCCATATTGCCGCACGTGCGTCAGACCGCCACGCCGCGGCCGCGCGCGCCGCAAGCAGCCTTCTTGATACGAATCAACGATTTACCCTGGAAATGCGCGCGACGGGCTGGACATCTGCGACGAGTTGGCGCATTTCGCGGTGCAACATCGCGGCCCATACTCCAGCCAACCCCGACGCCCATCCGCCGGGGTCCGCCGGCACCCGCCGGCGGGTATCGTCAGCCTCGGTCAACTGGTATGGACACCGCTCTTTCGGCCCTCGATCTGGCCCGCCTGCAATTCGCGTTCACCGTCTCCTTTCACATCGTCTTTCCGGCGCTGAGCATCGGCCTCGCCAGCTTCATCGCCGTGCTCGAATATCGCTGGCTGAAAACCGGCAAGCAGTACTACAAAACCCTCTGCCTGTTCTGGTCGAAGATCTTCGCGGTCGCGTTCGGGATGGGCGTCGTCTCCGGCGTCGTGATGAGCTACCAGTTCGGCACGAACTGGTCGGGCTTCTCGAGCTTCGCCGGCGCCGTCACCGGGCCGCTGCTGATGTACGAGGTCATGACCGCGTTCTTCCTCGAGGCCGGCTTCCTCGGCATCATGCTGTTCGGCTGGAACCGCGTGAGCCCGCGCGCGCACTTCGGCGCGACGCTGATGGTCGCGATCGGCACGCTGATCTCGACGTTCTGGATTCTCGCGTCGAACAGCTGGATGCAGACGCCGCAGGGCTTCGAGATCGTCGACGGCCGCGTCGTGCCGACCGACTGGTTCGCGATCATCTTCAACCCGTCGTTCCCGTACCGCCTGTTCCACATGGCGATCGCCGCGTTCATCGTCGCCGCGCTGGTGGTGGCCGCGACCGGCGCCTGGCACCTGCTGAAGGGCCGCCGCGACAAGGGCGTGAAGAAGATGTTCTCGATGGCGCTGTGGCTGCTGCTGGTACTCGCGCCGCTGCAGGCCCTGATCGGCGACCAGCACGGCATCAACACGCTGAAGCACCAGCCCGCGAAGATCGCCGCGATCGAAGGGCTGTGGGAAACGGAAAAGGGCGGTACCGCGCTCAACCTGTTCGGCATCCCTGACATGAAGGCGGAAACGACCCGCTACGCGGTGAAGGTGCCGCACCTCGGCAGCCTGATCCTCACGCACAGCTGGGACGGGGAGATCCGCGGCCTGAAGGAATTCCCGCCGGAAGATCGCCCGAATTCGACGGTCGTGTTCTGGAGCTTCCGCATCATGGTCGGCCTCGGCTTCGCGATGATCGGCCTCGCCGCGCTCGCGTGGTTCCTGCGCCGCCGCGGCCGCCTGTATGAATCGAAGTGGTTCCAGCGCTTCGCGCTCGTGATGGGCCCGACCGGCTTCGTGTCGCTGCTCGCGGGCTGGGTGACGACCGAAGCGGGCCGCCAGCCGTGGGTCGTGTATGGCGTGATGCGCACCGCGCATGCGGTGTCGCCGCTGTCGGTGCAGCAGGTCAGCCTGTCGATGATGACTTTCGTGATCGTGTACTTCCTCGTGTTCGGCACCGGCGTGTACTACATGCTGAAGCTGATGAAGGCCGGCCCCGCGCTGCCCGACGTGAAGCACGACGACACCCCGGACACGCGCCCCGACCACACCGCGCGCCGCCCGATGTCGGCCGTCGACGAGCCGCTCGAGACCGTCTGAGCCCACCCTTTTTCGCATACGAGAAAACCTATGGACGTCACCGTAATCTGGGCCGCGATCATCGCATTGGGGCTCTTCATGTACGTCGTGCTCGACGGCTTCGACCTCGGCATCGGCATCGTCTTCCCGTTCTTCCCGGACGAGAAGGAACGCGACCTGATGATGAACACCGTCGCACCCGTGTGGGACGGCAACGAGACGTGGCTCGTGCTCGGCGGCGCCGGGCTGTTCGCGGTGTTTCCGGTCGTCTATTCGACCGTGCTGTCGGCGCTGTACCTGCCGCTGATCTTCATGCTGGTGTGCCTGATCTTCCGCGGCGTGTCGTTCGAGATCCGCGCGAAGGCGCGGCGCACGAAGCAGCTGTGGGATCTCGCGTTCATCGGCGGCTCGGCCGGCGCGACGTTCTTCCAGGGGATCGCGCTCGGCGCGTTCCTTCAAGGCATCAACGTGAAGGATGGCGTATTCGCGGGCGACCCCTTCGACTGGCTCACGCCGTTCAGCCTGCTGACCGGCCTCGGCCTGATCGTGACCTATGCGCTGCTCGGCTGCTGCTGGCTCGTCGCAAAGACGGAAGGCGACCTGCAGCGGCGCCTGCATCGCGTCGTGTGGCCGCTGACGGTCGTGCTGCTCGGCTTCATCGCGGTCGTCAGCCTGTGGACGCCGCTGCAGGATCCGGCCATCGCGCAGCGCTGGTTCGACTCGGGGCTGTTCTGGCGCCTGCTGCCGGTGCCGTTCCTGGTCGCCGCGTGCGCGGTATGGATGCGCCGCGCGGTGCGCGCCCGGCACGACATGACGCCGTTCGTGCTCGCGCTGGCGCTCGTGCTGCTCGGCTACGTCGGCCTGCTCGTCACGCTGTTCCCGTATGCGATTCCCCAGACGATGACGATCTGGGAAGCCGCGGCACCGCGTTCCAGCCAGACCTTCACGCTGGTCGGCGCAGCGGTTATCCTCCCGATCATCATCGCCTACACGACGATGGGTTACTGGGTATTCCGAGGCAAGGTGCGCCATGAAGACCAGCATTACTACCACCACTGATTCCGCCGATCGCCAGCCCGATGCGCCGAAGCCGCGCATGCGCGGCTGGATGTGGTTCGTCGTCCTGTGGGCGGGCGGCGTGCTCGGCGCCGTCACGCTCGGCTATGCGTTCAAGATCTTCATGAACCTGACGCTGTTTGCGGTGAAGTAGGCGAAGCGGCTGCCGGGTCGAGCGACGATCCGGGCAGCCGTTTTCTCGTCGACGGCTGCCGCTTCGGCCGGATGCACCGGGCGACGCGCCGACATCCGTGGCCATTCTCCGGGCAGCGGCGCGCACTCCGCTCCCGCTCCCCCTTGCGCTCCCGGCGCCGGCACCTGCGTGCCGCTCACCGCTCGCACGACGTCGTGCACATCGCCTTGTCCATCGCGCTGAAGAAGGTCTGGTAGTAATCGGGCTCGACGATGGTCTTCATCCGCGAGTCGCCGTTGCTGTCCCATACCGTGCGGTCGAATCGCGCACGCACGATCGCGTCGTGTGTCGCCGTCACGCGAACCGTGACGACGGCGGCAATCCGCTCGTGATCCGGCTTCGCGGGCAAGCCGCCGATGCGCGCCTTCAGCGCGCCGCGCAGCAGTTGCCGCCACTTCGGAATCAGCGTACCGCTGCGCCCACCCTCGATCAGCCCCGAATCGCGATCGACCGTCACCGGCGCATAACCCTGCGCGCGCAGCACGCCGGCCACCGCGTCGAGTGCGCGCCCCTGCGTCGCACCGGCATAGCGGCGATCGGTCATCATGCGCAGCGTCTGCTGCTCGCTTTCGGACAGGTCGACTTCGGTCTGGCTCGAGCTGTAGCGCACCAGCGATCCCCCGCTGCCGATCTGGCGTTCGTTCTCCGGCTTCGACGCACATCCGGCCAGTAGCGCGAGCAGCCCGGCACAGGCGAGCGCCAGCGCGCCGCGGCCGCGCGCCGGCGGCACCGCTGCCTCGCGACGCATCGCGCGCCGGGCGCGAAGTCGGCGGCGAATTACGGTTGATCGGCAATCGGGTGGCGCTATGATCGTCATCGCGGTGTTCTCCTGTCGGCGCCATCATAGGGACACGCCCCGACCGCCACAAACGACATTTTTTGACCCACTGTGTAGCTTTTCTTCGCGATCTCACGATGCGCCGATTGCCGCCCCTGAACGCGCTGCGCAGCTTCGAAGCTGCCGGCCGCCTGCAGAGCCTCACCCTCGCCGCCGACGAGCTGAACGTGACCCAGAGCGCGGTCGCGCAGCAGATCCGCGTGCTCGAATCGTTCTTCGGGCAGAAGCTGTTCGAGCGCGACGGACGCTCGTTGCGGCTCACGCCACGCGCGCGGCATTACCTCGTCGACGTCGCGAGCTGCCTCGGCCGGCTCGCTCAGGCGACGGGGCAGATGTTCGAACCCGGCGGCGGCCATCCGGTGCGGATCAACACGTCCGTCTCGTTCGCGCACGGATGGTTGCTCACGCAACTGGCTGCGTTCCATGCCGACCATCCGGACATCGACGTGCAACTCGTCACGACGCCCGACAACGAGCGCGACCAGTTCGACGAAACCTGCGACATCGTGGTTCGTCGCTATACACCGGAGCTGCGCCGCAAGGGGTTCGTGTCGCGGCCGCTGCTCGCGACCGTCGCGGTGCCGGTGTGCGCGCCGGGCCACCCGGTGCTCGACCAGGCGCGCACGCCGGCCGACCTGCGCAACGCGCCGCTGCTGCATTACGCGGGTTTGCCGCAGGCGTGGCAATACTGGTTCCATCAGGCGGGCTCGGTCGTCACCGAGACGCTGCGCGGGCCGTTTTATCGCGAGTTCTTCCTGATGATCAAGGCTGCGGCAAGCGGGCTCGGCGTGTGCCTCGCACCGCGCGCGGTGGTGCGCGACGACATCGAGCAAGGGCGGCTCGTCGCGCTGTTTCCGGAAGTCCACCTGGAAGCGCCGCCGTTTCATTGCCTGTATCGCGACGACGACGATCCGTCGCTGCGCACGTTCGTCGACTGGCTGTTCGCGCGGGCGGAGGCGCTGGAGGGGGCGCCGCCGGGATAGCCGGCGAGGGGTAGAAAGCAGGAACCGATGAAGCAGCCCAAGGCGGCTGCACCGTCACGTCCAGCTAGGCGTTCTGTCGCACCACACCGAGCTTCAATCCCAGCATGCCGAAGATGCGGTTCATCGTCTGTACCGTCCCGTCGCTGCGGCCTTGCTCGATATCCTGAATCGTCTTCGTCGACACACCGGCGAGCTTGGCCATTTCCGCGCTGGTCAGCCGCATCGCCTTCTTCAGATGACGTACCGATTCGCGCAACGACCACTCGGGATGCGCGAGCACGTCTTCGATCGCTTGTCGTCGGAGCGAAAGCTGTTCGGGAAGCGGCAGCGCGTTATAGCGTTTGTCCATTGCGTCACCCGTGCCTAGCGCAACGCATCCCGCTCACGCGCCAGCCGCTCGAGCCCCGGCTTCAGAAAGGCATGGACATCGTGCTCCAGCTTGAAATCAGAAGTCGTCAATTATTGGAAATACCGTCATTTCGTTGGAAATCTATACAAATTGCAACGAATAGCACATACAACTTATGTAGATTTCTGCCGAAACATGAATCCTTGCCGTTACTTCAGGCAGTGCTGAAAGCGCTCGGATTCTCGTTCAACGACCTATCGCCGCTCGCGCAGCGCCGCCTCGATCTTCCGATCGGTCTTGTACTGGCTCAGCGCATACACCGACCAGATCGCGGCCGGTATCCAGCCGATGATCGTGATTTGCAGGATCAGGCAGATGATCCCGGCGATCGGGCGGCCGATCGTGAAGAACTGGAACCACGGCAACAGCAGGGCAAGCAAAAGGCGCATCTGGACTCCTTTCGAGGCATCGTTGAAGGTTCATGCATCGCCAATATGGCGAGTTGTCCGCGCCATTTCAAGTCCGCTGCCGGCGATCCCCGGACGAGAAGCCTCAAACTCATCCCATCGACCTAAGCCGCGTCGGCCAGCCACCGCGCGACCCGCGCCACGAGCGGATCCGCTTCGTCGAAGCATTCGGCGCCCGCCACGCGCGGCGCGTCGCAAATCGCGAACACCGGCTTGCCCCACTGCAACCCGAGCGCGATCTCGGACAGCGTGCCGAGCCCGCCGCCGACTGCGATCAGGCACAGCGACGCACGCGCGACCAGTGCGTTGCGCGTGATGCCGAGCCCGGTCGGCAGCGCGACGCTCAGGTAGGGATTCGCGAGCGTCGCATCGTCTTCCGGCAGCAACCCGATCGCGCACCCGCCGGCCGCATGCACGCCGCGCGCGGCCGCCTCCATCACGCCCTGCTTGCCCCCGCCGACGATGGCGACACCCGCCGCCGCGAGCGCGTGCGCGATCCGCTGCGCGACCCGCATCTGTTCGTCGGTCGCCTCGCGCGGACCGATCACGCCGACCGGCATGCGATGCCGCCGCGCGCCGCGCTGCCGTTGCGCGAGTTGCGCCAGCGCGTCGCACGCCGCTTCCGACCACTCATCCATGACGTCGTTGCCGTACAAGGCCTTCTCCCAACGCAAGAACGCAGGTGCAGATCGCCGTCAGCACGATCGACAGCACCGCCGCCTGCGAGAAATCGGTTTGCCCGTCCGACAGCTTCAGATACATCAGCAGCGGCAGGATGTTGATCTGCGTGCCGGCCAGCGCGAGCGCCGTGCCGTAGGTGCCGAGCGCGATCGCCGTGACGAGGCACCACGCGGACGCGACCGACGGCCACAGTTCGCGCCACGCGACGTCGAGCCACGCACGCCACGGGCGCGCGCCGAGCGTCAGTGCCGCCTCGAGCGGCCGCCGGTCGAGATTCGCGAGCGCCGGGTAGATCATCAGCGCGACCCGCGGGATCAGGTAGTACGCATACGCGACCGCCAGCCCCGGCATCGTGTAGATCGCGCCGCCGAGCACGGTCGGGTCCGCGCCCAGCGACGCCGCGAGCGTGGTGACGAAGCCCGCGCGGCCGAACGCGAGGATGAAGCCGTACGCGATCACGAGCCCGGAGAACGCGAGCGGCACGCCGAGCAGCGCGAGCGTCCAGTGGCGGCGGGCAGGCGACTGCCCCGCCAGCGCGAACGCGACCGGCACGCCGATGCCGACCGACAGCGTGCCGGCGCCCACCGCCAGCGCCAGCGAATGCGCGATCGCATCGGCGACGAGCGGATCGTGCAGCACCACGCCGAACGCACGGCCGCCGTCCGTGAACGCCGAGCCGACGAGCGCGGCGAGCGGCAGCGCGAAGCACACCGCCAGCAATACCGCCGCCGGCACCGCGCCGAAGCGGCGCAGCACACCGCGTTCCGCCAGGGAGGTCTGCATCGTGTGCCCCTTACTGACCGAGCGTCGCTTGCGACCAGAGCTGGTCGATCTCGGCCTTGCGTGCGGCCGCCTTCGCCACGTCGAGCGGACGCACCTGCGGCGCCTTCGGCAGCTTCGCCGCGACATCCGGCGCGACCGGCGTGCCGGGCACGGCCGGCCGCACGAAGCCCTGCGCGAACAGCGCCTGACCGGCGTCGCTCATCACCAGGTTGAGCCAGAGCTGCGCGGCGGACGGGTTCGGGCCGTTCTTCACGAGGCTCATCGCATACGGCGCCGATACGCTGCCGTCCTGCGGAATCACGACGTCGGCCGCGTCACCCATGCCGTCGACGTACTTCGCCTTCAGGCCGTCGTTCTCGTAGCCGATCAGGATCGGGATCTCGCCCTTCACGAACTTCGCGTAAGGCGTCGTGCCTTCGACGCGCAGCACGTTGCCCGCGCGCTTCAGCTTGCCGAAGAATTCCGTGCCGGGCTTCGGGTTCTCGACGCTGCCGCCGTTCGCATACGCGGCCGCGAACACGGCGACCTGCCCCTGCCCGGTCGAACGCGGGTCGAGATAGACGACCGCGTTGCGATACTCCGGCTTCAGCAGGTCGGACCAGCGCTGCGGCACGTTCTTCACGAGCTTGCGGTTGACGAGGAACGCGATGTTCAGCGAGTGCACCGCGAACCAGCGGCCGTCCGCCGAGCGAAACACGTCCGGCAGCTTGTCGAAGTTGACCGGCTTGAACGGCGCGACGACATCCTTGCTTTCGGCGTCGAGCGCCGACGCAGCGAAGTAGTACGCGGTATCGGCCTGAGGACGGCGGCGCGACTTGTCGAGCGACACCACGGTCGCGGCCGAGCCGATGTCGTTGTAGGTGATCTCGACCTTCGGATAGCGCTTGCGGAACTCGGCGAACAGCGCCTTCCAGTTGGCCCATTCGGGGCCTGTGTCGAACGAGACGACGAGCCCTTCGTCGGCGGCCTTCGCATACAGCGCGTCCTCGCCCGGATATAGCGGCGCGGCGTGCGCCGGCGCGGCGGCCAGCGCCGCGAACGCGCAGAGCGCCAGCACGCCGGCGCGTAGGGTCTTCACAAGAGGGTGGCCTGCAGGCATCGGGGATCTCCGTTGAATGAAAGGGGTCATTGCGCGTCCGGCGCGGCCGGCAGCACGAGCAGATGGCGCGGGTCGATCGCGATCCGCCGGGTGGCCGGCACGCGGCCTTCGCACAGCAGCGGGTCGGCCGAGCCGGCGGGAAGGAAGTCGTAGCGTTGCGTCGCGCCGAAGTAGCGCACGTCGCCCGGCGCGCCGTCGATGCAGTTCACGCCGTGCGCCGGCGGATCGGCCTCCACGTGCTCGGGCCGCACCAGCACCTCGACCTCGGCGCCCGGCCGGTGCCCGCCGGTCTCGACGCGCAGCGTCGCGAACCGCACGTCGACCGTATCGTGCGCGGTCACGCGGCCGCGCAGCAGCGTCGAATGGCCGACGAAGCGCGCGACCTGCGCGGACGCGGGCCGCTCGTACAGGTCGCGCGGCGTGCCCACCTGCAGCACGCGCCCGCCGTCGACGATCGCGACGCGGTCGGCCATGCTCAGCGCCTCGTCCTGGTCGTGCGTGACGAGCAGCGTCGTCGCGCCGCACGCGCGCTGCAGCGCGCGAATCTCGTCGCGCAGCTGATGGCGGATGCCGGCGTCGAGCGCGGCCAGCGGCTCGTCGAGCAGCAGCAGCTTCGGCTCGATCACGAGCGCACGCGCCAGCGCGACGCGCTGCTGCTGCCCGCCGGACAGCATCGCGATGCCGCGCTCCGCCTGCGCCGCCAGGCCGACGCGCTCGAGCATGTCGCGCGCACGCTGCCGCCGCGCATGCGCCGCGACGCCGCGCATTTTCAGCCCGTACGCGACGTTATCCGCCACCGACAGGTTCGGGAACAGCGCGTAGTGCTGGAACACCATGCCGACCTCGCGCCGCCACACCGGCACGCCGGCCATGTCGGCGCCGCCGATCGCGATGCGGCCGCTGCCGCCGTCGAGCAGGCCGGCCGCGAGCCGCAGCAGTGTGGACTTGCCGGACCCGCTGCGCCCCATCACCGCGAGCAGCTCGCCTTGCGCGGCGGACAGCGTGACGTCGTCGACGCCGTGTCGCGCGCCGGGATACTGGAAACTGACGTGTTCGAACTCGAGACTCATGACGGACTCACTTCATACGTTGCACGGTGCCGACCGATACGAGCGTCGCGAGCACGGCGAGGACGAGCAGCACGACGGTCGCCGCGCAGGCCATCCCCGACGCGCCGTAGAACGCCTGCAGCAGCACGATCGGATAGTTGCGATAGCGAAAGCCAGCGATCAGGTTCGAGATCTGGAATTCGCCGATCGACAGCGCGGCCACCATCACGAGCCCCGAAAACAGGCTGTGCCGCAGGTTCGGCAGCACGATCGTGACGAACTGGCGCAGCGGCGTCGCACCGAGCGTCGCCGCGCAGGCCTCGAGGCGCGCGAGCCCGAGGTGGCGCAGATCGCTGAGCAGCGTCTGCAGCAGGTACGGCAGCGTCAGCACCGCGTGGGCCCCGATCATCAGCGGCAGCGTGCCGAGCCAGGGCAGCGTGTCGCCGCTGAAGATCGCGATATAGCCGAAGCCGAGCGTTAGCGCGGGCACGGCCACCGGCATCAGCATCACGACGCGCGTCGCCATGCCGCGCCCGGCCTGCGCACGGTGATGCAGCGCATACGCGAGCGGCAGGCCGACCGCGGCGTTCAGCGCGCAACACGCCAGCGCCACCGTCAGGCTCACGCCGAATGCGCGGGTGAAGCTGCGATTTCCGGCGAGATCGGCGAACCAGTGCCAGGTGAAGCCGGTCGGCAGCAGCGTGTTGGTCCACGACTGGCCCACCGAGCCGATCAGCAGCAGCGCGATCGGCAGCAACAGGTAGAGCCCGAACACCGCGACGAGCGCGTGCAGCAGGAAGCGTCCGGCACTCGGGCGCACCGGCCTGTTACGCGAAATCGGAACACCATCGGCCAGGGCCGGGGCGGTAGACGCAGGCATGAAAACACTCGCGGACAAGAGACGAAGACACCGCGCAACGCCCGCCGGGCGGGGCTGTCGCGCGTTTTCTGGATGGCCGCAGTGTGCGGATCCGACATGGCATCGTCATGAAAAAAACGTACAAAGCCCGCATCGATCTGTGCGCCGAAGGAATAGTCGCGATGAAGCACCTGTATCCGAACGTCTCGGAACTGCACGCATTCACCTGTTCTGCGAAGTATCTGAACTTCTCGTACGCGGCCCGCGAACTGGGCCTGACGCCCAGCGCGGTCAGCCGGCAGATCGCGAATCTCGAGGCGCTGTTCGGCGTGAAGCTGTTCGTGCGCGAGGGGCGCAGCCTCGCGCTCACGCGTGCCGGACAGGTGTACCACGCACGCGTCGCCGGCCCGCTGCGCGAGATCGGCAACGCGTCGATCGAACTGCTGAGCGCGCGCGAAAACGGCGACCTGCTGACGATCGCCAGCGTGCCGACGTTTACGACCAAGTGGCTCGTGCCGCGGCTCTCGCGCTTCCTGGCCGTCGCGCCCGGCGTCACGCTGAGCTTTCGCCGCCATCTCGCGCACGGCGACATCTTTCCGTTCGGGCTCGACGCGGCGATCCGCTACGGCGACGGGGCATGGGAAGGGGTGCGAAGCGATTACCTGGACGGGCGAACCTTCGTGCCGGTCTGTACGCGCGAATTCGGCGAGCGGCACGCGTTGCGCACGCCCGCCGACGCCGTCACGGCGCCGCGCCTCGTGCACGAGCAGGCGGAAATCGCGTGGTCCGCGTGGGCGGAACGCCATCGCGCGACGCAGATGAATGCGCTCGCCGGGCCGCGCTTCGAACAGTATTCGGTGCTGATCCAGGCCGCGCAGGCGGGACTCGGGCTCGCGCTCGTGCCGCGTTTCCTGATCGCGGACAATCTCGCGGCCGGCACGCTCGTCGAACCGTTCGATGCGCCCGTCGAGGTCGACGCGCAGGGGCACTACCTGTGCTACGCGCCGGAGCGCCTCGAGACGAGCGAAGCGTTGCGGCACTTCAGGGCATGGATGCTGGACGAATGCGCGCCGGCGTAAGCCGGCCCGCATGCGTCACGCGGCGGGACGCGCTCGACCGCGCGTCCCGCCGTACCGGACACCGCCGGGCAGCGGTGTCCGGCAGCCGTCGTCAGTGCCGATCGATACCGAGCCCCGGCAGCACGCCGGTGTTCTCGGCCACCACCGCATGCAGCAGGCGCGGGTTCGCACCGAGCAGCCCGAGGATCGTCGGCGCGACCTGCTTCGTGCCGACCGTGTCGGTCACCGTGCGTGCGCGATGCAGGCCCGGATACGACACGAGCAGGCCGAGGTGGCTGTCGTCCGGCGCGTTGCCGCCGTGCTCCTCGTCCTTCTTCGTGCTCGACGTGTAGATCACGCCCGGATTCGGCTGGACGACGATGTCCGGCGTGCGGCCGTTGGCCGGATCGCCGAAGCGCTCGGCGAGCGCCGCGCCGTACAGCACGTACGCCTGCGGGCCGTCCGCGCAGATCCCCGGCGCGTTGCAGCTGAGGTTCGCCTTCAGCGTCTGCACCACGGCCGTGCGCTGGTTGCGGTCGCGCAGCCAGATCAGGCCGACGTCGTCGGTCTGCACGAAGCCCGTGTCGACCAGGCCGGAGCCGTCGTTCAGGTTGCCCGTCTTCGTGTTGTTCTGGCCGAAGTTGCCGTTCGGGTCGATGTAGTTGTTCGCTTCGAGCAGCTTCGTCAGCGTGTCGCCGTTCTTCACGAGCTTCGTGCGATCGGCCGGCGACTGGCCATGCTTCGCCGTGACGATCACGGCCGTCGACGCATACAGGTTCGCCTGCTTCAGCGCCGCGACGACATGGCCGATCGAGTTGTCGACGTACGTGATCGCGTTCGCGACCTGCCCGTTCGGCGTGAAGTTCGCATCGAGATAGCCGCCGCCCTTCGCGACCGGCGCCTTCTGCGCGACGCTGAGCGTCTGGAAGTTGCCGCCGAACAGCGTCGGCACCGGCGCGCTCTTCGTGCCCGTCGAGTCACGGCCGTTGATCTGGTTGATCAGCGCCTGCACGTGCAGGTTGTCGAACTGCGCGGTATGCGAATAGACGTCGGTGTAGTCCGTCTTCGTCACCGGGTCGATCGAGTTGATCTCGGTGCGCATCAGATCGTCGACGCCGGTGCCCGACGGCCCGTTCAGCCAGTCGTAGCCCCACGCGTGCTTGTCGGCCCACGCGGTGGTCGCGTTCGGGATGCCGGCCTTCACGGCCTCGAACACGGTGTTGGTCTTCACGTAGTTGTGCGGATAGACCGGCACGCACTTGCCGTTGACCTTCGCGTTCGGGATCGCCTGCGGGTTGAACGCGCCGCCGCCGTTCAGGTGGACCAGCGCGCCGCCGTTCTGGGCGTCGATGCCGGTCGTCTCGTCGAACACGACGTTCCAGCCCTGCTTGCCCGAGCAGCTCGTGTCGCCCGGCGCGTACAGGTTGCGGTCGTACGACACGTCGTAGAACAGGCCGGCCGTCTTCGGCGAGCCGCCCGTCACGAGCGCGGCGAGGCCCGGAAACGAATCCGACAGGCCCGGCGTGTAGGCATTCGTGTACGTCACGCCGTGCTGCGCGAGCACCGCGAGGTTCGGGCACGTGTTCGCGCCGATGCAGCGCGCGAGATCCTGCTCGTGCAGGCCGTCGACGCTGATCAGCAGCACGTGCTTCACGACGCGGCTCGCGTGGCCGCGATCCTCGCCGTGACTGTCGTCGTCCTGCTGCGCGGCGTGCGCACCCGCACCGGCGAGCGCCAGCGCGCTCGCCACCATCGCCACCACCTTCCGCTGCTTACCAAGGAAAGACATGATCACCCCACCTCTTCGATTGACGTTGAACTGCGTGACTTGCCATCAGGCGCGCAAGACTATGGCTGCGCCGTGGGTCGCTCGCATGAAGCGGGGCTTTCTGTTTTCTATCAAACGTAACCAATCGCAAGTGACGCGAATCATTCGCAAAGCAAGGTGACCTGGCGCACATTGCGACGGGCGCGCTCACCTGCCGGCACTACACCGGTGCATCGGTCAAACCGCCGGCAACGTCATCGGCCGCACGATTTTTTTTCCGGCTTGGCGCGCGACTATTGGCGTGTGATAAAGGGTTTTCCCTGACCCGGAGCACGAGTATGTCGACCCTAGAAGCCCTCCGGTTCGTGCTGGACGATGCACGCACCCCCGAAATCATTCGCCACCATGTCGTCGACGCGTTGCAGTACGCGTTGCGCAACTACGGACAGGTGTTCACCGCGAAGGAAGTCGAATGGCTGGCGCAGTGGGACGACGCGCGTCTGCCGCTGGCTGCCAAGAAGGAACTGGGCAAGCGCGAGGAACCGGCGATCGCCGCGCGCTGAAGGAAACGCGCCGCCGCGCCCGAACGGATGAACGGACGCGGCGGCGGATGGCCTGCTTACTGCAGGCCGAAGTCGACGCGGGTGGTCGCGCCTTTGTCCTCGATGCCCTTCGCATCGAGCTTCGGCGCGACGACGAACACACGGCTCGAATCGATCTTCCCGTCGAGGTATTGACGCACGGCCTGCGCGCGCTGCTGCGCGAGCGCACGCAGCGCGTTGTCGTCGGCCGGCGCGTGCTCGGCGAGCGCCTTTTTCATGTCGGCGTCGGGCAGCGTCTTCTGCAGGCCGATCACGTTGCGCGGCTTCTTGAAGTCGGCGGCCTTGTACGCGCGCGTCAGGTACTTGCTGTACTCGGCCGGCTCGACCTTCACCGACATCGGGTCGATGCTCTCGCCCTGCCCGATCACGTCCTTCAGCTTCTGCTGGCGCACGAGCCGCTCGACGTACGCGTCGCCGAGCCCCGACGTGTCCTTCGCCGGATCGACGCGGCCGATCAGGTCGAGGCGGATCGACGGCTTCTCGGTCAGCATCTTCACGACGGTGTCGAGCTTCTTCTGCTGCGCGTCGTCGAGCTGGTACGAGCCCGGCGCGAATTCGACGTAGCCGAGATCCTCGCCGCCGCCGCCGAATGCATGCGCGAGCAGCGAGAACGGCGACGTGACGGCCTTCGCGATCAGGTTCAGCACCGCGCGCCAGATCAGCCCGCCGACGCTGAACTCCGGATTCGACAGCGAGCCCGACACCGGCAGGTTCACGTCGATCTGGCCGCGCGTGTTCTTCAGCAGCGAGATCGCGAGCTTCACCGGCAGCCGGGTCGCCGTGTCGTTCTCCACATGGTCGCCGAACGTGAGCTGGTCGATGAAGATGTGGTTGTTCGCCTTCAACTGGTCGTTCGCCAGTTCGTAATGCAGGTCGACGTTGAGCTTGCCCTTCGTGATCGGGTAGCCCGCGTACTTCGCAGAATACGGCGTCAGGTTGGTCAGCTCGATGTCGTGCGCGGTCGCGGTGAGGTCGAGCGCCGGCTTCTCGATCAGCGGGTTCACCGAACCCTTGATCGAGATCGGCCCGTTGCCCGCGAGGTTCGCGGCGACGTCGACCGGCGCGGACGTCGTCGAATCCGTGCCGAACGCGCCGACCGTGCCCTTGATCGCAATGAGGTTCGCCGTGTAGTTCGGCTTGATGAAGTTGTCGGTGTACGTCACGCGGCCGTTCTGCAGCAGCAGCTCGCCGAAATGCATGCGCACCGGGTTCTGCGGCGGCGGCGCGGCCTTCACGACCACCGTCGCCGAGGCGGCGGCCGGTGCCAACGCCTGCTGCGCGGCCGCGGCCGACGCGGCCTGGGCGGCGTCCGGCGGCGTCATGCCCGGCGACAGCGGCACCGGCTCGCCCTTGCTCGCGTCACGCGTGAGCGACTGCGCGGGGCCCGTTTCCTTCGCGACCACGTCCTTCAGGTTCAACCGCCCCTGCGCGTCGAGCAGCACGCGGCCGTAGAAGTTCGAGAACGTCACGCGCGCGGCATCGACGTCGGTGCCCTTCTCGTCGTAGTTCGCCTTCAGGTTCGTCAGCGCGAGCGAGCGCCAGCCCGCGAACGGGTCGGAGGTCGCCTTGTCGAGCATCCGCACGTCGACCAGCGCGACATCGCCGCGGTAGGTCGCGCGCGGCGCACCCTTCACCTGCGCGAACGTCAGGTTGCCCTGCGCGTTGAGCAGCGCACTGGCGATCGTCGCGTTCAGCGCACTGCCGAAATACGGCTCGAACGCGGCCGCGTCGAGGCGGTTGCCGTTGATCTTCAGGCCGAGCTTCAGCGGCTGCGCGGTCACGTCGCCCGTCACGTTCAGCGAACCCTTGCGGTTCAGCGTCGCCTTCAGCTGCACGGGCAGCGGCCGGGTCAGGTCGTCGCTGATCTTCTGCACCGCCAGGTCCAGCGGCTTGATCGCCAGCTTCACCGGGCGCGGCGTCGACAGGTCGGTGAAGTTCGCGGCGGAATCCTTCACGTTCAGCGCGTCGATCCGGTAATGCCACGACGGCGCGGCGGCCTCGGCCTTGCGCGCGACCGTGCGCTTCGGCACCGCGGCCTGCGCGGGTTCGGCCAGCGCCGCGAGGTCGATCTTGCCGTCCTTCAGGCGCTGCACGTCGAGCGCGAGCCCGCTGACGTCGACGCTGGCGATCTCCGCGATGCGCGTGGCCACGTCGACCTTCGCGATCTTCGCATGCGCGTCGGGCAGCACGATCGCGGGCGCCTTCGCATCGGGTGTCGCGATCTTCAGTGACTTCAGGCTGACCGTGCTGTCGGCAACCTGCGCGGCGAGCGGCGTCTTGCCCCAGTCGGCCTTCGCGTTGACGGTCGCGCCGAGCGTGCCGTCGAGCACGCGCGCCCGCGTCGCCTCGCCGAGGTACGGCTGCAGCGCCGGCAGCGCGAGCGCGGCGACCGTCAGCTTGCTCTCGACCTGCTTCTCCGCGAGATTGAACGCGCCTTCGGCCGTCACGTCGCCGCCGCGCGACAGCGACGTCGACAGCGTGTATTTCGCGGGCGTCTTGCCCTGCATCGTGAAGCCGTCGAGCGTCGCGGCGAGCTTCGTGAGCGACAGCGCGGTCGGCGTCGCCGGCACGCGGTCGTCGACGTTGACCGTGCCGCCGTCGATCGCGAAATGGCGGATCGTCAGGTCGAGCGGCGGCGCCTCCTTCGTTGCAGCTTCGACCTTCGCGCCGCTGGCGGTGGCTGCGGCAGCGGCGGAAGCGGCGGCGGCCCCCGACGCCGCCGGCTTGCCTTCGGCGGCCTTCGAGGCGGCTGCCGGCTGCGCGGCGAGCTTCTCGACGTTCAGCACGCCCTGCTTGTCGCGCGACAGGTCGACCACCGGCTGGTCGATCCGGATCTCGTCGAAATGCATCGCGTTGCGCAGCGGTTCGAGGCTGGCCGCCGCGACGTGCACGCCGCGCGCGGCGAACAGCGGCGCGGACGCATGGTCCGTCACCTTCGCGTCCTTCAGGTCGACGGTGCCCGACACGCGCAGCGCGGGCGTCTCGCCGCTCATCACGAAATTGACCGCGAGGTCGCTGCTCAAGAGGCCGCTCGTCACGGCCACCGGCAGCTTCGCCGGCACGTACGAGATCAGCTTCGGCACGTCGAGGCCGTCGAATTTCAGCGCGATCTCCGATTCGCGCGACTGCGCGAACGGCTTGGTCTTGCCGTCGATCGCGATCGGGCTGCCATCGAAGCGCGCGCGCAGCTTCGGCTCGACGAAGATGTCGGTCTTCGAGGCCAGCGTCGCGATGTACGGAATGCCGAGCGTCCAGTTGTCGACGACGTGCTTTTCGTTCAGCAGACGGTCGTCGAAATCGATCCGGCCGTTGTTGACCTGGATGTTCGACACCGAGAACTGCGTCGGCTTGCTTTCGGGTTTCGGCGACGGCGTCGAGAACTTCTCGATCAGGTCGGTGAAGTTGAAGCGTTGCGCGTCGTAGCGGACGATATGAAAGCGCGGCGAGTCGAGGCGCACTTCATTGACGATCGGCGCGCCGCGAAACAACGACGACCACGACGGCCGCACGACGAGCTTCGCGATGTCGATGAAGTCGCCCTGGCCGCCTTTGTCGCCGAGATGGATGCCGTCGGCTTCGAGGTTCAGCGTGTAGGGGTTCAGCGCGATGCGCTGGATCGTGGCGGGCCGGTCGAGCTGCTTGCTCAACTGCTGTTCGGCGATATGGCGGATCAGCGGCGGCGCCGCGAAGAACCCGAGCAGTCCGAATAAAACGATGAAGATCAGCAGGCCGATGCCGATGCGCCGGGCCCGGCGCGAACGTGCAACGCCACCGAGGGCATGGAGGGTGGAGGGTACGGTTTCTTTGTCTGCGCTTGCCATGCTTGAATGCCTCGGGATGGAATGCCGGGCCGCGCCGGAGAACCGGGCGGCCGCGCACGCTATCCCGAAAGTATAGGCTCAGGAGGGGACGGGACGAGGTTCGGGCGCCGTCGCGCCCGCCGGTCGGACAGCGCCGCCGGTCATCCGTTCATTTCCGGACGACGACGGGCGGCATCCACGACCCGTCGCTCGCCTGCGGCTTCGGCGCGTACAGGCGCAACGCGAGTGCGAAATCGGCGCGCGGCGCCGGCAGCCAGTTGGCCGCCTGCGTGCCGCCCGGCGACGCCGACACGACGATGTCGATCGAGCCGTCGTGGTTGCGGCGCAACCGGTCGCGATCGCCGAGCGAACGGCGTGCCGACCCGACGTCGGGCAGCGCGCCGTTGGTCGAATAGGGCGTCAGCGTCCAGAATGCACGCACCGGCGGCAGCGCGCCCGGCGCGAAATGCAGCACGTAGCGGTTCGCGCCGTTCAGCGGATGGCCGTCGCTGTCGACGCGGACGACCGCGAGCGTTTCGTCGTCGCGCGTCGCGGTGCCGAACTGCGTGTAGGCCGCGTACGCGCGCAGCGTGTAGTCCTGGCCGTACTTGCCGGCCGTATCGCCGATCCAGCTCCAGCCGTTCGCGTTCAGCAGGTTCGACGGCGGGGTCGAGAGCCGCGCGCGCGCCTCGGCGACGCCGGCCGTCGCGGCCGCGAGGCGGTTGCCCGCCCACAGCACCGGGTAGCCGGCCGACACGCCGATGTCGCCGAGCAGTTCCTGTGCGTGCGCATCGTCGGCCGGCGCCGGGTTGTCCTGCAGCGCCTGCGCGAAGCGCGTGAAGAACGCCTTCGGATCGAGTGCGGCCACCTGCTCGGCCGGCGTGCCGCCGCCCACCGCTTCGGACGGCGCGCTGCCCGCATGCACCGCGACCGACGCGCCGCGCGCCGCGCCCGTGTAGACGGACAGCGGCACCACGCGGATCGCGCGCTGCAGTTTCTTCACGTTCGTGAGGTCGCGCCCGCCGCTCGTCTGCAGCCGGACTTCGAGCCACGCATTGGCCGACGGGACGTCGATCCGGACCGCGCCCTTCGGCAGCGTGCCCTGCCAGTCCTTCACGGCGAAGGCAATCGTTTGCGATCGCGCGCCGCCGCGTGCCCCGCGTGCGGCCACGCTCGACGACGACCACAGCACGTTCGTCCACATGTCGAGTGCGCGCGCATCCCAGTAGCGGCCGCGCGTGTCGGGCAACGTGACGATCACGGGTTCGGTCGCGACGTCGAGCCAGCCGGTCGAGTCGAGCGTGTCGACGCCCGGCAGCGGCGGATTGACCGCGCCGACGGGCGGCAGCGCCTGCGCATGGCGCAGCGTGTTGAGCGGCGCCTGCCCCGGTTGCGCGCCGTCGCCGCCCGTCGCCGCTTCCTTCGCGACGTCCATCAGCACGAGCGGATACGCGTAGACATAGGAGTCGACGACTTCCGCGCGCATCCAGCCGGTTTTCCGCTGGATGGCGTCCGGTTGCGACGCGCACCCCGCTAGCAACGCCATGATGGCGAGCGACGCGCACGCGCGCCGCAGAGAAACTGATTCCTGCTGGTTTTCAATCATCGATTACTGGCCGAATATCGTTCTTTTCAGTCAACGCCTTGTTCGACTTGCGAATGGCGAAAGCAAGGCACCCCAGCCTGCCCGGACAACCGTCTCGCTACGGTTCATAACGGTGGGCGCTGATGTCAGGCCGGTATCATAGCGCCTCAGGGCATCCCCCAATATGCCGATTAGCGGGTGGCGCGTATCCGCGGGCTGACCAGTCCCAAATGTTTCGCCGGATCTCCAGGAAAATTGGGGCGGCATCGAGGCGATGTCGGCCGACTTCGGATCGGTCTCAGCGGCAATCGAGTTGTCATCTGGATTGACAAGTGGTGTCACTATTGACACCATTCAGCATGGCAAGCGATTGGAAGATCCTCGAGCAAATGAGGCGCGAGCCCGCGAATGTGCGATTCGGCGATCTGTTCAAGGTCTGCGAGACGCACTTCGGCCAGGCCCGCCAATCCGGTTCGAGCCACGCCATTTTCAAGACACCGTGGCAAGGCGATCCTCGAGTGAATATCCGGAGCGATCACGGGAAAGCCAAGGCCTATCGGGTGCGGCAGGTTCTCGACGCGATCGACCGACTCAAGGAACAGAAATCATGACTCAAGACCACTTTACGTACCGCGTAACGTGGTCCCCGGAGGACGGGGAGCACGTCGGCCTGTGCGCGGAGTTCCCGTCTCTTTCGTGGCTCGACGCGACGCCGGAAGGCGCGCTCGCCGGCATCCGCCGGCTCGTCGCCGATGTCGTGCGCGACATGACCGCGAACGGCGAAAAGGTGCCCGAACCGATCGCCGACCGCACCTATAGCGGTGAATTCAAGGTCCGCATCCCGCCGCAAGCTCACCGTGCGCTGGTGATCCAGGCCGCCGAACAGGGCGTCAGCCTGAACCGTCTCGCCAGCGCCAAGCTCTGCGCATAGCCAGCCACGCGATTGCGTGCAAGCACGTGACGCCCGGCCTTCCTCGTGGAAGCCGGGCGTTCGCTTTTTCCGGGTCGTGGCACCCTGTGATCAGGGATGGCCTTGAGCCGATCCGCCCGCCTTGCATCGCATGCATCAACCACCGCTTGACCTTACCATCGTGGGAATGTTGATACTGCGATCATTGGCGGCATGAGCCGCGCATTCAGGGAATCCGACATGACTGAACCACTTGCCTCCGCAGCGCTGCATACGATCGAGCTGAGCATCGACGGCATGCATTGCGGCGGCTGTACGGGCCGCGTGCAACGGGCGCTGGCCGCGGTGTCGGGCGTCGTCGAGGCGGCGGTTGACCTCGACACGCACACGGCGACGGTGACTGCGCACGATACTGTCGAAGCCGCGCAACTCGTCGAGGCGGTCGACGCAGCCGGCTACCGCGCCGCCGTGCGCGACCCGCTGGTCGAAGACGCCGCGACGCCGCATGCCCATCCTGTCGAAGCCTCACCCGCGCCGATGGCCGCAGCCGCTTCCACGACCCGCCACCCGCTTCCGGCCGACAGCACCACCATCGAACTCGATATCGACGGGATGACCTGCGCATCGTGCGTGTCGCGCGTCGAAAAGGCGCTGGCGAAGGTGCCGGGCGTCACGCGCGCGTCGGTCAACCTCGCGACCGAGCGCGCCACCGTCGATGCCGCGGCGAACGTTTCCGCCGTGCAACTGGTGGACACCGTGAAGCAGGCCGGCTACGGCGCGACGCCGACGGTAACGGAGGCCGGCGTCGCCGCGTTCGCGCCTTCGTCGCCTACCGCGCCCGCCAGCATCGAACTCGACATCGACGGGATGACGTGCGCGTCCTGCGTATCGCGTGTCGAAAAGGCGCTGGCGAAGGTGCCTGGCGTCACGCGTGCGTCGGTCAATCTCGCGACCGAACGGGCCACCATCGACGCCGCGCCCGATGTGACCGCCGTACAACTCGCCGAAGCCGTGAAACAAGCCGGCTATGGCGCGACACCGGTGGCCGGCGCCGCGATCCCGCCGGCAGCCTCCATCGCCCCCGCCGATCTCGAACTCGACATCGGCGGGATGACCTGCGCATCCTGCGCCGGCCGCGTCGAAAAGGCGTTGGCCGCCGTGCCGGGCGTCGCACGCGCTTCCGTCAACCTCGCGACCGAGCGTGCGTCGGTGCACGGCGCCGGCGCGCTCGACGCCGCGACGCTGATCGCAGCCGTCACCACGGCCGGCTACCGCGCGTCGCTCTCCGCCGCATCATCAGCCGGCGCCACCGCCGGGGCTGACGCGCAACCGGGCAGCCCCGCGCAAGACCCGGACGCCCGCAAGCACCTCGAAGCGATTCGCGAACGCGATCTCGTGATCTGGTCCGCCGTGCTGAGCGCGCCCCTTGTCGCACCGATGCTCGTCGCGCCGTTCGGCATCGACCTGATGCTGCCCGGCTGGCTCCAGCTCATGCTCGCGTCGATCGTCCAGTTCGGCTACGGCGCGCGCTTCTACCGCGCGGCCTGGCACGCGGTGAAGGCCCGCACCGGCAACATGGACCTGCTCGTCGCGCTCGGCACGTCGGCCGCGTACGGGCTGAGCCTGTGGATGCTGCTGCGCGCCCCCCTGCATCCCGGCCACCTGTATTTCGAGGCGTCGGCCGTCATCGTCACGCTGGTGCGCTTCGGCAAGTGGCTCGAGTCGCGCGCGAAGCGCCAGACCACCGACGCGATCCGCGCGCTGAACGCGCTGCGTCCCGACCGCGCGCGCGTCGTCGAGCACGGCGTCGAGCGCGACGTGCCGCTGGCGCAGGTCCGCGTCGGCACCCGCGTCAGCATCCGTCCCGGCGAGCGCGTGCCGGTCGACGGCCGGATCGTGTCGGGCCGCTCGCACATCGACGAATCGCTGATCACCGGTGAAAGCCTGCCCGTGCCGAAGGACGACGGCGACCCCGTCACGGCCGGCTCGATCAACGGCGAAGGCGCGCTCGTCGTCGAAACCACCGCGATCGGCGCGGAGACGACGCTCGCACGCATCATCCGCCTCGTCGAATCCGCGCAGGCCGAGAAGGCGCCGATCCAGCGGCTCGTCGATCGCGTGAGCGAGGTGTTCGTGCCGGCGATCCTCGGCATCGCGTTGCTGACGCTGGTCGGCTGGCTGATCGCGGGCGCCGGCACGGAAACCGCGATCCTCAACGCGGTCGCGGTGCTGGTCATCGCGTGCCCGTGCGCGCTCGGCCTCGCGACGCCCGCCGCGATCATGGCCGGCACGGGCGTCGCGGCCCGGCACGGCGTGCTGATCAAGGATGCGCAGGCGCTCGAACTCGCGCAGCGCACGACCGTGATCGCGTTCGACAAGACCGGTACGCTGACCGAAGGCAAGCCGTCCGTGACCGCGTTCGAAGCGGTCGACGTGCCGCATGACGAAGCGCTTGCGCTCGCGGCGGCGGTGCAACGCCAGAGCGACCATCCGCTCGCGCGCGCCGTGGTCGCCGCGCACGACGCCGACCTGGCCGCACGCGGCGGTGCGGGACCGTCGCCCGTCGCCGCCGATGCGCGTGCGGTGGCCGGACGCGGCGTGGAAGCGCGCGTCGGCGGGCAGTTGCTCGCGCTCGGCAGCACGCGCTGGCGCGACGAGCTCGGCATCGCGGTGCCGCCCGCGCTCGACGCACGCGCGGCGGAGCTCGAGCGCGCGGGCAACACGATCTCGTGGCTGATGCGCGCCGACGCGCCGCGCGCGTTGCTCGCGCTGATCGCTTTCGGCGACACCGTGAAGCCGGGCGCCCGCGACGCGATCGCGGCGCTGTCGGCGCGCGGCGTCGCGAGCGTACTCGTGACGGGCGACAACCGCGGCAGCGCGGCCGCCGTCGCGGCGTCGCTCGGGATCGCCGAGGTGCATGCGCAGGTGCTGCCCGACGACAAGGCGCGCGTCGTCGCCGAGCTGAAGCGCACGCACGGCGGGATCGTCGCGATGGTCGGCGACGGGATCAACGATGCGCCCGCGCTCGCCGCGGCCGATGTCGGCATCGCGATGGCGACCGGTACGGACGTCGCGATGCATACGGCCGGCATCACGCTGATGCGCGGCGATCCGGCGCTCGTCGCCGACGCGATCGACATCTCCCGACGCACGTACCGGAAGATCCAGCAGAACCTGTTCTGGGCGTTCGTCTACAACCTGGTCGGCGTGCCGCTCGCGGCGCTCGGCTGGCTGAACCCGGTGATCGCGGGCGCGGCGATGGCGTTCTCGAGCGTCAGCGTCGTGACCAACGCGTTGCTGTTGCGGAGATGGAAGGGGCGCGCGCGGTGATGTGTGCCGGTGATGTGTGCTGGTGACGTGTGCCGGTGACGTATGCCGGTGACGTGTGCCGGTGACGTGTGCCGGTGACGTGTGCCGGTGACGTGTGCCGGTGACGTGTGCCGGTGACGTGTGCCGGTGACGTGTGCCGGTGACGTGTGCCGAACGGCCGGATGGCCGTTCGGCGCTTGGCGCTTGGCGCTTGGCGCTTGGCGCTTGGCGCTTGGCGCTTGGCGCTTGGCGCTTGGCGAACAGGAAGGATCGTGAGGTCGGCCAGCATTGGCCGATCGCGGCGGGGCGAACCGCCAGCACACGACGACGCGGCGCCGGCCGGTGGCTTCAGTCCGAAATGACTGGCTTGATCAAGGTCGTCGTGATCGGCGCGAAGCCGCACGCACGATACAGCGCGCGGGCTGCCACGTTGTGATTGAACACCGACAGCCCGATCTCGGTGACGCCGTACCGGCGTGCCTCGGCATCGAGCGCCTCGAGCGTACGCGTGGCCCAGCCCTGGCGGCGCCGGGACGGGGCGATGTCGAGGTCGTAGATGAACAGCGTGCGGTTCGGCCCTTCAAGCACGATCGCGTACCAGAGGTCGCCCACCGCGTCGCCGCTGGCGCCGTCGATGAGCACGACGAGGGTCTGGCCGGAGGTACGCAGGCCGTCCGGCAGCAGCGTGTCGAAACAGGCGCGCGCCCGGCTGGCCGCGTCTTCGACCGCATTTTGTCCGGATGAAACGAGATCGCTCGCGTAGCCGTCGATGGCTCGCGTGCGGTACGCGTGGAATTCGCTGGCCGTCATCGGCCGCATTTGCAGCATGGCCCGGTCACCGTGTACGGAATCGGACTTCCAGTGTAGCGGGACGGTCGCGCCGGCGCGCGATGCAGCGGCGGAAAGCGGACAGGCAGGTACGGCAGGCGCCGCGCTGACAGCGAATCAGCGAATCAGCGAATCAGCGAATCAGCGAATCAGCGAATCAGCGAATCAGCGACGGTACAGGACGATCGGCACGAGGTGTGCACGGCGCACACGCTCGGCTTCGGCACGACGTGCAGCGTACGAGTATTCGGCGTCGAGCGGCAGGTGCGGAGACACGAAAAGGTCGTCGATCTTTTGCAGCAGGGCGAGGATGAAGCTCATGTGAGACTCCTGACAGATGTGGCTAGGGTTTTCCCTTAGATGGACTCCATTCTAAGGGTTTTCCCTTAACTCCGCCAGCGCACCGCATCAGTTTGCCGCATGCGCGCGACGGCGGATCGCCGATATATCACGGCGATCCTTGCTCCGTCGGGCTTCCAGGATAGGGTCGAAACAATTAACGCGTGCGGCGAGCGCGCTTCGCGACGGCCGCTTCGCGGTTCGCGTTGCGCTGAAGCCGGTCGACTTGCGACAGAAGCGCTTCGTGATGCTCTTCGAGCGTCATCAGCGTTGCCTGCTGTGTCGACAGATCGGCCGCGAGGCGATCGATCCGCTGCTGCTTCGTGGCGACGTCCTGCTTCAGGTGCGCGATCTGCCGAGTCTGCATCACCAGTGCGACGAGCCCGGCCAGCACGACGACGGCCAACGCCAGCAGCAGGCGGTTGACGCGACGCATCTCGCGATCGGCCGTGCGCGCCAGGCCATCCACATCGGCCTGCAGGACGGCCAGCCGGTCGGTCAGCGGGCGCAGGTGCGTATCCGGATCGAAGGCCGGCGCGGCCGGTTGCGTGCGCTCCGCCGACGGCTTCGTGACAAAGGAGGCAGCGGAAGCCAGCGGCTGCGTAACGGGGGATACGGTGGCGGCGACCCGCGGCGCGGCGTCATGGGCCTTCGCGGCGTTGGCCGTGTTCGCCGTGTTCGCCGTGTTCGCGGCAATCACCGGCTTGGCCGGCTGCGCCGACGTCTGCGGCTCGACCGTCGACACCGCGTCCGGCGCCGCGCTCACCGCGGTCGCTTCCGGCACCGTGCCAACGCTCGTCACGACCGGCGCGGATTGCTCCGTTGTCGCGTCGCTTGCACCGGCAGCCGCCCGGCGTTTGCCGCCCGACGACGCACGGCGTTCCTTCACGGCACCACCGGAGGACCGCCCTTCGCGGGATTTAACGGCGGCAGCAGCAACAACAGCCTTCTCAACTTCACCATCAGCCGCTTGAGACCCGGTCGCCTTCGCCGCAGCACCATCGGTTGCTTGCAACTTGGTCACCACCGTTGCGGCGCCATCGCTCGCAGGCCCATCGGCGGCCTTCGATGCGACGCCATCGGCCAGGGGAATATCGACCGCCTTCATCCCAGCCGCGCCAGAAGCCGGTACGACGTCGACGTTTGCGTCACCACCACCTTCAGGCGACGAAACGCCATGCGCCACCGTCGCGTCTCCAGGCGTCACCGCACCTTCCGCTGCTTCCACATGTCCTGCCGCGGCCACCCCATCCGGCGCACTGAACCCGTCCAGCGCAGCCTGCCGCCCGGACGCCACATCGTCCGCGACATCGACCGCAGCCTCGGCTTGCGCGCCCGCTTCGTCACGCGCCGTAGCCGGCACACGCTCACCCGGCTCGAGCACCGGATCGCCGAACAGGTCGAACGTCCGTTCGTCGCGCGACGCGTCGCCGGCCGGCGCACTGCCGGACCGCACCGTCGCCCTTGCTGACGTACTGCCCGCGGCAGCAGCCGAGCGCGGGCGCGAACGGGCCGACGAACGATTGGAACGGGAACGGGAGCGAGGCGAGGAAACGGATTCGGTCATGGAAATCGGATGGCGGGGCCCGCAAGCGCGGAACCGGATGTCGAACGGAATCGGTGGTCGGCCATTGTCGCATGCCCCATCGCCGATTCCGCCTATTCGTCGCCCGACAACCCATTGCCCTCTTCGAAACGCGTGACGCCCTTCAGCGCGCGCAGCTTGTCGCAGATCGCCTGGTATTCGAGTGCCGACACCCGCGCAAGCGCGATGCGCACCTCGTCATGCTCGCCCGTGTCGTCGGCGCGCTGCACGATGAACTGCTTCACGCGCGCACTGTCCGGGCCAAGCGCCGCGTGCAGCGAATCGAAGTTCAGCGTGCCGCTCACGACCGTCAGCGCGAGCTGGCGCCGCTGGCGCACCGTGAAGTAGCGTCGCTCCAGCGGCTTGATGCCGGCCAGGATGATCAGGATGATGATCGTCGCCGAAATCGACGCGACGTAGAGCCCGCCGCCCACCGCGAGGCCGATCGCGGCGACCGACCACAGGCTCGCGGCCGTCGTCAGCCCGCGCACGATCTCGCCGCGCAGCAGGATCGAGCCCGCGCCCAGGAAGCCGATGCCCGATACGACCTGCGCGGCGATCCGCGACGGGTCGAGCACGATGTGCTCGCTGCTGCCGAGTACGTCGGCGAACCCGAACGCCGACACGATCATGATCAGCGTCGAACCGACACAGACGAGCATGTGCGTACGCAGGCCGGCCGCCCACGACAGACGCTCGCGCTCGAAGCCGATGACGCTGCCCAGCGCCGCCGCGAGGACGAGCCGCATCACGAGTTCCAGGTTGCTCAGCATGCGATTTATCTCCTTTTTTGGTGTCGGCGGTGCGGAATGTTTTATCCTTGGCCCCGGTCGCGCCGATCCTCCGGGCCGCGCCCACACGTTTCGAACCCAGCGCTCAACCCCGTCATGTCCGTTTCCGACTCCGCTTCCGCCCAGGCCGCCCAGCTGCGCCACCATTTCGCGCACGTCGTCTTGCCGATCTGGCGGGGTTCAGGGTTCGACCAGACATTGCAGTTGCCGTTCGAAGCCGTCGATCCGGCCACCCATGCGCCGCTGCCCGTGACACGTTATCGCGCAATGGCCTCCGCCCGGCAACTGTTCGTGTTCGCGCAGGCCGGCGACATCGCGCACGCGGCCACGCTGTTCGACGCGCTGGGCCGCCACTTTCGCGACCCGCGCCACGGCGGCTGGCACTACAGCGTGGACGCGCAGGGCGCCCCGCTCGACACGACCAAGGATCTCTACACGCACGCCTTCATCGTGTTCGCGTGCGCCGCGTGGTATGCGGCGTCGGGCGACGCCGCCGCACGCCAGGCAGCCGAAGAGACCGCCGCGCTGATTCAGGACCGCTTCGCGCCGCACCGCGGCGACGCGCTGCTCGACGCGGCGCGCCACGCCGATTTCTCGTCATCCGGCAGCGGGGCGCTGCAGAATCCGCTGATGCACCTGACCGAAGCGTGGCTCGCGGCGGCGGCCGCATTCGGCGACGCGGCGTTCGACGACGCGCTCGCGCGCACCGCGCAGGCCGTCGAGCGCACGTTCGTCGATGTGGCAACCGGCTGCGTGGCGGAGCTGCCGCTCGGCGCGGCCGACAACCGGTTCGAGCCCGGCCATCAGTTCGAGTGGTTCTATCTGGTCGATGCGGCCGGCGCGCGGCTCGCGCAGACCGGGCTCCCCGGCGCGCTGGCGCGCGCATTCGTGTTCGCGGAGCAATACGGCGTCGATCCGCAGACGGGCGGCGTCTGCGCGGCGCTCGACGCGCAAGGCGCGTGCATCGACGGCACGCAGCGGATCTGGGCGCAGACCGAGTACCTGCGCGCGCTCGCGACGCACGGCGGCACGCCGGCCTCCGCGCCGCTCGCGCGGCAGATCGAACGCTTCGCCGCGCGCTTCCTGCATCCGCGCGGCTGGTTCGAGTGCAAGACGGCGGACGGGCAGGTGGCGCGCGCCGACATGCCGTCGACGACGCCCTACCACCTCGAGACCGCCTACGCGGCGCTGCCGGCCGGCGCGTAACCCGCGTCGTCGAACGACGGCGCCGCGCGCTCGCCGCGTGCGGCGCGGCCGTCGCCCAGTTCGAACACCGACACCGCCTGCATCAGGTGCGCGGTCTGGTCGTTCAGCGACGCGGCCGCCGCTGCGACCTCCTCCACCAGCGCCGCGTTCTGCTGCGTGAGCTGATCCATCTGCGTGACGGCCTGGTTCACCTGCTCGATCCCGACACTCTGCTCGACCGACGCCGCCGTGATCTCGGACATCGTCTGCACGACGCGCGTGATCGACGCCGACACCGTCCGCATCGCATCGCCGGCGCGCTCGACGAGCTCCGCGCCGCCGTTGATCTGCGCGACCGAATCCTCGATCAGCGCCTTGATCTCCTTCGCCGATTGCGCGCTGCGCTGCGCGAGCGAGCGCACCTCACCCGCGACGACCGCGAAGCCGCGCCCCTGTTCGCCTGCACGGGCGGCTTCCACGGCCGCGTTCAGCGCAAGGATGTTGGTCTGGAACGCGATGCCGTCGATCACGGAGATGATCTCCGCGATCCGCCCCGAGCTCTGCGCGATGCCGCGCATCCGGTCGATCACGCTGTCGACCACGCCGCCGCCGTGGCTCGTCGCCTCGAGCGCCGCGTCGGCCAGCGCGCTCGCCGCACGCGCGCTGTCGGTGTTCTGCCGGACGGTCGCCGTCAGCTCCTCCATGCTCGCGGCCGTTTCCTCGAGCGACGCGGCCTGCGTGCCGGTGCGCGCCGACAGGTCGGCGTTGCCGCCCGCGATCTCGCCCGCGCCGAGGTGGATCGCGTCGGACGCCTGGCGCACCGTTCGCACGGTGCCCGCGATGCTCGTCTGCATCGTGGCGAGGCCGCGCAGCATCCGGTCGATCTCGAACACGCCCCCTGCCCGCACGACCTCATCGAGCCGGCCCTGCGCGATCCGCTCGAAATGGCGGCCGGCTTCTTCCAGCGGCGCGACGACCGCGCGCCGCGCGGCCGCGTAGATCGCCGCGCTCGCCACGAGCATCGCCACCAGCAGCACGATGCCGACCGACTTGAACCAGAGCATGCCGCCGTCGATGGTGTCGAGCGCCGTGCGGCTCGATGCGCCGCCGTAGTCGGTGAAGCGGCGCAACTCGGCGATATAGGCGTCCTGGATGCTCTGCGTCGGCTGGTCGAGGAAAGCCTGGATGTTGTCGGCGTCGAGGAACTGCACGAGTTCGCCGAGCGCGCCGCGCAGCGCGCGATAGCGCTCGGTAAGCGCCGCGACGCGCGCGCGGTTGGCATCGTCGACCGGCTGCGCGGCCGTCAGCGCGGCGAACGCCTTGTCCGCTTCCGCGAGCGACGCGCCGGCATGGCGGATGATGTCTTCCGGCTTCGGGCCGCCGCGCACCATCCGCGTGCCGGCGCGTGACAGGTTGATGCGCGCGTCGAGCAGCTGCTGGGTCGCCTGGCTGGCCGCCTCGACCTGCGTGATCGCGACGTTCGACAGATCGTCTACGCCGCTGCGCGTCGACTTGAGCGCCCAGAAGCCGAGCGCCTCGATCGCGAACAGGAAGACGCAAAACACGGTCAACACGCCGAGCAGACCCGACGCGAGCTTGATTTTTCCGAACATGGGGGAGATTCCTGGAAAGCGGACGATGAGGCAATGCCCCGGCATTAGCGGCATTTCTTCGTCGGACTTTAGGTGCGGACGGCAACGAAATTCACGTTGTCCGCGCATTCCAGCGGAATCCCCCGCAAACAGGGAAATCTACGGCATTCGACGCAATAATCGCGTCGCATCACGCTGGAAATTGCGCGAAATGTGGACGAATTTCCTTGCTTATCGGCATCCCCCTTCCTAGAGTTCAGCGCAAGCGGGCACTCATTTCGAGGAAAGTCGATGACCGACATCACGGACCACGCGCGCGGCGCATTGCGCGCGCAACCGTTCAGCATGCTGCTGGGCACGGAGCTGATGCATATCGGCGACAACGAAGTGTCGCTGTGCCTGCCCGTGCGTGAGGAACTGCGGCAGCAGCACGGTTTCGTGCACGGCGGCGTCATCAGCTACCTCGCGGACAACGCGCTGACGTTCGCCGGCGCGCTCGTGCTCGGCCCGCGCGTGATCACCGCCGAATACAAGATCAATTACCTGCGGCCGGCCGTGAACGGCACGCTCGTCGCCCGCGCGAAGCTCGTCTACGCGGGGCGGCACCAGGCGACCTGCCAGTGTCATGTGTTCGTCATCGACGGCGACCACGAGCGGCTCGTCGCGATCGCGCAGGGCACGATCAACCGCGTCGGCGACGGCAAGATGCCGGATGCGCCGGAGGAAACGGCGTGAGCGGCCGGCAGCCGGTTTCGCGCTAACCCGCCCCGTCCCCCGTCAGCGGCAAAAACCGCGGCGCCACGCGCACCCGCACGTTGCCGTTCTCATCCGTCCGATAGATCCCGCGCGCCGCGTTGTGCGGATGCACGGCCGCATCGGCCACGCTCAGCACCGGCGCGAAACACGCGTCGGTGCCTTCGAGCAGCGCGCGCCAGTGCGCGGACGACTGCTGCGCAAATATCTCTGCGAAACGCGCCTTCAGCGCGGGCCAGCGCGTACGGTCGTACTGCGACGCCGGATCGACGTCGGTCAGCCCGAGCCGTTCGACCAGCAGCGCATAGAACGGCGGCTCGAGCGCACCGATCGTCACGCATTCGCCATCCGCGCAGCGATACACGTCGTAGAACGGCGCATCGTGAAAGAGGCTCGGCTGCGCGCCGTCGAGTTGCCCGTTCGCGCGCGCCCACAGCGCCAGCGAACCGAGCATCGACACGATGTCGACGATCGCGCCGTCGACCACGCGCCCCGGGCCGCCGCCGCGCACGTCGAACAGCGCGCAGACGATCCCGAACGCGAGCCCAAGCGCGCCGCCCGCATCGCCGACGACGGTCGGCGGCAACCCCGGCCGCCCGTCGCGCGGCGCGGACAACGACAGCAGCCCCGTCAGCGCGACGTAGTTCAGGTCGTGTCCGGCCGCCGCCGCGAGCGGGCCGTGCTGGCCCCAGCCGGTCATCCGCCCGTACACGAGCGTCGGCTTGCGGCGTGCGCAATCGTCGGGCCCGAGGCCGAGCCGCTCCATCACGCCGGGCCGCAGCCCCTCGATCAGCGCATCGGCCTGCGCGATCAGGTCGAGCGCGGCGTCGCGGCCGGCCGGCGACTTCAGGTCGAGTTCGACGATCGTCTTGCCTTCGCGCAGCAGGTCGCCGTCGCGGGCCTGCAACGCGTCCGGCGCGCTCGTGCGGCCGGACGGGCGCGCGATCAGCGTGATCCGCGCGCCCATCCCGGCGAGCATCCAGCCCGCGAGCGGGCCGGGGCCGAGACCTTCGAATTCGACGATATGGATGCCGGAAAGCGGCGCATCGAGCGGCATACGATTCTCCTGTCTGTGTCGCGTATCGCGACGGTCTCCGATGCCATACGCCTCGCATCGGATCGCGCCCGTCACGCGGGCGTCAACGCGTCAAATGAAAAATCCCTGCGTCGCGGGGGCCGCTTCGCAGGGATCGGGGTGAGCCGCGCGCATTCCGGCTGCCTTGCCGGAACCGGCCACGCTCAGAACGCGTCGCCCGGCACCCTCACCCAGCCTTCCATCAGCACGCGCGCACTGCGGCTCATGATCGCCTTGGTGACGGTCCACTCGCCGTTCTCGAGCTGCGCTTCCGCGCCGACGCGCAGCGTGCCCGACGGATGCCCGAAGCGCACCGCGTTGCGTTCGCCGCCGCCCGCCGCCAGGTTGACGAGCGTGCCGGGGATCGCCGCGGCCGTGCCGATCGCGACCGCCGCCGTGCCCATCATCGCGTGGTGCAGCTTGCCCATCGACATCGCGCGCACCAGCAGGTCGACGTCACCCGCGTTCACGCGCTTGCCGCTCGATGCGACGTAGTCGGCCGGCTTCGCGACGAACGCGATCTTCGGCGTGTGCTGACGCGTCGCGATTTCATCGAGCGTGTCGATCAGGCCCATGCGCAGCGCGCCGTGCGCGCGAATCGTCTCGAACTTCTCGAGCGCCTTCGCATCGCCGTTGATCGCGTCCTGCAGCTCGGTGCCCGTATAGCCGATCGCTTCCGCCTCGACGAAGATCGTCGGAATGCCCGCGTTGATCATCGTCGCCTTCAGCGTGCCGACGCCCGGCACCGCGAGATCGTCGATCAGGTTGCCGGTCGGGAACATCGACCCGCCCGCCCCTTCTTCCTCGGCGGCCGGGTCCATGAACTCGAGCTGCACTTCGGCCGCCGGGAACGTGACGCCGTCCAGCTCGAAATCGCCCGTCTCCTGCACCGCGCCATTCGTCACCGGCACATGCGCGACGATCGTCTTGCCGATGTTCGCCTGCCAGATCCGCACGGTCGCGACGCCGTCGCGCGGCACGCGCGAAGGATCGACGAGCCCGCCGCCGATCGCGAACGGGCCGACCGCCGCCGACAGGTTGCCGCAGTTGCCGGTCCAGTCGACGAACGCCTTGTCGATCGACACCTGACCGAACAGGTAGTCAACGTCGTGGCCGGGCCGCGCGCTCTTCGACACGATCACCGTCTTGCTGGTGGACGACGTCGCGCCGCCCATCCCGTCGATCTGCTTGCCGTACGGATCGGGGCTGCCGATCACGCGCAGCAGCAGCGCGTCGCGCGCGGCGCCCGGCGCCTGCGCGGCGTCCGGCAGGTCCTGCAGCCGGAAGAACACGCCCTTGCTGGTGCCGCCGCGCATGTAGGTCGCGGGAATCCTGATTTGAGGAGTGTGAGCCATGTGTGCGTTATCCCTGTGTGACGCGATCAAGCCGCCTGCGACGATTCGAGGAAGTCCTGCGCGAAGCGCTGCAGCACGCCGCCCGCCTCGTAGATCGACACTTCCTCGGCCGTATCGAGCCGGCACGTCATCGGCACCTCGACGCGCTCGCCGTTCTTGCGATGAATCACGAGCGTCAGGTCGGCGCGCGGCGTGCGCTCGCCGATCACGTCGAAGGTCTCGGTGCCGTCGATGCCGAGCGTCGTCCGGTTCGTGCCCGGCTTGAACTCGAGCGGAAGCACGCCCATCCCGATCAGGTTCGTGCGGTGGATCCGCTCGAAGCCTTCGGCGGCGATCGCCTCGACGCCCGCGAGCCGTACGCCCTTCGCCGCCCAGTCGCGCGACGAGCCCTGGCCGTAGTCGGCGCCGGCGATCACGATCAGCGGCTGCTTGCGATTCATGTACGTCTCGATCGCCTCCCACATCCGCATGACCTTGCCGTCCGGCTCGACGCGCGCGAGCGAGCCCTTCTTCACCGCGCCGTCGACGATCGCCATCTCGTTGATCAGCGTCGGGTTCGCGAAGGTCGCGCGCTGCGCGGTCAGGTGATCGCCCCGGTGCGTCGCGTACGAGTTGAAGTCCTCTTCCGGCAGGCCCATCTTCGCGAGGTATTCGCCGGCCGCGCTGTCCAGCAGGATCGCGTTCGACGGCGACAGGTGATCGGTCGTGATGTTGTCGCCGAGCACCGCGAGCGGGCGCATCCCCCGCAGCGTGCGCTCGCCGGCCAGTGCGCCTTCCCAGTACGGCGGACGGCGGATGTACGTGCTCTGTGCGCGCCATTCATACAACGGTGCCGCGCGCTCGCCCGCATCGGCGCTGCGCGCGAACATCGGTTCGTAGACCTTGCGGAACTGCTCGGGCTTCACGCTCGACGCGACGATCGCATCGATCTCCTCGTCGGTCGGCCAGATGTCCTTCAGCATGACGGGCTGGCCGTCCTGGTCGTGGCCGAGCACGTCCTTCTCGATGTCGAAGCGGATCGTGCCGGCGATCGCATACGCGACCACCAGCGGCGGCGATGCGAGGAACGCCTGCTTCGCATACGGGTGGATACGGCCGTCGAAGTTGCGGTTGCCGGACAGCACGGCCGTCGCGTACAGGTCGCGATCGACGATCTCCTGCTGGATCTTCGGGTCGAGCGCGCCCGACATCCCGTTGCAGGTCGTGCATGCGAACGCGACGATGCCGAAGCCGAGTTTCTCGAGTTCGGGCAGCAGGTTCGCTTCTTCCAGGTACAGCTCGACCGCCTTCGAGCCGGGCGCGAGCGAGCTCTTCACCCACGGCTTGCGCGTGAGGCCGCGCGCATTCGCGTTGCGGGCGAGCAAGGCCGCCGCGATCACGTTGCGCGGGTTGCTGGTGTTCGTGCAGCTCGTGATCGCGGCGATGATCACCGCGCCGTCGGGCATCTCGCCCGCCTTCTCTTCCCACTGGCCGGCGATCCCGCGCGCGGCGAGATCGGACGTCGGCAGCCGCTTGTGCGGGTTCGACGGGCCGGCCATGTTGCGCACGACGCTCGACAGGTCGAACGTCAGCGTGCGCTCGTATTGCGCGTTGGCGAGCGTATCGGCCCACAGGCCGGCCGCCTTCGCGTAGGTCTCGACGAGCTTCACCTGCTCGTCGCTGCGGCCGGTGAGGCGCAGGTAGTCGGTCGTCTGGCCGTCGATGAAGAACATCGCGGCCGTTGCGCCATATTCTGGCGCCATGTTCGAGATCGTTGCGCGATCGCCGAGCGTGAGGCTCGCCGCGCCTTCACCGCGGAATTCCAGGTACGCGCCGACCACCTTTTCCTTGCGCAGGAATTCGGTCAGCGCGAGCACGACGTCGGTCGCGGTGATGCCGGGCTGGCGCTTGCCGGTCAGCTCGACGCCGACGATGTCGGGCAGGCGCATCCACGAAGCGCGGCCGAGCATCACGTTCTCGGCTTCGAGGCCGCCGACGCCGATCGCGATCACGCCGAGCGCGTCGACGTGCGGCGTGTGGCTGTCGGTGCCGACGCAGGTGTCCGGATACGCGACGCCGTCTTGCGCCTGGATCACCGGCGACATCTTCTCGAGGTTGATCTGGTGCATGATGCCGTTGCCCGGCGGGATCACGTCGACGTTCTCGAACGCCTTCTTGGTCCACTCGATGAAGTGGAAGCGATCCTCGTTGCGGCGATCCTCGATCGCGCGGTTCTTCGCGAACGCGTCCGGATCGAAGCCGCCGCATTCGACCGCGAGCGAGTGGTCGACGATCAGCTGCACGGGCACGACCGGGTTCACCTTGGCCGGGTCGCCACCGCCGTCGGCGATCGCGTCGCGCAGGCCGGCGAGATCGACGAGCGCCGTCTGCCCGAGGATGTCGTGGCACACGACGCGCGCCGGGAACCACGGGAAATCACGTTCGCGCTTGCGCTCGATGATCTGCTTCAGCGAATCGGCAAGGATCGCCGGATCGCAGCGGCGCACGAGGTTTTCGGCGAGCACGCGCGACGTGTACGGCAGCGTGTCGTAGGCGCCGGGCGCGATCGCTTCGACCGCGGCACGCGCGTCGAAATAGTCCAGCGACGTGCCGGGCAGGGGTTTGCGGTTGGCGGTATTCATGGTGTGGGGAACTCGGGTATGGCGTCCGGCGCACGCCGGCCCCCGTCACGCGGGAGGCCGGTGTGCGCGGTGGGCATGTCAGCGCTTTTCGATCGGCACGAACTGCAGGTCTTCCGGACCGGTGTAGTTCGCGCTCGGGCGGATGATCTTGTTGTCGATGCGCTGCTCGATGATGTGCGCGCTCCAGCCGGACGTGCGCGAGATCACGAACAGCGGCGTGAACATCGCGGTCGGCACGCCCATCATGTGATACGACACCGCGCTGAACCAGTCGAGGTTCGGGAACATCTTCTTCGCTTCCCACATCACCGATTCGAGGCGCTCGGCGATGTTGTACAGCTTCAGGTCGCCCGCTTCCTTCGACAGCTTGTGCGCGACGCCCTTGATCACCTTGTTGCGCGGATCGGAGATCGTGTAGACCGGGTGGCCGAAACCGATCACGACTTCCTTGTTCTCGACGCGGCGGCGGATGTCGGCTTCGGCATCGTCCGGCGAGCTGTAGCGGCTCTGGATCTCGTACGCGACTTCGTTCGCGCCGCCATGCTTCGGGCCACGCAGCGCGCCGATCGCGCCGGTGATCGCCGAGTAGATGTCCGAGCCCGTGCCCGCGATCACGCGGCCGGTGAACGTCGACGCGTTGAATTCGTGCTCCGCGTACAGGATCAGCGACGTGTGCATCGCCTCGACCCACGACTTCGACGGCGTCTTGCCGTGCAGCAGGTGCAGGAAGTGGCCGCCGATCGAATCGTCGTCGGTTTCCGTCTCGATGCGCTTGCCATTGTGCGAGAAGTGATACCAGTACAGCAGCATCGAGCCGAGCGATGCCATCAGGCGGTCGGCGATGTCGCGCGCGCCCGGCAGGTTGTGGTCGTCCTTCTCCGGCAGCACGGTGCCGAGCACCGACACGCCCGTGCGCATCACGTCCATCGGGTGCGCGGACGCCGGGATCTGCTCGAGCGCCGCCTTCAGCGCGTTCGGCAGGCCGCGCAGCGCGCGCAGCTTCGTCTTGTACGCGGCCAGTTCGGTCAGGTTCGGCAGCGTGCCGTGCACGAGCAGGTGGGCGATTTCCTCGAATTCGCACGATTCGGCGACGTCGAGAATGTCGTAGCCGCGATAGTGCAGGTCGTTGCCGGTCTTGCCGACCGTGCACAGCGCCGTGTTGCCGGCCGTCACGCCAGACAGCGCCACCGACTTCTTCGGCTTGAATGCGCCTGCGGCGGCCGGTGCTGCTGCGTCTTTCGTCTCGCTCATGTTTCTGCTCTCCAATGTGTATCTGGGGTATGGGCTGTCGGCCGGACTTGGCGCTTTAGCGCCTAGTCCGGCCCCATGCTTCGCGGTCGGCCGGACTTGGCGCTTCAGCGCCTAGTGCGGCCCCATGCTTCGCGGTCGGCCGGACTCGGCGCTTCAGTGCCTGGTCCGGCCCCATGCTTCGCGGTCCGGAATCGTGTCCCGGCGCGCGGGCGCGTTACTTCTTGCCCTGCGCGAACAGCTCGTCGAGCTTGCGCTCGTATTCGTGATAACCGAGGAAGTCGTACAGCTCGGCACGCGTCTGCATCGTCTGCACGGCTTCCTTCTGCGTACCGTCGCGGCGCACCGTCTCGTAGAAGTTCAGCGCGGCCTTGTTCATCGCGCGATACGCGCCGCAGCAGTACAGCGCGATATCGACGTTCGCCTCGCGCAGCTCGTCGACCGTGAACAGCGGCGTCGAGCCGAATTCGGTCAGGTTCGCGAGGATCGGCACCTTCACGGCGGCCTTGAAGCGGCGGTAGTCGTCGAGCGTCTTCATCGCTTCCGGGAAAATCATGTCCGCGCCGGCTTCGACGTAGGCCACCGCGCGCTCGATCGCCGAGTCGATCCCTTCGGCGGCGGCGGCGTCGGTGCGTGCCATGATCACGAACTGGTCGTCGGTGCGCGCATCGACCGCTGCCTTGACGCGATCGACCATTTCCTCGATCGGCACGACTTCCTTGCCCGGACGGTGGCCGCAACGCTTCTGGCCGACCTGGTCTTCCAGGTGCACGGCCGCGACGCCGGCCTTGATGAACGAGCGCACGGTGCGCCCGATGTTGAACGCACCGCCCCAGCCGGTATCGATGTCGACCAGCAGCGGCAGGTCGGTCGCGTTGGTGATCCGGTTCGCGTCGATCAGCACGTCTTCCATCGTGCTGATGCCGAGGTCGGGGATCCCGAGCGAGTTCGCGGCGACGCCGCCACCCGACAGGTACACGGCCTTGAAGCCGACGGCCTGCGCCATCTTGGCTGCGTAGGCGGTGATCGCGCCGACCACCTGCAGCGGCTGCTCCGCCGCGACTGCCGCGCGGAATTTCGCGCCGGCGCTCTGAAGATGCGTATTGCTCATGAACGGCCTCCTGAAGGAACGACCATTAACAGCAAGGACCGGGCCAGCTCGCGCCACGTCGCTAACCCACTGATTCTTAAGCATCCGGCACGGGCGTCGACGTGCCCGGCGATTTCAATTCAGCAATTTCATGTTTCAAAAATGAAATCGCGCGCGCATAATCGACCGCCATGGACCTCTCCTCGACCAAGCCCGTCGGCCCGGCCGATCGCGCGGCGCGCCCGCGCATCTGGGCGATGGGCATCAGCCGCCTGCGCGACCTGTTTCGCGAGATCGCCGGCGAATTCGACGAACGCGCCGACGTGCGCATCGTGACGCGCGCCTATGAGGATGCGCTCAGCGCGATCGCCGAGGCCGGCACCGCGCGGCCCGACGTGATCGTCGCGGCCGGCTCGAACGGCGGCTTCCTGAAGACGCGTGCGCAGGTGCCGGTGGTGGTCGTGTCGCCGACCGGTTTCGACGTGATGCAGGCGCTCGCGCGCGCCCGGCGCGACGCGTCGCGGATCGCGCTCGTCAGCGCCGGGGAAACGCCGCCCGAAGTGCGCCGCTTCGTCGCCGCATACGGCCTCGACGTGCAGTTTGCGTCATATCAGTCCGCGCAGGAAGCGGAAGCCTGCGTGCACGACCTGCACGACCGCGGCATAGAGACGATCGTCGGCCCCGGCCTCGTCACCGACCTCGCGGCCAGCGCCGGCATGGGCGCGGTGTTCCTGTATTCGCACGCGTCGGTGCGCAAGGCCGTCGAGACGGCGCTCGAAGTCGCGTATGCGACGCATGCCGAGGCGTTCCGCCGCCAGCGGCTCGACAACCTGCTCCAGCACCTGCGCGACGGCGTGGTCGCGCTCGACGCACACGGCCGCGTGGAAGCGATCAACGAACGGCTTGCGTCGGCGCTCGGGGTCGAACCCGCGGCGGCCGTCGGCCGCGCGCTGGTCGACCTGCGGCCCGAGCTGCGCACGCTGCGCGGCGAGGACGGCGACGCGCTCGCGACCGTGCGCGGCGTACGCTACGTCGTGCATCGCGGGCCGCTCGTCGATCGCGGCGTCACGTCGGGCAGCGTGCTGACGTTCCAGGAATCGCGCGCGGTCGAACGGCTCGACCGCGCATTGCGCTCGCAGCCCACCACGCAGCAATTCGCCGCGCGCTACGCGCTCGACGACGTGGTGGGTGCATCCGTACCGATGGCGCGTGTGCGCGAGCTCGTGCGCCGCTACGCGAAATCCGATGCGACCGTGCTCGTGCTCGGCGAAAGCGGCACCGGCAAGGAAATGATCGCGCAAAGCCTGCACGCGCTGTCCGCGCGGCGCAGCTACCCGTTCGTCGCGGTCAATTGCGGCGCGTTTCCGGAGGCGCTGCTCGAGAGCGAGCTGTTCGGCTATGAGGAAGGCGCGTTCACCGGTGCGCGGCGCGGCGGCAAGACCGGCCTGTTCGAAGCCGCCCACCGCGGCACGCTGTTTCTCGACGAGATCGGCGAGATGCCGCCGTCGCTGCAGAGCCGGCTGCTGCGCGTGCTGCAGGAGCGCGAGGTGATCCGCCTCGGCTCGACCGAGCCGATCCGCATCGACGTGCGCGTGATCGCCGCGACGCACCGTCCGCTGCTCGTGGCCGTCGAGGCCGGCACGTTCCGCGCGGATCTCTATTACCGGCTCAACATCCTGAATGTCGGCCTGCCGCCGCTGCGCGAGCGCGCCGCCGACATCCCCGCACTCGCGGCCACGCTGCTCGTGCAGGCCGCACGACGCGAACCGCGCCTCGCCGAACGCCTGCGCGACTCCGACGATGCCGCGCGCGTGCTCGGCGTAACGCAGGCTGCGCTCGCACGCTACCGGTGGCCCGGCAACGTGCGCGAACTGCAGAACGTGATCGAGCGGATCGCGGTGGAGCTGGCCGAGGCAGCCGATGAAAGCGATCCGGCCGCCGCGTGCGGCGCGCTCGATCCCGACGCGCTGCAGGCGATCGCACCCGAGCTGTTCGCGGCACCACCCGACGCGGCCGACAGCGACGACGCGCAGACACTGCACGCGCGCCGCCGTCGCGCGGAAGCCGACGAGATCCGCGCGGTGCTCGACGTATGCGGCGGCGACCGCGACCGCGCGTGCGCGATGCTCGGCATCAGCAAGACGACGCTGTGGCGGAAGTTGTCGGTGAAATGAATATGGCGGCTGCCGCGCAATGACCGGGCCGACCGTCAGTCGGCCTTGTGATAGTGGCGGTATGCCTTCGCGCGATTGCCGCACGACGACATCGAGCACCAGCGGCGGCTGCCGTTCTTGCTGTCGTCGATGAACAGCCACTGGCAGGCATCGTTCGCGCAACGCTTGACCTTTGCGAGCCGCGCGCCGCCGAGCAGGTCGATCGCCGACCACAATACCGGGCTCAGCAGCCCGGCCAGCGTCGCACCCCCTTCCCCGATCCGCCACGCATAACCGCCATCGACGCGTGCCAGCGCGACACGCGGCGCCGCTTCCGCCAGGAAGCCGCCGAGCAGTGCGAGATCGTCCACCTGCGGCTCGCGCTGTTCGGCCTGCGCAAGAAAGAGCCGATACAGCGCCTCGCGCAACGCGAGCGCGTGCGCGAGCATCGCCGGCTCCCCTTCTTCTTCGCCGTGCGCGCGACACGCTTGCGTAAGGCCGGCCGGCACGCCTGCCTGGTCGCGACACCACGCCAGCAGGTCGTCCATCGTGCCGAAGGTTTCCGTCGGCGGATCGCTGCCGCGCCAGTACAGCGTGTTCGCGAAATCGATGCTCAGGGTTTCGGGGGGCGCCGGAATCAGGCAGTCCATCGTGACGGAAGGTTGCGTATCGCTCATGCCCGGATCGTATCTAACCACCATGCCGGTTGACAAGCCCGCGAGCGCTTCCTAACATAACCAGCATGGTAGTTATAAAAGGTTTGCTGCACTGACACCCGCCTCAGTTCAAGGAGCCACAGATGATCGATCGTCTTTTGTCCGGCGTTATCCACAACAACCGCGGCCGCGCGTTCTACGACAGCACACTCGGCACACTCCGCTACAAGCGGCTGGCATGGTGGTTATAAGCAGGTTTGCCGCGCTGACATCCCCTCTTCAGTCCAAGGAGCCACACATGATCGATCACCTTTCGTTCGGCGTTGCACACGTCGGCCGCAGCCGAGCCTTCTACGACAGCACGCTCGGCGCGCTCGGCTACAAAAGGCTGCATACCGACGACGAATCCATCGGGTACGGCGCAACCGAGCCGCAGTTGTGGCTGCAATATGCACCTCGCCCTGTCGCCCCTGATCCCGACTCGGGGATGCACCTGTCGTTCAAGGCCGCTTCGCCCGTCGAAGTCGACGCGTTCTACCGCGCCGCACTCGAGCACGGCGGCCAGGACAACGGCGGGCCCGGCAAGCGCGACCACTACGGGCCGGGCTACTACGCGGCGTTCGTCGTCGATCCCGACGGATATCGGCTGGAAGCGCATTGCGAACTCGACAAGGTCGTGTAATCGCGCTCGCGTCACCCAAGACAAGGGCCCGATTCCGCGCCATGCGGAATCGGGCCCTTGCTATCGAACTGCCGGCGGCGGTCGTTCGACGGAATCGCCAGGTGCGTGGCTATCGCGCGTCGCGCGTGTGCTGCAGTTGCTCGCCGAGTCCTTCGACACCGAGGCGCACCGTCTGGCCGGCCTTCAGGAATACCGGCGACGGCTTGATGCCCATGCCGACGCCCGGCGGCGTGCCGGTCGTGATCACATCGCCCGGCTGCAACGTCATGCAGCGCGACAGATAGGCGATCAGCTGCGCGACGGTGAACACCATCGTACGCGTGTTGCCGTTCTGATAGCGGTGTCCGTCGATTTCGAGCCACAGGTCGAGACGCTGCGGATCGGGCACCTCGTCGCGCGTGACGAGCCACGGACCGATCGGGCCGAACGTGTCGAAGCCCTTGCCCTTGTCCCACTGGCCGCCGCGTTCGATCTGCCATTCGCGCTCGGACACGTCGTTGACGACGCAGTAGCCCGCGACGTAATCGAGCGCGCGCGCTTCGTCGACGTCCTTGCAGGTCGCACCGATCACGACGCCCAGCTCGACTTCCCAGTCGGTCTTGACCGAGCCCTTCGGGATATCGATGCCGTCGTTCGGGCCGCAGATCGAGCTCGTCCACTTGCCGAACACGACCGGCTCCTTCGGCACCGGCATGCCGGCTTCGGCCGCGTGATCGGCGTAGTTCAGGCCGATGCCGATGAACTTGCCGACCTGCCCGACGCACGCGCCGATGCGCGGCTCGCCCGACACCAGCGGCAACGTGGCCGGATCGATCGCGCGCAGCCGCGCGAGACCTGCGTCGGACAGCACATCGCCGGACAGATCCTGCACCTGCGCGGACAGGTCGCGAATCCGGCCGTCCGCGTCGAGCATCCCGGGCTTTTCCTGGCCGGACGGGCCATAGCGAAGCAGTTTCATCGTGGTCAACCTCTGTTGTCGAATGGGACAGGATTCCGGCCGACGCGGCCATTCGCGGCCGCGCGCCGGACTGATTGTCGATCGTCGATTGCGCGCGTCGACGCCGCATCCGGCATGCCGTCGACGCGCGAGGGTCGCGCGGGCGCAGCGATCGCGGCGCCGCACGGAAGTATGGCGCGCATCGAACGGGCGGCCGCCGGTCTGCGCATCGGCGACGACGGCCCGGCACCCGCGACATGGTCCGGCCCGTACCGGCCGGCTTCACACGCGGCCGCACCGTCGCTGGCCCGCCAGCCTTTGTACCATCGGCCGCGCGCCGTGAAATGACGCGCGACGGATACCGACTATTGGTGCGCCCGCCGGCGCTGCGGCGCAGCATCGCGGGCAGCGCCACCGCCCGATTTCCTTTCGGATACCTTGAACCGGTGCCACCTGTCATGAATACCGGGTATTCGGGGCTTCCCTGTCATCCCGAACAGGAATCGATCCGTTCTTATCCGGTAACGATCGGTAAAAAGACGCTGCATTGCACACTAAATGTTTGTTGTTAAGCTCAAACGGATGGCGTTCGTCGCCACACGCGGGCTCGACACAAGCGTGTTGCAGAATCGGTCAGCGTGCGTCGCCAATCGATCGAAAGTAATCCCCCAACTTCACACCGACAATGCAAACAACCAACGACCTGCTTCCCGGCTGCGACGCACGGGAATCGATGGGCGCAATCGACCGCTATCGCGCACCCGCGCTCGACAAGGGTCTCGACATTCTCGAACTCCTGTCGGAGCAGAAAGAAGGCCTCACCCGCACCGAAATCACGAAGGAACTCGGCCGCAACGCGAGCGAGATCTACCGGATGCTCGAACGCCTCGTCGCGCGCCGCTACGTGATGCGCTCGACCGGCGGCGACCGCTACACGCTCAGCCTCAAGCTGTTCTCGCTCGCGCACCGCCATCCGCCGATGAGCCGGCTGATCGCCGAGGCCTTGCCGCCGATGCAGCGTTTCGCGGATTCCGCCGAGCAATCGTGCCACCTGTCCGTCTACGATCGCGGCAACCTGCTCGTGATCGCGCAGGTCGACGGGCCCGGCCCGTGGGGCGTGTCGGTCCGGCTCGGCTCGCGTGTCGGGCTCGTCGATACGGCATCGGGGCGCGTGATGCTGGCGTTCCAGGGTGCCGAGCAGCGCGCGCACATGCTCGCCGAGCACCGCAAGGTCAAGGGCGAAGCGCCATTGAACGAGCAGGAACTCGCGTATGCGTGCCAGTCCATCCGGCAGGACGGCTACCTGCGCGAGGACAGCCGTCAGGCGTACGGCGTGACCGACCTGACCGCACCGATCCTCGGGCCGTCCGGCCATGCGATCGCGGTGCTGACCTGCCCGTACATGCGCCGGATCGATGCGCACATGGCGCCGTCCGTCGACACGGTCGTCGAAGGGGTGCGCGAGACGGCCGCCCATCTGTCGATGTGCCGCGACGAGACCTGCTGACGCGCAGGCGCGGCGGAGCGCACCGGCGGCGGCGCTATCGCGTTGCCCCCGGTCGCGCGCAACCCCTCTGCGGAGCGCGATGCACGGTGCCATATCGTGCGCCCACGGCGCTACGCTAAAATAGCGGCCCTCTCAAAAACTACGGCGGCCGGTTGTCGCGGCCGTCGTGTCCGATGGATGTCATGGCCAAACTTCTGAACGATCAAGAATTCCAGCGTTTCTCCGAACTTCAGCAGAAGCAGGCAAGCTTCACGATCACGCCCGAAGAGGCGGACGAGCTGCGCGATATCGTCGCGCGCGCGCAGAAGAAGCGCGACGATCGTACCGCTGCAATGCAGGCGATCGAGAGCTACATCGAGCAGTTCGACATCACGCCCGACGAACTCTTCTCGCCCGAACAGATCGGCGACGCGGCCCGCACCTATGGGCTCATCACGGCGACCAAGAAGGAGCGCACGCTGCCGCCGTCGATCACGTTCAACGGCAAGCCGTACCAGTGGACCAAGACGCTTCCGGACGACGTGCGCGGCGCGCTGTTCGAAGCGTTCACGTCCGGCGAATCGGTCAAGCGCTTCATCGCAATGCCGAAGGACACCGCGCGCTGTGCGCTGACGATCGCCCGCCTCGAGCGCGAAACCGGCGCCGTCTATGCCGATCCGCACCTCGAGGAACTCGCGATTTCTCGCGATCAGGTGAACGACGCAGCGTCGAAACTTGCTGCCTGAATGTCGCCACGGGCACGGTTCATGCGTGCCCGCACCCCGCGTAACGCCGGCCCAGGCCGGCGTTACGCTTGCGGGAGACGTGCATCCGCACGCTCCCGAAAAGCCTCACCTTTGCGTCCCGCAAGCACTCACCTGACCCTCCCGAATAAGCTCACCCAGGCTCCTGGAGACCCTCACCCAAGCGTCCCGGATGTCCTCACCGACGCTTCCCGCAGATCCTCACCCATGTGCCCCGGAAAGGCTCACCGGCGGCTCCCGCAGGTGCTCACCGGCCCTTCCCGGGAAGGCTCACCGAGTGTTCCTGTATCGGCTCACCAAGCGCTCCCGTATCGACTCACCCCAACCTTCCCGGAGAAGCTCACCGACAGCTCCCGAAAAGTCTCACCTTTTGGGGAAGTTCGAATTTTCGAAGGTGGAATGCGGCGGTAAATGCGTGACGACACCTTGTCTGAAACAGCGGCGCGGAGCGTATATCGCGGCAAGCGGTACGCGTCTCGCGGTGCCGGATCGGTGCCATTTGCGCGTCGATATTTCCGCTGCGAACAGGCGCCGACACTTTCTCGGTTGCTTCGCTCGCGACGCAGGTTCGAATGCTCTGCATTCCTGACCGGCAACATGCCGAACGTGCCGGGAGGCCGGAGACATCCACCGCATGCAACGTCTCCGCGTGTCGGGCCGCCGACAGACGCTACGGCTGCAACTTCATCCTGAAGCCCACGACGCCAGGCTCCTCCGTCGTCGACACCGCAAACCCGCACGCCTTCGCCAGCGAGATCATCGCCGTGTTCTCGCGCAGCGCCTCGCCGATCATCCAGGCGGTTCCGCGCGAGCGCGCGTAATCGATGATGCGGGTCATCAGCAGCCGGCCAAGCCCCTTGCCCTTCTGATCGGGTCGTACCGCGATCGCGAACTCCGCCGTCTCGTTGTCGGGATCGGCCACCGCGCGCACCACCGCGAGCGTGTGGTCGCGGCCCGACAGATCGGTGAACGACACGATGAAGGCCATCTCACGGTCGTAATCGATCTGCGTCATGCGCGCGACCTGCGAATGATCGAAGCTGCGCACCGCGCCGAAGAAACGCATCCGCAGATCTTCCGGCGTCATCGCGCCGAGCAGTTCGTTGTGCGCGGCCTCGTCTTCCGGACGGATCGGGCGGATCGTCACCGTCTCGCCGCGCCACTCGAGCGTCTGCTCGAGGTGGCGTGGATACGGCATGATCGCGAGCCGGCTGCGCCCCGCTGCCAGCGTGATGCGCGGCGCGATCACGTGCGCGCGGTCGGACAGCACGCGCAGCGTGACCGACATCGCAACGACTTCACGCACGTCGCAGACGACCTGCGACAGCGCCGTCAACGCATCGAGCGTCGGCTCGATGGGGGTGCTGCGCGCATACGGCGAGCGCTGCATCACCGCGCGGGCAAGCACGGTGTTCAGCGGCGGCAGGCCATAGACGACGAACGGCGCCGATACGCCGTCCGCGGGCGGCACGGCATAGCGAAACACCGGGCCGAAGTTCGAATCGTCGTACATGTCGACGGTGACATCGACGACTTTCTTTCCGGCCGGCTCGACGGCAGGCTCGCCCTGCAGGCCAAAATGAGACAGCCAGCGCAGCGCGGCTTCGCCGGTCAGTTCATGCTGGCCGGCTTCGACCCTCCGGCGCGCATCGGCCTGCGCGGATGCCACGCACTCGGCCGGCTGCAGCGGCGTACCCTCGGGCGTTTGCATCAGCAGTTGCCGCCCGAGGTTGTAGTCGACGAGACGCGCATACGCGCGCGCGAGCCGCTGCGGCGTGGTGTGCACCGGAATGCCGTTCGCGTGCAGCGCATCGCGCGTCGCCGCGTCGACCGCGCCGAAGAAACACGCGAGGATGCCGCGATGCGCGTACTGCCGTGATTCGATCAGCGTATGCGCAACCGCATCGGCCGGCGCGCTGTGGGAAGTCGAATGGACGACGAACAGCGTGCCCGTTTGCGGGAACGGTGCGAGCGCCTTGACCGCCGCGGCGAAATGCTCGGGGCGCGCATCGTCGCCCAGCGTCAGCGGATTGGCGGGCGATGCGAGATGCGGCAGCGCCGCCGACACCGCAGATGTTGCCGCGGGCGACCAGTCGGTCAGCACATCGCGCACTTCGGCCACCGCATCGACCGCGAGTTTCGCGACACCCGCATCGCTCGTCACGAGCGTGGCCGCGCCGCGCGCCGTGACGCGGCCGACGCCGAGCGTCTCGATCTCGTCGAGCAGATCGTCGAGCGCATCCACCCGCACCATCCCCGCGCGCTGGAACGCCGCCGTATAGAGCGCGTCGCCGGGATCGGCGCGGCCGGTGCGCAATGCGAGCACCGGCTTGTTGCGTGCGGCCGCGCGCGCGGCCGACATGAACTTGCGCGCGGCGCGCACGGTATCGAGTTCGAGCAGGATCGCGCGCGTGCCGGGATCGCTCGCGAGATAGTCGAGCACGTCGCCCGCATCGACGTCGGACTCGCCGCCGAGCGCGACGACGTGCGAAAAGCCGAGGCCCCGTGCATCGGCCCAGCCGAGCACCGCGTTCGTCAGCGCGTTCGATTGCGACACCCATGCGACGCCGCCCGATCGCGCCGTATAGGCCGGCGCGCCGAAATGCGCGTGCCGTGCAGGCGACAGCACGCCGAGGCTGCCCGGCCCGACGATACGGAGCACGAACGGCTTCGCCGCCTTCAGCGTGCGATCGAGCGCGGCGCGATCGGCATCGGTACGCGCCTCGCCGACGATCACCGCAACGCGCGTGCCAAGCTCGCCGAGCTTGCGCACGATGCCGGCCCAGGTCGCGGGCGGCGTGCAAATCACGGCCACCGACGGCGGCGCGGGCAACCGGTCGACATCGGCAACGACCGGATGCCCGTGCAGCTCACGATACTTCGGATTGACGGGCCACACGGGCCCCTCGAATGCACCGTCGAGCACGCGCGACCACACCATCGCGCCGATACTGCCCGCGCGCGACGACGCACCGACGACCGCAACGGACTTGGGCTGGAACAACGCATCGAGATGGCGAACGGTCACATCGGCTCCCTGCGGTAACGAAAGACGACCCGATCGGCATGCGGCACGGACAGGCCATACGCCGATCGACGCGAACCCCAAGCATAGGCGAAGCGCATGCGGCTGCCTATATGTCGAACGGCCGACTGTTCGACCCACGTCAACGCTCGCATCATGGGCCTGCAACACCAGCACGGAAGCCATCGCCGCGCGCCGGCCGAGCCCCTCCGCTCGGCGCGCACGGTGCAGGCGTGCAGCGCGACGCTGCGTCCGCTTCGTCAAAGGTGAGGATTTACAGGAGCCAGGGTGAGACTCTTCGGGAATTGCGCGGCGCCACGCGCCAACATGCGAACGGTGATCGGATTTCGCAGCATGCGTGCACCACGAGAATGGCGCAGGCCAATGCGCATGCGCTGCGCAATTGCGCGGCTGTTTACCGGAATTCACCGCGATATTCCGTCGAATCGCAGCGAATTCGCAAAACGGGATCCGTTAATTGCGCGGCGTCGTAGTTCAATACGCCGTCGGGAATCGCGCCGGAAATGCGCAAAAACAAAACGGTGCGACGGCCGCATGGCCGTTCGCACCGTCAGTCAGTACGCGAAAGGTGAGGTTTTTCGGGAGTCAGTCCTTGATCAGGAAACGCTCGCGATTCTTGCCGAGCCAGGTCGGCGAGCGCCCGCGGCCACTCCAGGTTTCACCCGTCTTCGGATTCAAATATTTGGGCGGCGACACACGCTTCGGCTTGGCTGCGCCAGCGGCCGCGCCCACCGGACGAAACCCGAGTTCTTCCGGCGTAATGTCGTATTCCTCGATTTTCGCGCGGATATCGGCAATCGCATCGGCAATCGCCTTTTCGCGTTCCTTGTCGATCTTTTGCTGAAGCCGTTCGAGCTGCGCGGTCAGTTGCCTGTAGGTCGCCATATGGATGGGACTCCGTGAGTGTTATTCGTGAAAAATAGATGACGCTCAGCCAACAGAAAAACACTTCGCCCGATCGTGACCGCCTCAGCCGGTTATCTCGGGATCAATAACCGCTCTTTTTCTTGCACGCGAAGAGAAGATTTCGCGTGGCGTCATCGCTCGATTGCTGAATCACTTCGAAATCGCCGTTGCAGATCGCCCGCGCATTGTCGGTGCAATTGCTCCAGTCGCTACCGGTGCATTGCACCTGGGTAGTCGGACGCCCGTCCGAAGTGAACAGCGGCGCGCTGCCGCCACACCCGCCGAGCCCTGCAATCAGAGCCAACACAACGGCCGCCCGAGGCCACCGACAGACCGACGCAAGCATGTGTTTCATTGTGGTTCCCGTCAACCTTTTTTTGAATGCCGCGAGTATGCCATGCGCGACCCTTCGGCCGTCAGTTCGGCGTACGGCCGGGTTGCCCGCGCGCCTTGTACGGCAAGCGCTTGCGTGGATCGTCGGTGATGCGAACGAACACCTGCTCGACGTCCGGAAGCGCCTCGAGTTCGCGCTGCAACGCCGGCTGATCGAACGCCGTATCCGCACATCCTTCGACGTAAATGAAACGTCGCTGCACGGTGATCCACAGGCTCGTGCCATGCAGCCGATCGGAGCCGGCGAAGTGCGCCTTCACGGCATCGGCGATCGGTGCGTCATACATATAGGAATTCGGCTTCGTGCAGCGATGCGCAAGCCAGCAGGTGGTGCCGCGTTCGGCGCGGTAATGCGCGTCGTCCGTCATCTCGGCCCGGGTCATCCATGGGCCGAGCGGCAACGGGCATTCGGCCACGTCCCGCGACAGCGCGATGAACGGATCGTTGTACCAGTTGCGCCGCGCCTCGGGTGCATCGGTGTCGCCGGACTGCGCGAACGCGGCGGTCGCCAGCCACATGGTCAGCCACCCTGCGATGCCGATCCGTTTCATCGTGATCTCCTGTTGTTCGATGCTTCACGTCCGAGCGCGCCGGCTTGGCCGTCTGGCTTACCGGTCGATGCCCAGCGCCGCCAGTTTCTTGTACAGCGTCGCGCGGCCGATCCCGATGCGCGCGGCCGCTTCCACCACCTTCCCGTCGCAGGCCGCCAGCGCATCGATCAGGAACTGGCGCTCCCACGCCGCCAATGCATCGGCATACGAAGCGGCCGGCACAGCAGGCCGCTCGCCCGCGCGCGGTTCGACCGGTGCCACGGCCAGCGGCTGCGCCGGCACGGCACCGTCCGTCGAGACGCGCACCGGCCCAAGGAACGGCGCGAGCGCGCGCGCATCGATCACCGACCGGTCCGACAGCATCAGCGCGCGTTCGAGCGTGTTGCGCAACTCGCGCACGTTGCCCGGCCACGGATACGCACACAGCATCCGCAGCGCATCGTCGGTCAGCTCGCAATGGGCGGCGCGCCCGTGCTGCGCGGCCAGTTCCTCGAGCGTCGCGTAGACGAGCGCCGCGATGTCGGACGCGCGCTCGCGCAGCGGCGGCGCGTGGATCGTCAGCACGTTCAGCCGGTAATAGAGATCCGCGCGAAAACGCCCGGCCGCGACCAGCGCCGGCAGGTCGGCGCTCGTGGCCGCGATGATCCGGACGTCGGCGCGCACGATCCGGTTCGAGCCGACCGGCTCGAATTCCTTGTCCTGCAGCACGCGCAGCAGCTTGCCCTGCAGCGGCAGCGGCATGTCGCCGATCTCGTCGAGAAACAGCGTGCCGCGATCGGCCAGCTCGAACTTGCCGATGCGCCCCTTGCGATCGGCGCCCGTGTACGCGCCAGGTGCCGCGCCGAAGAATTCGGTTTCGAGCAGCGTGTCGGGAATCGCGGCGACGTTGACGGTCACGAGCGGCTGGAGCGCGCGCGCCGACGCCGCGTGAATCGCATGCGCAAGCAGTTCCTTGCCGGTGCCCGTCTCGCCGAGCAGCAGCACCGGCGAATCGACCTGCGCGGCGCGGCGCGCCTGACGCTTGGTTTCGAGGCTCGCGGCGCTCGTGCCGACGAAGCTCGCGAACGTGTATTTCGCGCGGCGCGCCTGCGCGAGCGAACGCTGCGTCGCGATCAACTGCTGCTGAAGCTGGGCGTAGCGGGAAAAGATCGGCGTAAGCGTCTTCAACTGGTCGAACAGCGCAAAGCCGATCGCGCCGACCGTCTCGCCGGCCTCGTTCTTCAGCGGCAGGCGCGTGACGACGAGCGGCTCGCGGCCCGTCTCCATGATGTCGAGCAGGATCGGCTGCCCGGTCGACACGACCTCGCGCATCAGGCTGTTCGGGATCACGGCCTCGCAGTCGAGGCCGACGGCCTGCTGCGGATCGGCGAAACCGAAGCGCGCCGCGTACCGCTCGTTCATCCACACCACACGCGCATCGCGATCGACGACCACCGTGCCCGCGCTCGAATCCTCGAAGGTCCGGAACAGCGACTCGGCGGCGCGCCGCAGCACGTCGCCGTAGTTGACGGGCAGGCGGGCCCAGTCATTCATCATCGTGTCGTCGTCTCCGTGTATTCTGGGCCGGCTGTCTCCGGAACGAGACGGATTATCTCACTCTGGAGACACGCCGCAATGCGTTGTCCGGGAAAGCCCTGCCCGATTCCATGGGCTGGCCGAACGGCCATTTCGTCTCCGGATGGAGACGTTTTATGTAGAATCCTCAGACAACGACCGGCGCGGGCCCGCCAGTCTCCGGCGGACCCATGTCCGGCGGTGCAATCCGGCCGATGGCACGAAACCTGCACGAACCTGAGCCGGTCCGCGGCGCGTCCCGCGATCGAACAACAACCAAAGCCATTAGGAGACTCCCTTGTCTTTCGTGATCGTCCTCGCCGCGCTGGCGTTCCTGATGTTCGCCGCGTATCGCGGCTACAGCGTGATCCTGTTCGCGCCGATCGCCGCGCTCGGCGCGGTGCTCCTGACCGAACCCGCCGCCGTCGCGCCGGTCTTCTCCGGCATCTTCATGGAGAAGATGGTCGGCTTCGTCAAACTGTATTTCCCGGTGTTCATGCTCGGCGCAGTGTTCGGCAAGGTGATCGAACTCTCCGGGTTCTCCGAGTCGATCGTCCATGCGGCGATCCGCTACATCGGCCGCTCGCGTGCGAATGCGGTGATCGTCGCGGTGTGCGCGCTGCTCACCTATGGCGGCGTATCGCTGTTCGTCGTGGTGTTCGCGGTCTATCCGTTCGCAGCCGAACTCTATCGCCAGAGCAACATCCCGAAACGGCTGATGCCCGGCGCGATCGCGCTCGGCGCGTTCTCGTTCACGATGGATTCGCTGCCCGGCACGCCGCAAATCCAGAACATCATCCCGACCACGTTCTTCAAGACGACCGCCTGGGCCGCGCCGGTGCTCGGCACGATCGGCTCGCTGTTCATCATCGTCGTCGGCCTCACGTATCTCGAATGGCGCCGCCGTTCGGCGATGGCGAAGGGTGAAGGCTACGGCACGTCGCTCGTCAACGAGCCGGAGCGCGTCGAGACCACGTCGCTGCCGCATCCGGCGCTCGCGATCCTGCCGCTGATCCTGGTCGGCGTGTCGAACTTCGCGTTCACGAAGCTGATTCCGCAGTGGTACGGCGCCGCGTCGTACACGGTCGCGCCGGACGTGCTGCCCGGCGTGCACGCGCCGGTCACGACGTCGATCAAGACGGTCGTCGCGATCTGGTCGGTCGAGGCCGCGCTGCTGCTCGGCATCGTGCTGGTCGTGCTGACCGCATTCAAGCGCGTGAGCGGGCGCTTCGCGGCCGGTTCGAAGGCTGCCGTCGCCGGTGCGCTGCTCGCCGCGATGAACACCGCGTCGGAATACGGCTTCGGCGGCGTGATCGCCGCGCTGCCGGGCTTCCTCGTCGTCAGCGATGCGCTGAAGAGCATCCCGAACCCGCTCGTCAACGCGGCCGTGTCGGTCAGCTCGCTCGCCGGTATCACGGGCTCGGCGTCGGGCGGCATGAGCATCGCGCTCGCCGCGATGTCGGACCTGTTCATCAAGGGTGCGCAGGCCGCCAATATCCCGCTGGACGTGCTGCACCGGGTGGTCGCGATGGCCAGCGGCGGCATGGACACGCTGCCGCACAACGGCGCGGTGATCACGCTGCTCGCGGTCACGGGCCTCACGCACCGCGAGTCGTATCGCGACATCTTCGCGGTGACGATCATCAAGACGCTCGCGGTGTTCTTCGTGATCGCCGTGTATTACACGACGGGGCTCGTGTAACACCCCGCGGCGGCCCGTCTCCGGGCCGCCGCCCGCCGGCCGCGTCGATGCGGCCGGCCGCGCCTCCACCCATCCCCCCTTTCTGCCGCACGCCGCCCACGCGCGCTCGCCGGCTCACGCATTGTTACCCGCAGCAGAACACTACGTTGGTCGCAGCGGCATTTTTCGCGCGTCGGGCGAGGCCTACACTGCTTTCAACGGTGACCGCATGCAATCGGCGCCGTCGAAAACCTGGAGGTATCCGCTCATGAACCCGCTCATCCGCACCATCGCCGTCGCCGCCGTCTTCGCCGCACCCCTCGCCGCGCAGGCGCAAGCCAGCCAGCCGCTCACGCGCGCCGAAGTTCATGCCGAAGTGGTTGCACTGAGAAAGGCCGGCTTCCAGCCGAGCGACTGGTTCTACCCGGCCAGCATTCAGGCGGCCGAAGCGAAGATCGCGCGGCAGCAGGGTGCGCCGCGGGCCGCGGGCGCCGGCTACGGCAATCGCGGCACGTACTCCACGGGCCAATAGTCCGGTTTCGAATCCGCCGGCCGTGCGCGCATCACCGCCGCGTTCGCGGCTCGCGCGGCACGCACCGCACCGTCCGCTCAGCGCGGCTCGATGCTCGCTTTCGCGTAGGACTCGCGTTCCAGTTCGAGTATTTCCGCGCTCAGCTGCAGGTGCGTGCCGGGCGGCGCAACGACGTGCCGCTTCAGTTCCGCCAGTACCTGCTCCGACAATTCACGTTTGACGTCGGTCGTCCGGCCGCTCAGCACCGCGAGCGTCGCGTGGACGAACGCGCGCGGCGCCGGCGACGTGCCGACCGCGAATGTATCGAACCGCAGCGCGCGGCTCTTGATGTCGAGCTCGTTGAAATGACCGGACGCGGCGAGCGCGGCATTGAGCGCGCGCAAGGTCGCGGCGCCGTCGAACCCGTCGAGGTTCGCGGAGTATTCGAGCGTCAGGTGGGGCATGGTGTCGGTGGCCTCGTGGGTATCGGGACAAGCGCCGGAAGGCATCCCGACAGCCCACGCAGTGCCACCGGATCTATGCCTTGACCGGCTGGATCAGGCGCGCGCAGGCACTTGCCTGCGGATCGCCGGCGGGCAGTTTCCCACAGATGCCGTCGAACTGCTTCGCGATCGATTTGACCGATGCATCGTGTGCGCCGCTGGCGCGCCACTGGTTCAACTGCGTGACGACCTTGGTCAGCGCGCGCAGGTTCGCGCCGTAGAACGCGTCGCGCGTCTTGTCGGCCTGCGCGAGCACGCTCGCGGCAATCCCTTCGATGCGCGCCGAATCGTCCGGCGCCAGTTGGACCGCATTCGCAAAATAGGTCGCGCCCCAGCGCAGCTTCGTCGCCGGCCCGCTCGCCGCGTCATAGGCCTTGCGGTACCAGTCGAGCGCCGCGGCCTTGTCGCCGCGCGCCTTCGCATTCGCAGCCAGCCCGGACATGAAGTAGTACGGCGTGGACGAGCGCGTCAGCTCGGTCTTCAGCAATGCATCCGACTCGTCGTACAGCCCCGCGTCGGTCAGCGTGTCGGCCCCTTCGCTGACGAGCGCCTGCCGCTCGTAGGCATTCGCGGCGCCCTGCACCGACGCGGCGATCTGCTTGCGCGCCGTGTCGGCCAGCGCCGGCGCGGCCAGCGGTGCCCCCTTGCGTGCGTCGCCGCGCGCGAGCAGCACGCGGCCGTGCAGCGCCATCAGCCGGTCGATCGACGACAGCGTGGTATCGGTCGACAGGCGCGCGAGGGCCGTGTCATAGGCGCCGCGCAATTTCGCGCGCTGCGCGTCGTCGCCGCCGAGATACGCGACCACGCGCGCGGGCGCCGCAACCAGCACGTCCGAGTCGGCGCGCGACAACACCGGATCCTGCAGCACCGTGCGCAACGAATCGGCAAGCGCCGCCTTGTCGAGCGCGCCGGCCTGCGCCGGATCGTCGGACGCGGCGACCACGGCCGACTTCAGCGCGAAACGCGCCGATTCGGCCTTCGCGCCGGCCGCGCGTGCGCGTTGCGCGAGCGACTGCAGCGTCTCGGCGACGCGATCGGCCGCCACCGGCAGCGCGCCGTCGGTATCCCACGAATAGTCGGCCAGCAGGCGCCATTCGTCCGGCGTCAGCGACGCACCATTCTTCAGCGCGGTCGCGAGCGTCTGCCGCACCGGATGCGCGGCCGTCATCCCGAGCGACAGCGCCTGCATGTAGCGATCGAGATCGGCTTCGCCCGGCAGCCGCGTCACTTCGGTGCCGTCGGGACGGAACAGGATCATCGTCGGATAACCGTGCACCTTGAAACGCTCGCCGAGCTTCTGCGCGCTTTCGGTATCGCCGTCGAGATACACGGGCACGAAGAACGACGAGCGCGTCTTGAATGCCTGCTGGCTGAAGATCGTCGACTTCACCTGGTTGCACGACGGGCACCACACCGCGCCCCAGTAAAGCAGCAGCGGCTTGCCGGTGCGCTTCGCCAGCGCGAAGGCGGCGTCGACGTCGCCGTGCTGCCACGCGATGCCGGGCGGCAGGTGCGCGCCATCAGGCGCGGCGCTCGCCGCCGGGGCGCCCGTGGGCGTGGCAGCGGCAAGCGCCGCACCCGCGGCGGCGAACAGGCAGGCGGCAGTCAGATTCCGGAGAGCAGTTTTCATCGAAGCGGGTCCGTTGAAAGAGACGGTTGCGGGATAGGTGCGGCGCGCGAAGCGATGGCTGGGAAGTCACAGCCATGAAGCGATGACGATGAAGCCTGCCGACGTGCAACGCCGCGCATGATCGTTTCGGAAAAACGCACGCCGGCCGAGGCGGCCGGCAAATCCTTCGACGATACGACGGGCACAGCCGGCAGAAAACGAACGAATTCTCGAATGAATATGACATGCGGCATCGCGGCCGCGCGTGCTGTCAGATACGCGTCGGCCGAGCCTTCACTGCCGCGGCTTGATCCGCGCCATGTGATACACGGACGCATGCGCGCCATCGCGCAATGCATAGCCCGGCGATTCACCTTCGACCCGGAAGCCATGCTTCTCGTAGAGTGCGACAGCCGCAAGGTTGTCGGTGAACACGGTCAGCTCGAGACGCGTGATGTTCAGCCAGTTTTCCGCGAGATCGATTGCGGCCGCGAGCAACCGGCTGCCGACGCCGCGCCCGTGGTGCGTCGCGTCGACCATCATGCCGAGCCCTGCCGCATGGCGACGGCGCGGATTCTGTTCGGGATGCAGGCCGAGATGGCCGACCAGCACGCCGTCGATTTCGGCGACGAGGCTCACGCCATGCTCGCGCACGCCGTCGAGCCGCTTCTGCCATTTCTCGAGCGACGGAAACGGATGCTGCAACGTATTCGCGTACACCGCGGGATGCGCGGCGATTTGCCGGATCGCGTCGACGTCGTGCGCCTCGCTGTGCCGGATCGTGATGTCGGTCATGGGTGGGCCGGTTCCGAAAAGTCGCGCCAGTCGCGCGGGCTGCGACACGTGCGCAGCAACGTGTCGAGCTTATCCGATTTCACGCATTTGAAACATGGGCGTCATGCGATGCCGTTGCACCCGCAACGATGCGCGAGTACCCCCTCCATCGCGAACCGGAAAAATATGACCGATTTCTCACGCCCCGATCGGTAATTCCTGACCCATTCCGTCGCGCACCGCTTCCCGATTAATCGTTGCGCACACAACGTCATACGCACGACATGCGATGTCATGTCTTCATCACGTCGACGTCACGCCGCCTCCCTAGACTGGGCGCCGCCCAACCCGGCATGTGCCGGGCCGGTGTGTGCCGGCGTCCCGGCCGCGCATCACGAGCGCGCGTTGCACGGGATCGCGGCGACGGCCAACGCATCCGCGCGACACCACGCATCGCGCGATGCACGCACCTCCGCCACACGCGGCCGATGCACTCGAACGCACACTCCGCGCGAATCGTCCCAGGGGGGCGATGCACGGGCGCCGCCAGACGAAGTCACGAACGCTCCCATCATCACAGGACCCGAACGCCATGACGTCACGCCGCAAATTCCTCCAGCAAACCGCTACTTCCGGCCTCGCCGCCGCCGCACTGTCCGCGTTTCCGCCGAGCATCCGCCGCGCGCTCGCGATTCCCGCGTTTCACGAAACGGGCACCATCCAGGACGTGAAGCACGTCGTGCTGCTGATGATGGAGAACCGCGCATTCGACAGCTACTTCGGCACGTTCAAGGGCGTGCGCGGTTACGGCGACCGCTTCGCGGTGCCGTCGCCGAACGGCCCCGACGTGTTCTACCAGACGTACACGAAAGCGACGCCCGCCACCACCGTCACGCCGTATCACCTCGACGCAAACCAGGGCAACGCGCAGCGCGCGGGCGGCACGCCGCACACGTGGGCCGATGCGCAGGCCGCGTGGGATCACGGCCGGATGAACCGTTGGCCCGACGCGAAGACGCCGCTGTCGATGGGCTATTACGACGCGGCGGAAGTAACGTTCCAGCGCGCGCTCGCCGATGCGTTCACGCTGTGCGACCACTACCACTGCGGGATGCACACGGGCACGATCGCGAACCGCCTGTTCTACTGGAGCGGCACCAACGGCCCGAACGGCATCAGCCCGGCCGACGGCAGCCGCGTGAAGATCGCCGCGCTGAACAACCAGTTCAACGGCGGCAACGACATCGGCCCGTCGAGCCAGGGCTGGACCTGGACCACCTACGCCGACCGGCTGCAGCAGGCCGGCGTGAAGTGGAAGGTGTACCAGAGCCTGATCGACAACTTCGGCTGCAACGAGATGATGAGCTTCCGCCACTGGCGCGCGGCGATCGAGCAGATGCCGCCCGCGCGCCGGCCGGCGTACGTCGCGTCGACCGACATCACGCAGCCGGTGACGGCGGCCGGCGCGTTCTACGATCCGGCGATCGACGATCCGCTGAGCCCGCTCGCGAAGGGGTTCGGCAACACGATGCCGTACGGCTTCCTCGAATCGTTCCGCGACGACATCCGCAACGGCGCGCTGCCCGAGGTGTCGTGGATCATCCCGCCGTCCGTGTACAGCGAACATCCGGGGCCGTCGAGCCCCGCGCAGGGCGGCTGGTACGTGCAGGCCGTGCTCGATGCGCTGACGGCGAACCCGGAGGTATGGAGCAAGACCGTGCTGCTGGTGAACTACGACGAGAACGACGGCTTCTTCGACCACATGCCGTCGCCGGCCGTGCCGTCGCGTAACGCCGACGGCACGCTCGCGGGCGGCCACACGCTGCGGGACGCCGACGTCGCCGCCGAGTACCACGACTTCACGCCGGCCACGTCGAGCCAGCCGGCGATCGACGGCCGTCCGTACGGCCCGGGCCCGCGCGTGCCGATGTGGGTCGTGTCGCCGTGGAGCCGCGGCGGCTGGGTCAATTCGCAGGTGTTCGACCATACGTCGACGCTGCGCTTCCTCGAAAAGCGCTTCGGCGTCGCGGAGCCGCAGATCAGCGCGTACCGCCGCGCGGTGTGCGGCGACCTGACGAGCGCGTTCAACTTCCGCTCGCCGAACCACGAACCGCTGCCGACGCTGGCGGGCCATACGACGAAAAGCCAGGTCGACGCGCTGAGCGCCGCGCAACAGGCCGCGCCGAAGATCGTGCCGCCGGCCGCGCCGTCGCTGCCCGCCCAGGCGACCGGCGTGCGCCCGTCGCGCGCGCTGCCTTACGAACTGCATGCCAGCGCGCGTACCGATGCCGGCACCGGCGCGGTCACGCTGAAGTTCGCGAACACGGGCCGCGCCGCCGCCGTGTTTCACGTCTATGACAAGCTGCACCTCGACCGCCTGCCGAGGCGCTACGTCGTCGAACCGGGCAAGACGCTGCACGGCGACTGGGCCGCGCGCGCCGACAACGGCGGTAAATATGACCTGTGGGTGCTGGGCCCGAACGGCTATCACCGCCGCTTCACCGGCGACCTCAGCCGCCTGGCCGGCGCACGCGCGCCGCAGCCGGAAGTGCGCGTCGGCTATGCGGGCGCGAGCGGCAACCTCCATCTGAAGCTGCACAACCACGGCGGCGGGACGGTGCGCTTCACCGTGAAGTCGAACCAGGTCTACGGGCCGCTGTCCGGCCATGGTGCGCACGACGATCGCGGTCGTGGCCACGGCAACGAGGACGGCAACAGCCAGGGTCATGGCCACGGCACCGGTACCACGTGGACGGTCACGGTGCGCGCCGGCGACCAGGCCGAGCTGCACTGGCAGCTCGACTCGACCGGCCACTGGTACGACTTCATCGTCACCGCGGACAGCGACGCGAGTTTCTCGCGCCGTGTCGCCGGCCGCGTCGAAACCGGCCGCCACTCGGTCAGCGACCCGGCGATGGGGCTCGCCGACCGCTTCTGATGCCGCCGCGGCGACGCGCGCCGCGCCGCGCGTCGCCGCCCGGGCCGGCCCGGCCGCGCACGGCGGTCAGGCGCCGGCCGCGGCTGTGCCCGATCCGGCGCAAACGCCCGCCCGGCGCGGCTCAAACATCAGATGGATCCATGGTTCAGCCCTCAATTCCCCCCAACGAAATTGCTCCGAATTGCGGCCCGTTCGCGTTAAACTGCGCCAAGCTGCATTCAACAAAGACATCTTCGCCACTACGGCATCCACGATACGAGGATAGGTTCGATGCGCACTACCGGCTCATCCGGGGCAATGACCCTGCTCACCGAACACGACCCGACCGACGGTCGCGAACTGCGCTCGCTCCGGCTCGAAGCAACCGGTGACGGCAAGAGCGTGCTGCTGATCGAGATCGACGAACGCAAGCCCGGCATCCACCGCGAAGTCCGCTACGAGATCACGCCGGCCGAACTGATCGCGGCGATCCGCTCGCACGGCGCCGAGCTCCCCGGCGAAAACCACGGCGCCGCGTCGCTCGCCCGCACCTCCTCCTGATTTCGAACGGTGAGCCGCGCGCAACGCGCCGGCTCACCGCGCCGCCTGCCGCCGTCAGGCACGTTGCGTTATTCCCGCCGCTGACTTGAAAAAGGCCGATAATCGGCCCATCTGCGTGCTTTCCGCGCGCGTTTCCTTTTTCGGCCAGCCGTCATGCTCCTCCGCGACCTCGTCGCCCAATACGGGCCGCTTCTCGTCTTCGCCAACGTGCTCGCGGCGGCCATCGGGCTGCCGGTGCCCGCGATGCCGACGCTCGTGCTGTTCGGCGCGATGTCCGCGATGCATCCGGCGATGATCGGCTCGCAACTGGTCACGGTGGTCGTGCTGTCGGTGCTCGGCGCGCTGATCGGCGATACGGTCTGGTACCTCGCCGGCCGGCGCTTCGGCGGCACGACGCTGAAGACGATCTGCCGCCTGTCGCTGTCGCGTGACAGCTGCGTGAAGAAAACCGAACGCTTCTTCGGCCGCTACGGCGTGCGCGTGCTCGCCGTCGCGCGCTTCATTCCGGGGCTGTCGCTCGTGTCGGTGCCGATGGCCGGCGCGTTCGGCACGCGCTATCGCACGTTCGTCGGCTACGACGCGCTCGGCGCCGCGCTGTGGACGATCGTCGGGCTGATGGTCGGGCTGATGTTCGCTCGCCAGATCGACTGGCTGTTCGCCGGTGCGGGCCAGCTCGGCCGCGCGGCGCTGCTGGTGGCCGTCGCGGTGCTGGCCGTGTACGCGGCGATCCGCTGGATGCGCCGCCGCGCGCTGATCCGCCAGCTCGCGAGCGCGCGGGTCGGCGTCGACGAGCTCGACGCGATGCTGCGCGATACGTCCGCGCCGGTGGTCCTCGACGTGCGCTCGCCCGAGCACCGCAAGCTCGACCCGTTCACGATTCCCGGTGCGCAGTTCGCGGACGAACGCCAGATCGGCGACATCGTCGCGCGCTATCCGTTCTCGCAGAAGTTCGTCGTGTACTGCTCGTGCCCGAACGAGTTCACGGCCGCGTTGATGGCGAAGCGCCTGCTCGACGCCGGCTTCACCGATGCGCTCGCGCTGCGCGGCGGCCTCGATGCATGGCGCGATACCGGCCGCCAGCTCACGTCGCTCGTGGAAGAGATGCCCGCTGCGAACGATCCGGTCGCGGGGCTGCACAAGCCGGCCTGATCGCGTCGATCGAAGGCCGGCCGTGCGAGGCGGGGGGCGCCTGCGCCCCCTGCGATCAGAACGCGTGCAGCGGCAGGTTCACGACCAGGCGGTACTCGGTGTTCGTCGCGTCCGAGTAGTGTGCCGAGCCGGCGTGCCACATCGCGATGAACGTGACCTTCGTGTCCTTCAGCTTGCCGCTCTGGAACGTGTACGACGGGATGAAGCCGAACTCGTGGTGACGGCCCTGCACCGGCGCGCCGTTGCTCCAGTAGATGCTCGACTTGCTCGGGTCGTTCGCCGCACCCGCGCTGCCGTCCGCCCCCCAGCCCGTCACGCCCCAGACCATTGCCTTGAAGCCCGGCAGGCCCGCTTCCTTGCCGTAGAACGTGTAACGCAGCTGCAGCGACTTTTCGTGCGGCGCGTTGTAGTCGACGTCCATCGAGTTGGTCAGGAAGATGCCGTTCGTTTCGTTCAGGTAGTCGAAGAACTGGTCGCCGAGCACCTGCTGGAAGCCGAGCAGCAGCTCGTGCGGGCCGTGCTGCGCGGCCAGCGACAGGCTGTATGCGTTGTTGTTGATCTTGCCTTGCAGCGCATCGCCCGTGTCGTGCGTCGAGTAGACGTTGCCGAAGCCCGTCCACTTGATCGTCTGCGGGCTGCCGATGCTGTGCTTCACCGACGCGTAGTACTGGTGCCACACGTCGTCGGCCTGGTTCGCGTACAGCGCGATTTCGCCGTTCGGCGAGTAGTCCCACGTGCCGCCGACGTACGACAGGCGGTTGATGCGCGTGCCGCCGTATTGCGTCGTCAGGTTGGTGAGCGTCGTGTGACCGCGCGCGTCGGTCTTCGTGAAGCTGCCGGCCTCGAGCATCACGTTCTTGAATTCATTGCTGACGAGCGTCGCACCGAGGAACGTCGGCGGCAGCGCACGGTTGTCGTGCTGCTCCATGAACGGGTTGTCGACGGCCTGCAGACCGTACTTGACCACCGTGTTCGAGATGCGTGCCTTCACGTCGTAGATGCCGGGATAGGCCCAGGCGAGCTGGTTGCCGCCACCGCCGCCCTTCGCGATGTGCACCATGCTGCCGGCGCCCTGGCCACCGTCGAGCTTCAGCGCCGCATACAGCGATGCGTCGAAGCCGATACCGATCAGGCCCGTCGTGTAGCCCGACTCGAAGTTCGCCATCGCGCCCTGAACCCACGCGTGGCGATGCGGCCCGCCCTTGGCGTCGAGCGTGTCCGCATAGTTGCGGAACAGGAAGTTGAGATGGCTGTCGGCAATGAAACCCTTCGACTGCGACTGGGCCGACGGCTCGTCGGGCGGCGTGACGGCCTGGTTCGCTTCGGCGTTGATGATGGCGTTCGGGGTCGTTGCCTGCGCAACGGTCGTGCCCGGTGCGGCCTGCGCGACCGTCAGCGGCGCGGGGGCCGCGTCGTCGGCGTGCGCGACGCCCGTCAGCGAGACACCGGCGAGCGCCGGCAGCCCCCAGGCAAGCAGCATTTTCGATGCCGTCCCGATCGTCTTCTGTTTTTTCATCGTCATTCTCGTCTTGTGTTGATATCGTCCACGCCGGTTGCGATCCGCGCCCGGCCCCCCGGCGCGCCCGATTAAGGACGCGCCTGTACCCGCGGCGCGAAGATCGTTCGCGCCGCACCTACCCCTGTTGACCTGCCTTGGTTATGTTTGCTGCGTCACTTCAGCTCACGCCGCACCCGCGCGGATGCACGCGACACGCGCGGCCGACCCCTGCCGAACTTCCGGCAGCGGCACGTCCTGCGCGCACGCGTCGATCGCGACCGGGCAGCGCGTGCGGAACGCGCAGCCGGACGGCGGGTTGAGCGGCGAGGGCATCTCGCCCGCCAGCAGCATCGGACGGCGAGCACGCTCGCGCGCCGGCTCCGGCGTCGGCGCCGCGTCGAGCAGCGCCTTCGTGTACGGGTGCTGCGGCACGCCGTACACGTCATGCCGCGTGCCGAACTCCATCACGCGGCCGAGATACATCACGAGCACACGCTGGCTGATGGCCTTCACCACCGCCAGATCGTGTGCAACGAACAGATAGGACAACGACAGTTCGCGTTGCAGGTCGCGCAGCAGGTTCACGATCTGCGCCTGGATCGACACGTCGAGCGCCGAGACGGGCTCGTCGCAGATCACGAGCTTCGGCTCGCCGATCAGTGCACGCGCGATGCCGACGCGCTGGCACTGCCCGCCGGAGAATTCGTGCGGATAACGCAGCAGGTGATGCGCGTTCAGGCCGACGCGTTCGAGCATCGTGACGACACGACGGCGCACCTCGGTGCGGCCGAGGCCGGGCTGGTGCGTGACGAGCGGCTCCGCGACGACCTGTTCGATCGTCATGCGCGGATCGAGCGACGCGAGCGGATCCTGGAAGATCATCTGCACTTCGCGCCGCATCGTGGTGCCGCGCAGGTGATCGGGCGCCACGGCTTCGCCGCGCCATTTCACCGTGCCGGCCGTCATCGGCACGAGGCCGATCAGCGCGCGCGCGAGCGTCGACTTCCCGCAGCCCGATTCGCCGACGAGCCCGACGGTCTCGCCGCGCTTCACGTCGAACGACACGCCGTCGACGGCGCGCAGCGTCCCCTTCGGCGACCACGGATAGCCGCCGAGCGGCACGCGGAAATGCACTTTCAGACCCTCGACGGACAGCAGCGTGTCGTCCGTCGCGCCGGCTTGGCGGCGTTCATTGACGCTCATCGCAGACCTCCCGTCAGATCGGCCACCGGACGGTGGCATGCGCGCACCGCGCCCGCGGCGCCATAGGTTTCGAGCGCGGGGCGCGCCGCGCCGCAGCGTTCTTCCGCATACGTGCAGCGTTTCGCGAACGCACACCCGGCCGGCGCGGTGCCGGGCATCGGCGGATTGCCGGGAATCGCGACGAGCGGCGCATCGTCCGCGTCGGTCAGGCGCGGCAGCGCGTTGAGCAGGCCGATCGTGTACGGATGCGACGGCGCCGCGAAGATCGATTCGGCCGGCGCGTATTCGACGGTGCGGCCCGCATACATGACCATCACGTCGTCCGCGAGGCCCGCGACCACGCCCATGTCGTGCGTGATCAGCACGATCGCCGTGCCGCGCTCGCGGTTCAGCTCGCGCAGCAGGTCGATGATCTGCGCCTGCACGGTCACGTCGAGCGCGGTGGTCGGCTCGTCGGCGATCAGGATTTCCGGCTCGGACAGCAGCGCCATCGCGATCATCACGCGCTGGCGCATGCCGCCCGAGAACTCGTGCGGATACATGCGGATGCGGCGTGCCGCGTCGGGGATTCGCACCGATTCGAGCGCCTCGATCGCGCGCTTCGTGGCTTCCTTGCGCGACAGCTTGCGATGCAGCTGCAGCGTCTCGGTCATCTGGCGCTCGATCGTCAGGAACGGATTGAGCGACGTCATCGGATCCTGGAAGATCATCGCGATCCGGTCGCCGCGTATCTTGTTCAGCGCGCGTGAATCCATCTCGAGGAGGTTGTCGCCGCGATAGCGCGCGGCACCGGTGGTCGTGCCGTTGCCGGCCAGCAGGCCGAGCATCGCCATCACGGTCTGGCTCTTGCCCGAGCCCGATTCGCCGACGATGCCGAGCGTCTTGCCGGCTTCGAGCGAGAACGACACGCCGCTCACGGCGTCCACCGGCGGCGCGTCCTTGCGCGTGAAGCGCACGCCGAGGTTGTCTACTTCCAGCAGTGCACCCATTTCAGCGATCCTTCGGGTCGAGCGCGTCACGCAGGCCATCGCCGACGAAGTTCACGCAGTAAAGCGTCACGCACAGCATGACGGCCGGGGCCAGCAACAGCCACGGCGTCGATTCCAGTTTCTGCGCGCCGTCCTGGATCAGCACGCCCCAGCTCGTCATCGGTTCCTGCACGCCGAGGCCGAGGAACGACAGCACCGATTCGGTCAGCACGATGCCCGGCACCGAGACCGTCGCGTACACGACGACCACGCCGAGCAGGTTCGGCACGATGTGGCGCCGCACGATCGACGCCGGCGTCACGCCGATCGCCCGTGCCGCATCGACGAACTCGCGGCTGCGCAGCGACAGCGTCTGGCCGCGCACCACACGCGCCATGTCGATCCACGAGAACGCGCTGATGGTCAGCACGACCAGCATGAACGAGCGGCCGAACAGGGTCATCATCAGGATCGCGATCAGCAGGTACGGGATCGCGTACATCATGTCGACGATGCGCATCATCACGGAGTCGACACGGCCGCCCGCGAAGCCCGCGGTCGCGCCCCATGCGACGCCGAACAGGCCCGACACGAGCGTGCCGAGCAGGCCGACCTCGATCGACACGCGGCCGCCGATCAGCGTGCGCACCAGCAGGTCGCGGCCGAGCTCGTCGGTGCCGAACCAGTGCTGGTTGGCCCAGGTCGGCGGCAGGCTGATCGAGCCCCAGTCGCTTGCCGAAGGATCGGCCGCGAGCAGCCACGGGCCGACGAAACAGGCAAGCGTGATGAGCGCGAGCAGCACGAGGCTGAACACGGCCGCACGGTTGTGAAGGAAGCGCGCCATCGCAAGCGCGAGCGGCGAGCGCGAACGCGGCGGCGAGTCGGTCTGCACGGGCAGGCCGACGACGGGAGTAGTCGGAGTCATCGCTGTGCCTCGCTCAATAACGGATGCGCGGATCGAGCCACGCGTACGCGAGGTCGACCAGCAGGTTGAACAGCACCGCGCAGACGGTCGTCAGCACGACGAGGCCGAGCACCAGCGTGTAGTCGCGGTTGATGGCACCGTTCACGACGAGCTGCCCGAGCCCCGGCAGCGCGAACACCGATTCGGTGACGACGGCCGCCGTGATCGACGTGATGCAGACCGTGCCGAACAGCGACACGACCGGCATCAGCGCGGGCTTCAGCGCATGGCGCAGCACGATCGTCGAGCCCGGCAGGCCCTTCGCGCGCGCGGTGCGGATGTAGTTGCTCGACAGCGTCTCGATCATCGAGCCGCGCATCACGCGCGCGAGCAGCGACATGTTGATGAAGGTCAGCAGCACGATCGGCAGCAGCCGGTACTGCCAGCCGCCGTCACCCCAGCCGCCCGCGGGCAGCCAGCCGTTGCCGGACGACGTCTTCAGCAGGATCGCGAAGATCCACACGAGCACGGGGCCGAGCACGAACGGCGGGATGACGTTGCCGAAGTTGCCGATCAGCATCACGAAGCGGTCGATGAAGCTGTCGCGGCGCACGGCCGCGACGGTGCCGAGCAGCACGCCGCACACGATCGAGATCGGGATCGACACGCCGCCCACGCCGAGGCTCACGGGCAGCGCCTTCTTCACGAGATCGTTCACCGACCAGTCGACGTAACGGAACGACGGGCCGAGATCGCCGTGCAGCAGCGCGTTCAGGTACAGCAGGTACTGCTTCCACAGCGGCTCGTCGAGGTGGTACTTCGCGTTCAGGTTCGCGAGCGTGGCCGCGGACAGCTGCTTTTCCGTATCGAACGGGCCGCCGGGCGTGAAATGCAGGAGCAGGTAGCAGACGGTGACGACCGCGAGGATCGTCGGCACCGCCCACAACGTGCGCCTCAGTGCGTAGGCCAGCATGATCGCTCCGCTCAGTGCTTGATCAGGTACATGTCCTGCGAAGCACGCATGTCGATCACGTTCTTCAGCGAATAGCCGCCCACGTACGACTTCACGAGACGGTCGGCCGAATACTGGAACAGCGGCACCATCGGCGTGTCGTTCAGCGCCGTGTCGTGCGCCTGCGTGAGCAGCGCGGCGCGCGCCTGGTCGTCGAGCTTCTGGTTCCCTTCGTCGACGAGCGTGTCGACCTGCTTGTTGCAATAGCCGACGGTGTTCTGCGCGCTGCCGCAGCGGATCAGGTCGAAGAAGGTCATCGCGTCGTTGTAGTCGGCGAACCAGCCGTCGCGCGCGATCTGCACCTTGCCGTCATGCCGCTGCTTCATCAGCACCTTGAATTCGACGTTCTCGAGCTTCGTGTTGACGCCGAGCTTCGTGCGCCACTCCGATGCGGTGAACAGCGCGACCTTCTTGTGCAGGTCGTTGGTGTTGTACGTGAGCGTGAACGACAGCGGCTTCGCGTCCGAGTAACCGGCCTGCTTCAGCAGGTCCTTCGCGGCCGCGATGCGCTTGGCCATCGGCCACGACGCCCATTCCGGCGTAAACGGTTGCTGCACGCCCTTCGTGCCGTTCGGCATCAGGCCGTACATCGGCTTCTCGCCGGCCTGCGTGAGCTTCGACGTGAGCACGTCGCGATCGATCACCATCGACAGCGCCTGGCGCACGCGCTTGTCCTTCAGCGCCGCGTCGCTGTTGTTCAGGTAGTAGTAGTACGTCGCGAGCTGCAGGCCCTGGCGAAGCTCGCCGCCGAACTGCTTGCTGACCTGCTGGAAGATGCCCGACGGGATCGAGTAGCTGTAGTCGATCTGGCCGGCCTGGTACATGCGCATCGCGGTTTCGTCGCTTTCGATCGGCAGGTACGTGACCTTGTTGATCACGACCTTCGACGCGTTCCAGTACTTCGCGTCCTTCGTCGCCACGATGCGGTTGTTCGGCTGCCAGTCGACGAGCTGGTAGGCGCCGTTGCTGACGATGTTGCCCGGGCGCGTCCATGCATCGCCGAACTTCGCGACGACGTCCTTGTTCACCGGCACGAGCGGCGCCATCGCGGTCAGCTCGGGGAAGAACGCGACGGGCACGTCGGTCGTCACCTCGAGCGTGTACGGATCGACCGCGCGCACGCCGAGCGTCGACGGTGCGGCCTTGCCTGCGATGATGTCCTTCGAATTCTTGATGAACTCGACGAGGATCGTGTATTTCGAGCCCGTCTTCGGATCGACGAGGCGCTGCCAAGAATAGACGAAATCGGCGGCCGTCACCGGCTGGCCGTTGCTCCACTTCGCGTCACGGCGAAGCTTGAAGATCCACGTCGTCGGCGACTTGCGCTCCCACGACAGCGCGACGCCCGGCACGACCTGGCCGGCGGCATCGATGCGGGCCAGCCCTTCGAACAGGTCGAGGCCGATCGTGTTGCCGGTCCACGACTCGATGTGCGCGGGGTCGAGCGATTCGACTTCGGCGGGCACCTGTCGCGTCAGGTCCTGTTGAGGCGCGAGCGCGACGTTCGACGGAACGGTAACGGCGTGGGCGGCAGGCGTCAGGGCGAGCGCGGCCAGCACGGCCGACATGGCATGCAAGGATTTCATCGTGGCAGTCTTGAGAAAGGTTGTTCGGTGAGCGTCGCGCGGCGGATGCCGCGGATTACGCTTGAGACGCTGACGGGCGCAGCGATTGAGGAGGCCCGTGATTCTCGTATTGCATTTTAGTATTCCTTACGTTTCTTTCGACAGGTATTCCGTCTTCGAAACGAAGGAATACCTGTGCGTTAGAACAGCCTCGGTGTACCGACCCAGACCACCACCGACTCGATCTTCGCGGTGTTGACCCAGCTGTGCGGGACCGTCGACTGATAGTGCGAGCTGTCGCCGGCCTGCAGGACGAACGTCTTGCCTTCCAGCGTCAGCGACACTTCCCCTTCAATCACATACAGGAACTCCTCTCCTGCATGTGTCGTCACCTCGGACCGCTTCTGCCCCGGCGGCATCCTCACGAGGATCGCCTCCAGCTGGCGCCCTTCGGATACGTTCGTCAGCCGCGCGAACAGGTTCGCCGAATCGGCAAACCCGAAGAAGCGCAGCTGCTCGCCTCGGCACACCGAGCGTTCCTCGCTCGGCGTATCCACGAAGTACTGCACCGTCACACCGAGCGCGTGCGCGATACCGGCCAACGATGTCAGCGACGGCGACGCGAGCCCGCGTTCGACTTGAGACAGAAACGGCTTCGAAATCCCCGCGGCGGTAGCGGTGTCGTCGAGCGTGCGCTTGAGTCGTTGGCGCAACGCGCGAATCTTGCTGCCCAGCGCGGCAGCATCTGCAGCCCGCGAGTTTTCAGTGGGGGGAACCATAGCAGGCCGAAAAGTGATCGTCAAAAAATGTTTGATGGAAAATAACTAAGTTAGAACGATATAGCTTAGTCTTCGGGTTCGCCCACGTCTTCGGTGTCAAGCCCGGTGCACTAAACGGGACACGAAGCGAGCGAAACGACGCGCTATCTTGCCAGACTCGCCGGCTTCACAGGCAAGCTGCAAGCGGCTCTCCGGGAATCTTCGGAGGACCTGCACGAAAGCTTACAAATAGATGATGAGACGAATGTTCCTGAAAGCTGCTGCCACATTGGGAGTTTCCCTAGGTGGCAGACACCTGACGCACCGGACCGGCAGCCGTTACCATGCGCGCGCCGGTCGGGGCCCCTCTCCGCCATTCCCGGCGGAGTCAGACCCCGGCCCGGGCTAACCGCCCGACTGTTCCATCGCCAGCACGTAGCCTACCCGGCCCCATTGTGCACCGGCGCCAGTTCGACCCCAAAAAGACGACGCGTGATCCGTGCCGTCCGTTTCAAACGAGATTGATGATGCAACCACCCGTTTCACAAACCCGATCGTTCACGACGGTCTTCCTCATCGAAATGTGGGAGCGCTTCGGCTACTACGGCATGGCCGCGCTCCTGGTCCTCTTCATGGTCGACCGGCTCGGTTTCACCGACAGCCATGCGAACCTGACCTGGGGTGCGTTCACCGCACTCGTCTATGCGGCGCCGTCGATCGGCGGCTGGATCGGCGACAAGGTGCTCGGCGCGCGTCGCACGATGATCATCGGCGCGGCCGTGCTGTGCGCCGGCTACCTGATGCTGTCGGTCCCGAACGATCAGCTGACGTACATGTACGCGTCGCTCGGCGTGATCGTCGTCGGCAACGGCCTGTTCAAGGCCAACGCGGCCAACCTCGTGCGCCGCATCTATGAAGGTGACGACGCGCGCATCGACAGCGCGTTCACGATCTACTACATGGCGGTCAACATCGGCTCGACGGTGTCGATGCTCGCGACGCCGTGGATCAAGGATCACTGGGGCTGGCACGCCGCGTTCGCGGTCTGCTGCGGCGGCATGCTGCTCGCGATCCTCAACTTCATGCTGATGCATCGCACGCTCGCGCACGTCGGCTCGCTGCCGGACGACCAGCCGATCCGCTGGAAGCGCCTCGGCGCGGTCGCGCTGGGCGGGGTCGGGCTCGCGCTGATCACGCTGTACGTGCTGCAGCACAAGCAGCTCGCCGTCGCCAGCGTGTGGACAGCGGCGTTCGCGATCCTCGCGATCTTCGCGTACATGATCGCGAAGTCGGAGCGCTCGGAGCGCGCGGGCCTGATCGCGGCGCTCGTGCTGATCGGCCAGGTGATCCTGTTCTTCATCTTCTACGTGCAGATGTCGACGTCGCTGACGCTGTTCGCGCTGCGCAACGTCGATCCGCGCTTCATGCTGTTCGACACGACGCTGTTCACGTGGAGCGCCGCGCAGTTCCAGGCGCTGAACCCGATCTGGATCATGCTGCTGAGCCCGGTTCTCGTGTGGGTGTACAACGCCGTCGCGAAGAGCGGCCGCGACCTGCCGGTCGCCGCGAAGTACGCGCTCGGCTTCGGCGCGGTGGCCGCCGGCTACCTGGTGTTCACGATCAGCGGCCGCTACGCGGTCGACGGCCGCGTGTCGTCGTGGTTCATGGTGTGGGGCTACGGCCTCTACTCGCTCGGCGAACTGCTGGTGAGCGGCCTCGGCCTCGCGATGATCGCCCGCTACGTGCCGGCGCGCATGAGCGGCTTCATGATGGGTGCGTACTTCGTCGCGACCGGCGTGTCGCAGTATCTGGGCAGCGTCGTCGCGAACTTCGCGCAGATGCCGTCGCACGAACTGCCGGCCACCGAATCGCTGCCGTTGTACCTGTCGCTGTTCGAGAAGCTCGGCTGGCTCGCCGCGATCGGCATGGTGCTCGCGCTGCTGCTGCTGCCGCTGATGAACCGCCTGTCGCGCCAGCACCAGCGTTGTGCAGAAGCGCGCCGCGAAGAAGCGCCGCAAGCGCAGGGCGTCGCCACCGCGCAGTAAGTAATATCCCTCGGCGTGCGGCGTGCACGCCACATTCTCCCGCCAGGCACGCGAACGCGTCCTACACTGGTTGCAGGAAGCGCATCCGCTTCGCGAGATGCGCACTGGCGGGAGAAGACGATGAAAAGCAAAGCAACGCGGCTCTTGAGGATACTGTCGGACATCCGGCACGCTCAGCGCTGCACCGCGATACGTGCCGCGCGCGCCGCGGCCGAAGCCGACGCGGTACTCGCGGAACGCGACGATCCGGCGCCCGACGAACGCGACGACGCCGAATCCGACGACGCCACCCCCGTTCCCCGCTCCCGTATCGACTCACCTCACTGACGCCGCGCGGCACATTCCGTGCCGCACGCGCTGCTTCCCGCGCCCCTCATGCGGCCGCGCCGCGCCACCGCGCGATCCACGTTCCCGAGCCGGCCACGGCCATCATCAGCCCGAGCGCGCATGCGTCGGCCACGAGGCCCACGCCGACGTGCCGCAGATCCGCGCTGCGCACGACCGGATGCAGCAGCGAATCGATGACGAGCGAGATCGCCGCGCCCGCGACGAAGCAGATCAGCCCGCGCTGGCCCACGGCCACGACGGGTCGCACGCCCTGCGCGATCCGCGCGATCCAGCCGAAGCGCACGCAATCGGCCATCAGCCACGCGATGGCCGCGAAGCTCACGACGCGCGGCAGCGCGAGATCGCGCTTGAACACGCCTTCCGGCAGCGGCAGCCCCGAGAACAGTTTGTAGCTCGCGCAGCCGAGCACGACCGCGCATGCGAGCCCCGTCGCGGCGGCCCCCCAGCGCCCGAGCGCGATGCGCCGGTAGAACGGCTGGCAGCGTGCGAGCACGCCGGCGACGAACATCAGTTGCCACGCGAACGGATTGAAACTCCAGCGGAACCCGTCGGCATCCAGCAGCTCGGGGCCGAGCCAGCCCGCCGTCAGCCACGACGCGATACTGAGCGCGACCAGCAGCCACGGATGCCGGCGCGCGAACGGCACGAGCACCGGCGACGCGAGCGCGAACAGCACGTACATCGGCAGCACCGACGCGAGATAGGGCTGACGCTGGAACGTCAGCAGCTCGGCTGCGCCCGTCAGCGGCGACGCGAGCATCACGCTGACGTCGTCGAGCGCGAGGTTCGGCGCATCGATCCCGTAGTGGTCGAGCGCGGCCGACACGACGAGCATCAGCGTCGAGGTCGCGAGAAACGCGCGGTAGATCTGCATCGCGCGGCGCACGAAGCGCTTTTGCGCGGCGCGCGCGCCGTGCCGCTCGGCAATCGCGCCATAGGCGCTCGCGGTCGCGAAGCCGCCGAGAAAGACGAAGACCTCGGCCGCATCGCACAGCGCGAATGCGTGCAGCGTGACGCGCGACAGCACGCTCGCGCCGATGTGATCGACGACGATCATCAACAGCACGATGCCGCGGAAGAAATCGACTTCGATCAGGCGGCCGCTGCGCGACGGCGCAAACGTGGCGGAAGGCGGCGGGCTCAACGACATGAGCCCCCCTGCACGACGGCGGTGCGGCACGCACCGGAGAATGGATCGGGGAGAAGCAGGCGAGCGCGATCAGCGGCGATACGCGTATGCCCGCATCGCGCCAACCCGGCCGGCCAGGCACGGAGATGACCGTTCATTGAAAGGCTGCATACGAAGGGAAGTCGGTAAGGTCAGTCTACTGGCCGATCCGGGGAGACCCTAAGTAACAAAGTGCAACCGAATCTTCTGTTCGATTACACGTGCGAGCCTTGTCGCGCAAGGCGGGCAGCGTCGCCAGACTCGCGCCAGCGCGACGCCAGTTTGCGGTCAGCATCGATGGGTTCGACCGCTGCGGCGTGGTGGTTTTGCGAGGCGCGACGCGGCACGCCGCATGCAGCCGCCGCGTCGCGATCGACGTTTATCCGTGCGCGGGCAGGCGCCGCATCAGCATCGCGCTGTGCCACGCGGTGAGCGCGACGGCGACCCAGATCGGCCCGTACGTCGCGAGCTTCGCGATGCTCAGCGTCTCGCCGAGCAGCAGCAGCGACACCGCGACGAGCAGCACGGGTTCGACGTAGCCGAGAATCCCGAACAGCGCCATCGGCAGCATCCGGCTCGCCTTCAGGTAGCTGGCGAGCGCGAGCGTGCTGAGCACGCCGAGGCCCGGCAGCAGCACGGCCCACAGCACCGCGTGGTCGGCCACCTGCGTCGTGCTCGTCGCGACCATCGCGAACGCGATCGGGCACAGCAGCACGATCTCGACCGCGAACGCGGCGAGCGAATCGGCGTTGATCCGCCGGCGCAGCACGAAATACGGCGGATAGCCGAGCGCGACGACGAGCGTCGGCCACGCGAACGCGCGCGTCGCCCACACTTCGTGCGCGACGCCGAGCGCGGCGCACGCGACCGCCGTCCATTGCAGCGGATCGAGCCGTTCGTGATAGTAGAAGCGGCCGACGAGCACCATCGTCAGCGGCAGCAGGAAATAGCCGAGCGACACTTCGAGCATGCGGCCGTGCAGCGGCGCCCACAGAAACAGCCACAACTGCACGCCGAGCAGCGCGGCGCTCACGGGCAGCGCAATCAGCAGGCGCCAGTCGCGCACGCTGCGCCGCAGGAGGTCGACGAGCGCGGGCCAACGGCCGCGCAGCGCGATCAGCGCGAGCGCGCCCGGCGCGGTCCACAACACGCGCCACGCGAAGATGTCGAGCCCCGTGAGCGGCGCCAGCAGTTTCGCGTAAGCGGACATCAGCGCGAACAGTGTCGACGCCATCACCGACAACACGAGGCCGCGCCCGGCCTCCGGATACCCCGTCATGATCGTTCCGCGCCTCTTCTTATTGCTGCTGGAAGCGCTCGAAGCGTTTCTCGGTCTTGCGTTCCTCGAACGTCACCTCGGTCACGCGCGCGGCCGGCGGCCCGTGGCGCAGCCACGCGAGCATCCGGTCGATCTGCGCGCCGGGGCCCTGGATCATCGCCTCGACGGTGCCGTCCTCGAGATTCGCGACCCAGCCGCGCAGCTTCAGCGCATGCGCCTCGCGCACCGTCGCATGACGGAAGCCGACGCCCTGCACGACGCCGCGCACCCGCACGTAGTAGGTCTCGATCCGTTCGTCCAGTTCATTGCGGCTCATCGCGTCGCCCTCCCGTTGCATTCAAGCCCGGCATTGTAGTCGCGTCGGCCGCTTCGCACACGGGCCGGAGCCGCTTCGTGCCCGTCACGGCCTGGCGTCGCCGCCCGCGCCGACCACGTACAATCTCGCCGATGCTCAACCGCCGCGCCGCCCGCGCGCGGCCCTGAAGGAAACGCATGACTGATACCTCCCGCGATCTCGTTCTCGTCACCGGCGCATCCGGCTTCGTCGGCTCGGCCGTCGCGCGCATTGCGCAGCAGAAAGGCTATGCGGTGCGCGTGCTCGTGCGCCCGACCAGCCCGCGCACGAACGTGGCGGATCTCGACGCCGAGATCGTCACCGGCGACATGCGCGACGAGGCGTCGATGCGCGCCGCGCTGCGCGGCGTGCGCTACCTGCTGCACGTGGCGGCCGACTACCGGCTGTGGGCGCCCGACCCTGACGAGATCGAGCGGGCGAACCTCGAGGGCGCGGTCGCGACGATGCGCGCGGCGCGCGCGGAAGGCGTCGAGCGGATCGTCTATACGAGCAGCGTCGCGACGCTGAAGGTGACGAGCGCCGGCGATCCGTCCGATGAAAACCGGCCGCTCACGGCCGAGCAGGCGATCGGCGTCTATAAGCGCAGCAAGGTGCTGGCGGAACGCGCGGTCGAGCGGATGATCGCCGACGAAGGGCTGCCGGCCGTGATCGTCAATCCGTCGACGCCGATCGGCCCGCGCGACGTGAAGCCGACGCCCACCGGCCGCATCATCGTCGAAGCCGCACTCGGCAAGATTCCCGCGTTCGTCGACACGGGGCTGAACCTCGTGCATGTGGACGACGTCGCGCACGGCCACTTCCTCGCGCTCGAGCGCGGCCGGATCGGCGAGCGCTACATCCTCGGCGGCGAGAACCTGCCGCTGCAGCAGATGCTGGCCGACATCGCGCAGATGACGGGCCGCAAGGCGCCGACGATCGCGCTGCCGCGCTGGCCGCTCTACCCGCTCGCGGTCGGTGCGGAAGCGGTCGCGAAGTTCACGAAGAAGGAGCCGTTCGTCACCGTGGACGGGCTGCGGATGTCGAAGAACAAGATGTATTTCACGTCCGCGAAGGCCGAGCGCGAACTCGGCTACCGGGCGCGCCCGTACCGTGAAGGGCTGCGCGATGCGCTCGACTGGTTCGGCGCCGCGGGCTACCTGAAGTAACACAAAGCGGCGTGCTTCACGCCGCTTTGCGCACTTTGTTACACGTCGCGCGCGGCCCGCTACCGGCGCAGCGGTTAAAATCGCGGGTCTTACGCAGAGAAGACACGCATGAACCTGAACGATCAGATCGCTTCGCTCGCCACGGGCGTCGATCAGCTCCTCCACGATCACCACGCCGCGCAGCAGGCGGCCCGCAGCGCCGAAGCCTTCGCGCGCGCCGCGGCAGCGGAGGCCCGGGCCGCGGCCGAGCGTCACGCCGCCGCGGAAGCCGAAGCGCAGGCCGCCGCACAACGCCACACGGCAGCAGCAGCCGATGCCGAGGCGGCGCAGCAGCGCCATGCCAGCGCGGCCGCCGCGGCCGAAGCCGCCGCCCAGCGTCATACCGATGCCACCGCGCAAGCCGAAGCCGCGTCGCAGCGCCATGCGGAAGCCACCGCGCTGACCGAAGCACTCGCGCAGCGTCATGCGGATGCCGAAGCGGCGTCGCAGCGCCACGCGGCAGCGATCGCCGAAGCCGAGGCCGCCGCGCAGCGCCATCACGCGGCTGCCACCGAAGCCGAAGCGGCCGCGCAGCGCCATGCAGCCGCGACCGTCGAAGCCGAGGCCGCCGCGAAGCGGCACGCGGAAGCCACTGCCGAAGCCGAAGCGGCCACGCAGCGTCTCGCGGCTGCCATCGCCGAAGCCGAAGCTGCCGCGCAGCGCCATACGGCTGCGATCAAGGAAGCCGAAGCGCTCGCGCAGCAGCACACGCAGGCGATCGCGGAAACGCAGGCCGCCGCGCAGCGTCATGCCGAGGCGACCGCCGAGGCCGAAGCCGTCACGCAACGCCATACCGAAGCGATCGCGCAGGCCGAGGCGGCCGCGCAGCGCCACGCCGATGCCACCGCGCAGGCGGAGGCCGTCACGCAGCGTCATGCCGAAGCGATCGCACAAGCCGAAGCGGCTGCACAGCACCACGCGAAGGCCATCGCCGACGCCGAGGCGCTGGTCGAGGCCGTCGTCAAGGAAGCCGCGACGAGCGCAGTCGCCGCCACGGCAGTGGCAGCCGAAGTCGTCGAACCTGCACCGGCCGGTACGCCGGCGGCGGAACCGGCCGTGATCGCGCCCGCGGCGGCGGCGGCCGAAACGGTGGATGCAACGGCCGACGCTGACACGGCCATCGTCGCGACGGCGCAAGCCGAAACGCCGGTTGAAGCCGACGTCGCCACCACCCCGGCCCCGTCCGACAAAGCGACGCTGCACGTGTCGCGCCCGACGCAGAACGAACTCACGCTGACCATCAACGGCGAATCGATCACGCTGCATCCGGAACAACTGGGCCAGCTGATCGAGGAACTCGCGCATGCGCGTGCGTCGATGCAGCCCGAGCCGCCGCCCGGCATCCCGGCCGGCTGGCGCTTCGTGACGACGAAGAACCCGATGATGGCCGTGCAGAAGCAGTCGAATGGCGACCGCCTGCTGGTGGCGCGCCATACGGGCTACGGCTGGGTGCCGTTCACGTTCTCGCCGGATGTGGTGGTCCAGATGTACATGATGCTGACGCAGCGCTAAACGCCGGCAAGCCGCACCGCCCGCCGAACAGGCACCGTCCAAAACGAAACAGCCCGACCGGTTTCCACCGATCGGGCTGTGTGCTTTCCGGCTGCCGGGAGGCACGCCTCCCGGGCAAGACTCAGCGATCCACCGGCGCCTGCACGCGCGCCTTCCACTGGCCGCCCTTGCCGCGCCAGTAGCGCCACGCGGACGCGAACGTCGCGCCGACGTAGAACAGCGCGACGAGCGGCAACGCCGGCGCCCACAGCGGCGAGCGCCGGTAGTAGCGCAGCATCGGCGCATACGCGGCGCACATCGACGCCCACGCGAGCCACGCCGGCCACGCGCGCGCACCGTACGCGAGCGCCGCGGCGGGCGGCACGAGATAGATGATCGTCATCCCGAGCAGCGTGCCGGCCAGCAGCAGCGGCGAGTAGTGCAGCTGCGTGAACGCGGTGCGCGCGATCATGTTCCAGATGTCGCGCCAGCTGTCGTACGGGCGCAGCGACACGCTGCGGTCGGCCAGGTCGAGCCGGATCGGATGGCGGCCTTCGCCGCGATGCTTGATCTGCGCGGCAAGGCTGCAGTCGTCGATCAGCGCGCCGCGGATCGACTCGATGCCGCCCGCTTCCTCGAGCGCCGTGCGCTTGACGAGCATGCAGCCGCCCGCGGCGCCGGCCGTCCGGTTGCGCGGGTTGTTGATCCACGAGAACGGGTAGAGCTTCGCGAAGAAGAACACGAACGCCGGGATCAGCGCCTTTTCCCAGAACGAATCGCAGCGCAGCCGCACCATCAGCGACACGAGATCGCGGTTCTCGGCCTGCGCGCGCGTGACGAGCTGCGCGACGGCGTCGGGCGGATGGCCGATGTCGGCATCCGTCAGCAGCAGGTAGTCGGCCGGCAGGCCGAGCGTCTGCACCGCGGCGATCCCCTGCGACTGCGCCCACACCTTGCCCGACCAGCCGGCCGGCAGCGGCTTCGCGGCCAGCACCGTCAGCCGGTCGGCGCGGTTGATCGCGAGCGCGGCCGCGCGGGCTGCGTCGGCGGTGCCGTCGTCGCTGTGGTCATCGACAATGATCAGATGAAAGTCGCCCGGGTAATCCTGCTCGAGCAGCGAAGTCGCCGCCCGGGCGATCACGTCGGCCTCGTTGCGCGCCGGCACGACCGCGACGACGGCCGGCCAGCCGGCCTCGGCCGCCGCGCCGCGCGCCTCGGGCGGCAGCGGCCGCGCGGGCACCGCGCGCCAGAAGCCGCCGCGCGCGACGAGCAGCACGATCCAGATCATCAGCGACAGGCCGGACACCAGGAATGCAAGAACCAGCATCATCGGCGCGCCTCCTGTCGGGCGCCGGCATCGGCAAAATCAATAGGGGTCGGGAACAAAACACCCGAAACCGCACGGGCGGACGGGCAATACGCGTAAGAATCGACGGTCATCGAATGGCCTTGAAATGAGCGCGACGCCGGGCAGCCGGAGCGGCTGCCCGCGAAACCGCGTAGTTTACTGGGTTCCGCGCGCGCCAGCGCCGACGCGGTTCTCCCGCAAATGCAACACGCCGGACACAGCACCAGAGCAAGGACTTCCCGATAGAGTTAAAATGCGCGATTAATTCGGGGTTCCGGGGCCTGGCCGGCCGGTTCGTTCCTGCCTTCATAACATCAAGCCGGGGCGAGCGAGCGAGTGCCAGCTCCTCGAACCCCGGCGTCTGTCGTCGGAGTTCGCTCACTTATGCGAGTCATCCTTGCCCAGCCCCGCGGCTTTTGTGCGGGGGTTGTCCGTGCGATCGAGATCGTCGATCGCGCGCTGCAACAGCACGGTGCGCCGGTCTATGTGCGTCATGAGATCGTGCATAACCGGCATGTCGTCGAAAATCTGCGTAATAAAGGGGCCCGATTCGTTGAGGAACTCGACGAGGTGCCCCACGGCGCTGTCGCGATCTTCAGCGCGCACGGTGTCGCCCAGACGGTCGAGCGCGACGCGGAAACGCGCGGGCTCGACGTACTCGACGCCACCTGCCCGCTCGTCACGAAAGTGCACGTGCAAGGCCGCCAGTATGTCGCGGCGGGCCGCCGGCTGATCCTGATCGGCCATGCGGGCCACCCGGAAGTCGAGGGGACGATCGGCCAGATTCCGGCCGAGGTGATCCTCGTGCAGAGCGAAGCCGAAGTCGCTACGCTGACGCTGCCCGTCGACACGCCGGTCGCGTACATTACGCAGACCACGCTGTCGGTCGACGATACGCGCGGCATCATCGAAGCGCTGCAGCGCCGGTTCACCGACCTCGTCGGCCCGGACACGCGCGACATCTGCTACGCGACGCAAAATCGCCAGGCCGCCGTGCGCGAGCTGAGCGAACAGGTTGACGTGCTGCTGGTCGTCGGTGCGACGAACAGCTCGAACTCGAACCGCCTGCGCGAGATCGGCACCGAAAGCGGTGTGCCGAGCTATCTCGTCGCCGACGGTTCGGAAGTCAAGGCCGAATGGTTCGCGAATGCGAAAACCGTGGGCCTGACCGCCGGGGCGTCCGCGCCCGAGGAGATGGTCGAAGATGTCATCGGCGCGTTGCGCGCGCTGGGTCCCGTCGACGTCACGACGATGGCGGGCCGTGAGGAAAAAGTCGAATTCAAGCTGCCGGCGAAGCTCACGCAAGCTGTCGCCCGCGAAGTTTAAGGAGGACATCTCTTGTCTATTCCGCTGCTCCAGCAAGTCCGCGTCGGCGCGTACATCACGCGCCAACACCTGTCCGGCAACAAACGCTATCCGCTCGCGCTGATGCTCGAGCCGCTGTTCCGCTGCAACCTCGCGTGCAACGGCTGCGGCAAGATCGATTACCCGGACCCCATCCTGAACCAGCGTCTGTCCGTCCAGGAATGCCTGGAAGCGGTCGACGAGTGCGGCGCGCCGATCGTGTCGATCGCGGGCGGCGAGCCGCTGCTGCACAAGGAAATGCCGGAAATCGTCCGCGGCATCATGAAGCGCAAGAAGTTCGTCTACCTCTGCACGAACGCGCTGCTGATGGAAAAGAAGATGGACGATTACCAGCCGAGCCCGTACTTCGTCTGGTCGGTCCACCTCGACGGTGACGCGCAGATGCACGACCACTCGGTGTCGCAGGAAGGCGTGTACGACAAGGCGGTCGCGGCCATCAAGGAAGCGAAGCGCCGCGGCTTCCGCGTGAACATCAACTGCACGCTGTTCAACGATGCGATCCCCGAGCGCGTCGCGAAGTTCTTCGATACGCTGAAGCCGATCGGCGTCGACGGCATCACCGTGTCGCCGGGCTACGCGTACGAGCGCGCGCCGGATCAGCAGCACTTCCTGAACCGCGACAAGACGAAGAACCTGTTCCGCGAAATCCTGAAGCGCGGAGAAGGCGGCAAGCGCTGGTCGTTCAGCCAGTCGTCGCTGTTCCTCGACTTCCTGGCCGGCAACCAGACGTACAAGTGCACGCCGTGGGGCAACCCGGCGCGTACGGTGTTCGGCTGGCAAAAGCCGTGCTACCTGGTCGGCGAAGGTTACGTGAAGACCTTCAAGGAACTGATGGAAGACACGAACTGGGACAACTACGGCGTCGGCAACTACGAGAAGTGCGCGGACTGCATGGTCCACTGCGGCTTCGAAGCGACCGCCGTGATGGACACGATGGCGCATCCGCTGAAGGCGTTCGCCGTGAGCCGCAAGGGCATCAAGACCGACGGCCCGTTCGCTCCGGACATTCCGATCGACAAGCAGCGCCCGGCCGAGTACGTGTTCTCGCGTCACGTCGAGATCAAGCTCGAGGAAATCCAGCGCGCCGGCAAGGGCAAGCTGCAAAAGGCGGCGAAGCCGGCAGCCGCAGCTTAAGCGCGTTTCGCCACGCGGAGGCCACGCCTCCGCGCCGGCGGGAAAAGATGAAGCGCCACGGAGTCCGCTCCGTGGCGCTTTTGTTTTGGGCCGCGGTTTTGCCTCGCGTTTCGCCGTCACCGTATCGATTGCCGCGACAGCCACGCCTGCGCTGAATCAGCGCGACTGTGTGGGCTGCGCCGGTGCGGCCGGCCCTGTCTCCTCCATCCTCCCTGCGAAACCGGTGCGACGCTACGCGGCCAGCGATTCGGCCGCATGCAGGCGCATCTTCTGCGCCGCGCCCGCGACGAGCGCCGGCTGGCCGCTCGATGCAAACGCGCAGACGTGCTCCCACAGCTCGGCCAGCCGATGCCGCGTGAGCGTCGTGACGCACGTGTCGTGCGCCGTAAGCACCTGCTCGAGCACCGCGCATTCGTCGTCGCGCAGCGTCCATGCGCCGCTTTGCGCGGCGCGCGCCACGCCCGTATCGAGCGCACGCTCCGCGTCGACGCACAGGTCGATGTCCGCATCTGCAAACACCGCATCGTCGAGCGCCAGGAACACCAGGTAGACGCTCGTGCGCAAGCGCATCAGCAGCGCCTCGCTGCCATGCCCGCTACGCAGCGCGACGAGCGCCATGTGGCATTTCAGCGAGATGTCGCGCGCATGCACGGGCGGCAGCGGCAGCAGCCACTCGCGGGTCAGCGGCACGTGGCGACGGTTCTTCCGGGCGCCCTTCATGATGGGCTCCCGTCGGCGGGCGCATCGCTCGCGTCGAAAGCCGGCCATGCGATGCGGCACGCAACGGCGTCGCGGCGCGCATCGCGCAGATGCTGCGCACGACGCCGCGCGCCGTGCCCATCGTCGCGCCGTTGCGTCGCTCGTGCGTCCGGCGGCCGGCGCGGCGCCGACGCGCGCACGCCGCCGCCGGCAAATCGGATCGTGCAAGGCATGCTCGTCTCCTGCATCAGAACGTGTTCTCGCCCTTCAGGTAGTACGCGGTCTTCACGAAGAACGCCTTGACCGGATGGCCGCCCTGCACGTCGCGCGCGGCGCGCGCTTCCATCGCGGCACGCGCTTCGCGCGACCGGTCCGGCACCGGGTTGTGGACACGTTCGAGTGCACGCTGCATCGCAAGCGGATAGTTCTGGTTGCCGGCCGACGTTGCGCGATAACCCGCGCGCGTCATCTGCACCAGTTGCGCGTCGGTCTCGGCACGCGCCGCCGACCAGCTCGACAGCGACGCATTCGATGCGCCGTCGGTCACAGCGGACTGGGCGAAACTGACGGCGGGCAGCGCAACGAGTGCGCAGGAAAGTACCGCAACGGGAACGAGGGATCGCATAGTGGCCTCCAGGTGGTTGTCCCCGCATCGATCGTATTCGACGATGCGTTGAAACCATCGTATGACGCGCTGCATTCCGTATGAATAGCCGATTCTGCAATTGATATTTTCGGTGTCGACACCCGGTGCGCAAATCGCGTCATGCGCGAATCCCGCCAAACAGGCATTTCTTTATTTCATTCAACGCCCTGATCGCGTTTGTTCAGACGATCCGAAGCAGCGCACGCCGCGCTTTTTCAATTTCGGAAATGACATGTTGCCGATGCGATCACCACCGGCGCACCCGCCGACAAGGCTTCCGGCGTGATATCGCGCGTGGATACCGCAATCGCCGGCCCAATCGAATCGAACGTTTTTCGTGATTCAGGACAAGTCATCCCAATCCAATTGCCGGATCGCGACACGACGTGCACGGCAAGGACGCGCGATAATCAAGCATCGGCCGTTTCGCACGGCACCTCATGCATTCCCATTCTCATCGAGTCCTTCCATGGCAGCCCTCGACACCACCACCATCCACAGTTGGCACGCACACGTCTATTTCGATGCGGCCAGCCGCGACGCGGCCTGGGCGTTTCGCCAGCTCGTCGACGAACGGTTCGGCGCGGTCATCGAACTCGGCCGCTTTCACGAACGCCTCGTCGGCCCGCATCCGGCCTGGTCGTACCAGATCGCATTCGACGCCGCGCGCTTCGACGAGATCGTGCCGTGGCTCGTGCTGAACCACGGCGCGCTCGACATCTTCCTGCATCCGAATACGAACGACGAACTGCGCGACCATCGCGATTGCGCGGTGTGGATCGGGAAGTCGTATCAGCTGAATCTCGACGCGCTGGCCGGATAACAGCCGGCACGCGGCCGCCTGCGCCGCGGCGACATCCATGTTTCGGGTCGACGTGAAACGTCCCGCGGCGGCGCGCCCCTACAGTGGGTTCCGTTACCGATGCTTCCGGAACCCGCCATGTCACACGCCCACGCCGATGCCCGGCACATTTATGAAGGCTGGCACGCGGCCGTCGTCGCGCGCAACGTCGATGCGCTGATGGCGCTGTATGCCGACGACGCGGTGCTCGAAACGCCGCTGATCGTCGTCACGCTGCCCGATCATGGCGCCGGCGTGCTGCACGGCAAGGCCGCGATCGGCGCGTTCTTCGAAGCGGGCCTGCGCAATCCGGGCAACAAGCTCGGGCGCTGGTACCGCACCGGGTTGTTCTTCTCGAACGGCCGCCAGCTCACGTGGGAATATCCGCGCGCCACGCCGGACGGCGACCAGGTCGATCTCGTCGAGGTGATGGAGCTGCGCGACGGGCTGATCGCGCATCATCGCGTGTACTGGGGATGGGTCGGCTTTCTCGCGCTGCGCGCCGCCACGCCGGCGCCGGAGCGCGCATGACGGCCGCCGTGCCGAATCGCGCCGCGGCCTGCCGCATGCTCGCCGCGACCTGCGTGAGCTACACGCTCGTGCTGCTCGACGCATCCATCGTCAACGTCGCGCTCACCGACATCGCCCATACGTTCGGCAGCCGCGTGGCCGGCCTGCAGTGGATCGTGAACGCGTACACGCTCGCGTTCGCGAGCCTGCTGATGACAGGCGGCACGCTCGGCGACCGGCTCGGCGATCGCGACGTCTATATCGCCGGACTCGCGGTCTTCGTCGCTGCGTCGGCGCTGTGCGGCGTCGCGCCGACCCTCCCGGCGCTCGCGATCGCCCGCGCGTTGCAAGGCGTCGGCAGCGCGATGCTGGTGCCCTGCTCGCTCGCGTTGCTCAACCGCGCCTTCCCCGAACCGGCCGCGCGCGCGTCGGCGATCAGCCTGTGGATGGGCTGCGGCGGCATCGCGATGGCGTCGGGCCCGCTGATCGGCGGCCTGCTGATCCATCTGTTCGGGTGGCGCAGCCTCTTCTTCGTGAACCTGCCGCTCGGGCTGGCCGGCATCTGGCTCGGCCGCTCGGTCGTGCGCGCCGCCGTCGTCGACGCATCGCGGCATTTCGACTGGGGCGGCCAGGCCGCGGCCATCGTTGCGATCGCGGCCCTGATCGGCACGTTGATCGAAGGCCCGTCGCTCGGCTGGCGCTCGGCGCCGATCATCGGCGGCGCGGTAACGAGCGTCGTCGCGTGGAGCGCGTTCATCGCGATCGAAGCGCGGCGCCGCGAACCGATGCTGCCGCTCGCGTTCTTCCGCAACCGGCTGTTCGCCGGATCGACGTTCGTGTCGATGGCGTCGGCGTTCGTGTTCTACGGCCTGCTGTTCGTGCTCAGCCTGTTCTATCGGCAGGTCCGCGGCGCGAGCCCGCTCGACACGGGGCTCGCGTTCCTGCCGATGACCGCGATGGTCGCGCTCGGCGGGCTGGGTTCGGGCAGGCTGGTTGCGCGCTTCGGCGCGCGCGGCACGATGTGCGCGGCGTTTGGGCTCTATGCGGCCGGCGCGCTCGGCATGACGGGCATCGGCGCGACGACACCCGCATGGCTCGCCGTCGCGCCGATGCTCGCGATCGGCTTTGCATCGGGATTCATCTCGCCGGCCGCGACGTCGCCGGCGCTCGGGACGGTCGACCGGCGCCGCGCCGGCGTGGCGGCGGCCGCGCTGAACGCGGCGCGCCAGAGCGGATCGGCGCTCGGGGTGGCAATTTTCGGTGCGTGCATCGCGACGTTGCAGCCGTTTCCGGCGGCGATGCGGGTGGCGCTCGGCATCGCGACCGGAATGTCCGCGCTCGCCGCCGCGACATGGTGGGTCACGGCGCGGCCGACACGGGTACCCGGCGAACCGGCCACGCCGCTACAAACCGTCACGCGTCGCTAACGCATGCTCCGGCAGGTGCGCGCGCGGCGGCACGGCGCGCCGTCATTGCCTCAACCGCCCGTCGCTCACGCGACATACATCGCGACACTGACGAACTGGCACAGGCTCCCGGCCAGCACGAACAGATGCCAGATGCCGTGCCCGTGGCGGATGCGTTCGTCGTTGATGAAGAAGTAGATGCCCGCGCTGTAGATCAACCCGCCGGCCACGAGCCACGCGGTGCCGACCGGCGGCAGCGCATGGATCAGCGGACGCACCGCGACCAGCGCGAGCCAGCCCATCGCCACGTACAGGATCATCGACAGCAGGCGCGTGCGCCGCCCGAGCGTCAGCTCCTGCACGATCCCGAACACGGCCAGCCCCCAGCTCACGCCGAACAGCGACCAGCCCCACGGGCCGCGCAGCGTGACCAGCGTGAACGGCGTATAGCTGCCGGCGATCAGCAGGTAGATCGCCGAGTGGTCGCACTTCTGCAGGATCGCTTTCAGGCGCGGATTGCGCACGCTGTGGTACAGCGTCGAGATCGCATAGAGCAGGATCAGCATCGCGCCATACACGCTGAAGCTCACCACCTTGTATGGATCGCCTTCGAGCGCGCCCATCGTCACGAGCGCCACGAGGCCGACCACCGACAGCACCGCGCCGACGAGATGGGAAATGCTGTTGAAACGCTCACCGACATGCACGACGTGTTCTCCTGCGGGTCCATCGGGAAAAGAGGAAACCCTATGATACCGGCCGGCGGAATTTGCCGTGCTGCGTTCAGGCAAACGGCGCAGCGCGCCGCCGGCCCGCCAAAGAAAAAAGCGCCGCGACATGCATCGCGGCGCTTCCCTTTCGATGACCGAACCGCCTGGGCAGCCCGGTTCAGCAGCACTTCCCCGCGCCCGACCCGTACCGCGCGTTCTGACGCTCGCGGAAGAATTCCTCATACGTCATCGGCTCGCGGTCCGGATGGGTCGCGCGCATGTGCGCGACGTAGGTGTCGTAGTCGGGCAGGCCGACCATCAGCCGCAACGCCTGCCCGAGGTAACGCCCCGCGCTGCGCAGGTCGCTGCCAAGATCGCTGAACATCGCGGCCTCCCCTTAACGTCCGCTGCCGAGCGCCTGCGCGGCCGGCATCGCTTCGTACGGCGTCTCGCGCACCGTCGGCTTCGACTCGCGGCGCGCGCGCAGCACGGCGATCACGCCGTACACCGCGATCGCCACGACGACGAAGATGAACAGCCCGGCCAGCGCCGCATCGATGTAGTCGTTGAAGATGATCCGCTTCATCTGCGCGATCGACTTCGCCGGCGCGAGCACCTTGCCTTCGTCCACCGCGGCCTGCAGCTTCGCGGCGTGCGCGAGGAAGCTGACCTTCGGGTTCGCGTCGAAGATCTTCTGCCAGCCGGCGGTCAGCGTGCAGATCAGCAGCCACACGGTCGGCACGATCGTCACCCACGCATAGCGCTCGCGCTTCATCTTGAACAGCACGACGGTGCCGAGCACCAGCGCGATCGCGGCGAGCATCTGGTTCGAGATGCCGAACAGCGGCCACAGCGTGTTGATGCCGCCGAGCGGATCGACCACGCCCTGGTACAGGAAGTAGCCCCACGCGGCCACGCACAGCGCGGTGGCGACCAGGTTCGCCGGCAGCGACTCGGTGCGCTTGAGCGCCGGGTGGAACGTGCCGAGCAGGTCCTGCAGCATGAAGCGGCCCGCGCGCGTGCCGGCATCGACGGCCGTCAGGATGAACAGCGCCTCGAACAGGATCGCGAAGTGATACCAGAACGCCATCATCGCTTCGCCGCCGATCACCTGGTGCAGGATGTGCGCCATGCCGACGGCCAGCGTCGGCGCGCCGCCCGCCCGCGCGATGATCGTCGTTTCGCCGACGGCCTTCGCGGTCTGCGTCAGCATGTCGGGCGTCAGCACGAAGCCCCATTGCGTGACGGTGTTGGCGACTGCTTCCGGCGTCGAGCCGAGCACGGCGGCCGGTGCGTTCATCGCGAAGTAGATGCCCGGCTCGATCACGCAGGCAGCAACCAGCGCCATGATCGCGACGAACGATTCCATCAGCATCGCGCCATAACCGATGAAGCGCGCGTTGGTTTCGTTGTCGATCAGCTTCGGCGTCGTGCCCGACGAGATCAGCGCGTGGAAGCCCGACACGGCGCCGCACGCGATCGTGATGAACAGGAACGGGAACAGGTTGCCCGACCACACCGGGCCCGTGCCGTCGACGAACTTCGTCAGCGCGGGCATCTTCAGTTCCGGCGCGACGACCAGGATGCCGATCGCGAGGCCGAGGATCGTGCCGATCTTCAGGAACGTCGACAGGTAGTCGCGCGGCGCGAGCAGCAGCCACACCGGCAGCACCGACGCGACGAAGCCGTAGCCGATCAGGATCCACGTGAGCTGCGTGCCCGTGAACGTGAACCACGCGGCGAGCGTCGGCGAATCGTGCACGTGCTGGCCGAACGCAATCGATGCCATCAGCAGCACGAAGCCGATGATCGACACTTCGCCGATGCGGCCCGGACGGATGTAGCGCGTGTAGACGCCCATGAACAGCGCGATCGGGATCGTCGCGGCGACGGTGAACGTGCCCCACGGCGAATTGGTCAGCGCCTTCACGACGATCAGCGCGAGCACCGCAAGGATGATCACCATGATCAGGAACGCGCCGAACAGCGCGATCACGCCGGGCACCGTGCCGAGCTCCATCTTGACGAGATCGCCGAGCGAGCGGCCGTCGCGGCGCGTCGAGATGAACAGCACGATGAAGTCCTGCACCGCGCCGGCGAACACGACGCCGGCCAGGATCCACAGCATGCCGGGCGTGTAGCCCATCTGCGCGGCGAGCACGGGCCCGACGAGCGGGCCGGCGCCGGCGATCGCGGCGAAGTGATGGCCGAACAGCACGTACTTGTTGGTCGGCACGTAGTCGAGGCCGTCGTTGTACTTGACGGCCGGCGTCATCCGCAGCCCGTCGAGCTGCATGACCTTGCTGGCGATGAAACGGCTGTAGAAGCGATACGCGATCAGATACACGCAGACTGCGGCGATCACGATCCAGAGGGCACTGACGCGCTCGCCGTGTGCGAGTGCGATCGTGCCGAACGCGAACGCGCCGAGCAGCGCGACCGCGATCCAGAGCAGGGTACTGGAAGCCCGATTCATGGCGTCTCCTGGTCTCCAATGTGTTTTTGAGTGGATGCGGCGAGGGGCCGAACCCGCGTGACGTCGATGCGTCGTACCGCAGCCTCGCAGAGGTCGCGGCGATGGGCCGTAGTATTCCGCGCGACCGGGGCGGCTTACAAGCGGATAACTACGTATGCGGAGCTACGTAGAATTACGTAGATGCATGGCGCGGGCACGATATCGTGCGGCGATTGATCGCGAACGGCGAGCCACGTACAGTGTTCGCCTGCCCCCTTCCGGAACTGTCATGCCGTTCGGATTTCAGAAGATGAACGCGAATGGCGATGACTTCGCCATCGTCGACCTGCGCGGTCAGGATCAGGACCAGAATCAAGCGCACCCCATCGCCCCTGATCTGGTGCGGCGCATGGGCGACCGGCGTTTCGGCATCGGCTTCAACCAGCTCGCGATCGTGTCGGACTGCGACGACGCGGCGGCCCGCGTCGCGTTCTGGAACGCGGACGGCACGCCGCTCGACACCTGCGGCAGCGCGACGCGCGGCGTCGCGTGGCAACTGATGCGGGAAACCGGCATGACATCGCTCGTGCTGCGGACGCCCCGCGGGTATCTCGTGTGCTCGACGGAGGCGAACGGCCTGATCACCGTCGAGATGGGCCGGCCGCTCACCGGCTGGCGGGACGTGCCGCTCGCCGAGGCACTCGACACCCTCGCGCTGCCGCTGCCCGGCGCGCCGGCCGCGTGCAACATGGGCAATCCGCACTGCACGTTCTTCGTCGACGATCTCGGCACGATCGATGTCGCGGCGCTCGGCCCGGCCATCGAAACGCACCCGCTGTTTCCGGGGAAAACCAACGTGCATTTCGTTCAGGTCATCGATCGCACGCATATTCGCCTGCGCATCTGGGAGCGCGGCGGCGGCGTGCCGCTCGGTTCGGGATCGTGTTCGTGCGGGGCGGTCGTCAACGGCATCCGGCGCGGGCTGCTCGACGAGAGCGTGCGGGTCGAATGCGACGGCGGCGACGTGACGGTGCGTTGGGATGGCGCTGGCAGCGTGCTCCTGAGCGGGCCGGTCACATTTGGGTTCAGCGGAGTATGGCTGTGACGGCCGACGACACACACACGTTCCAGGCACTGCGTCCGCGCCTGCAGAAGATCGCGTACCGGATGCTCGGCTCCATCGCGGACGCCGAGGACATCGTGCAGGACGTCTGGCTGCGCTGGCACGACACGGCACGCGACGGGATCGAGAACACCGAAGCGTGGCTCGTCGCCGTCACGACACGCACGTCGATCGACCGCCTGCGCGCCGCGAAGCGCCGGCGCGAGCAATACACCGGGATCTGGCTGCCCGAGCCGGAACTCGACGCATCACCGGCCACGCCCGAGGAAATGATCGAGCGCGCGAACGACGTGTCGGTCGCGTTCCTGCTGCTGCTCGAACGGCTGACGCCGGAGGCGCGCGCCGCCTTCCTGCTGCATGAAATCTTCGAGATCGACTACGACCGGATCGCCGACGCGATCGGCAAGACCGAAGCCGCGTGCCGGCAACTCGTCAGCCGTGCCAAGGCGCGGCTGCGCGACGACGGCTCGCCTCGCCACGCGGTGCCGCGCGAAACGCACCACCGGTTGCTGCAGACGTTCTCGCACGCGCTCGCGCAGGGCGACTTCCCGTCGATCCAGGCGCTGCTCGCCGAGGACGCGACCCTGATCGGCGACGGCGGCGGCAAGGTCCGGAGCGTCCCGAGGCCAATGGTCGGCAGCCGGCGTGTCGCACAACTGTTCTATGCGACGTGGCTGCGCCACGGCAGCGGGGTCGAGATGCGGTCCGTCGTGCTCAACGGCCAGTGGGCCATGCTGCGCTTCATCGACGGACAGCTCGACGCCGCGATGTCGTTCGAGACCGACGGCACGCGCATCGTCCGGATTCTCGTGCAGCGCAACCCCGACAAGCTCGCCCGGATCGCGGCAACCTGCATCGCCGGTTGACGTGCGCGCCTCGCGCGCCAGCGAAGCTCGAGCTCGTGCTCGTGCTCGTGCTCGTGCCGGAAAAAATCCTGCCCGCCCGTCGCCGCGTCCCTTTTTTAAAAAAGATAGAGGACGGTGTCACAGGCCGCTGTGCTGAAACGTCTAGCCGCGTATGGACACCACGATTACAGCACCTTCATGCCAGATACTTCCATCCGCCGCCCTGACGCCGACGATCCGTTCGCGCGCAGCTTCTCGACCTGCTACGCCGGCGTGGTCACCTTCCTGGCCGTCGTCACCGAAGGCAGCTTCGCCCGTGCCGCCGATCGCCTCGGCGTCGGCCGCTCGTCGGTCAGCCGCCACGTGCAGCGGCTCGAGGACCGGCTCGACGCGCGCCTGTTCCAGCGCACGACGCGCAGCATGTCGCTGACGCGCGAAGGCGAACGCTTCTATGAAAGCTGCCGCCCCGGCATCGAACAGCTCGCGCAGGCGCTCGAGGACATGCGCGAGCTGCGCAGCGGCCCGCCGAGCGGACACCTGCGGATCGGCTCGACGCCCGGCTTCGGCCGCAAGATCATCGCGCCGCTGCTGGGCGATTTCCACGCGCAGTATCCGGACATCACGCTCGAACTGCTGCTGAACGACCGGCCGGCCGATTTCTCCGACGACCGCATCGACGTCGCGTTTCGCGACGGCCGCATGGAGGACAGCGCGATCGTCGCGCGCCAGTTGATTCCGATGCAGATGATCGTCTGCGCGTCGCCGTCGTACGCGCACCGGCACGGCTTGCCGCGTCACGTGGACGAGCTGGCGCAGCATCGCTGCATCAACCTGCGCACCGCGTCGGGCCGCGCCGCGGAATGGGAATTCAAGGTCGACGGGCTGGCGCAGCAGCACCAGCTCGCCGCGCATCACACCTTCAACGACATGGATCTGGTCGTGCGCGCGGCGCTCGACGGGCTCGGCATCGCGCAACTGCCCGCGTACCAGGTGTGCGACCTGCTCGCCGACGGGCAACTGGTGAGCTGCCTCGGCCAGCACGCGCCGGACGACGGCGGACACTATCTGTGTTACCTGAGCCGCAAGCACCTGCCGACGCGCATCCGCGCATTCATCGACTACATGATCGAACAGACGCGCGCACGCGACCTGCAGTGCCTCACGACGATGACCACGATGACTACCGTAACGACGACGGCGCCGCTGGAGCCGGTCGATTGATGCATTCGAAGCAACACCGTGAGCACCGGTGGGGCTCTACCGGATCGCGCGGCATCTGCCTACGATGCGGGTTGATCGAACGGCGTGCGGGCATCGCGGCGCGCCATTCGGCAACGTGCCGGCGCACGCGTGCGAATGCAATGCGCGCCGGCTTCGACCGATTCAGGCGGCGCGCCTCCCGCGCGCCCGTTCAAGGAGAGCAATCGTGAAGATCGTCGTGATTGGTGGTACCGGCCTCATCGGCAGCAAAGTCGTCAGGAACCTGATCGCGCGCGGCCACGACGCCATGGCGGCAGCGCCGTCGACCGGCGTCGATACGATCACGGGCGCGGGGCTGGGCGACGCACTGGCGGGCGCGGACGTCGTGGTCGATCTCGCGAACTCGCCGTCGTTCGAGGAAGCGGCCGTGAAGGCATTCTTCGAGACGTCGGGGCGCAACCTGTTCGCCGCGGAGCGCGCGGCGGGCGTGCGCCATCACGTCGCGCTGTCGGTGGTCGGTACCGACCGCCTGCAGCAAAGCGCGTATTTCCGCGGCAAGCTCATTCAGGAAGACCTGATCCGCGCAGCAGGCGTGCCGTACACGATCGTGCGCTCGACGCAGTTCTTCGAATTCGTCGGCGCGATCGCACAGGCGAGCGCCGATGGCGACACCACGCGGCAGGCCACCGCGTTCTTCCAGCCGATCGCGTCGGACGACGTCGCGGCCGCCGTCACCGATGTCGCGCTCGACGCACCGCGCAACGGCATTGCCGAAATCGGCGGCCCCGATCGGGTGCGGATCGCCGACCTGGTCGACCATTTCCTGAAGATCACGCACGACCCGCGCACGGTGGTCAGGGACGCAGGCGCCGATTATTTCGGCGCGATACTGCAGGACGACACGCTCGTCCCCGCGCCCGGCGCGCGCCTCGCTGCGACGACCTTCGATACGTGGTTCAAAAAAAACCAGCCCGCGCGCTGAGCCGCACCGCAGGATCGCGCACGCCATGACGCCGCTACGGCCACCGCCGCTCTCGCTGCTCGACAAGTATCGCGGGCGGGAACCGCAGACGCTCTATTCGACGACGGTGACCGTCACGGGCGGGGCGGCGGAGCATGGGCGCGCATCGGGTGTCGCGCGTTCCGACGACGGCCGCCTCGACGTGGCGCTGCGCCTGCCGTCCGCACTGGGCGGCCCGGGCGACGGCCCGAACCCGGAACAGCTGTTTGCCGCGAGCTATGCAGCGTGCTTTCATGGGGCGCTGAGCCTGCTCGCCACGCGGGCCGGCGTGTCGATCGCCGGCGCGTCGGTCAGTGCATCGGTCGACTTCTGCCGCGATCCGGTGGATGGGCTGTTCATGCTGAACGCGAACATTCGCGTGCAGCTGCCGGGCGTCGAGCGCACGGTGGCGGAAGAACTCGTCCGCAATACGGAGCGCTTCAGCCCTTATACGAAGATGGCGCACGAAGGCATCAGCCACATCGTGGCGCTCGCGCCTCCGGACGATCCGTCGAACGGCTGACCGCAAACAAAATACCCGGCGCGTTGCGCGCCGGGTATTGCCAATCCGTGCTGGCTCAGTGCTTGTCGTCGACCTTCTTCGGCTTCGGCGGCGACGGCACCTTCGCGTACTGGAACGCGGGCGTCGCCTTCAGCGCATCCTTCGTCGCGCCCGGCAGGTAGATGTTGCCGCTGCGCACGTCGAGCGATGCGATCGGCACCGCGACGTCATGCGCGGCCACGCCGAGGAAGCCGCCGGCCGACACGATCGCCGCCGATACCGAGCCGTCCGGCGCGACGATCAGGTCGCGCACGGTGCCGACCTTCTGGTTCTCGTCGTTGTAGACGGCCTTGCCGAGCACGCTCTTCTTCACGCTCCAGCCTTCGAGCAGCGCCTGCGATTGCTCGACGGTCACGCTGAGCGGCTGCGCACCCGCGATCTGCGCATGTGCGCTGACGCTCGAGGCGAGGACGGTTGCTGCGATGAGGGTCTTGTAGAAAGCCATGCTGTCATGTACTCCGGTTCGGTTGTTGTCGGTGTCGGCGGCCGGCCAAGGCGCCTCCGTGCATGCGCCGTGTGAAACGAAAAGGCCTCTGTACGACGCATCACACCGGCCCATGTTAGCGCCACTCGCGAAACGCTGCATCGGACGTGATGACGCAGCCGCTGTCAGCCACCTCTTGCCATGGCGACATTACGGACACCGCAACGAATCGCGTACATCGCCCTCGTCACGCGTTGCGCGACTGCGCACGCCGTTGCCGCACCGCCGCTGCCAGCACGTCGAGCACCGGCTCCGTCTGCGTCCAGCTCAGGCACGCATCCGTGATCGACACACCGTACTTCAGCGGCACGCCCGGCTTCAGGTCCTGGCGGCCGGCCTCGAGATGGCTCTCGACCATCACGCCGACGATCCGCTGCTCGCCCTGCGACAGCTGCCGCGCGAGATCCTGCGCGACGTCGATCTGGCGGTCGTGCGACTTGTTCGAGTTCGCGTGCGAGCAGTCGACCATCACCTGCTCGCGCAGGCCGGCCTTGCGCAGCACCGCGCAGCTCGCCTCGACATGCTCGGCGTCGTAGTTCGGGCCGTTCTTGCCGCCGCGCAGGATCACGTGCGCGTCGTCGTTGCCGCGCGTCTCGAAGATCGCGGCCATCCCCATCTTCGTCATCCCCATGAACGCATGGCTCGCGGCCGCGGCGACGATCGCGTCGGACGCGACCTGCACGCCGCCGTCGGTGCCGTTCTTGAAGCCGATCGGGCAGCTCAGGCCCGACGCGAGCTGGCGATGGCTCTGGCTCTCGGTCGTGCGCGCGCCGATCGCGCCCCACGCGATCAGGTCGGCGATGTATTGCGGGCTCAGCAGGTCGAGGAATTCGGTCGACGCCGGCAGGCCCAGTGCGTTGATGTCGAGCAGCAGTTGCCGCGCGGCGCGCAGCCCTTCGTTGATGCGGAAGCTGCCGTCGAGGCGCGGATCGTTGATGTAGCCCTTCCAGCCGACCGTCGTGCGCGGCTTCTCGAAGTAGACGCGCATCGTGATCAGCAGGTCGTCCTTCAGCGCATCGGCGGCGATCTTCAGGCGGCGCGCGTAATCGAGCGCCTGGTCGTGGTCGTGGATCGAGCACGGGCCGACGACGAGCAGCAGCCGGTCGTCGCGGCCGTGCAGAATGTCGCCGATCGCGCGGCGCGTATCCTCGACGAGCGTCTGCGTGGCGGCCGGCACCGGCAGTTCGTCCAGCAGCAGCGCCGGCGAAATCAGCGGGCGTACGGCGCCGATGCGGACGTCGTCGATGCGCGTGGTGTCCTGCGTCGCGTCGGCGCTGCCTACCTCGCGATCGTGGGAAGGATTGTCGAGGTTCTGCATGGTGATTCTCCGGGGGACGTCTGGAATGATGGGCAGGCTCGATTATGGCACCCGGACGGGACGGTGGCGGGCTGCGGCGGGGGGGACCGACGTGGCGCCCTTGCCGCAGCGCGACGCAGATCAACAGGCGAAAAAAAAGGCGACCCGCGGAGGGTCGCCCGGACACGCGCCGCATCGCACGCGGCGTGGCGGCTAGTGCAGCGTCTCGGGCGCCAGCGAATTGCTCGGTAGCAGCGACGTCAGCCAGCAATTGCTCGGCGCGGCCTTCCCGTTGAAACGGTCGTAGAGCCACGGCAGCATGCCGGCCACCCACGGCACGATCGCGCCCGCATGTTCGAGCGGATACTCGTTGTACACGACCGGCGTGCCGCTGGCACAGAACTTCTGCGCCAGCGCGCGCACGTCGTACGCCATCATCACGCCGTCGCCCACCTGGCTGCTGAACGTGCCATCGAGCGCGCCCGCCGTGCCCTGGCCGATGAACATCGGGATCGTCGGCGAGGCGGCCAGCCCCGCATTCACCTTGTTCGCATAGGTCACGTACACGGGAATGCTGTTGATGTCGTTCGCGTATTGCGGCTTGAACAGCGTGCCCCAGCGCAGCCCCGTGTACTTCGGCAGGATGTAGGCGAGCGACTGGCTCTGGATGTCCTTGAACACGGCGACGCCGGTACCGCTGAGATAGGGCGTCAGGTCGAAGCCGTAGCCGCGCGACAGCCCGGCCAGCGCGGCCGCGGCCACCCCGCCCCACACGATGCTGCCGTCGACGTAGCGCAGGTTGTGCGCGGGATCGACCAGCACGCCGCCTTCCGCCGCGCCGACGAGCTGCCTGTTGATCTCGGGCGCATAGCTCGGCGCGAGCTGAGCGGCCCAGTTCGTCGCGATCGCGCCGCCGGAATAGCCGATCATCGCGACCTTGCTCGACGGATTCAGGCCCGTGGACGGCGTATTGAGCGCCGCGCGGATCGAATCGAGCGTCGTCATCCCGTATTCGGGGCCGGCGGCGAAATCGGCCGTCTGGCCTTCCGTATCGGGCACGATGACGTTGTAGCCGAGCAGCAGCAGCGTCGACAGCGGAATCGATTCCGCGCTGTAGAGCAATGTGCCGACGTTGATGATCTTCGTGACGTCGCGGTCGCCGGCGATCACCTGCGACGGCTCGTCGTACGGATTCAGCGAATCGTAGGCCGACTGGTACGAGATGGCCTGGCCGTTGCTGACCGGGCTCCGGATCACGGACGTCACGTTGACGACCGGCTGGTTCAGCGCGTTATGGGTGCGATACAGCAACTGCTGCGCGGTCAGCGCGGTGGGGATGCCGGCCACGTGGTAGGTGACGTTGCGCGTCTTGAGCACCGTGCCCGGTGGAATCGATGCCAACGGCGTGGTGCCGGTGTACGTGTAGAACGGGTCGGATAGGATCGGCGCGGCGGCGCTGGCTGCCGGCGCGGTGATGGCCAACGCGGCGGACATCGCTGCCGCGGCCATCATGAAACGTCTTGAGAACATGGTTGGGGCCCCTGGGATAACCTGCTTTCATCGAAGGAAGTTCGCGGTGTTGCAGACCATCGCGTGTGCCGCTTCAAAACCGTTTCCGAGCCATCGACTGTCTCCTGTGAATGAGTAATCCGGCCTGTTCCGCACCTGTAATTTTAGTAGGACTACAAACCGGATGAATTGAAGCACAACGAGCGCGCGCTCGACGGGCGTTTTCGATTGTTTGAAGGTAAACGTCTAAATCGGTCGCCGCGCGATGCGGGTGGCGCAGGCCATTCGGCCGACTGTCCGCGTGTTGTCGAAGTGCCGTACGATCACGGCTGTCCGGTACCGAAGGCCCCGTCGTGCGATGCCGGTCGCGCCGCATACTGACTGCCTGTAACCGATCGCCCCCGCCCAACCGATACGCCACGATGACCGTCTCCGAACTGCTCCGCGCCATCCGCCAACCGTATGCCGACCTGCTCGCGAAAGCGGCGGCGCAACCGGCCGTGATCGTCGAACCGGCCTACCGGCGGGCCGACGGCACGCTCGCCACCGAAGGGCCGCTCGCGTTGCCGTGCCGGGCCGACCTCATTGCCACGGAAGGCGAATCGGCCGGCCAGCCGGCGATGGTCGATTCCGCCACGCAACTGGCATTCGAGCCGTTGGCGTTCGACCTCGAAACGGCGGCCGTGTCGATCCGCCCGTTCGTGTGGGACTGGGCTGCGATCGAGGCCGATGGTCTCGACGAAAGCGCGGCCGTCGAGGCGTTTAGGGCGTGGTTCTTCGCGTGGTTCGACGTCGACGACGAGAACACGGCGGCCGAAGACGGCCTGCACGGCATCGCTCACTACCTGTCGGAACCGGTTCGCACGGAACAGGGGTGGCGCGTCAATGCGGATCTCGGCTCCGCGCCCGAGACGGCCGTCGAGGATCTGCTGTTCCGGCTCGTCGATGCAGGCGCGACGCGGATCGTGCTAGGTTGATGCCGCACTTCATTCTTCACCGGCTCATCATGAAAAAAATCCTTGCCGCCCTGCTGCTCTGCGCGTCGCTGCCCGCGTTCGCCAAGGTCTCCACCGACGTGTACTGCTTCAAGTCGGACGGCGACAAGCCCGTGCGCTTCGAGATGCGCACCTACTACGACGACGCCCTCGGCTGGTCAGGCGGCATGGTTCGCTATGCGAAAGCGAAAACGGCGCTGCCGCTGGTGGTCGAGCACGTGGACGAGGAAGTGCTCGCCGAGGGCCGCCCGCACCAGTTCACGACAACCTGGGTCGAGATGGTCGACGGCAGGATCAACGGGCGGTACGAGATGATGTCGCAAGGCGCGATGATCTATTCGATGACCTATACCAGCGCGCGCACCGGCAAGCAGACCGCGTTCGGCAGGGTACTGGACGTCGACGCGTCCGAACAAACCGGGTGCCGCTGGTGATGCGCCCGCTGATCCGGTTCGTGCTGGTGCTGTTCGCGCTGCGCGCGGGCTGTGTCGATGCCGCGCCGCGCACGGTCTACGAAGGAACGCTGCAAGGCGCCGGCGCCGTCGTGATGGAACTCGACGATCGCCCGGCTGCGGATGGTTCAATCTCGGGCCGCTACTTCTATGCGCAGCACGGCGTCGATATTCCGCTGCACGGCACGCCCGCGCAACTGGTCGAACCGCTCGTGCGATCGCAATTGCCGGACGATGCCCGCAGTTCGTTGGGATTCGGCCAGCAAGCCGATTTCGATCATGCCGCGGCCACCTGGCAGGGCACGCGGGACAAGGCCGGCTATCGCGGCCGCTGGATCGATGCGCGCTCTGGCAAGTCACGCAATTTCACGCTGCGGCGCGTTGCGGAATACGATCCCGATGCGGTTGCGCCCGGTGCCGTCGATGCCGTCACCAACAGCATCGCCGGTGGCGTCGGCAGCGGTATCGCAAGCGGCGTGGCCATCGACATGCGGCAGGCGCCTTATGCGACGCTGAAGCTTGCCGGGCACGCGCAGCCCGCAGGCCCCGAGATCGGCGACGGCACCGTTGCGTACCGGATGTGGCGCGACCCGCGCACGAAGCTCATGTATCCGCGTCTGAGCCGTCATCCCGATCCGGCGATCATGGCACGCGTCAACCGCCTGCTCGAGCAGCAGCACTGGCAGATCAATCTCGCCGCGCTCGAATGCGCGTCGACCCGCTATTCCGACGACGGGCCGGCCGCCGGTTCGCTCGGCGGCTTCGACGACGAACAGGTGACGGTCACGTGGCTGTCACCTGCGGCACTCGGCATCGTGGAATCGGGTAGTACGTACTGCGGCGGCGCCCATCCGAACAATCACTACGATCCGGTCACGTTCGACCTGTTGCGTGGTACGTATCTCGACTGGGATCGCGTGATCGACGCGACTGCGGCGGGCAAGGACGGCGAACCGGCAGCGAGCCCCGCGCTGGTGAACTTCATTGCGCGGTTGCGTGACAAGGCCGAATCTGGCGCTCACCCGACGGACGGCGACGGCGATTCGATGGCGTGTGCTGATGTGTTCCCGCAGTATCTGGCGCTCGAATTCGATGCGCCCGGCAAGCTGTCGTTCACCGTCTCCGGCATCGGGCACGCGATGGGCGCCTGCCTCGGGCCGCAACTCGATGCGCCCTTTGCGGCGCTGGCACCGATCCTGAAACCGGGCGGTTCGCGTTATCTCGTACCGGGTGTCAAGCTGAAGTAACACGGCGGTGCGTGGCCGTGCCCACATCGCGCACCGGCCCGGCCGTGTGGCGACGGGGCCGGGCGATGCATACGCCCCGCAGCCGCTGATGTCAGGACGCGCCTTGCGCGTCGACGTCGATGCCCAGCTCGCCGGCCATCCGCAGAACCAGCGCATTCAGCCGCGCCACTTCATCCGCGAGGCGCTTCTGTTCCGCCTTCAGCGCTTCGAATTCGGAAGGCGGCACGGAATCCGCACCGCCGGCCTCCGCGCTCGCGAAGTCGGCCAGGTTCACTTCGCCGCACATCAGGTGCATCCAGCGGTTCTCGCGCGCCCCCGGCGCACGCGGCAGCCGGACGACGAGCGGCTGCGTGCGCGCCGCGAGTTCGTCGAGGAACGCCTCGACCGACGAGATGTCCGCGAAACCGTGCAGGCGCGCGCTGTTCAGGCGCAGTTCGGCGGCCGTCTGCGGGCCGCGCAGCAGCAGGATCGTCAGCAGCGCGATCGCCTGGCTCGGAATGCCGAGCACGCGGTTCATGTTGTGCTCGAAACGCGGCACGCGGCTGCTGCTGCCTTCCATCACGATGCTCAGGTGCTTCAGTCCGTCGAGCGCGGTCGTGACCTCATCCTCGCTCACGTTCATCACCGGCGAGCGCGCGGTTTTCTGGTTGCAGCCCGCGGTCAGCGCATTCAGCGACAGCGGATAGGTGTCCGGCACCGTGTGCTGTTTCTCGACGAGCACACCGAGAATGCGGGCCTCGAGGGGCGTGAGTTCGCGAAGGGCGCGTGGCGTGGGCGTATCCGGCGTGGTGTTCATGGTGGCGTCGCAGCGTGCAGCAGGTGAAGGGAAACGGTCGCGGCCCGTCCGGCATCGCGCACGGGCGAGCCATATGATAGCTCGCGTCGCGTGGCCCGGCGCCGCACGGCGCGCCGGCGCGCGCACTTGCCGCAGCAGGCTTTCGTCCAACGTATCGGCGAGCGGGCGCCACGCGGCGTGGGATACGCATGGCACCGCGGATTCCGCCTCCGCACGCGCGGCCGCGTTTGCGCGACACGCATGCGAGCGCTACGATATGCGTCACCCCGACGCCCGCGGCGCCGCGTGACCGCCTTCGCACGCCACACCACGCATCGCCCGTCACGCACGCCATGCCGCCACGCATGCGCACCGCGCGTCGACGCCGCTCATCCCGTTCACCTCTTCGAACCGCTCACCGCCATGACCGCATCCTCTTCCGCACCGCACGTGCGCGCCATCGTCACCGGACACACGCGCGGCCTCGGCGCGTCGCTCGCCGAACAACTGCTGCTGGAAGGCGTCGCCGTGCTCGGCGTGTCGCGCAGCCGCCATCCGTCGCTCGCGTCGCAAGCCGGCGACCGCTTCGCCGAAATCGAACTCGACCTGTCGGACCCGGCGGCCGTCGCGGCCTGGCTGGCCGGCGACACGCTGCGCCGCTTCGTCGACGGTGCGTCGATCGTGCTGCTGTTCAACAACGCGGGCATCGTCGACCCGATCGGCCCGCTCGCTGCGCAAGACCCGGCGATCGTCGCACGCGCGGTTGGCGTGAACGTCGCGGCGCCGCTGATGCTGTCGGCCGCGCTCACGCAAGCGGCGGGGGCCACGACCGAATGCCGGATCCTGCACGTGTCGAGCGGGGCGGCACGCAACGCGTACGCGGGCTGGAGCGTCTACTGTGCGACCAAGGCGGCACTCGATCACCATGCGCGCGCAGTCGCGCTCGACGCGAACCGCGCGCTGCGGATCTGCAGCGTCGCGCCGGGCGTCGTCGATACGGGCATGCAGGCGACGATCCGCTCGACCAGCGAAGACAACTTCCCGATGCGCGAGAAATTCGACCAGTTGAAGTCGAGCGGCGCACTCGCGACGCCCGAAGCGGCCGCGCGACATCTGATCGGCTATGCGCTGAGCGACGCGTTCGGCTCGGTACCGACGGCCGACGTGCGGGAACTGCCGAGCCACTGAGTCACGCGGAACGCGGAACGCGGAACGCGGCACGCGGCGCGTCATCGCCCTTCGAGCCGCTTCGTCCAGTCTTCGACCTGCCGCTCCGTTCGGCGCCTTTCGAGCATCGTGCGCCAGCCGGGCGGCAATATCGGCACGTCGCACAGCGCATCGAGCGCGGCCATGTCGAGCGTGCGCCGGTACAGCACGTCGAGCACCGTCGCCAGCGGCCATCGCGGGTAGCGGCGCTCATGCAGCGCCAGCACGTCACCCGACTCCACCCAGCCTTCCTGCAGCACGCGGTAGTACCAGCCGGTCCGGCCGCTTTGCTGCACGAGCGCGGCCATCCGCGGATGATCGAAACGCGCGTTCAGCTTCCAGCACGGCTGCCGCGACTGCGACACCTGAAGCACGGCGCCGCCCAGCGTGAACACGTCGCCGAGACACACGTCGTGCTCGGTCACGCCGTGCGTCGACAGGTTCTCGCCGAACGCGCCCGGTTGCGCGAGCACGTCACGCGTGCCGATCTGCGCCGACCACCACGCATAGTGATCGTGCGCATAGTGGTGCACCGCCTTGTCAGGGCCGCCGTGATGCCGCGCATCGGCCTGCTCGTCGCCGGCAAAGCCGAGCGTGCCCAGCCACAGACGCGCGCCGACCGGCTGCTTGTCGATCGCACTGGCGTGCGGCGTGTCGGCCAGCGGCCGGCACTTGCCGACCCGCACAGCGCCGATGGCGGCCGAGATCAGAGGTCGTGCCGTATCGCTCATGTCGTCACTCCGTCCGGCAGCGCCGCGAGCAGGCGTTCGAGTTCGCGCGTGCGCGCGTCGCCGAGCGGCATCAGCGGCTTCCTCGGTTCGCCGGCATCGAAGCCGCGCAGGCGCAACCCGGCCTTCACGGTCACCGGCAACCCGCCGTTGACGATGAACTGCAGCAGCGGCAGCTGCGCATGAAAGACCGTCCTCGCGCGCGCCAGGTCGCCCGCCTGCATCGCGTCGAACAGCGCCAGCGGCAACGCCGCATTCAGGTTCGGCGCGGCCGTGCACCATCCGGCCGCACCCGCCGCGAGCGCGGCGAGCGCCATCGGATTGCTGCCGTTGTAGAACGGAATCGCGCCGTCGCTCAGTTGCGCGAGCCGGTGCATCCGCCCGATGTCGCCGGTGCTCTCCTTCACCATCGTCACGTTGTCGACGGTCTGGCAGATCGACGCGATCAGGTCGGGCGACATGTCGACGCCGCTCGTCGCGGGGTTGTTGTACAGCATGATCGGGATGCCGATGGCAGCGCCGATCGCGCGATAGTGCGCGACGATCTCGTCGTTGGCGAGCTTCCAGTACGACACCGGCAGCACCATCACCGCATCGGCGCCGGCCTGTTCCGCGAAGCGCGCGCGGCGCACCGCGCCCGCCGTGGTGAGATCGGAAATGCCGACGACGGTCGGCACGCGCCGCTTCACCGCACGAATCGACGCGGTGGCGACCGCCTCCCATTCGGCGTCGGACAGGTACGCGCTTTCGCCGGTGCTGCCTAGCGGGGCGATCGCGTGGACGCCGTCGGCAATCAGCCGCTCGATCAGCGCTTCGAGTGCTTTCAGGTCGACGCCGCCGTCAGCGGAGAACGGCGTAACCGGGTAGGCAATGATGCCTTTCAGCAGGATGGACACGATAGGTATTCCTCAACGATGATCTGGGGCAAGAACGACGAATCGCCCGCTCATGCGACGCAATCCTGATGCGTCCGCAATGCCCGGCGCGCGTAGTAGTCGAACGTCACCGCATCGCGCTTCGGCTTCGAAATCCAGTCGTGCGCTTCGCGCGCCAGCGCCGGAGGCATCGGCTTGATTTCGCCGGCCGCCATCGCGAGCAGCTGCAGCTTCGCGGCCCGCTCGATCAGCAGCGCGAGAATGCACGCTTCCTCGATCGTCTTGCCGACCACGAGCTGGCCGTGATGCGACAGCAGGATCGCGCGCTTGCTGCCGAGCGCCTTCGAGATGATCTCGCCCTCCTCGTTGCCGACCGGCACGCCGGGCCAGTCCTTCAGGAACGCGCAATCATCGTACAGCGGGCAGGTATCCATGTGCGATACGACGAGCGGCTGCTCGAGCATCGACAGCGCCGCGACATGCGCCGGATGCGTATGGATGATGCAGTTCACGTCCGGGCGCTCGCGGTAGATCCACGTGTGGAACCGGTTGGCCGGATTCGGGATGCCTTCGCCGTCGACAACGTCGAGATCCTCGTTGACGCGCAGCAGGTTCGCCGCCGAGATCTCGTCGAAACCGAGCCCGAGCCGCTGCGTGTAGTACGTGCCGGCGTCGGCCGCGCGGCAGGTGATCTGCCCGGCCAGGCCCGAATCGTGACCGGCGTCGAACAGGATCCGGCACGTGAGCGCGAGCTTCTGCCGCGCGGACCAGCCGCTGTCGCCCACCGCGTTGTCCAGACGCCGCTCCGCCAGCGCGACCAGCGCCTCCTTCGCCAGATTCAGCGTTTCCGCCATGTTCACCTCCTGAATGGATCGGGTCGGTCGCGCCGTCCGCGGCCGCTTTCCCGGCAAAACATGACACACGATACACCACAGGACACATAGTGTCATGCGTTACAATCGGTTTTTCGAAGGACACCTGGCGCCCCATGACGATTCGCCTGAAGCTGCTCAGAAAACAGAAGGGCTGGACGCTCGACGTGCTGGCCGACGAGACGGGCCTCACCAAGAGCTACCTGTCGAAAGTCGAGCGCGGCCTGAGCGTGCCGTCGATCGCGGTCGCGCTGAAGGTATCGAAGGCACTGAACGTCGACGTCGAGCAGTTGTTCTCGGAAAACCGCAATCGCGAGCTGATCACGGTCACGCGCGCCGGCGAGCGCACGGCGATGGGCGCCGCAGCCGACAGCCAGGCCCACCGCTTCGAAAGCATCGCGGCCGGCGTCGCGCCGAAGAAGATGTTGCCGTTCGTCGTGCATCCGCCGCACGAATTCGTCGCGTCGACGTTCCGCGAGCACGAAGGCGAGGAATTCCTGTTCGTGCACAAGGGTCGCGTCGAAATCGAATTTCCGAACGAGACGGTGCAACTCAAGACCGGCGATTCAGTCTATTTCAACGCACTCATCCCGCACCGCACGCGCAGCCTCGGCACCGCGCAGGCGGAGATCCTGGTCATCGTCAGTCACGACGACTAGCATCGTCACCTTTTCGCGCAAGGATCCCCGATGGTCACGAAGGCCACCGCACCGTTCCAGCAGATCAAGACGCTCGTTCGCCAGAACGTCGAAGCGGGCGACTGGCGCCCCGGGGACCGCATCCCGTCCGAGCTCGATCTCGCCGCCCAGTTCGGCGTCGCACGCATGACGGTCAACCGCGCGCTGCGCGAGCTGACCGAGGAAGGCGTGCTGAAGCGCATCGCGGGCGTCGGCACGTTCGTCGCCGAAGTGAAGCCGCAGTCGAACCTGCTGATGATCGCGCACATCCGCGACGAAATCCGCGCGCGCGGGCACGAATATCGCTGCCGCGTGCTGAGCCAGTCGAGCGAGCCCGCGTCGTTCGATGTCGCGGCTGCATTCGGCCTGCCGGTCAACACGCCGGTGTTTCACGTGGTGTGCGTGCACGAGGAAAACGGCCGCCCGATCCAGCTCGAGGATCGCTACGTGAACCCGGCCGCCGCGCCCGGCTTCATCGACCAGGATTTCCAGGTCGAGCCGCCGTCCGAGTACCTGTTCAACAACGTGTCGCACGACGAACTGGAGATCGAGCACGTGGTCGATGCGTCGCTGCCGACCGGCGAACAGGCGCGGCTGCTCGACATGCGCGCCGACGAGCCGTGCCTCACACTCACGCGCCGCACCTGGACGAACGGGCAGCCCGTCACGTTCGTGCACTTCCTGCATCCGGGCAACCGCTACCGGCTCGGCTCGCGCTTCAAGCCGGGCGCCGGACGCCACCCGACCTGATCCCTTTCCCCACGTACAAAAGCACGCGGCGGCCGTTTCGTCAGAAAGCGGCCGCCGCGTCCGTCATGCACACCCGCCCGCGTCAGATCGCGCGGGCCTGCCCCGCGCCGCGCGACCACACGACAGGAAACAGCGGGTGATCGAGCGGCGCGCCGTCGGGCAGCTGCTCGGCGAGCCCCGGGAAATCGGGCGACGTCTTCCAGCGGCGCGGCGCGTGACGGATATCGTCGCCGACGAAGCGGATCGAGAACGCGCGCCGACGGTTCTGCGTCCCCCCCGACGCGTGCAGCGTGAGCATCCGGAAACACACCATGTCGCCGGGCTCGAGCGCCCAGTGGCGGATCGGAAACGCCGCGCGGTCGCCTTCGATGTCGGGCAGGTCAGCCAGGCTCCCTTCCGGGAACCACTTCGCTTCCTTGTCCATGAACGTGCGCGGCATCAGCCACGGCCCGAGATGCGAGCCCGCGACGAATTCCAGCGTCGATTCGAGCGGCACCGGATCGACCGGAATCCACATGCTGACGTTGTCGTCGCCTTCGATGTTGTAGTACGGCTGATCCTGATGCCACGGCGTGCGCTGCCGCGTGCCGGGCTCCTTCACGAGCAGGTGGTCGTGATGCAGTCGCACGTGCTCAGTGCCCATCAGCGCGGCGGCGACCGACGGCGCCGGCGAGCGCACGATGAAGTCGCGATACGCGTCGTTGTGCTGCCAGTTGCAGAAATCCTCGAAGAACCAGCCCGGATCGTCGGGCCGGCTCGCGACTTTCGCGCGCTCGCTCGGCTGCGCGAGATTCGTGTCGATGCCGGCGCGCAGCGCGGCGACTTCGTCGGGCGAGAAGATGCCCTTGATGCAGACCGCGCCTTCCTCGCGGAACGCGGCGATCAGTTCGGGCGTCACGGCTTGCGCGACGCGGTCCTGGATACTCGTCATGGTGTGCCTGTCGATGGAGTGAATCACGGAATCACTGATTCACGGTGCGGACGTCAGTTGCTGCTTCGCACCGTAGATGTCGAAGTCGAAATATTTGGCGGCGATCTTCTGGTACGTGCCGTTCGCGCGGATCGCGACGATCGCGTCGTTCAGCTTCTTCTTCATCGCTTCATCGCCCTTGCGCACACCCATCGCGACGCCGTAGCCGGTGATCCGCACGTCGGTCACGTCGGGGCCCGCGAACGCATAGCCCTTGCCGCGCGGCGTTTTCAGGAATGAGTAGCCGGCCTGCGTCTTGTCCTGGAAGGTCGCGTCGAGGCGGCCGTTGACGAGATCCTGGTACACCTGGTCCTGGTTCTGGTACGAGACGATCGTCACGCCCTTGGTCGCCCATTCGGCCTTCGCGTACGCCTCCTGCGTCGTGCCCTGGTCGATCCCGACGCGCTTGCCCGCGAGCGACGCGGCGGTCGGCAGCAGCGTCGAACCGGCCGGCGCGACGAGCGCACCCGGCGACGCATACAGCTTGTTCGAGAAGTCGATCTGCTTGAGCCGCTCGTCGGTGGCCGTCATCGCGGACATGATCACGTCGAACTTGCGCGCGCGCAGCGCCGGAATCATCCCGTCGAAGCCCTGCTCGACCCACACGCACTTCGCATGCAGTTGCTCGCAGATCGCATTGCGCAGGTCGATGTCGAAGCCGGCGAGCGAGCCGTCGGGCTGCTTCGCCTCGAACGGCGGATACGTGGGGTCGATGCCCCAGCGGATCGTCGACGTGTCCTGCGCGAACGACACGAGCGGCGCGAACGCCAGCGCGGTAACGAGGAGCTTTGCAGTGCGGTTCATGGCGTGTCCTTGATGGTCTCGACGCGGCGGGTGAACGCCGGCGTCCGGTGGGGAGCGTTACGCCGGATCACCCGGCGCGGTGCGCGAAAGACAGGGACTTCGATGAAACTGCGATGCAGTCTAGACCGCTCAATTTTTGTGCGCAAGCGGGGGAAATGGGGGTGGGGTGAGTAGCGGGTGCGCGGGGGGCCAAAATCAGGGAGGAAAAATTGGGTTGCGCTTACAAAAGGGCTGTCTGGCGGGATTTTTCTGGCTCTTTGCGGTGTTTACCCTGTGCGACGCACGCCCGCCACAGGGCGTGATTTTCCCGATATCTGTAGGGTGACGATGTCTATAGCGGCGATCTCATCACGGTCTTGACCAAGCGTGTCCAGCGGTGTGGGCGATGCGCCCTAGACCACGGTGGAATTCCCCGACGACGAAAACCCGCCCAGAGATGTAAGACATACCTTACATAGAAGATCGCCGTACCCCACGGCAGGAGGTCGCCACGCAACGCTATGAAATTGGTCAGGCTGTCGCAAAACGGCGGGCAGAACTCGACCTCACGCAGGCCCAACTTGCGAAACTCGCCGGCTTGTCTCGCCTCACCGTGAACCAGCTCGAATCTGGCAAAGTCAAGGATCTCGGCGTCAACAAGCTGATTACGCTGCTCAGCGTGCTCGGCATCGAACTCCTTGCGCTACCGCGGCAGCCGCAAAACGGTCTCTACAAGGCCGTTGTGAGTTCAAACGTCAGTTACAAGGGTGAATTGACCGAACGGCTGCTGGCCGACGCATTGGCTACCGGACGGATTCCGACGGGATATGAATCGCAGTTTTCCGTCATCCTCGACGAAGTGCCGCTGCCGGTGGTGGTGAAAGCCGCCGAGGAAGCCGCCGAGCGCTCAGGCACGCCGCTGCGGAACATCTGGAAGAGTCTCGCCGCGTGGTCGAAGGATCTGCATCTTTCTCGGGAAGTGTGGGGGTAGCCACACCGGGTGCTTTACCCGACGGCCGGTGGCAGCACCTGTTCCGTCACGCACTCGAACATCGGCCGCCGACTGACTTGCCGCACCTTGAATCCCGCGCTGCTGATGTGGCTACCGCTACATCGCGGGCAATGGGGACGCGGTTCGTGACGCTCCGACAGGATCGATGCGATCTGGTCCATGAGGAACGCCGTCAATGCCTTGTCCTCCCCCGAATCCGCCGGGCGCGACGACGACGCTGCCACGCGTCGTGTTGTTGCTGCAACCGCAGGCGTCGTCATCGGCACGACAACACCACGACACCGCCAATCCCCTGCGTATTCGGCAGCGTTGCCGAGTAGCCGAGCGCCACCATCGGCTGCGCCATGTCATGTCCCACCACAACCGACTGGATGGACAACTGTCCCTCGGTCGAAGCGGCATTCAATGGCGTCTGGGACTTCGTCAGCGTGTACGGGGTATTGGCCAGATTGATCGACAGGCTCAGGTCGTTCAGCGTGCGCGTGCCCAGATCGAGCGTGGCTGAAGTCGTTCCCAGCGTGCCGGCCGGGCCGCCGTTGTTATTGGCGACGGTATCCGCGATCAATTGCGTGCAGACCAGCGTTCCGCTCGTCGCCGACAACGACAGCGGCGTGCCGACCGCGTAGTGGACGCCCTGCTGGATGTTGTAGGTATTGCCGTCCGTGTCCATGGCTTGAACCCATCGACCAATCGCGACGTCACTGCCCACACCCTGGATGTCGGTCACCATGCCGTGGTCGAGGCCGAGGCAATCGGTTGCCGCGGCCGAGGAGGCCAGCGTGGTAAACGCACCGCTTGCTTGCTGAACCTGGCTCGAGGCCGGTGCCGCCGGTGCCGTGAAATTTCGGCCTTTCTGATACTCCGTGGGCAGACTCGGGACAACCACCACGGCGAACTGTCCGTTGCTGGCTGTAACCGAAGACGCGGAACCGGAATAGGTAAAGCTGCCGTTCGGTCTGCACGCGGCTTGTGCGGACGGGGCAGTGGTTTCGGATGAGGACGACGAGGACGATCCCGTACCGGGTGTGCTGCCGTCGTCTCCACCGCCGCACGCGGACAGCGTTGCCGTGATCAGCGCAACCGCGAGAAGACGGGGGGAGCGAAAGAATTCCTGCATCGTATGGTTCTCCAGGTTTCCCCACTCATGGGGGGAGGTGTGGTTAGGACGAGGCGACGTCGCCTCGCGGACGGCGACGCGCAGACGTGCCGGACAGCACTGACATCGCCCGTCGATTCAACGATCAAAACTGCGAGGTCAACTGGAAGCCGACCGTCACGCGTGCCGTGTCGAACCCCGACGGCTTATAGACCGGCGTGCCGGCGAACAGGTCGTAGGCGTACGCACCGAACCGCGTGCCGACGCTGCCCTTGATCCCGATCGCAGCGCCTGCCAATTGCGTGCCGACCAGCGCGACCGGTTGCGGACCCCACACGCGTCCGTAGTCGAGACCCGCATAGGCAGCGTGCCCAGTTTGGGCGATCGGCGCCTGCAGTTCGTTGCGCCAGTAGAAGCCGCGTGCCGCGGCGAGCATCGTCTCGCCGTCGAAGCCGCGTACCGTGTAGCGGCCGCCGATCGTCAGATCGTCGATGTAGTACAGCGTGTTGCCCGTGTACTGGCCGTGGACCGTCGTCACGTAGCGCAGCGGCTGCCGCGCGATCGCGAACGGCACGGACAGGTTGCCGTCCAGCACGGCCATCCGATAGCGATAGGTCGGACCGCCGCCGAAAGCGAGGATGTCGTCCTGCGCGCCGAATGCGCCGACGCCCTGCCGGTAGGCCAGCGTGCCGTCGAACTGGGCGCCGCCGAAGTAGTGGCGCTCGGTCAGGCCCAGCTCGACGAACGTGTTGTTGCGGCGCTGCTGCGGAATCTCCGTGTCTTCGATGAAGCTCTGGCCGAAACGGCGCGACAGGCGAATCTGCGCGCCGAGCACGTCGTTCTGGCTGCGTGCGAGCACACGGTGCAGTTTCAGGTCGACCGTCTTCGAATTACCGCTTGCGACGAAGGTCTGGTTTACACCGGCGATCTGCTGGTAGTAGGTGTTCGTGTATGCGGACAGCGTCGCAGTCCAGTAGCCCCACGGGATCGAATAGAAGCCGTTCCAGCCGTGCGAGCCGAGTCCCTTGTCGCCGAGTTCGAGATCCTGGCTCACGCCGATGTTGAAGACGTCGTTCAGGCCCAGGGGGTTGTCGATGCCGAGTGACAGGTTGCCCTGCAGCTTGCCGGTCGCGCGCGTGCCGGAGTTGTCGATCGACGCGACCACCGTCCACGGCCTGCCGCGCTTTACGTCGAGCACGACATCGCTTTCGCCCGGCACGTCGGCCGGAACGATCTGCATCGACACGTCCTGGTTCGATACGCGCTTCATCTGCTCGAGCCCCTGCTCGAGGTCGCGCAGGCTCAGCAGTTCTCCGGCGCGGGTCGGGAAGGCGGTTTTCCAGGTGCCGCGCAGTTTTTCGTCGGTGAAACGCACGTGGCGGATCACGCCGGGGATCAGTGCGAGCGTCAGCATGCCGGACGACAAGTCCTGTTCGGACAGCAGCACGCGCGTCGTGAGGTAGCCGCGAGACAGGATGACCTGCGACAAGCCCTTGACGAGCGTGTCGACGCCTTGTTTGCCTACACAGGCGCCGACGTAGTGATCGAGCCAGTCGCGCGCGAACGCAAAGCGGTCCTGCGGCAGTGCCGATGCGGCTTGGGCCTTCACCCCATCCGGTAGTGCCTCGGGTACATCCAGCGTGAATCGGTCGATCGGGAAGCACGGCGTTTCTTCCGGCAGGGCGGGATGGATCTCGACACGCGAGACGTCCGAACGTACCGTCGGCGCGTCGATCACTGCTTCGCGCCGCTGCGCGTCGCGTTGCTGTTGCAACTGCTGCTGTTGTTCGGCATTCGCGCGTGCAGCGGCTGCGGCATCGGCCGGCGTCGGCGGGTGTTGCTGCGCGCCAGCCGATAGCGAAACCAAAGCCAGCGTCATTACCATTGGCTTCATGGAGAGGCTCGTTACTGTGTGAACCACGCGGGGAGTCACTATGGTAGTGGCGGTCACTTTACTGTCGGCTTGTTCGTGCCAGCACCGTTGACGCGAACCAATTCAAAGTCTGCGGAACCACCGTGCTTATAAGCAAGGAACAAGCGATACTCACCCGGCTTGATTTCGAACGGTTTCTCCTTGAAAAGAAGATTACTTGACCGACTTACCATCGGGAAGTTATCGAAGACGATGAAAGGTTCATTGGACATCATTCCAGTTAACCCACATCTCACGTAGGTCCCGTTGCTACCTTCGGGTCTTCTCCGTGCATCGGACGTCTCGCACACTCGCGGCGTGATTGTGTCGAACTGCGTACCGTCTTTCCTGTAGAGACGAAACACCGGGAGATTATTTCCGGCAGCATCGCCCCGGATAACGGACACCGTTGATACGTCCCAGCTTCGCCCCTTGATGTTGGCCACCCGGTAAGTCCCATAGAACTGCTCCAAGCTCTCGGCAGCCTGACCTTTCAATCCCTGGTTTTCACCCGCGAGATCCGGGGCAAGCACGGAACATGCACCAAGGAGCGGGAAGAGAATCGCAGCAATGAATTTTATTTTCACGATGACTTAAAAATCAATTTTCTTAATATTAAAAAACTTTCACCCATTCGATACGAATAGTGAGTTCACCGTCCGCCCGGCTAGCTTACGTAAAACGCTATCGCCCTGACCTCTTCCCTTCAGCAAACCGGATCGATCGACGTTGTACCCCGAAAACGTCATCGACTCACCACCCACAACCCCACCAGCCTCCCCATTGCAATCATGTTTGTTACAAATGTGACCATATTTCACTCACTTCTTTACTTCCTCTTTGTCGCCGCCTGATTCGTAGCTCTTGCGAGCCCTCTTGTAGCTATTGTCAAAAGGTTTGATTTTTAGCAAATGTGCTCTGCTCGCATACCCGCCAACTGCCGCAACTCCCAACCCAAGCAACACCAGGAATCCTCCATACGGTGCTGGTGGCACGTATTTGCATGCGACAAAAATTATTAGAAGACCGATGACAAGCAGGATCGCCCGAACCCATCCTGAAAAATTCCCATCTTCAATAAATCGAATCTTCATTTATTTTTCCAAAAATTAACGAAATCATTCCAGTATTTATTCATGGAATTCTTCATCTGCTGACCTGCACTGCTGTTGTTGAACATGTTCGCCGTTTCATTTATCGCCGGGCCGAACCCCGGTGCTCGATCTGACAAATTTCCAGCGATCAGACCGGTGATGCCGGATACGGTGTATTGGCCTACGTCTGGCTTAACGATTTGCCCCAATGCATCGGCATAAAATCCAGCAACCGTAGCCGCATAAGCTGCTACTGAAAAACCACCAGAGTATGGTGATGGAATCGCCGCCATCGCAGTAACAGCCGCACCAAACCTCGCGACATTCGTTGAAAAGATCGACGTCGCATCCGCCGTCGTGTTCCTCATAGAGTTCGCATCCGACTTGTCGAACTTCGTGAACGGCCCGGTCAGCTTGATACCAGAGCCGTCTTTGCCGGTCTGGTCATAAGTGATGTTCGGCACGCCACCCTGTTCCTCCCCGGAATTCCTCAGAATGAAGCTTTGCAACTCCGAATTCGGCTGTACCGTGATCTGTGTCAGTATCGGCTTGCCATCATCCGTCGTGCCTGCGTATTGCCACCGTGCTCCAGAATCAGTGGGCATCTGTCCGACCAACGTATCAGGGGTACCTAACTCTCGGTCTCCGGCAATCGAGCCGCTCATGATCCGCATCTGGTCCTCGATTTGCTCTAGCGTGTACTTGCCACCGCTCTTTGCAGCCAGTTGCTTCGCGAGCACCCTTTCGTCCGGATGCAACTGCCGATTAAACCGATCAACGTTATACCCAGAAAACGCCCCCGACTCGCCGCCAATAACCCCACCCGCCCCCGTCGCGATCACGTTCGCCACGATGTTGCCCAGCGCCTGATTCAGGTTGGCGTTGCCGGTCGGATCGCTGCCCGCGATCGCGCTGCTCAGGTCGTTCAGCTTGCCTGCGGCGATCGACGATATCGCCGCGCCAGCGGCACCACCCACAGCGTTTCCGCCGGCTAGCCCCGTCACCAGTGCCGCGCCAGCACCCTGCATCAGCGCGCGGTTCGCACCACCTTCCTTCCACGCGTCGACGCCGGCCTGGTCGCCATTCGCTTTCGCTTCCTCCATCATCTTGTCCGCGTAGTCGCCGATCCGCCGCGACACCGCTTCACCTGCCGCGCTGGCCGCCGCCATCATGTCCGCCTGCCGGTCCAGCAGGTTCTGCATGTCGGGCAGCTTGGCCACCGTGCCGTTCGTATCGGTCGTGTCGCGGTTCAGGCTCGCCACATCCTGCTGCTGGTTTGCGGAATCGGTAATCGTGACGGTTCCCGCGCTCACGCCGCTCTGCGTCGTCGCGCTGTCGCTGCCGCTGTCGTGCTGGCCGAGCATCGGCGATGCACCACCGGCATTCTTGCCCGATCCGCTGCCATGCGTGCTGTAGTTCATCCCACCGTCACCGGTCGTCGCGCCCGCACTGAAGCCGCTCGAGCTCGCATCGTAGCTCGACTGATTCTGGATATCCGAGAAGGAGAGGGACCCCGTCGTCAGCGCATTCTTCGACGCGTCCGCATCGCTTGCGATCACCCCCCCTTTCAGGTCAGTATTGCCCGCGACGTTGATGTTGAAGCCGCCATCGCCCGCCTGAATCCCGGCCTGTTCATTCACGCCCGCGTAGCTGCCCGTCGCGTTGCCCTTGCTCTGACTGAAGTTCGCGCTGGCGCCGCCCTGGCTGACGCTGAAGCCGCCGCCCGAACTCGACTGATGTGCCGCACTCGACAGCGTGTCCTGCACGCTCGCGATGTTCAGGTTGCCGCCCACGTCGGTATTCACCTGATTGCCGCTCACGTTCGAGCCGATGATGTTCGTATCGCCGCCCGAGATGATCGTGACTGTATTCGCCGCGTTCACGTGACTGTTGTTCTGCGTGGCCAGATCGCTGTTGCCGTCGCCGTTGGCCTTCGACATCGCCGCCGACACGCCAAAGCCGCCGGTGCCCACCGACACGCCCACGCTCGCGCTCTTCGACTCGTTCGTGCTGCGCGTGGAATCGGTATCCGTTGTATTGACGATGTTGACCTGATTCTTGGCTGCCAGAATCACGTCGGTCGCGTTCACGTCGGAACCGGCGATCGTCACGTTGCCGCTACCCGGTTGCCCATTGCCCGTCGCCGCAAACGCCACCGTTCCGCCCGCATTCACGCTTGAGCCACGATTCGTCACGCTGTCCTCCGTGAACGCGCTCTTGCTATGGCTGCTGCCGACGCTGACATCGACCTTGAATTCGGGCGTTGCGCCTCCGGCCAGCGCGGCCGCGCCCGCGCCGACTGCATCGATCGCGCCGCTGGCGGCCGCCATCCCGTGCAGCGTTGCTGCTCGACCATCCTGACGCTTGCTGGCCGCGCGCGACTGGTCCACCACGTTCGACACCGCGTCGATCACCGGCGCCTTCAGCGCCAGCGTCAGCCCGCTCTTCGACACTTCCTGCGTCTCGCGACGATGACCGGTGTCCTGCGCCGCATCGATCGTCACGTTCGCGCCCGTGCCGCTGATGTCTTGCGCGGCAATCAGGTCGCTGCCCGTCACGTGCAGGTCATTCCCGGCGGTGACGCTCAGATTGCCGTTCAACGAACCGATCGTGCTGCCATTGTTCGACACCTCGCTCGTCTGGCTGGTCGTCTTCAGCGAACTGCTACCCACCGATACCGACAGGCCGCCGCCTGACATCAGTCCCGTTTCCTTCTTCTGGTAGTAGCTCGACGACTCCAGGGTATCCTGCGTTGTCGTCACCGTCACGTTGCGCGCCGCGCTCAGTGCGACGTCGTTCGTGCCGACGACCGTGCTGCCCTGGATATTCAGATCCTTGCCACTCGCGATCGTCACACCATCCGCCGACACCAGGCTGCCCTGATTCAGCGTCATTGTCTGGTCGATCCCACTTGCGACCTTCGTGCCGCTCACCACACCGCTGCGACTGTGCGTTTCGTGCGAGTTCAGGTCGTGCGTCTCGGTTGCGGCACCGATGTTCACGTCGCCAGCCGCCGCCAGCGTCGCATTGCCCTGGTCCAGGCTGATCGCGCTACCGATCACGTTCAGGTCCTTGCCGGCCACGATCGCCACGCTGTCGCCACCGGTCAGCGTCGTGCCGGTCAAGGCCTGATCCGATGTATGCAGCGTCTCCGCATAGCTGCGGCCACCGCCGCCGCCCGAGCTGTTACTGTTCACGGTCGACGTCTCGCTCGCAGCACCCAGCGTCACGGTGCCGCCAGCGGCGACGGCGCCACCGCCACCCAGTTCAATCTGTGCACCGTGCGCGGTCAGGTCGTTGCCGACCGCGATGCCGGAGACACCGCCGACCTTGACCGAACTGCCGACGCTTCGGTTGATGTCCGTGTCCGATACGCCGTTTGCGCGCTCGGCCACCTTATGCTCGCCGACCTGCTGCGCGCCGAGCGTCCAGTCGCCACCGACCTGCATCCCGAGATCGCCGCCGATGCTCAGATTGCCGGCGTTCTGCTGGAAGTTGCCGCCGGTCACGATCGCCACGTCGCCGGCGACGTCGATGCTCGCTTGCGGCCCGAGCGTCGTCGAGACACGCGTCGCGCCGTCGGCGTTTGTCTGGCTTCGCGTCTGCGTCGCGGTATCGAGGATCAGGTCGCCGCCGGCCACCAGCGCCAGGCTGCCGGCCTTCACGCTCGCCGAGGTCAGGTCGACCGTGCCGGTCGTCGCCAGCGTCATCTGGCCGCCGCTTTGCAGCGCGCCGAAGCGGTTGTGGAGGCTCTGGCCACCGATCGACAGGCTGTCCGCTGCGCGGATCGTGCCGCTGTTCGAGAACGACTGCACCTCCTTCAGATCGATATCGCCGCCGGCGATCAGCGGGCCGTTCATGTCTTGCTGGCTTGCCTTGGCCAGATACACCACGGGCACCAGCACGGACTGACCGTCGACGACGCGCGTCTCCAGCAGCACCACGTTGCTCGTGAGCTGTGCGACCTGTTCGGCCGACAGACCGATCCCGAGCGGCAGATTGAGCGACTTCGCCAGATCGGCACCGGACGACAACAGCGCCCGGTACATCGATTCGATGTCCGTGTACGGCCCCAGCACCGCCTTGCCGGTCAGGGAGGTGAGCTGATTGCGCACCAGCCATTGCTCATAAAATCCGCCGCCCAGACGCTTCTCCGTCCGGTCCGGGTTCAGCCCGAGCTGCTGCAGGTAGTAGTCGCTCGACATGAACGAGCGCGTGTTCGTGAATGCCGGATTCGTTTCGATCAGGTAGTTCGCGTTCGGCACCGGGTTCGGGTGGAACAGGCCGCCCTGCGGAATCGTCAGGTTCGTCAGCACGTCGACTGCCGTCGCACTAGCGATTACCCGGTCGATGCCGCCACCGACGGCGCTCACGTCAACGCCCGGCGGCAGCCCGATCGATGGAATCCCCGCATTGCCGGCCGGGTTGTCGATGCTCACGCCCGTGCCGGAGAGCGTACCGTTTGCGACGAAGCTCGATTCGTAGCCCGGCAGCGCGTACTCGCGCAGGTCCGACGGCGCGTTGCAGCCCGGCGTATCGCAGAACGAATAGCTCCAGAACTTGGTGCCGTCGTAGTTGCGGTACCAGTAATTGCCGGTGTAGGTCACCTTGATCTGGGGCGCAAGCTGCCCCTTCCAGCTGTCCTGATCGAGCGTGCCGGGCATCGCGATGTCACCGGCTGCCGTCACCCGGCTCCAGTAGTTCTGGAACGTGTCGACTGACGAAGCATTCAGGTTGCCGCCCAACACAATCTGCGCTTCCGGGGTGATCTTCGAGATCAGGTTCGCCAGCGGCGTGCCCGCATAGGTCGTGTACTGGTACGTGCTGTTGTATTCGCCACCGTGCGGCGGCTCGACGTAGACACCGCCGATGCTGTCGGGATTCTTCACGCCGACTTGACCAGTGCGGCCGGAAAGGCTGATGCCAAGACTCTCGAGCAGCGCAGCATCAACCTGCGAGGTCCACGCCGTCTGCATCTCGCGACGCGTGTTCGTCACGAGACCGGCATGCAGTGCCATGTCGCCGTCCGATTGGATCAATCCCGACTGGTTCAGGATATGCGCAGCCTTCGTGTAGTGGCCGGCCGCATCCTTGCCGCCCGCCAGCACCACGCGACCCAGGCCGTAGATCGCGGTCAGCGCCGGAGTATCGGTCGCGGTCGTATCGTCGCGGTTCTCGATGTTCTGCGCGAGCAGCTCGAGCAGTCCGTCGCTGTCCGACGCACCGATCAGCGCGGTCGGGCCGAGGTTCACGATCGTCGACGCTGCGGCCAGCGATACGCTGCCGCCCACCAGTGTGCCGGTGTTGATCAGCACGTCCGACTGCGTACGCAGCAGGCCGCCGGCCGCCATCGTGCCGCTGTTGGCGATGTCGCCGGCGTCGATGCTCAGGTCGTTCACGCCCATCAGGCCGCCGACGTTGTTGAACGTACCCGGCAGCGTAAACGCCAGATTGCGACCGGCGTTGAACTGGTAGTCCGACGTGTTCGTAAAGTCTCCTTGCAGGTACAGCGCCAGGTCGTTCGCCGCGCTGTACGCACCACCGCCGTAGAGCGAGCTCGCGTTGACGGAAAGATTTCGCGTCGCGCCGATTTGGCCACCCGCATTGGATACCGCTCCGGTCGTCGTGATATCGACGTCGCCATCGGCGCCGATTCGACCGACGTCATTGATCAAGCTGTCCGTACGAAGCTGCACGTTCGCGCCGCCGAGCCGCCCGCCTTGGGTGTTGGTCACAGTGCCAGCGTCGAGCGACACGTCACCGTTGGCCGCGACCGAGCCGCCCGCATTGTTCAGTTCACCGCCAACGCTCGCCGAGACCGAACCGAGCGCAGCCAGCATGCCACCGATGTTGTCGAAGGTGCCCGCCGACAACCCGACCGACCCGCGGCTCACGATTGAGCCGCCGGCGTTCGTCAGCCGCCCCGACCCGAGGCCGGGCATCAGGATCAACGCGCCCGTACCAGCGTGAATGATCGTGCCACTTGCGTTGTTCAGCATCGCCGGCGCGAGCGTCAGGTTCGTGCCGTTGGTCTGGATCGTGCCGCTCGCGTTGTCGAGCGTGCCGCTGACGTCGAGCGTCGTGTCCTGATTGCCGTACTGTGTGAGCGAACCGTGCGCATTGTGCAGGTCCGTGGCCTTTACGTTCAGCCGGTCCGCGGCGATTGCGCCGTCGCGGTTGTCGAGCAGGGCCGTCGTGACTTTCAGCGCCTGCCGTGCCGTCAGGCTGCCGCGGTTGATGACAGCGCCGGCCTTCACGGTCACGTCGCCGTTGCCGCCGATCACGCCGCCTTGCGCACCGGTCGCCGTCGTACCCCCGGCATTCGTCAGCTGGCCGGTCGTGGACAACGACAGGCCGTCGCCATTGAGTGACACGATCCGACCCGCCGAGTTGTCGAGCGATGTACCCGACACCGACAGGGCGCCGCCGCTCTGCATCGTGCCGGCGACGTTCTCGATATCACCCGCATTCAGCGTCAGGGCGCCGTCGGTCACGAGCGTCCCGTCCTGGTTCGCGACCTGTCCTGACGTATTGATTGCGAGCGGGCCGACTGCGGAGACCTGTCCGCCCCGGTTCGACAGGGCGCCTGCCTCGAGCGTCGTGCCGGCCTGGCTCGACAGCGTGCCGTGGTCGTTGACGAGCGTGCCCGCGGCACGCGCTTCGATCGCGCGTTGCGCGCTGGTCGTCGCGTTCGTCAGGTTGAGGTTGCCCGCCTGCGCGAGCAGCGAAACGTTTGCGTTCGCAGCCGTCTTCGAGCCCGACAGATCGATACCGCTGCCCGTCAACGTGACGTTGCCGCCCGCGACGTTCTGGCCGGTCGCCGTCAACCGGCCGGCAGTGGTGACGGTCAGGTCACTATTGCTGCTGACCGCGCCATCCGCATTGACACCGGCGCCAAGCGAGCCGGTCGACGCAACGCTGCCGGCCGAAACGTTCAGCGCCTGCTGCGCCGCCAATGCGCCGCTATTCGACAGCGTACCGGCCGTCGACACCGAGACGTTTTGCTGCCCGTACGTTGTGCCGCTGTTCTGGATGCCGTCTTGCGCCGTGACCGCGAGATTGCCGGCGGCGCTCGTCTTGCCGGTCAGCACGAGCTGGCCATTCGACTGCAGCGTCAGGTTGCCCGACTGCGCGGCGATTGTTCCGGCATTGGCAACCCCAACACCGCGCTCATTCGAAACCAACAGGATGCGCTCGGCATACATGCCGCCCAGTTGACTGACGTCAATTGCCACACCCAGCGCGGCGCCGTCGCCTTGAATCGGCGTGGCAGCGAGTGCATGGTGGTCGACCTGATTCGAACCGGCGATCACGTTCAGGTTCTTTGCATAGATCGCCGCATTGGCCTGTACGGCACGGGAGATAAGATCCACCTGGTCGACGTTCGACGCGTTCAGGCCCGCGCCCTGGACCGTGATCAGTCCACGGTTGACCTGATAGCCCGCAAGCGAGCCGTCAGCGCCGTAGTACGGTTGGCCAGTCGTCAATGTGGCGCGGCTGGTGTTGATGAAGCCGCCGCCGTCCACCACGATGCCGGCGGGGTTCGCGAGCACGACTTCCGCGCGATTGCCTGCGACCTCCACGTAGCCGCGAATCTGGCTTGCAGCCGTGCTGTTGACCTGATTGACGATGATGCGTGCCGACTGTCCGGGCCCGAAGTTCGGGTTGCCGTTAATCATCCCCGCCTGCTGCGTCGGGACCATCGTCGGCGAGTTGTTCAGCAGCGCGCCGTTGCGTTGGACGTCGAATTGATTGTAGTTGTTGATCGATACACCCGCGCCGCTTGGTGCGGCGATGTTGACTTGCGGCAAGCCGTTCGGCGTCTGGAGGACGTGTGTCGGCGCGCCCGGTGTCGGCACGATTTGCGCCGGTGCGATTGCAGGCATGACGCCCAGCGCGGTGGCGATGGCCACAATCGACGCGCTGCGCAACACGCGAAGAGCACGAGTCTCACCATCGGCTGACTTCCCCGTAGCAGTCGCGGTTTCTGCAACCGCCACCACCATCCCTCGGCGTCTGGAATACACCAGACGGTGGGTCTCTTTGTTCATCGTTCTTCTGCTGGTCTGAATTCGACCGATGAACCATAACCCGAAGCATCGAAAGCAAAGCGTTACACAACGACAAACGTTTCTTAAATACTACGAAACAATAAAAATCAGACTCGTCCAATTGACGTACGTCGCATACAAAGCTCGCACGAAAGCGAATAGGATTGTCGCCTCGGCCGCGGTGGATCGACCGAGTACCAACGGCGTACTCACGCGCAAATCGTACCCTCCACTGATACCTACCGCCCTCCCGCCGCCACCAGAATCCGCTCGATCCGCGCATACCCTCGGCTGCGCGCATGCTGCAGCGGCGTCTCGCCGTTGGAGTCGGCCAGATTGACGTTCGCGTGCCCATCCACGAGCAGCTGCACGATCCGCACATACCGCTCGCTGCCGTCGCCGAGCATGATCGCCTCCAGCAGCGCGGTCCAGCCGAGCCGGTTCACATGATCGACGTTCACGCCCGCATCGATCAACGTGCGCACCGTATCGACATGCCCGCGCTCCGCCGCCGGAATCAGCGCGGTGCCACGATAGCGGTTCGTGCTGCGCAGGTCGGCGCCATGCGCGAGCGTCATCCGCAGGATGTCGAGATGGCCGCGCGTCCCGGCATACAGGTACGGGCTGTCCTGGATCGCATCCTTCGCGTTGACGTCCGCGCCCGCGTCGATCAGCACGCGCGCCGCATCGACATGATTGCCGTGCGTCGCAATCAGGAGCGCCGTGCGACCCTGCCCGTCGCGCGAATCGATCTGCGCGCCGCGCTCGAGCAGCGTGCGCACTTCGCCCGCATCGCCGCGCTCCGCCGCGCTGCGCAACCGGCCTTCGAGCGCGCCGCCGTCGGCGGCGGCCACCGCCGACGTAAGCGTGGTCAACGCGAACGCGCCGATGATCGCGATCCGTTTGAACAACATCCCGTTTCCTCCTTGCGTGCCGCGCACGCCGATATGCGGCCGCTGCAATACGTCAGGCGCCCCAATGGCACCCCGTGACGCCACGCCGGGTCCGGCGAAACCGCGATTGCCCACTCCGTCCGGCCATGTTAAAAGTCGTCGCACACATTTGGAAATGAAATGTTCGAATCCGCAGAAGTGCAGAAATGAATAGACCCCTGTTCGACCTCGACCTGCTGCGCGCGCTCGTGATGGTCGCCGACTGCGGCAGCTTCACGACGGCGTCCGCGCGCCTGCATTCGACGCAGTCGACGGTCAGCCAGAAGGTGCGCCGGCTCGAGGAAATCGCCGGGCACCGCCTGCTCGACCGCGGCACGCGCGACGTGCGGCCGACCGACGCGGGCGTGACGGTGCTCAGCTATGCACGCCGCATGATCGCGCTGAACGACGAGATGCTGGAAGCGCTGTCGGGCGCCACGGTCGCGCTGACGATCCGGCTCGGCGTGCCCGACGATTTCGCGGCGGGCCGCACGACGCATGCGCTCGCGGCGTTCAAGCGCGCGCATCCGCAGGTGAAGCTCGAAGTGACGTGCGGGCTGAGCCGCGACATCAGCGCGGCATACGACCGCGGCGAGCTCGATCTCGTGCTGATCAAGCAGCGGCGCGACAGCCGCGAGGCCGTCGTGCGCTGGCCCGAAAAGCTGCGCTGGATCGACAGCGCGAAGCATCCGACGATCGATCTCGACCCGGTGCCGATCGTCGTCTTCCCGCCGCGCGGGCTCTATCGCGACGACATGATCAAGGCGATCGAGGAGCGCGGCCGCCGCTGGCGGATCAGCTTCACGACGTCGAGTCTGAGCGGCATCCAGGCCGCCGTCGCGGACGGGCTCGGCATCAGCGTGCTGCCCGCGCGCGTGGTGACGGACGAGCACGTCGTGTTGACCGCGAAGCAGGGCTTCGCGCCGATCGAGCACATGGACATCGCGATCCTGCATCGGCCGACGGCCGACCCGATGGTCAGCGAACTGACGAAGGCGCTCGCGACGATGCTGGAGTTGGAGGAGTAGCAAGCAGGCCGGATGCGGCGGCAACGTGAAGGACGCCGCGGCACGGCCGATGCGACGAGATCGCGGGCACGTCGATACGCCCACGCGCCCGGCCCCCGTCAGAACATCGTGTTCCCGTTCGCGGCCTGCTCGGGCACGGGTTGATTGACGTCCCAGTGCTCGACGATCTTGCCGTTCTCGAGCTTGAAGATGTCCATGATCGCGCTGCCGCGCGTGCCGGGTTCGCGCACCGCATGCACGTGCAGGATCACGTAGTCGCCGTCGACGAACGAGCGCTTGATCTCGCTGTGCGACTGCGGATACTTGTCGCGCAGGAACGCGACGAACTTGCGGAAGCCGTCGCGGCCGTCGGCCGCGTTCGGGTTGTGCTGCACGTAGCGATCGCCGACGTACGCGAGCGCGGCGTCGGCGTCCTTCTCGTTCAGGCCTTTCTCGTAGAACGCGAGCACCGTCCGCCGGTTGGCTTCCTGCTGCGCGTCCGTTGGCCCGGCCGCCACCGCGTGCGCGGTGGTCACGGCGAACAGGGCCGCCGCCATCCATCGTGCGGCCCGTGCCGCTGTCGTGCGTCGCATCGTCGTCTCCCGGGCAATCCCGCTGAAAACCCGATCATACCGGGGGCGACGCAGCGCTCACGCTTCACTCAGACCAGCGCCCCGTTGCGCGCGACGATCTTCCCCGACGACACGACGAGCCGCCGCACCGGCCGCGCAACGACAGCCTCGGCGAACGTCAGCGCGTCGACCAGCACGACGTCCGCGCGGCTGCCCGGCTGCAGCCCGTAACCGTCGAAGCCGCAACCGCGCGCCGCGCCGTGCGTCACGCAGTCGAGCGCGACTTCGAGCGCATCGTCGCGGCGGAAATCGTTGCGCATGCCGATCAGCATCGCGCGTTCGAGCATGTCGGGCGACCCGTACGGCGTCCACGTGTCGCGCACGCCGTCGTTGCCGCCGATGACCGTCACGCCCGCCGCGCGGCACGCGGCCACCGGCGGCACGGGCACCGCCGCGGGCGCGGTCGTGACGAGCCCGACGCCGAGTTCGGCCATCCGCGCGAGCAACGCATCGCGCTCGCGTTCGGCGATATCGCCGAGACAGAACCCGTGGCTGATCGTCACCTTGCCCTGCATGCCATGCGTAGCCGTGCGCTGCAGGATCAGGTCGAGCGAATACGCGCCCATCGATCCGCGCTCGTGCAGATGGAGGTCGAGCCCGCGGCCGTGACGCTCGGCGATCGCGAACAGCACGTCCACCGCTTCGACCGGATCGCCTTCGATCGCGCACGGGTCGAGCCCGCCGAGCAGATCGGCGCCGGCGGCCAGCGCTTCGGACAGCAGCGCAGCGGTGCCCGGCCGCTTGAGCACGCCCGATTGCGGAAACGCGACGATCTGGATCTCGACCTGCCCGCGCAGCGTCTCGCGGGTCGCGAGCACACCGTGCAGATGCCGCAGCCCGGCTTCGGTATCGATGTCGACGTGCGTACGGATGCGCGTCGTGCCGGCCGCGAGGAACGCACGCGCCAGCGCGAGCGACGCGGCGCCCGCGTCATGGCCGCTCGTCGCGCGATAGTGGCGCTCGTTCTCGATGCGGTCGACGAGGCGCGGCCCGACCTGGTTGCGATACCACGGCATGCCCCAGTGCGTCTTGTCGAGGTGCGTGTGGCCTTCGACGAGGCCGGGCAGCGCGAGCGCGCCCGCGCCGTCCTCGATCGCGCAGCCGGCGGGCGCGTCGAGCGACGGGCCGACGCACGCGATGCGATCGCCTTCGATCAGGATGTCGAGCGCGGCGTCGGCGTTCGGGCGGACGTTGCGGATCAGCAGGTTCGTCATGTCGGTTCCGGTGAGGTCGGTCAGTGCAGTCGGTGCGTTCAGTGCGAAGGGGGCACGGCGCATGCCGTGCCGCCGATCAGGTCGGTCAGCGCGTGAAGCGCAGCGCGGGAGCGAACGGCGCGCCGGTGTCGCTTTCGCCGCGGCGGAACACCCAGCGCTCGGCCGGCACGCCCGCGACGGCCGCCGCCGCATTCGGCGCACGCACCGCGACGAACGTCGCATCGCAGCCGACTGCGATTCCATAGTTGTCCTTGCCGATCACGCGCGCACCGGCGTGCGTCGCCATGTCGAGCGCGATGCCGAGCGCTTCGTCGGTGTAGAAGCCCGAACGATAGCCGACCATCATCGCGCGCTGCAGCATGTCGCCGTTGCCGTACGGCCACCAGACGTCACGGATGTTGTCGTTGCCCGCGAACACGTGCACGCCCGCGTCGCGCAGCGCCTGCACCGGCGGAAACGCGCAGTCGCCCGGCGCATTCGTCAGGATCGACACGCCGGCTTCCGCCAGTGCCGCCGCCGTGCGCTGCACGTCGTCATCGCTTACCTGGCCGAGCGCATACGCATGGCTCACGTTCACGCGGCCACCGAGCCCCGCCGCGCGCGTGCGCGCCGCGATCCGCAGCAGCTGCGCGATGCCCGTTTCACCGGGCTCGTGCAGGTGGATGTCGATCTTCGCGCCGCGCTTCTCGGCGATGCCGAACACGATGTCGAGCTGGCCGTCCGCATCGCCGTCGAGCGTCGTCGGGTCGATCCCGCCGACCACTTCCGCGCCTTCGCGCACGGCCGCGTCGAGGATCCCGGCGGTGCCCGGGCACGTGACGACGCCGGCCTGCGGAAACGCGACGAGTTCGATATCGACGATCCCGCGCCATTGCTCGCGCGCGGCCATCACGGCCTGCAGGTTCGACAGGCCGGTGGTTGCATCGACGTCGACGTGGCTGCGCATCGCGACCGTGCCGAAGGCGGCGGCCTGCGCGATCAGCGCGTTCGCACGCTCGACGATCGGCGGCGCGGCCGCGAGCTGGCGCTTCTCGACCGCAAGCCGCTCGCGCAACGTGCCGACCGGTTCGTGCGGCACCCAGCGATCGCCGACGAAGCTCTTGTCGAGGTGGATGTGGCCGTCGACGAAGCCGGGCAGCACGACGCGGCCGTCGAGGTCGATCGTTTCCGCGCCGGGCGCGGCGGCGCAAGCGGCGCCGATCGCGGCAAAGCGGCCGTCACGGACGACGAGGTGGATGGGCTGGCCGCCGGCGTCGACGGCGTTGATGAAGAGACGATCGGTCATGGCTCGGAAGGTGGGGCGGTCGCGGCACGTCGCCGGCGCGGACAGGGGAAGGCACCGCAGCCGGCACGGCGCGACCGTTGACAGGGAATCCGGCCACGATATCGGACGCCGTCGCCCGAGGCCAATTAAATGTCGCGATGCCGCGCATTCGATTTCGCGATGCGCGGCGCGCGCGGCCGCCGGGCCTGGCACGGGGATGGGGCGGGATCACGGGGAAGACGGCGGAAAGGCCGAAGGTCGCGCAGTATCGGCATCGCCGGAATGCGGATGTCCGGAAGGCGTGTCGCGCCCTTGCCGGGCGTCGCTTTCGCGCGCCGCCCGCGCGGCGATTTACGCGGCAACAGACTTTACACGTTGTTACCCGGCCGCACCGGACGCGCCTCCGGCCATTCCTTATACTCACGCCGAGTTCGCCACCCGTTCCGGCATTCGTCGGCGAACCCGTTGCCGATGCAGGAATCATCATGATGCGCATGCCTTCCACGAAGACCGTTCTGTTCGCCTCGCTCGTCGCCGTCGCGGCGCTTCCGCTGACCGCCTGCGTCGCGCCGGGTTACTACGGCGCGCAGCCGGGGTATCCGCAACAGCAGCAATACGCGACGCCCGGCTACGCGCAGCCCGCGTATTCGCAACCGGGTTACGTGCAGCAGCAACAGCCGTATCCGAACCAGGCGCCGCAGCCGTACGATCAGTACGGCAACCCGCAGCAATACGGATCGCAGCCGTATGACCAGTACGGCAATCAGCAGCAGTACGGCAACGGCTACGGCACGCAATACGGCACGGTCTCGAACATCCAGCCGGTCAATGGCTCGGTCGGCCCGTCGGGCGTCGCCGGCACCGTCGTCGGTGCGCTGGTCGGCGGCCTGGTCGGCAACCAGTTCGGCCGCGGTCACGGCCGCGATGCGGCCACCGTGATCGGCGCGCTCGGCGGTGCGGTGGCCGGCAACCAGATCGGCCAGCAGATGGGCGCCGCGCAAGGCCCGAGCAGCTACCGGATCGACGTGCAGGTCAGCGACGGCACGATGCGCTCGTTCGACGTGCAGTCGCCGGGCAACCTGCGTCCGGGCGATCGCGTGCAGATCAACGGCAATCAATTGTCGCGTTATTGATTCCGATGCGGAGCGCCTGACCTGATCGGGCGCCTCGTCGCGCGTTCGGCGTCGGGCACCGGTTCGGCGCGACGGCGCGCCTGTTTCACCTCGCTCTCGATCTTCATGCCCGCGCGGCGCGCATCACGCGCCGCCGATATTTCCGCGACACCCTCGCCCGCAACGCCCCCGTCGCGCGATCACTCCCACGCTCACCCGCACCGGTGCCCCGGGCATCGGCGTCACACCCGCTCGACGCCGAGCCCGACGCGCGTCGACCGCGCCGCCGCCTGCAGGTGCCGCGAACGCCGGTAAATAATCGCCATCAGCGCCATCACCGCCGCGCCGGCATACAGCGACCCGCGCGTCGACGGATCGACGCCGAGCATCACGAACACGAACGCGACGAACACGAGGCAGATCCACGACGTGACCGACGCGTACGGCATGCGGAACGCCACCGTCTCGCCGCGCGCGGCCAGCGCGCGCCGGAACCGCATGTGGGTCAGCACGATCATCGCCCAGATCACGGCCACGTCGAACGACAGGAACGACATCAGCCAGCCGAACACGCGCGCCGGAATCACATAGTTCAGCACCACGCCGACCGACATGAACAGCACGGTCGCCCGCACCGCGCGCGACGGCGACCCGCTTGCGCTCAGCGCCGCGAACGACGCGGGCGCGAGGCCGTTGCCGGCCATGCTCGACAGCATGCGCGCGCCGCTGAACACGATGCAGTTGAAGCTCGACAACGCGGCCGTCACGACCACGAAGTTGACGATGCCGGCCGCCTGCCGCAGCCCGAGCGATTCGAACGTCGTCACGAACGGGCTGCCATGCTCGCCGAGCTCGTGCCACGGATACAGCGCCATGATGATGAACAGCGCGCCGACGTAGAAGATCAGGATGCGCCACAGCACCGAGTTGATCGCGCGCGGGATCATCTTCTGCGGCTCGCGCGCCTCGCCGGCGGTGAGGCCGATCATCTCGACGCCCGCGAACGAATACGCGACGATCGGCAGCGCGCTCACGACCCCGAGCACGCCGTGCGGAAACACGCCGCCGTGGCGCCACAGGTTCGACAGCCCGACGGGCTCGCCGCCATGACCGATCCCGGTGAACACGATCAGCGCGCCGCCCGCGATCATCAGCACGATCGTCACGACCTTCACGATCGCGAACCAGAACTCCAGCTCGCCGTACACCTTCACGTTGAGCAGGTTGAACGCCGAGATCGCGGCGATCGCCGACACGACCCACAGCCACTGCGGCACGTCCGGAAACCAGAAGCCCATGTAGATGCCGATGGCGGTCGTCTCCGCGACACCGACGCCGACCATCAGCAGCCAGTAACTCCAGCCGACCACATAGCCGGCGAACGGCCCGACGTATTCGAACGCATACGCACCGAACGAGCCGGACACCGGCCGGTGCACGGCCATCTCGCCGAGCGCGCGCATGATCAGGAAGATCATCGCGCCGCCGATCAGGTAGGCGACGAGCGCGCCGGGGCCGGCCGCCTTGATCGCGGACGCCGAGCCGAGGAACAGGCCGACGCCGATGGCCATGCCGAGGGCCATGAACGAAATCTGGCGCGCGCCGAGTTCGCGCCGCATCGTGTGCTGTTGCATGTTGTCTCCAGTCGTTGATCGTCGCGGCGAGCCGGATCGGCAGGCCGCTGGATGGAGCGGCCGGCGTCGTGTGCCGGCCGCCCTGCTGCAGCGCACGGTCGCCGGTTCAGCGGCCGTGCAGAAAGCGTTCGACGCGAAACGGCGTCGGGTCGACGAACGGCTGCGTGCCGGTCATCAGGTCGGCGATCAGCCGGCCGGTCACGGGGCCGAGCGTGAAACCGTGATGCGCATGCCCGAACGCGAACCACAGACCGCGGTGGCGCGGCGCCGCACCGATCACGGGCAGCATGTCGGGCGTGCACGGCCGGCGGCCGAGCCACGGCGCGCCGTCGACGCGCGCGCCGAGCGGAAACAGCTCGCGCGCGACCGGTTCGACGGCGGCGAGCTGGACGGGTGTCGGCGGCGTATCACAAAGCCCGAGCTCGACGCCGGTCGTCAGGCGGATGCCGCGCGTCATCGGCGTGATCAGGAAACCGCTGTCGGCATCGAGCACGGGCCCGTTCAGCCGCGCGCCCGGCTGCGCCGCGTAGTGCATGTGATAGCCGCGCTTGACCGCGAGCGGCAGCGTGTAGCCGAGCCGTTCGCACAGCAGGTCCGACCACGGCCCGAGCGCGACGACTGCGGCGCGCGCGCCGACCAGGCCTTGCGCGGTGTCGACGCGCCAGCCGTTCGCGGCCGACAGCGTCAGCGCATCGCCGGTCAGGATGCGGCCGCCGAGCTGCTCGAAGCGGCGCGCATACGCGGTCACGAGTGCATTCGGATCACTGATCGAATCGGAGCCCGTGTAGCGCAGCGCGCCGACCAGCGCGCGGCTCAGGTTCGGCTCGGCGTCGCGCAGCGCGGCCGCATCGAGCGCGTCGAAGGTCACGCCGTATTCGGCGCGCCAGCGCTCGGCGTCACGCGTTTCGGCATCGCGCGTCGCGGCCGTGCGGAACACCTTCAGCCACCCGCCTTCGCGCAGCAATGCGCCGGCGCCGGACGCGTCGATCAGCGCGCGATGCTCGGTCACGCAGTGTTCGATCAGCGGCGCATACGCGCGCGCGATCTCCGCATGGCGCGCCGGATGCGAGTTGCGCCAGTAGCGGTACAGGAACGGAATCAGTTTCGGCAGCGCGCCAACGTGATAGCGGACATCGGGCGAGCGGTTGCACGCGTATTTCAGCAGCGTGCCGAAGCCGCGCGGAAACGCATACGGATACACGCCTTCGCGCTGGATCAGCCCGGCATTGCCGAGCGACGTCTCGTTGCCGGGCGCCTTGCGGTCGACGAGCGCGACCGACAGGCCGCGCTGTTGCAGGTGCACGGCAACGGACACGCCGATCATGCCGCCGCCGAGAACGAGCGTGTCGAATGTCATCGTGAGTGCCTCGGGGCGCGCGGCGCGGGCGTCAGGCGAGCGCGGTCACGGCGATCTCGACGTCGAGACCGGGTTTCATCAGCAACGCCTGCACACAGGCGCGGGTCGGCGCGTGGCCGGCCGGCACCCACGCGTCCCACACCGCATTGAAGGCGTCGAAGTGCGCGGCATCGCTGAGCCATATGTTGGCCGTCAGCACGCGGGTCTTGTCGATGCCGGCCGATGCGAGCAGCGCGTCGATGCGCGTGAGGATTTCGGTCGCCTGCACGGCGATCGGCGCGCCGGCCGTATCGGGCACCTGGCCGGCCAGGTGGACGAAGCCGTTCGCGATCACGACCTGGCTCATGCGCGCGCTCGTCTGCAGACGTTGGATTTCACTGGACATGATGGTTTGCACCTTCGCAAGGCCGGCCGCGACCGGCCGGGAAAATAAATGGCTGGGAAAGCCGCTGCCGTGTGCGGAATCGTCGGGCAACCGCCGCACGGGCGAGCTGCGCCGATACGCACACGTGTCGTTCACGCCGGCCGCACCGGCTCCGCGAGTTTCGCGCCGTCCGATGCTAGAGTGGCCGTCACGCCCACCGTCGGCGATTTCGACGAAAATTATCATATACGAGAAAATTTATTCTCGTATACGACAAAACCCGTATTCACGTCACGGACGCCGCGCCCCCTATCCGCATGCCCAAATCCACCGTCCCCGTTCCGCCGCCCACCGACGCCGCGCCGCAGCTCGACCACCAGACGGTCGGCGCGCGGCTGCGCGACGCGCGCAAGTCGCGCGGCCTGACGCTCGCGCAACTGTCCGAGCGCTCCGGTATCGCGGTGTCGACGATTTCGAAGGCCGAGCGCGGCGACATCGCGCTCACCTACGACAAGTTCGCGGCGCTCACGCATGCGCTAGCGCTCGACTTCGACACGATGTTCGGGCGCCCCGCGCCGGCCGGCGCGATGACGCCGTCGTTCACGCCGGCCGGCCAGCAGATGGTCTATGACACGCCGAACTACGCGTACGGGATGCTCGCGAACGACCTGACCGGCAAGCGGATGGTGCCCGTGCGCGGGCGCATCCATGCGCGCAAGCTGTCGGACTTCGCCGACTACATCCGGCACAGCGGCGAGGAGTTCGTGTTCGTGCTGAGCGGCGAGCTGGAGCTGCGCTTCGAGAACGGCCATGCGTACCGGCTCGGCGCCGGCGACAGCCTGTATTTCGACAGTGCGGTCGGGCACGTGTACCTGAGCCTCGGCGACACCGATGCCGAGGTGCTCGCGTGCTGCGTCGACGGCGATGCCAAGCGGCCGCGCGACGCGATCTGACCGTCTGAATGCGATCACGCGGCGGTGCCGAACGTCGCCGCGCAACACCGGGATTCCTATTACGATAAGGACGATGCATCCCGCGGCCCCAGCGGCTCGCGCCGGCATGCACGACCATCAACCGGAACGACCCCGATGACGATCACCACCCGCCTGCTCGATGCGGCCGACGCCGCCCGTTTCCAGACCGTTCGCCTGCGTGCGGTCGACACCGCCCCCACCTCCTTCCTGCCGACGCTCGACGAAGAATCCCAGGTGCCGGTCGACGAATTCGCGACGCGCATCACGCCGACCCGTGAACGTGCGGTGTACGGTGCGTTCGACGGCGATACGCTCGTCGGCATAACCGGCGTGCGCCGCGATGCGCGCGTGAAGATCGCGCACAAGGCGACGATCTGGGGCGTGTTCGTCGATCCCGCATATCGCGGGCAAGGCATCGCGCAAACGCTGCTCGAGAGCGCGACCACGCACGCGGCGCGGGAATGGGACTGCAAGCAACTGATGCTGTGCGTGAACGAGGTCAACGCCACCGCGGAGCGGCTGTATGCGTCGCAAGGGTTCGTGCGGTTCGGGACGGAACCGCGCTCGATGTTCGTCGATGGGCGGTTCTACGACGAACACCACATGGTCAAGACGCTCGGGTAACGCGACACGGCGGCGAGCGGGCATCGAGAGACGCAGCCCTATGCGGCCTTGTGCCCGCCTCGTCCGCCTCCGGCCGGACGTCAACGATGTAAGCGCCCGCCAACTTTCCATGCAATAAAGCCGGCCGGGCCGCTCCGCGCCGGTTTATGCGCAAAAACTTTTATAAAAAATATCCACCATTCGGCAGCGCCGCAGCCAACCCGCCTCCGTCATTTCCCCCCTGTTCGTCCCCCCTCCGCCCGCGCTATCGTCTCCGTACCTTCACAGCCCAGGAGCTGCCTTTGCCTTCCCGCCACGGAGTCGACCTCATCCGCGCCCGCGCGCTGTTCGATCGCGAGCGCCGTGCATTCACCGAAGCCATGCCGGTCTCCCGCGCCCTGTCCGCGGAAGCGTCCGAGCACTTGCTGTTCGGCGTGCCGTTGCACTGGATGCAGGACTGGTCGACGCCGTTCTCGCTGTATGTGAAAGAAGCGCGCGGCGCGACCTTCACCGACGTCGACGGCCACCGCTATGCCGACTTCTGCCTCGGCGACACCGGTGCGATGTTCGGCCACGCGCCCGAACCCGTCGCGCGGGCACTCATCGAGCAGGCCACGCGCGGCTACACGACGATGCTGCCGAGCGAGGATGCCGCGTGGGTGTCGCGCGAACTCGCGCGCCGCTTCAAGCTGCCGGTCTGGCAATTCGCGTTGAGCGCGAGCGACGCGAACCGCTTCGTGCTGCGCTGGGCGCGCGCGGCCACCGGCCGCAACACGATCGTCGTGTTCAACGGCTGCTATCACGGCACCGTCGACGACGTGTTCGTCGATCTCGTCGATGGCCGCCCCGTGCAGCGCGACAGCCTGCTCGGGCAGTCCTACGACCTGCTCGCGAACACGCGCGTCGTCGAATTCAACGATCTCGCCGCGCTCGAAGCCGCGCTGAAAGGCGGCGATGTCGCCTGCGTGCTCGCCGAGCCCGCGATGACGAACATCGGGATGGTGCTGCCCGATCCGGGCTTCTGGGAGGCGGCACGCGAACTGACGCGCCGCCATGGCACGCTGCTCGTGATCGACGAAACGCACACGATCAGCAGCGGACCGGGCGGCTATGCGGTCGCGCACGATCTCGAGCCGGACATGCTGGTGGTCGGCAAGCCGATCGCGGGCGGCGTGCCGTGCGCGGTGTACGGGTTCAGCGCCGAATTCGCGGAACGCGCGAAGCAGGCGAAGCTGAACGCGCCGCCCGGCCACTCGGGGATCGGCACGACGCTCACCGCGAACATGCTCGCAATGCATGCGATGCGTGCGACGCTCGCCGAAGTCGCGACCGACGCGGCCTATGCGCATATGTTCGAACTCGCCGCGCGGCTGGCGACGGGGCTCGAACAGGCGATCGCGAAACACAAACTGCCGTGGTGCGTGACGCGCATCGGTGCGCGCACCGAGTTTCAATTCGCGCCCGTGCCGCCGCGCAACGGCACGCTCGCCGGCGCGCAGCTCGACAGCGAACTCGAGCACATCGTGCACCTGTACCTGCTGAATCGCGGCGTGCTGATCACGCCGTTCCACAACATGATGCTCGTATGTCCGCAGACGACGGCCGATGATGTCGACCGGCTCGTCGCGCAGTTCGACGCGTGTCTCGGCGAGCTGGTGTGATGCAGTGACATTCGCGGCAGGCAACACATCGCGCGATCGCGGCCACGATGTGTTGCCTGCGGCTGCGGCGTCGCTCGTGTCGCGTGACAGTGAAACGGACCGCCGCACAGCGAGCCGTTCCCGTCGCATCCGCCTCATGCAGCGATGCGCTACTTCGCCTTCAACGCCCGCCGCGCCACTTCCGCGAAATACCGCGCGCCGATCGGCAGGATCTCGTCGTTGAAGTCATAGCCCGCGTTATGCAGCGGCACGCCGCCGCGCCCTGCCGCCTCCCCGTTGCCGATGAAGACGAAGTTGCCGGGTACGGCCTGCAAGAACGCGCCGAAGTCTTCCGAAATCATCATCGGCTGGACGTTCGCGTCCACGTTCTCCGCGCCCGCCACCTGCGCCGCGGCCCGCACGGCCGTGTCGACCCATTCCGGCGAATTCACCGTCGGCGCGAACTCGTGCGTGTACTCGAACGTGCAGGTCGCGCCGTGCGTGCGGCAGATCCCTTCGCTGATCTCGCGCATCCGCGTGGCCAGCAGCGCCTGCACGTCGCGCGAATAGCTGCGCGTGTCGCCCTTGATCGTCACCGTCGACGGCAGCACGTTGCGCAGCCCGTCGGTGATGAACTCCGTGCACGAGATCACGGCTTGCTCGCCCGGATCAAGATTGCGCGACACGATCGTCTGCAGCGCGAGCACGACCTGCGCGCCGATCACGATCGGATCGATGCCCATGTGCGGGCGCGCCGCGTGCGTGCCGCGCCCGTCGATCCGGATCACGAAGTTGTCCTCGCTCGCCATGATGCCGCCCGCACGCGTCGAGAACGTGCCCGCGCGCATGCCCGGCATGTTGTGCGCGCCGAAGATCGCGTCGACCGGAAAGCGCTCGAACAGCCCGTCGGCCATCATCGCCTTCGCGCCGCGGCCGTGCTCCTCGGCCGGCTGGAAAATGAAACGCACGGTGCCGTCGAAATCCTTGCGCTCGGCCAGCAGCTGCGCGGCGCCGAGCACCATCGACATGTGGCCGTCGTGCCCGCACGCATGCATCTTGCCGGGCGTGCGCGACGCGTGTTCGCGGCCCGGCGCGTGCTCGGCGATGTTCAGCGCATCCATGTCCGCGCGGATGCCGATCGCGCGCTTGCCGGTGCCGGCCGTCAGGTTCGCGACGAGTCCCGTGCCGCCGATCCCGCGATGCACGTCGAGCCCGAGCGTCGTCAAGATGCGCGCGACGTAGTCCGACGTGTTCACCTCTTCGAACCCCGTCTCCGGATGCTGGTGCAAGTGGCGGCGCCAGGCCTTCAGTTGCCCCTGCAGCGTGCTTTCTTCGGTTGCGTCCATCGCGTTGGCCTCGTCAGTCGTGGTCGATCGGGATCGGTCGGGATGTCGTTCAGGCCGCCACTGCCGCGCGGTCCAGCCAGGCGCGCTGCCGCGCGAGCACGGCATCGGCCGTTTCGCCGACGCAGTTCCGGTACACGGACGGCGCCGTCGCGCCTTCCGTATTGATCGCCAGCACGCGCGAGTGCGCATCGAGCCCCACCTGCCGCGCGAGCGCCGGGTCGCGCATCAGCACCTCGAGCCCCGCGACGCCGGCCGCGCCCGATTCGCCGGCCACGAGCGGCACGTCGCGTTCACTGCCGGCCGCGAGGCCGCGCATCGCCTGCACCGCGTCTTCGTCGTCGATCAGCATGAAGTAGTCGATGCACATCTCGAGGAAGTCCCACGCCAGCGGCGACGCCTCGCCGCACGCGAGCCCGGCCATCACCGAGTCGACGCTGCCGGTCGCCCTGGACGCGCGCCCCGCGAGCGCACTCTGGTACAGGCAGTCGGCCTGGCGCGGCTCGACGACGACGAAACGCGGCCGCTGCACGCCGTCGCGCTCCCACAGGTAACTCGCGACGCCCGCGGCGAGGCCGCCCACGCCACCCTGCAGCAGCACGTGCGTGAACGGCCGCCCGTCGTCCTCAGCCGCCTGCGCGGCCGCCTCGGCGGCGATCACGCCATAGCCCTGCATCACGTCGCGCGGAATCGCTTCGTAGCCGTCGTACGACGTATCCGACACGACATACCAGCCATTTGCCTGCGCGAGCTGCGCCGCGCAGACGACCGACTCGTCGTAGTTCCCCTCGATGCGCACGATCCGCGCGCCGTACGCGGAGATCGCGCGTTCGCGCTCGGCGTCGACGTTTGCGTGCAGCACGATCACGCACCCGCAGCCGATCGCACGCGCGGCGGCGGCGAGCGCGCGGCCGTGATTGCCGTCGGTCGCGCTGATCACCGTCAGGTCGGCCAGTTCCGCCGCGTAGCGGCCGGTGACGAGCCCTTGCGGATCGAAATCCTGCGTGCGTCGCAGCCGCTTCACGAGCCGCACGAGCGCGATCGGCGCGCCGAGCGCCTTGAAACTGCCGAGCGGCGAACGGCACGACTCGTCCTTCACGCTGACGCTCGCGACGCCCAGCCGTGCGGCGAGATCGGGCAGCGCGCGCAGCGGCGTGCGCGCGTTGCCGACGAGCGGCCAGTGCGACAGCCACGCGCCGCTCTCGTCGGCCGATGCGATGTTCATCACGCGGCGCAGCGCGTGGGGATAGGCGGCGCGCGAGGCGCGGGGGTTGGCGATCAGCATGGCGGGCAGCACTCCGTGAGTCGGTTCGGGTCGGGCGCGCACGGGTTGCACGCGCCGCCGGTTCGAAAAATAATATTGCGCATGCGGATCAATAAAATCGCCAAATCGGCGGCCGCCACGCAAAAATTTCTCATTCTTCCGAGGTTTCACGCGCCATCATGATCACCCCACTCGATGCGTTCGATCGCAAGCTGCTGATGGAAATCCAGCGCGACGCGCAAACGCCGCAAAGCGAGCTCGGCGCGCGCGTCAACCTGTCGACCGCGGCCGTGAACCGGCGCCTGAAACGTCTCGCGGACGAAGGCGTGATCGAGCGCTATACCGCTGTCGTCGCGCCGGACAAGGTCGATCACCCGCTGACGATCGTCGTCAACGTCGAGGTCGAAAGCGAGCAGATCGACCAGCTCGACGCGATGAAGCGGAGCTTCGAGCGCTGCCCGCAGATCCAGCAGTGCTACTACGTGACGGGGGAATGGGATTTCGTGCTGATCCTGGCCGTGCGCAACATGGATCAGTACAACGCGCTCACGCGCGAGCTGTTCTTCGCGAACAACAACGTGAAGCGGTTCAAGACGCTGGTGAGCATGAGCCGCGTGAAGGTCGGGCTCGACGTGCCGGTCGAACCGGGCGAGTAAGTGAGCGGTTGCTTGCATGAGGCGACCGGCGCACGAATGCATGCGCCGGCCGCCTCCCATCGACGGCTACGTCAGCGACAACTGAAGCTCGACGCCGAATTCACGTCGCCCGATCCGTTGTAGCGCGCCACCTGCGGGTACGGGCACAACGGCCGCGTACGCCCCGCGCCCCATGACGCCGGCACGTCCGCATTCGGCACCGCGTTCGTCGCATCGCGCGCGGCGGCCACCACCGCACCCGGCGCCTGCCCCTGTTCGACCCACGCGACGAGCGGCGTCAGCAGGTCGAACTGGTCGGCCGCCGGGCCGCCCGAGCAATGGTTCATCCCCGGCACCGGATAGAAGCGCGCGAAATCCGACGCATCGCCGCCGTTCGCCTGCGCAACCCGCGAGTACCAGTCGCGCGTATCGTCGAACGAGAACACCGGGTCGCCCGTGCCGTGATAGACGAGCAACTTCGCACCACGCGTCTTCAGCGCGGACAGGTTGGTCTCGTCGGGCGGCGTCATGAACGTCCATGCGGATTGCGTGTACACGCCGCTGGTCGCGAAGATCGCCGGCGCGTCGTTGTCCATGTCGAAGCCGAGCGCGAAGCCGGGCAGGTTCGCGAGCGCCGCGGCGGTTTTCGGCGGCGTAGTGAACGTGAACGCCATCGCGGCCGGGTCGAGCGTGATCGAATTCGACTGCTTCCACGCGGCCCAGCCGCCGCCGGCGATGCCCGGATCGTACGGAAAGCCCGCGTAGAGCGCCGTGCCCGCGCTGTTGCGTGCGCCGGTGAACACGTTCTCGAGCGCGGTCTTCTGCGCGGTCGTCAGGCAGGCACCCGTGCGCGTGCCGTTCGCGCAGGTCGGGATGTCCGTATCGACGCTGAAGTGCGCCTGGCACGCGGCAACGTCCTGCACCATCCCGTCGGCCGCGCCGTCGAGCGCATCGCATTTCTCGAGGATCTTCGCGCCGACGAACTGCCGCTCCGCGTCGGTGAAGCCGCTGCGGATATCCGGCAGCCCGTTCGAGCCGGTCGCCGATGCGATCTTCGCGAACTGCTGCGCGCCGTACATCTCGCCGATCGCCGCCTTCGGCAGATGAAAGCCCGGATCGCCCGCGATGATGCCGTCGTAGTCCGCCGGGTTGCGCACCGCCGTGACCATCGCGTGACGGCCGCCGTTCGAGCAGCCGCCGAAATAGCTGCGGTCGGGCGCCTTGCCGTACGCGAGCCGGATCACCTGCTTGGCCATCGGCGTGAGCGCATCGACCGCGCCGTAGCCGTAGTCGATGCGCGCCTGCGGATCGAGGCCGAACAGCGGGTTCTGCGCGGCGCTGTGCCCGGAATCCGAGCTGATCACCGCGAAGCCCTGGTTCAGCGCGTCGGTCAGCGGCCCGCCGCCGCCGATCTCACCGGTCGCGGTCACGACGTTGCCGTCGAGGCCGCCGTTCGCCTGGTAGAAGAAGCGGCCGTTCCACGCCTTCGGCAAGCGCATTTCGAAGCCGATCGCATAGGTCTTGCCGTCGACCGTGCTCACGCGCTCGTTCATCTTCCCTGCGATCACGCAGTGCTCGGCGATCGGCTTGCCGGCCACCGTGAGCGCGCCGGCAGCCGCGGTCGTCACCGACGTGAACGACGTATTCGCATACGCGAGCTTCGCGGCGAGCGCGTCGCAGGTCTGCGCCATCGCGGCCGGTGTCGCGGCGCTCAGGTGCATCGGTGCGGAATTCACCGAATCGTCGCCGCCGCAACCGGCGAGCATCGCGGCGGCGGACAGCGGCGCAATACAGAGGAATGCAGATTTCCTGTTCAAGATAACTCCCGTTCGGTTCGTCACGCCGGTGAATCAGAACATGTGCCGCACGCCGACCATCGCGCCGAGCTGCCCCATCCCTTCGCCGGGTGTCGTGCCGGGCCCGCCGCCGCTGACCGAGTAGCGCGCATGCGCGCTGTTCCACAGATACGACGACTGTGCGTAGACCGCCGTGCGCTTGGTCAGCAGATAGGTCGCGCGCAGCGTGGCCATCGTCGCGCGCGTGTCGTGCGCGCTGTTGACGATCCGGTAGCCTTCGCCGTCGACGACGAAATCGGGCTTCACCGCATACGACGCGCCGACGAAGAACAAATCCGAATGCGCGCCGGCCGCGGCCGGCGAACCGGTCGACACGCGCCGCCCGATCCAGCCCGCGCCGATCTTCGCGCCGGCCGCCTGCGCATACGCGCTCACGTGCGCGCGCGCGTCCTTGCCGCCGCTGCTGGTGAACGGAACGGGCGCCACGCCGTCGAAGAAGTTCGCGGCCGCGCCGGTGCCGCCGCGCTGTTCCTCGTACGACGCCGCCGCACCGAAATAAGCGCTGTCGTACTTGAGCATCACCGACCAGTTGCGGCACTGCACCGCGTCGCCCGGCACTTGCCCCGCGCACGTGCCCTGCCCCGGCGAGTTGCCGGTGCCCGCGCCGTCGCGGCCGAACGAATACGCAGCGCCGAACGTCACGCCGCGATACGCGCCGACGTAGGTCACCGCGTTGTCGGCGCGGCCGTTCGGCACGTACGCGTCGAACGAGCCGAGCCCGTAGATGTCGGGGCCGATGATGTCCGCGCCCTGCAGCGCGAGATAGGTCATCGTGTACTGACGGCCGAACGCGAGCGTGCCGAAACCGCTCTTCAGCCCGACGAACGCCTGGCGCCCGAACAACCGGCCGCCCTGGCCGAGATCGCCGCCGCGCACGTTGAAGCCGCTTTCGAGCGTGAACACCGCCTGATAGCCGCCGCCGAGATCCTCGGTGCCGCGCAGCCCCCAGCGCGACGGCAGCTCGCCCGTCACGCCCGGCATCCGCACGACGTGGTCGCCTGCCGCGTTCGCGTGCGACACGTATTCGACGCCCGTATCGATGATCCCGTACAGCGTCACGCTCGACTGCGCGTGCGCGACCGGCGCGGCAAATGCGCAGCACGCGCCGGCGGCCAGCAGGCCGTTCCTTGTCTTCGTTTTCATTCGTTGCGTCTCCAGACCTTGAGTAAGCGCGCTCTGACGGCGCGCATTGATAAAAACGAACCGTCAGTCGCCGGCTTGCGGGCGGCGAATCAGCACGAATGCAGCGAAGGCCGCGACGAGCGTGACGGGGATGCTCGCGCCGATCACGACCGGCGCGCTGCGGCCCGCGGCCAGCAGCGTCGCAGCCGCGAGCGGCCCGACGACGGAACCGAGCCGGCCGACGGCCACCGCCGCGCCGACACCCGTGCCGCGCATCGCGGTCGGGTAGTAGATCGCCGCGAGCGCATACAGCACCGACTGACCGCCGACCACGAACATCCCGGCCGCGAACGCGGCGGCCGCGAGCGACGCGAAGCCGGGCGCGGCCGCGAGCGCGGCGAGCGACAGCACGATCCCGATATACATGCCGCCCACCACGCGCGACGCGCGCATCCGGTCGAGCGCCGCGCCGATGCCGAGCGCACCCAGCCCCGCGCCGACGTTGAACGCGATCTGCACGAGGCCGACGTGTGCGCGATCGAGCCCGCGCGAGGCCATCAGCGACGGCAGCCAGTTCAGCAGGAAGTACAGGACGATCAGCGTGCAGAAGTAGCTGACCCACAGCGCGACCGTCGACGTGGTGCGGCCGTCGCCGAACAGCGTGCGTGCGACGCTGGACCGCGCGGCCGGCGTGCCCGCTACGTCGAGATACGCACGCGATTCCGGCAGGAACCACACGAGCAGCGGCACGAGCAGCAGCGGCCCCACGCCGCCGACGTAGAAGATGTGTCGCCATTCGGTGTCGCCCGCGAGCAGCACGCCGATCACCGACGCGATCACGCCGCCGAACGGGATCCCGCAGTACATCGTCGCGACCGCGCTGCTGCGCGAGCGCGGCTCGACCGCTTCGGACGACAGCGCGATCAGGTTCGGCATCGCGCCGCCGAGGCCGATGCCGGTCAGCACGCGCACGACGACGAGCATCGCGAACGTCGATACCTGCGCGGTCGCGAGCGACAGCAGCCCGAACAGCACGACCGATGCGATCAGCACGCGCTTGCGGCCGATCCGGTCGGCGAGCCGCCCGCCGAGCATCGCGCCCGGCAACAGCCCGAAGGTGCCCGCGCTGAACGCGATGCCCATCTGCGATACGGACAGCCCGAATTCGCGCGCCATGCGCGGCGCGGCGACGCCGACCGACTGCAGGTCGAGCCCCTCGAGGAGGGCGATCGCGAAACACAGCGCGAGCGTGGTCGCGACCGTGGGTTTTTCGGCAACGTAAGTGTTCATCCTGTCTCCAGTCCCATGTCTTGTAGTCGGTCGGCCCGGTAACGGCCGCCGCGCGCCGTCGCCGGCCAGTGGCGATGCGGCGCGCAAGGTGTCGTCCGAACGGCCGCCTTTATCAGGCAGCCTGATTCACTGGCCGCAAGCATGCCTGCCGGTATCGTGGCCGGCCGGTCGTTGTGCGTGCTTGTTGCTGCTTACTGCTCGCGCGTACTGCTTACGCGTAAATCACGTCGGGATCGCGCCGCGCCGGGTCATACAGCGCGTCGATCGTCGCCGCGCGATGCTTCTGCACGGCCGCCTGGTTCAGCGAACCCTTGTCGGTCACTTCGCCTAGATCGAGCGACGGCGGCGTGTCGATCAGCCGGATGCGCGCGACGAACGTCGAACCGCCGCTCGCCTGCCGGTTCAGCTCGACGAGCCATTGCTCGAACACCGCGCGCACGGCCGGCGCGCGCAGCACGTCGGTCACCGACGCATCGGCCGCGAGCCGCGCCAACGCACGGCACGCGTCGACGCGCGGAAACACCAGCAGCCCGATGTCGTCGCGATTGATCCCGGTGACGACCACGTCCTGCACGTACGGCGCACCGCTCGACACCGCGTTCGCGCGCAACGGCCCGACGCTGACGAACGTGCCGCTGCTCAGCTTGAAATCCTCGGTCAGCCGCCCGTCGAACAGCAGCCCGAGCGCCGGCCGCGCCGGATCGGCGAACACGCCCGCATCCCCGCTGCGGTAATAGCCTTCGTCGTCGAATACGTCGCGCGGATCGACGTCCGCGTGCCAGTAGCCGCGCATCACGTTCGGCCCCTTGAAACGCAGTTCGAGCTTGCCGCCGCACGGCACGAGCTTCGCGTCGCAGCCGGGCGCGGGCAGCCCGATATAGCCGGCGCGCATCAGCGGCCCCGTCGTGAACAGGCACGACGGCGACGCCTCCGTCATCCCGAGGCCGGCCATGATCCGGATGCGCTCGCCGCAATGCGCGTGGGTCACGCGGTCGAGCCGGTCCCACGCGGCCTGCGACAGGCCCGCGCCGCCGAAGAAATACAGCTTCACGCGCGAGAAGAACGTGTCGCGCAACTCGGCATCGCGTTCGAGCGCGGCCGTCAGTTCTTCCCAGCCTTTCGGCACGTTGAAATAGATCGTCGGCGCGATCTCGCGCAGGTTGCGCACGGTTTCGTCGAAGCGGCCGGGCATCGGGCGGCCGTCGTCGATATACAGCGTGCCGCCGTTGTACAGCGCGATGCCGAGGTTGTGACTGCCGCCGAACGTGTGATTCCATGGCAGCCAGTCGACCAGCACCGGCGGTTCGCGCGTCAGTTCGGGCATCGTCTGGCGCAGCATCTGCTGGTTGCTGCACAGCATCCGGTGCGTGGTCGGCACGGCCTTCGGCTGCTTCGTCGAGCCGGACGTGAACAGGATCTTCGCGAGATGATCGGGGCCGACCGCCGCGTGGATCGCGTCGATCGTGCGCGGGGGGGTGGCGAGCAGGCGCGAGAGCGGCACCGCGCGGCCCGTTCCGTCGGCGTCGACATCGTCGTCGTGTGCGACGATCAGCGCCGCATCGGCCGGCGACACGGCGTCGAGCGCGCGCGCGAACGGCGCACGTTCGGCAACGAACACCGCACCCGGCTTCAGCACACCGAGCGTGTGACGCAGCTTGCCGTAGTCGGTCGACACCAGCGAATACGCGGGCGAGATCGGCGAGTACGGCACGCCGGACAGCATCGCCGCGAACATCAGCTGCAGATGCTCGAGATCGTTGCCGGACAGCACCGCGAGCGGACGCTCGGCCGACAGCCCGAGATCGACGAGGCCCTGTCCGAGCGCGCGGGCGCGGTCGAGCATCTGCGCGTAGGTGATCTCGATCCAGCGGCCGTCGTCGCCGCGCTTCGCGGCCAGCACGCGATCGGGATGCGCTTGCGCGCCGTTCACGAGGCAGTCGGTCAGGCGCGTCGGGTAGTCGCCGAGCGGTTCGCGCGAACGCAGGTACCACGCGCCATTTTCCGCGCGACGAATCTCGGCCGCGCCGACGGCGACGGCCGCCGCGCGATAGCGCACGCCGCCGGTATCTTGTGCGGCCTCGCCCGGAGGCTTCGCTACATTCATCGTCGCCTCGCTCATATCGGGTAATGCCGCGGCGTGGTCTGCACGGTGATCCAGCGCAGCTCGGTGAATTCGGCGATCGATGCACGGCTGCCGAAGCGGCCGTAGCCGCTCGCCTTCGTGCCGCCGAACGGCATCTGCGCCTCGTCGTGTACGGTCGGGCCGTTGATGTGGCAGATCCCCGATTCGATCCGTCGCGCGACCGCCATCGCGCGCGCGATATCGCGGCTGAACACGCTCGACGACAGCCCGAACTCGCTGTCGTTCGCGAGTGCGACCGCTTCGTCGTCGCTGTCCGCGCGCAGGATCGCGACGACCGGCGCGAACGATTCCTCGCGATACAGACGCATGTTGCGCGTCACGCCATCGACGATCGCCGGCTGCATCGTCGCACCTTCGACGCGACAGCCGAGCGTCAGATTCGCGCCATGCACCCGCGCATCCTCGACGAGCGACGCCGCGCGCGCGGCGGCCGCCGCGTCGACCATCGTGCCGAGCGGATGGCCGGCCAGCGGATCGCCTGCGACCAGCGTGCGCGCCTTCGCGGCGAGGCGTTCGACGAGCGTATCGGCAACCGCCCGCGCCGCGATCACGCGCTCGGTCGACATGCAGATCTGCCCCTGGTTGAAGAACGCGCCGAACGCGATCGCGTCGACGGCCGCGTCGAGATCCGCATCGTCCAGCACCAGCACCGGCGCCTTGCCGCCGAGTTCGAGCAGCACCGGTTTCAGGTGCGCCGCCGCGTGGCGCGCGATGATGCGCCCGACATGCGTCGACCCGGTGAAGTTGATGCGCTTCACGTGCGGATGCGCGATCAGCCGCTCGACGAGTTCGGGTGCGTCGGCCGCCGCGTGCGTGATCACGTTGACCACACCCGCGCCGAGCCCCGCTTCATCCAGCACCGCGCCGATCAACGCATGCACGCCGGGGCACGCTTCGGATGCCTTCAGCACGACCGTGTTGCCGCACGCGAGCGGCATCGCCAGCGCGCGCGTGCCGAGGATCACCGGCGCGTTCCACGGCGCGATGCCGAGCACGACGCCGCACGGCACGCGCATCGCGAGCGCGAGATTGCCGGGCACGTCGGACGGGATCACGTCGCCGGCGATCTGCGTCGTCATCGACGCGGCCTCGCGCAGCATGTTCGCCGCGAGCGTCACGTTGAAGCCGATCCAGCCCGGCGTCGCGCCGGTTTCGGCCACGCCGGTCGCGATGAACGCGTCGATGCGCGCGTCCATCAGGTCGGCCGCCTTCAGCAGCAGCCGGCGGCGCTCGGTCGGCGCGAGCGCCGACCAGGCGGGAAACGCGCGGTGCGCGGCGTCGATCGCCGCGTCGGCGTCGGCGAGGCCGGCCGCCGGCGCGCGCGACGCCAGCGCGCCCGTCGCGGGGTTGAAGCGGTCGAAAGTGCGGCCGTCGCGAGCGTTGCACCACTCGCCGGCGATCAGCATCCGTCTGTCGGTCATGTTGTCTCCTGCCTTGCCTGTCTCTTGCGATTACGCCGGCGGGGAAGCCGGCGGCTGCGTCCGCGCTTGTATCAGCGCTTGTAAGCCTGCAGGCCCGGCTTGATCGTCTTGTCGTCGAGGAACTGCTTCAGACCCTGCTCGCGGCCGCGCTCCGGGTCACGCAGCTGCGCCTGGTCGAGCTTCGCATACAGGTAATCCTCGCACTGTTCCCACGTGAGTTCGCGCGAACGCTTGAAGCCGTGCTTCGCCGCGCGCAGCACGACCGGGTTCTTGTCCATCAGACGCGCGGCAAGCGCAATCGTCGCTTCACGCAGTTCGGCCAGCGGCACGCTGCTGTTCACGAGGCCCATGTCCGCTGCTTCGGTGCCGGTGAACGTGTCGCCGGTCATGATGTAGTGCAGCGCGCGGCGGTGCCCGACCGTGTCGGCCATCGCCTTGCTGACGAGGTTGCCCGGCGGGATGCCCCAGTTGATCTCCGACAGCCCGAACACCGCTTCGTCGGCCGCGATCGCGAGGTCGCACGCGACGAGCGGCGAGAAACCGCCGCCGAAGCACCAGCCGTTCACCATCGCGATCGTCGGCTTGTTGTACATCCGCAGGCGGCGCCATTGCCATTCCGATGCGTCGCGGCGCACTTTTTCCTGCAGCGCGTCGGAGCCGCCGTCGATCTCGCGGAAATATTCCTTCAGATCCATGCCGGCCGTCCACGCGGCGCCCGCGCCGGTCAGCACCAGCACCTTCGCCTCGTCGTCGAACTCGACCGCGTCGAGGACTTCCAGCATCTCCCGGTTCAGCGTCGGGCTCATTGCGTTGCGCTTCTCGGGGCGATTCAACGTCACCCACGCGATGCCGGCCTCCACGTTCACTTCAACGGTCTGCCAGCGGTTGTCGTACTTGCTCATGTCTGTTCCTGTCGTTCGTTTCCAGTGCGATTCGGTGCGCAGCATTCCTGCTGCGGACGGCTTCATTTAATATCAGGCTACCTGATATTGCAAGCGGCACGCGCGCCGGTGTAAACCCGGATCGGAAAGCGGAGAAAGCGGCGGGAAATCAGGGAGCGGTCGGGCGGCCGTCGATGGCGCGGACGAAACGAGCGCGGGCCCGGCGGGCCCGTGTCGTGAAAATCGGGGAAGCGGTCAGCCGCGCAGGTTGCGCGAGAACAGTTCGAGCGCGCGCTGCACGTGCGCGGCGTCGTCGGCCGAGATGTCACCGAGCATGCGTTTTTCGAGCGGGCGCAGCACGGCTTCACATTCACGCAGCATCGCCGCGCCTTCGTCGGTCAGCGTCAGCAGGATGATGCGGCCGTGCGACGGGTCGGCTTCACGCGTGACGAAACCGCGGGCGGCCATCACGCTCATCACTTCATTCGCCGATTGCGGCGTGATCCACGAGCGCTCGGCCAGTTGCGCGTTCGACGATGCGCCACGCGCCTCGAGCACCGACAGCGCCGTGTACTGCGCGAGCGTGATGCCAAGCGGGGCGAGCGCGTCGGTCATGTGGCGGCGCAGCAGCCGGTCGAGACCGCCGATCACGTAGGTCAGGCGCTGCTGCACGCGCGCCTTCGGCTTGTCGACCGTTGCGCGGGCGGCGGGCTTCGTGGCGTTCTTCGGATTCGCGGGTTTGGTTGGTGCGGAACTCATGGTGCGGGCGGGATGGAATTGCGGGCCATCTTACCAGCACGTCGGGAGGTGAACAGGGCGTTCCAGGCATGCCGGACAGCCGCTGCGCACTCACGCGCGCATGGCGAACCGCCGGCCCGGCCGCGAAACCCGCTGCGTCAGCGGCATCCCATTAACGGCTTTCCGTATGCACTCAGCCGCGCGGCGTTCCCGCAAACCGCGCCGTCGGCAACCCCGCGTGCCGCGTCTGCACGACGAACACACCGCCCGCATGCGGGTCGTCGGCCAGCGCATCGTCACTCAACCCGATGCGCGCGCTCGTCACGTACAGGCGGCCCTCACCGTCGAGCGCCGTGCAACTCGGCTGCGCGGTCGGTACAGCCACGCGATCCGTCTCGACACCGTCCGGCCCGTAGCGCACGACCCGCCGGCCACCCCACTGCGCATTCCACAGGCCGCCGTCGCGATCGACGATCGAGCCGTCCGGATCGCCGTCGGCATCGGTGAGCCGCGCGAACGGCCGCACGTTCGCGACATCGTCGCCTGCACGGTAATCGCACACGAAAATCTCGCGCACCAGCGAATCGCAGAAATACATCTTCGTGCCATCCGGCGAGAACCCGATGCTGTTCGCAATCGCGGCCGTAGGCAACGCAAGCCGTTCGAGCGTGAGATCGGCATTGAGCCGATAGAACCCGCCAACCGCGCGCGGCGGCTCGCTGCCTTCGTCCTTCATCCCGAACACGAACGCGCCGGAACCGTCGCAGCGCCCGTCGTTCAGCCGCGTCGGCAGCTCCGGCTCGACGTCGACGATCCGCGTGAACGCGCCGCTGCGCAAATTGAAGAACGCGAGATGCGTCGCGAGCCCGACGAGCAGCACGTCCGGGTCGTCGGTCAGCGCGAAGCACGCGAGCCGCTCGGGCATCGCCCACGGCGTGAGGTCGGAGCCATCCGCACGGCAGCGCCACAGTTGCGCGCCTTCGATGTCCACCCAATACAGCGCGTGCGTCCTGTCGCACCACGTCGCGCCTTCGCCGAGCGTGTTGCGGGTGTCCGCCAGCAGCGTCGCCTGCGTGGCCGGATGAATCTGTTGCATGCCGTCTCCCGATATCTGTCGCTTATGCAGGCGGCCGCGCGTTCGCCAGGGTCAGATCTTCATCGCGCGCCGCTGGTTGCGACGATACTGGTCGAACAGCACCGCGAGCAACAGAATTCCGCCGCGTATCAGATATTGGTAAAACGTCGGCACGTTCAGCAGGCTCATCGCATCCTGCACGGAGCCCATGATCAGCACGCCGACCAGCACGCCGGAGATCGTCGCGACGCCGCCCGTCAGCGACACGCCGCCCAGCACGCACGCGGAAATCACACCGAGTTCGAGCCCGACCGACGTCTTCGGGTCGCCGAGGCTCATCCGCGACGCGAGCATCACGCCGGCAAAACCCGTCACGAGCCCCTGCAGCACGAACACGGTGATCTTGATGCGCATCACCGGCAGCCCCGCGAGCAGCGCGGCCTCGCCGTTGCCGCCCACCGCGAGCACGTTCTTGCCGAACACCGTCTTGCGCAGCAGGAAGCCGAACACGACGAAGCCGACGATGTTGCTCCAGATCGGATACGAGATGCCGAGGAACGAGCCGCCGCCGAGATCGAAGAAGCGTTCCTCGGAGATCATCACCGCGTCGCCGTTCGACGTGATGAACGCAAGCCCGCGCACGACCTCCATCATCGCGAGCGTGACGATCAGCGAGTTGATCCGCCAGCGCGCGATCAGCACGCCGTTGACGAGCCCGACCGCGCCGCCCGCGAGCACGCCGCCCGCGATGCCGAGCACGACGCTGTGCGTCGCGGTGATCAGCGTCGACGCGACGACGCCCGAGAACGCGACGATCGACGCGACCGACAGGTCGACCTCGCCGAGCGCGAGCACGAACATCATCGTCACCGCGATCGAGCCGATCAGCGTGACCGACAGCAGCAGGCCCTGGATGTTGCGCGGCGTGAGGAAGTCCGGCACGGTCAGCGACAGCGTCGCGAACAGCACGAGAAACACCATCACGATGCCGGAGCGGTTGATCAGCTGCCACACGCCGCCGCGCGCTCGCGCAGGTACGACGGCGGCATCGGGGGACGGGGAAGTGCGTTGGGGTTGCATTGCCTGGCTCATGTCGTTTGCATCCGGTTGATCGTTGCGGGGCGCTAGCGCGGCAGCGCGAGCTTGATCAGCGCGTCGGGCGTCGCCTGCGCCTTCGCGACCTCGCCCGCGATCCGCCCTTCCTTCATCACGATGATCCGGTCCGACACGCCGATCACCTCGGCCAGGTCGCTCGACACGAGGATCACCGTGCGGCCCGCTTCCGCGAGTTCGTAGAACAGGTTGTAGATTTCCGCGCGCGCGCCTACGTCGATGCCGCGCGTCGGCTCGTCCATCAGGAACACGTCGATGCGCTCGGCCAGCCAGCGCGCGAGCACGACCTTCTGCTGGTTGCCGCCGGACAGCGCGCCGATCGGCGTGTCGCCGTCGCGGGTCTTGATCGCGAGCCGCTCGATGTAGCGTTGCGCGAGTTCGCGTTCGCGCCGCCCGTCGAGCAGCACCCGCGCCGGGCTGAAATGCCGGCGCGCGCTGATGTTCAGGTTGTCGGCCACCGACGCGATCGCGACGATGCCCTCCTGCTTGCGGTCTTCCGGGCACAGCGCGAGGCCGGCGCGCACCGCGTCGCGCGGGCTCCCGAACGCCACCCGCTTCCCGTTCAGCTCGACGTGCCCCGCGCTCGGGCGCGCGGCACCGTACAGCAGCTTCATCAGCTCCGAGCGGCCCGCGCCGACGAGCCCGAAGAAACCGACGATCTCGCCGCGCCGCGCGGTGAACGACACCGGCTCGGACAACCCGGGCCCCGCCAGCCCCTTCGCCTCGATCAGCACGTCGCCGGCCGGGCGCGGCCGATAGCCGTACACGTCCTCGATCGAGCGGCCGACCATGCAGCCGATCAACCGGTCGCGGTCGAGATCGGTGACGGAATCGAACGTGTCGATGCGGCGGCCGTCACGGAACACCGTCACGCGGTCGCACAGTTCGTACACTTCCTCCATCCGGTGCGTGACGTAGATGATCGCGCGCCCTTCCGCGCGCAGCGCGCGGATGATCCGAAACAGTTGCGTGGTTTCGCGCGCGGACAGCGAACTCGTCGGCTCGTCGAACGCGATCACGCGCGCGTCGCGCATCAACGCCTTGCCGATCTCGATCATCTGGCGCTGGCCGATCGACAGGTACTTCACCGGGATGCCCGGATCGATGTGCTCGCCGAGCCGCTCCAGCGCATCGAGCGCGCGCGCGGCGAGCGTGCGTTCGTCGACCACGCCGAGCCGGCTCGGCAACTGCCCGAGCATCAGGTTTTCGGCGACCGTCAGCTCGGGCACCAGATGCAGCTCCTGGTAGATGATCGCGATGCCGGCCTCGAGCGCCGCGCGCGTCGACGTGAAGCGCTGCTCAGTGCCGTTCAGCGTCAGCGTGCCGGCCTGCGGCTGGTTCACGCCGGACAGCACCTTCAGCAGCGTCGACTTCCCCGCGCCGTTCTCGCCCATCAGCCCGTGCACCTCGCCCGCGCGCACCGACAGCGACACGGCGTCGAGCGCACGTACGCCCGGGAACGTCACCGTGATGCCGTCGAGCGCGAGCAGCGGGCCGCCCGGCGGCGTCTCGGCGGCATCGTTGCCGGATACGGCCGTCATCGTCTGCGTCGTCATCGCGTTCTCGCCTCGTGCGCTCAGATGCCGAGCTCGGCACGCACCGCCTGCCAGTTCGCACGCGTCATCAGCTTGCCACTCGTCTGCGTGTCGGCCGGCGGCGTCTTGCCGTCGCGAATCCATTCGACGAGGTTCTGCGTGCTGTCCTTGCCGTGGTTTGTCGAGCTGACCGCGATCGTCCCGTAGAAGCCGGTCGGCTCCTTCTTCTGGAATTCGGCGAACGCCTCGCCCGCGCCGTTGATGCCCACGCCGATCACGTCGGCCGCCGGGATGTGCAGCTGCTCGGTCGCGCGCACCGCGCCGAGCACGGTTTCCTCGTTCAGCGCGTAGACCACCCACTTCTTCACGTTCGGATGGCGCGCGAGCACCGGCGCGGCCGCGCTGAAGCCGCCTTCGTCGTCGGTCGTCTTCTGCGGCGCGTCGAAGATGTTCTCCTTGCGGAAACCGTTCGCGAGCAGCGCCTGCGTCGCGCCGTCGGTGCGCAGCTTCGCGGTCGGCAGCTCGTAGTTCGTGATCCGCAGCGCGCCGACTTCCTCGGGCTTCCAGCCGCGCCGCTTCATCTCGTCGGCGATCGCCTGGCCGACCTGGTTGCCGATCTTGGTCGCCGACATCCCGAGGTGCGGCACGTTCGGCAGCGGCTTGCCGGTCGAATCGACGAGTTGGTCGTCGACGGTCACGAACTTCATGTTGTAGCGCTTCGCGCGTGCGGCGATCGCCGGGCCGAGGCGCACGTCCGGCGCGCAGATCACGAAGCCCTGCGCGCCCTGCGAGCCGAGGTTGTCGATCGCGGCCAGCACCTTCTCGCCGTCGGGCGTGCCGATCTTCACGACCGAGAAATTCTCCTTCTGGCCGAGCGCGGACGCCGCGTTCTGCTCGTTGATGAACCACGCCTGCTCGGGCATCTTCACCAGGAAGCCAATCTTCAGCGGTGCGTCTGCGCGCGCGGCGCCCTGCATGCCGAGCGGCGCGATGCACAGTGCGGCAAGCAGCGCGCGCAAGGTATGGCGGCGGATCGTGTGAGTCGTGCGGTTCATGCGGTGTCTCCTTGATATCGGCTTGTGCCGTAATGATTCGTCGTGTGCGATCGCGCCGCGGCGCGCCCGCGTGATCAGCGGCCGAACGCGTCGGTCTGCACGCGCCGGCCGAACAGGAACGCATCGGCGACGAGCCGCAGCGGCCGCACGTCGACGTCGCTTTCGCCACGCGCGATCAGCGCATGGAAGTGCGCATACAGCGCCGGATACTCGCGTTCGGGGCCGAGCTCGACCGGCTCGCCCGCGATCGACAATTGCGCGCCGCCGCGGCTGATCGCGAGCACGCCGTCGGCCGTGTCGACCGCGATCTCCCATTGCTCGACCGGGCCGTGCCGCCAGTCGAATTCCGCGCGCACCGGCACGCCGTCGGTATCCGCGCAATCGAGTTCGGCGGCGATCGGCGTCTGCACGTCGCTCGGCACGATGAGCGTCGCCTCGCGCAGCACGAGCTCGCGCGGCAGGATGCGCGTAACGATCGACAGCGCGTTGATGCCCGGGTCGAACACGCCGAGGCCGCCCGGCTCCCAGATCCATTGCTGCCCCGGATGCCAGCGCCGCACGTCCTCTTTCCAGCGCACCTGCACCGCGCGGATCGCGCGCGTCGCGAGCCAGGCGCGGGCGGGCTCCACCGCACTCGCGCAGCGCGAATGCCAGGTCGCGAACAGCGTGAGGCCGCGCTCGCGCGCGAGCGCTTCCAGCACGGCCACTTCGCCGAGCGTCGCGCCCGGCGGCTTCTCGAGCATCACGTGCTTGCCGGCTTCGAGCGCGGCGCGCGCCTGCGCATAGCGCACCTGCGGCGGCGCGCACAGCGACACGGCGTCGAGCTCGCGCTCGGCGGCCAGCAGCGCGCGCAGGTCGCGATAGTTGCGCACGCCGGCGACTTCCGCGTGGCGGCTCGCGCACGCGGTCAGCTTGAAACCCGGTTCGGCGTCGATCGCCGGCAGATGCTGGTCGCGCGCAATCTTGCCGATGCCGACGACCCCCAGCGAAACCTGATCACTCATCGTGCATGCCTCCTTCGCGAATCGTTCGGTGACCGTTCAGTGCGCCCAGCGCAGCACGAGCGGGTCGAGCCGGCGCGCGATCGCGAGCAGTTCCGCGCGCGTGTCCGGATGCAGTTCCGGCATCGGATGCCGCGGCCGCTCGCACGCGATCACGCCGCCTGCGCACATCAGCGCCTTCGCGGTGAGGATCCCGGACTGGCGGTTCTCGTGATTGATCAGCGGCAGCCAGGCCTGGTAGCGCGCGTAGGCGTCGTCATGGCGCCCTTCGCGCCACGCTTCGAGGATCGGCCGGATGCCGTCCGGAAACCCGCCGCCCGTCATCGCGCCGGTCGCGCCCGCGTGCAGGTCGGCGAGCAGCGTGATCGCCTCCTCGCCGTCCCACGGCCCCTCGATGGCATCGCCGCCGAGCCGGATCAGCTCGCGCAGCTTGTTCGCGGCGCCCGGCGTCTCGATCTTGAAGTACGCGACCTGCTCGATCTCGAGCGCCATCCGCGCGAGGAACGGGGCCGACAGCGCGGTGCCGCTCGCGGGCGCGTCCTGGACCATGATCGGGATCGCGATCGCATCGGATACGCGCGCATAGAACTCGAAGATCTGCGCTTCGGGCACGCGGAACGTCGCACCGTGGTACGGCGGCATCGCCATCACCATCGCCGCGCCGAGCTGCTGCGCGCGCAGGCTGCGCGCCGCGCACACCTGGGTGCTGTAATGCGACGTCGTGACGATCACCGGCACGCGGCCCGCGACGTGCTCGAGGATCGTGCGCGTGAGCACGTCGCGCTCGTCGTCGGTGATCGCGAACTGCTCGGAGAAATTCGCGAGGATGCACAGCCCGTCCGAGCCCGCGTCGATCATGAAATCGACCGCGCGCTTCTGGCTCGCGAGATCGAGTTCGCCGGTATCGGTAAACGTCGTCGGAACGACGGGGAAAATGCCGCGATAGCGCGGCGCGCTGCTCGATGTCATGGTTCGCGTCCTGCTTCGGCCTCGGTGACGACCGGCCGTCATGCGTTTACGGTTTCACGTTGCGCGGGCCGTGAGAGCCCGCAACCGGCTGCCGCGCAGCCGCTCAATGCGAATGGCTCGGTACCTCCGCGCCGCGCGTACCGACCAGGAAGTCGAGGTCGCACCCCTCGTCGGCCTGCAGCACGTGATCGATGTACAGCCGTGCGTAGCCGCCCTTGCCGAGCTGGCCGGCCACGCCCGGCGCCGCGGTCGGATCGACGTCCGACAGGCGGCGCTGCAGTTCGTCATCCGTAATGTCGAGATGCAGCGTGCCGGCCTCGCAGTCGAGCTCGATCCAGTCGCCGTTGCGCACGGCCGCGAGCGGCCCGCCGGCGGCGGCTTCCGGCGCGACGTGCAGCACGACCGTGCCGTACGCGGTGCCGCTCATCCGCGCGTCGGAAATCCGCACCATGTCCTTCACGCCCTGACGCAGCAGCTTCGGCGGCAGCCCCATGTTGCCGACCTCGGCCATCCCCGGATACCCGCGCGGCCCGCAGTTCTTCAGCACCATCACCGAGCTTGCGTCGATGTCGAGCGCCTCGTCGTTGATCGTCGCCTTGTAGTGGTCGAGGTTCTCGAACACCACCGCGCGGCCGCGATGCTTGAGCAGCTCGGGGCTCGCCGCCGACGGCTTCAGCACCGCGCCGCGCGGCGCGAGATTGCCGCGCAGGATGCGGATGCCGCCGTCCGCGATCAGCGGCCGGTCGAGCGGGCGGATCACCTCGTCGTCGTAGTTCGGCGCTTCGCGCACGTTGTCCCACAGCGACTTGCCGTTCACCGTCAGCGCATCCGGGTTCGGCAGCAGCCCGCCTTCGCCGAGCCGGCGCAGCACCGCCGGCAGGCCGCCCGCGTAATAGAACTCTTCCATCAGGAAGCGCCCCGACGGCATCAGGTCGACGATCGTCGGCGTGTCGCGGCCGATGCGCATCCAGTCTTCCAGTTCGAGCGGCACGCCGATGCGACCCGCGATCGCCTTCAGGTGGATCACCGCGTTGGTCGAGCCGCCGATCGCCGCATTCGCGCGGATCGCGTTCTCGAACGCCGCACGCGTGAGGATCTTCGACAGCACGAGCCCTTCGAGCGCCATCTCGACGATGCGGATGCCGGACATGTGCGCGAGCACGTAGCGGCGCGAATCGACGGCCGGAATCGCCGCGTTGTGCGGCAGCGCGACGCCGAGCGCCTCGGCCATGCACGCCATCGTCGACGCGGTGCCCATCGTGTTGCAGGTGCCGGCCGAGCGCGACATCCCGGCCTCCGCCGACAGGAAGTGATGGACGTCGATCTCGCCGGCCTTCAGCGCTTCGTGCAGTTGCCACACGGCGGTGCCGGAGCCGATGTTCTTGCCTTCGAGCTTGCCATTCAGCATCGGGCCGCCCGACACGACGATCGCCGGCACGTCGCAGCTCGCCGCGCCCATCAGCAGCGCGGGCGTCGTCTTGTCACAGCCGGCCAGCAACACGACCGCGTCGATCGGGTTGCCGCGGATCGCCTCCTCGACGTCCATCGACGCGAGGTTGCGCGTGAGCATCGCCGACGGGCGCAGGTTCGATTCGCCGTTCGAGAACACCGGGAACTCGACCGGGAAGCCGCCCGCCTCGGAGATCCCGCGCTTCACGTGCTCGGCGAGCTTGCGGAAGTGCGCGTTGCACGGCGTCAGTTCGGACCACGTATTGCAGATGCCGATGATCGGCCGGCCGTCGAACTCGTGATCGGGGATGCCCTGGTTCTTCATCCAGCTCCGGTACATGAAGCCGTTCTTGTCGTTCGAGCCGAACCATTGGGTGGAGCGCAGCCTGGGTTTCGTTGCCGACATCGTCAGTCCTGTGGTGACGGGATACCGGCGCAGTCTAGGCAGAATTTTGATAACTGGCTAATGACGTTTTTGGCGATTACGATATCGATTCCGATATCGATATAAACCCGTACGATGCCCGAAGCCAGCCCGTGGGGAAACCGTGGCCGCCTGAAGACGCGCCAGCTTCTGCTGGTCGTCGCGCTTGCCGACGAAGGCAGCATTCACCGCGCGGCGGCCGCGCTGAACATGACGCAGCCGGCCGCGTCGAAGCTGCTGCGCGAACTCGAGGAATCGATCGGCGCGGTGCTGTTCGAGCGCCTGCCGCGCGGGATGCGGCCGACGCTCTACGGCGATGCGCTGATCCGCCATGCGCGCGCGGCGCTCGGCAGCCTCGACCAGGCGCATGAGGAGCTGGCCGCGCTGAAGGCCGGCCATCTCGGGCACGTGGCGGTGGGGGCGATCACGTCACCGGGCCTGCGGCTCGTGCCGCCGGCCGTCGCCGCGGTGAAGGGCACGCATGCCGGCCTGCACGTGTCGGTCGAGATCGACACCAGCAACGTGCTGCTCGAACATCTCGCGCAGGAAAAAATCGACATCGTGATCGGCCGGCTCTCCGCCGAACACGACAAGCTGCGGCTGCGCTACGAGCCGCTGACCGGCGAGCCGGTGGCCGCCGTCGTGCGGCCCGGCCATCCGCTGCTCGCGCAAGCGCCGCTGTCGCTCGCGGACGTGCAGCGCGCCGCGTGGGTCGTGCCGCCGGCCGGCAGCGTGCTGCGCCACCGCTTCGATCTCGTGTTCCAGCGCGCGAGCCTCGCGCCGCCGGCGAACCTCGTCGAGACGTCCGCGCTGCTGTTCATCACGCAGCTGCTCGAACAGAGCGACATGATCGCGGTGCTGGCCGAGGACGTCGCGCGCTACTACGCGCGGCACGGGATCGTCACGGTGCTGCCGCTGGAGATGGATTGCCGGATGGACGATTTCGGGATCATCACGCGCACCGACCGGCTGCATTCGCCGGCCGTCGCGATGATGGCCGATGCGATTCGCGCGGCGGCGCGGGAGGTTTACGGTGTCGCGCTGTGACGTCGTCGCGGCGGTTCCAGTCGACTACGCGGCGGCGAACTCGATCACCGGTTCGCAGCGGATCGGAAAGTTGACCGAGTTCGCGATATAGCACTTCGCGTGCGCGTCATGATGCAGATGTGCCGCCCGTTCGCGATCGTCGCCGGCCTGGATCGTCACATGCGGGCGCAGCACGATTTCCGTGAAGCAGCCTTCATCGGCACTGTCGACCATCGTGCCTTCCGCGTTGTCGACATACGCAAGCACGCGAATACCCGCTTCCGAGCACAGATGCAGGTACCAGAGCTTGTGGCACGCCGATGCCGACGCCAGCAACAGGTCTTCCGGATTCCAGCGCGCGGCGTCGCCGCGAAACGCCGCGTCCGACGAACCGGGAATATCCGGCTTGGAACCGGCCCGGATCAGATGATCGCGCCCGTACTCGCGATACCCCGACGTGCCGGTGCCGCGATTGCCCGTCCACTCTACTGCGACGCGATACGTGTGTTCGCCAGATGCCATCTCGCTCTCCATTGATGTGGGTTGCTTCGGCCGGGCCGGATGTCGCTTTGCGAAGCCCGCCTGCGCTCGCCATTTTGGCACCGGATTCCCATTTGGTATACCATTATTCCAAATTGACGGAACATGCAGGCATGGAAGCCAAACTCGATTCCACGGCGGACGCGGTCGCCGCCTCGTTGCGGGACATGATCATCAACGGCGAGCTGGAAGCCGGCGAGCGGCTCGTCGAACGCGACCTGGCCGACCGGTTCGGCATCAGCCGGATTCCGATGCGCGAGGCGATCCAGCGCCTGGAGCGCGAAGGCTTGCTGGACATCTTCAGGAATCGCGGCGCCGTCGTGCGCATGCTGAGCGCGTCGGACGTGCAGGAAATCTACGACCTGCGCGCGCTGCTCGAAGGCGACGCGATCTACCGGAGCGTGAAGCGGCTCGACGACGAAACGCTCGCCCGCGCCGAGCTCGTCCATCGTTTGCTCGGCGATGCGGCCGTGCCGCGCCGGCAGGGTGAACTGAACCGCGAATTCCACGCGCTGCTGTATTCGTGCTGCGGCAACACGCGGCAGTTGAAGACGATCGCGGAACTGCGCAGCCAGGTTGAACGGTACGAGCGTCTGCAGGCCACGCTGCTCGCCGATACGCCGTCGTTCCAGGTCGAGCACGAGGAGATCCTGCAGGCGTGCCGCGAACGCAATGCGCGCGCGGCGCGCTCGATGACGGTCGCGCATCTGGAATCAGCTAGAAGCATCGTGATGCGGCTCGTCGAAGGCGGGTGAGGACGGCGGTGCGCTTACCGCTTACCGCTTACCGCTTACCGCTCGCCGTGTGCCGTTTGCCAAGGCGAGCGCCACCCGACGCCGGGTCGCAACGATCACGACAGCGACCTCAACCTACTCGCCGCCGCCACGCATCAAACCGAAGGCGTCGCGCCCCCGCCCGCCACACGCCCGGTCGTCCCCCGCACCACCAGCCTCGGTCGCGGCGCGGTCCGCACGCACGGTGCCGCGTCGCGCTGACCACCCGCCTCGCGCAGCGCATTGAGCAGTTCGACCGCCAGCCCGGCGGCCTCGGCGGTCGGGATCGCGACGGTCGTCAGCGTGGGCCGCGTGTCGCTCGCCAGGTGAATGTCGGTAATCCCGACGATCGACAGATCATCGGGCACACGCCGGCCGCGATCGGCCGCCGCATGCATCGCGCCGATCGCCGGCAGGTCGTTGGTCGCGACCAGCGCGGTCAACCGCGGGTGCGCATCGAGCAGCCGCCCCGCCGCGCGCACGCCGCCTTCGATCGAATCGGGCTCGGCCTCGACGATCGACGCATCGAGCCCCGCTTCGCGCATCACGTCGACGAAGCCGTCGTAGCGCGCCGCCTGCACGCCGCTCGCCGACCCGCCGACGATCACGCCGATGCGCTCGTGGCCCAGTTCGAGCAAGTGCCGCGTCGCGATCCGCCCCGCCTCGCGGAAATCGATCGCCACGCACGGCAATCCATCGGGCGGCGCTTCCGGTCGCTCCCACAGACACAGCACAACCGGCACGCCGCGTGCCGCCACGTCGCGCAAATCCGGCAGATGCAGGTTCGCATTCGTCACGAGGATGCCTTCGGAGATCGTGCCGGCGATCTGGTCGAGATACGCACGCCCCTGCAACGGATCTTCGTTCGTGTTGCAGACGATCAGGAACTGCCCGTTGCGCCGCACCGCACGCTCGACCGCCAGCGCGAACTCCGGATAGAACGGGTTCGCGATGCTCGACACCATCAGCGCGACCGTCGGCGCGCGCCCTTCCGCCAGCGCCCGCGCGGCGAGATGCGGCCGATACCCGAGCGCCGCCACGGCCTCCAGCACCCGCGCCCGCGTCGCCTCGCCCACCCGGCCGCGGTCGCGCAACACGTTCGACACGGTCGCGGCCGTCACGCCGGCACGGCGCGCCACTTCATCCAGGGTTGCCATCACTTGCTCACTATATGAGACGTCTATCCAGTATTTGCTTCGCTCACCGAAGCGGCGCACTATCGCCGCACACCCTGCCGCCCAACCGACGGGCGCGACTCGGCCGCGATCGCATCGCCTCTTTTTTTGATCGCGATGATTAAGCGCTTAATCACTGATGAAAGCGCATTAGAACATGGAGCGGAGACAATGGCGAGCATCTCGATGCGGCGCGTGCAGAAAGCCTATGGCGATCATGCGCCGGTCATTCGCGACGTCGATCTGGAGATCGGCGCGCACGAGTTCTGCGTGTTCCTCGGGCCGTCCGGATGCGGCAAGTCGACGTTGTTGCGGATGATCGCCGGGCTCGAGGATCTGAGCGCGGGCGAGCTGTCGATCGACGGCCGCCGCGTCGACGACGTGCCGGCCGCCGAGCGCGGCGTCGCGATGGTGTTCCAGAGCTACGCGCTGTTTCCGCACATGACGGTCTACGAGAACATGGCGTTCGGGCTGAAGCTCGCGCGCGTGCCGAAGGCGGAGATCGACCGCAAGGTGCGCGATGCCGCGCGCATCCTGCAGCTCGACACGCTGCTCGATCGCAAGCCGAAGGCGCTGTCGGGCGGACAACGGCAGCGCGTCGCGATCGGTCGCGCGATCGTGCGCGAGCCCGGCGTATTCCTGTTCGACGAGCCGCTGTCGAATCTCGACGCCGCCCTGCGCGGCCAGACCCGCATCGAAATCGCGAAGCTGCACCGGCAGTTCGAACGCGCGAGCGTCGTCTACGTGACGCACGACCAGACCGAAGCGATGACGCTCGCCGACAAGATCGTGCTGCTGCACGCCGGCGCCGATACCGCTCAGCACGGCAGCATCGCGCAGATCGGTGCGCCGCTCGACCTCTACCACCACCCGGCGAGCCGCTTCGTCGCGGGCTTCATCGGTTCGCCGCGCATGAACTTCCTGCCGGCCGTCGTGACCGCCTGCGATGCGCATCGCACGACCGTCACGCTCACGCCGTCCGGCGAAACCTTCGTACTGCCACGTGACGGCTCGGCGCTCGGCGCGGGCGCCACCGTGACGCTCGGCATTCGCCCCGAACACCTGACGCTCGGCGCCGCACACGACGCGACGGCGCTCGCGCGCGACGTCGCACTCGTCGAACGCCTCGGCGAACAGACCTACGTGCATCTCGACCAGCCCGGCGGCCACTCGATCATCGCGAAGGTGCCCGGCGACGCGCAGGTGCGCAGCGGCGAACGCGTGCGCGTGCATGCGCCGGCCGCGGCCTGCCATCTCTTCACCGAAGACGGCCGCGCGGTGCCCGCGTGCGCCGACGTCCACGTTCACCACTACGCATAAGGATCGGGCATGCGCCTCGGAGTCTGTTACTACCCGGAACACTGGCCGGAAACGATGTGGGCCGATGATGCCCGCAGGATGAAAGCGCTCGGCATCGAGCAGGTGCGGATCGCCGAATTCGCGTGGAGCCGTATCGAGCCGTCGCCGGGCGAATACGACTGGGGCTGGCTCGATCGCGCGGTCGACGTGCTCGGCGCGGCCGGCCTCGAGATCGTGATGTGCACGCCGACGGCGACGCCGCCGAAATGGCTGGTCGATCGCCACCCCGACATCCTCGCGATCGGCGCGGACGGCCGGCCGCGCGCGTTCGGCTCGCGCCGCCACTACGACTTCTCGTCGCCGACCTATCTCGAGGCGTCGCGCCAGATCTGCACGGCGGTCGCCGAACGCTACGGCCGCCACCCGGCCGTGCGCTACTGGCAGACCGACAACGAGCTGGGCTGCCACCAGACCGTCGTCAGCTACTCGCCGGCCGCGCTCGTGCGCTTCCGTGCGTGGCTGAAGGCGCGCTACGGCACGATCGACGCGCTGAACCGCGCGTGGGGCACCGTGTTCTGGAGCATGGAGTATCGCCATTTCGATGAAGTCGACGCGCCTGTCGGCACCGTGACTGAGGCCCACCCGTCGCACCGCCTCGACTACCGGCGCTTCGCGTCGGACGAAGTCGCGCGCTATCACCGGATGCAGGTCGACGTGATCCGCGCGCATTCGCCGGGCCGCCCCGTCGCGCACAACTTCATGCAGCTGTTCACCGAGTTCGATCACTACGAAGTCGCGCGCGACCTCGACGTCGCGACCTGGGACAGCTATCCGCTCGGCGCGCTCGAGGAGCAATGGTTCGCACCCGACGTGAAAGCGCGCTGGCTGCGCACCGGGCATCCCGACTTCGCGTCGTTCAATCACGACCTCTATCGCGGCATGTCGAAGCTGCCGTTCTGGGTGATGGAGCAGCAGCCCGGGCCCGTGAACTGGGCGCAATGGAACCCCGCGCCGCTGCCGGGCATGGTGCGCCTGTGGAGCTGGGAAGCGTTCGCGCACGGCGCCGGCTGCGTATCGTACTTCCGCTGGCGGCAGGCGCCGTTCGCGCAGGAGCAGATGCATGCGGGCCTCCACACCCCCGATGACCAGCTCGACGAAGGCGGCCGCGAGGCGCAACGCGTCGCGCAAGAGATCGCGGCCGTGCACGACGCCGGCGCGGATGCGGACGGCACCGTGCGCGCTCCCGTCGCGCTGGTCTTCGATTACGAAGCGAAGTGGCTGTTCGAAGTGCAGCCGCAGGGCGCCGATTTCCATTACCCGCGCTTCGCGTTCGAGTACTACTCGGCGCTGCGCTCGCTCGGCCTCGACGTCGACATCGTGTCCGCGCACGCGCCGCTCGACGGCTACCGCCTCGTCGTCGTGCCGCCGCTGCCGGTCGTCCCGAACGATTTCGCCGCGCGGCTCGCCGCCTCCGGCGCGCATGTCGTGCTCGGCCCGCGCACCGGTTCGAAGACCGTCGACCTGCAGATCCCGCCGACGCTGCCGCCCGGCCCGCTCGCGTCGATCCTGCCGGTGCGCGTATGGCGCGTCGAATCGCTGCGGCCGAACGTGACCGAGCGGATCGACGGCACGCTGCGCGACGGCTCGCCGCTCGCAGGCAACGCACGCCACTGGCGCGACTTCGTCGAACTGCACGACGACACGCACAGCGTCGTGCGTGCACGCTTCGCCGACGGTCACCCGGCCTGCGTATCGCACGGCACGCTGCACTACTGGGCCGCGCTGTTCGACGACGCGACCACCACCCGGCTGTTCGCCGATGTCGCGGCCGAAGCCGGCCTCGCGCCCGCGCCGCTCGGCGACGGCGTACGCGTAAGCCGGCGCGGCGGCCTGACCTACGTTTTCAACTATGGCGACGCACCGCACACGATCGACGCGGTGCCGCCGTCCGCGTTCGTGCTCGGCACGGCGCAAGTCGGGCCGCAAGACGTGGCCGTGTATCGAAGCCGTTCGTAGCAACCGCGATCGGCGCCACGACGCGCCGGTCACGCACAACGACACCCAGGACTGGAGACACGTATGACCCATCGCCCCCTTCGCACCGCCGCCCGGCTCGCCACGGCCGCCGCTGTCGCACTGGCATCGCTCGGCATGACGACGCCCGCCGATGCCGGCACGCTGACGATCAACATCGCGTTCAAGGGCGCCAGCCAGCGCGCGGTCTGGCAGTCGACGATCGAAGCGTTCCACAAGGCGCATCCCGACATCGACGTGAAGGCGACCTTCGTCGACGAGGAAGCGTACAAGGTGCAGCTCCCTTCCTGGCTCACGACCGTCGCACCGGACGTCGTGAACTGGCACGCCGGCGAACGGATGGCGTACTACGCGAAGCGCGGGCTGTTCGAGGACCTGAGCGGCGACTGGACGAAGAACGGCTGGGGCACGATGTACGCGTCGACGCGCGACGCATCCTCGTACAACGGCAAGCAGTACGCGGCGCCGACCGTCTACTACTCGTGGGGGCTGTTCTACCGCAAGGACCTGTTCCACAAGGTCGGCATCGCCGACGAGCCGAAGACGTGGGACCAGTTTCTCGACGCGTGCAAGAAGCTGAAAGCGGCCGGCATCACGCCGATCGCGGTCGGCGGCCGCGACGCGTGGACCCTCGCCGGCTGGTTCGATTATCTCGACCTGCGCCTGAACGGCAACGCGTTCCACCAGCAACTGATGGCCGGCGACGTGCCGTACACCGACCCGCGCGTGAAGAAGGTCTACACGACGTGGAAATCGCTGATCGACGCGGGCTACTTCATCGACAACGCGCTGTCCTACGATCTCGACGGCGCGCAGCCGTTCCTGTTCCAGGGCAAGGCCGCGATGATGCTGATGGGCACCTTCATCGCGGCGGGCTTCCCGCCGAACGTGAAGCAGGAAATGGGCTACTACCGCTTCCCGATCATCGACCCGAAGGTGCCGACCGCCGAGGACGGCCCGGTCGAATCGCTGCACATTCCGGCGAAGGCGAAGAACAAGGCCGATGCGCACACATTCCTCGCGTTCGTCGAAACGCCCGAAATGGGCGCGAAGCTCGCGGAGGGGCTCGGCTCGCTGTCGGCCAACAGCAAGTCGCCGGAGCCGGCCGATCCGATCTCGCGTATCGGCTTCCGGATCCTCGCCGACACGAAGGGCGGTGTCGCGCAGTTCTACGACCGCGACATGACGAAGGAAATGGCGGACGAGGGGATGAAGGGCATGCAGCAGTTCGTCGCGAATCCCGCGCAGCTCGATACGGTGCTCGCGCAACTCGAACAGACCCGCAAGCGCATCTACAAGAAGTGACCGTGTGACCCAACCGGCGGCCCCGTGCCGCCGTGCCCGTTCAGGAGGTTTGCCGTGTCCAGTCCGATCACGTCCCCGCCGCCCGCCGGCGCGGGCGCCGCGCCGCCGCCACGCGGCGCATCCGCCGCCACCGCCCTGCCCGCGCGTCGCCCGTCGCCTGCCATGCGGCGGCAACAGCGCGCCGCGTGGCTCTTTCTCGCGCCGGCCTGCGCGATGGTGGCCATCTATGTGATCTGGCCGATCCTGTCGACGCTGTGGCTGAGCCTGTACAACTGGGACGGGATGACCGAGCGCACCTTCGTCGGTGTCGCGAACTACGTCGAACTGCTGCATGCGCCGACGTTCTACACCGCGCTGCGCAACAACGTGATCTGGCTCGCGCTCTTCATGCTCGCGCCGCCGCTCGGCCTCGCGCTCGCGTTGTACCTGAACCAGGCGGTGGCCGGCATCCGGCTCGTGAAGTCGCTGTTCTTCGCACCGTTCGTGCTGTCCGGCGTGGTCGTCGGGCTGATCTTCTCGTGGTTCTACGATCCGACGTTCGGGCTGCTCGCGCTGATCGCCGGGCACGGCATCCCGGTGCTCGGCGACGCGCGCTACGCGACGTTCGGCATCGTGTTCGCCGCGCTGTGGCCGCAGACCGCGTACTGCATGATCCTGTACCTCACCGGCCTCACGTCGCTCAACCCGGAACAGATCGAAGCCGCACGGATGGAAGGCGCGCGCGGCTTCGCGCTGCTGTGGCACGTCGTGCTGCCGCAACTGCGGCCGACCACCTTCATGGCGATCGTCGTCACGGTGATCGGCGCGCTGCGCAGCTTCGACCTGATCTCGGTGATGACGAGCGGCGGCCCGTTCGAAAGCTCGACCGTGCTCGCGTATTACATGTACGACCAGGCGATCAAGTACTACCGGCTCGGCTATTCCGCGTCGATTGCGGTCGTGCTGTTCGCGATCATGCTCGTCTACATCGTGTTCCAGTTGCGCCGCCTGCTGCGCAACGAGCAATAACCTGACCGGTGGCCATCATGTTTCCGACTCCCGTTGCCCAATGGAAGCCTGTCTCGCGCAGGCTGTACAAGTTGTCGCTGCCGGTTGCGCTGCTGATCTGGCTGTTGCCGATGATTGCCGTGTTCATTACGTCGGTGCGCTCGACCGAGGAACTGGTCGAGGGCCACTACTGGGGCTGGCCACGGCACTTCTCGATGATCGAGAACTATCGCGACGCGCTGACGACGTCGCCGATGCTGCATTACTTCTGGAACAGCGTGCAGATCACGGTGCCTTCAGTTGTCGGGTCGATTGCGCTCGCGGCGATGGCGGGCTTTGCGCTGGCGACCTACAAGTTTCGCGGGAGTACGGCGCTGTTCGGGACGTTCGTTGCCGGTAACTTCGTGCCGGTGCAGGTGTTGATGATTCCGGTGCGGGACTTGTCGCTGCGGCTCGGTGTGTTCAATACGGTCGAGGCGCTGATTCTTTTTCACGTCGCGTTTCAGACCGGGTTCTGCACGCTGTTCCTGCGTAACTTCATCAAGCAACTGCCGTTCGAGTTGATCGAAGCGGCAAGGATCGAAGGGGCGGGGGAATGGACGGTGTTTTACCGGATCGTGCTGCCGTTGATTCGGCCCGCGTTGGCCGCGCTGGCGATTCTCGTTTTTACGTTCGTGTGGAATGACTACTTCTGGGCGCTGTGTCTCACGCAAGGCGATGAAGCCGCGCCGATCACGGCAGGCGTGGCCGCATTGAAGGGGCAATGGACGACGTCGTGGAATCTCGTGTCCGCCGGGTCGATCCTGGCGGCGCTGCCGTCGGTCGCGATGTTCTTCGCGATGCAGAAGCATTTCGTGGCGGGGCTGACGTTTGGTGCGACAAAAGGTTAAGCACGCGGCCACGCTAATTCGTATCTCCCCCTCCGCATCGTGAGGTTGCCCGCTTCGGCGGGCTTTTTTTGTCGATGTGAATTAACGAAGAACAACAATAGAGCCTGCGAGACTACCTGGAACGATTTCCAATCAGCGCAGTGCTCGACGCCGCCGACGCCAAACGAAAAGCTCACAACACGCGGTGATAACTTAGGATGACGCTGCGCCTTCAGCGTCAGTCTCAGTCTCGTTATCCATGTCGGCTTCGTCCACCTCAAATACACCTTCGAGATACGCGGCATAGCGCTCTTGCAGATATTTCAGCGAAGCGTCGCGGTCCACCTGCACTTCTAACGCGTCTTGAAAGAACTTCAACCGCGCGCGGTTTTCTTCGATGACCTGCCCCCACGTCTTCGCGTAGATCGACAGATTGTCCTTCGTATGGACCAGCCCTTCGTCGTCCAGAACGCGATTCTCGGCGTACGGTGCAAGCTCATCACTGATAACCCAAAAGACCCACGTCGTGTCCACTTGCTTGAATCGCGGATCGCTCATAACCGAGAACGCATAGCTCTCAATCTGTGTGATCTCCGCCGCCGCTATGGGCACTTTGGGGGCTTTCAACTCGACGACCAAGTGGGTCAATTTGACAACGTGTCGCTTCGTAGCCTTGGAGAGCATCAAGTCCACGATGCCGCGCGTCTGCGAAATGTGTTTGACCGGCGCGTCAATAACAATGTTGGGGTCGAGCATCTTCTTATGCGCGATCAACACCTCAGTCAGCGATCTGTCGTCCACTGACAGGCTAAACTCCTCGCCAAACAGCCAGCAATTCTGCGCGATAATCCGGTGCAACTGTGAGCGCTCTTTCAATCGCCTCTTGGGCTCTGGGTCGAACAGCACTGCTTCCAGCCCGGTCAAAAACTTCAATCGGTCGGACACGATCTTCGCAGCACCGATGATTGCGGGTAGGGTCGTGTCCCGAAGGAGTTGTGCTAATTCTTCCCGCTGCCTTTTCGGCAGGTTCAGCACCTCGTCCAGAATGACCTGCAAGTCCTCCGGACTGCGCTCGATCGCCTGACGCAACATACGGAGTTGGAACTTGCGATTCTTCGGCTGGCTCGCGCCAAAATCGGGCAGGTGACGCGCGACGTTGACCGCCACGATGTCGAACACCTGACGTTCGACCTTCTCGACCGGTGTCCTAGCCTCGCCGCTGAACGGGTACACCGCCTCGTCCTTCCATTCCTCCACCACGGTCCGAGCATCTTCGGCCGCTCGCGTGCGGAAATGATCTTTAATGGTTTGCTGCGCCTCGCTAACTGCCAACAGAACGCCAGGCTGCATTTCCGACAGTTCGACCGTGCCTTCGTTCTGCGCTAGGTCGAAATAGGGCGACGCGAGGTAGCCAGAGAATTGGAACTGGCCGGGAATATGGAAGCGCCGGTCGACCTGAAGCAACGGGAAACGTTGCTCATTGCAGAGGTATAGAGCACGATTACCGTTCGTCTTCCACTCAACCACTTCCAGGCGAGCCCGGTAGTGTTTGTTGTCGACAACCAAATCGGTAAGGTTGAAGAATTTGCGACCCGCGATGGCTGAGTTTGAATTGATTGCCGTCCCGTCGAGCACGATCTTTGCATCCTCGTAGTCGGCGAGGTAAAGCGCGAAGACCTCTGTCAGTTCCTGACGACCATCCTCGGTCATGAAGGTACGGAAGTCCCGAATGGGTTCCGCAATGGTGAGCGTCATGCCAGTGCCGCCGCCCTCTTTCACCTCGGTCTCGTCGCTAATACTGACATGGCGAATATCGATGGCCGACATGTCGATGGTATACGTCCAAAGCTTGCCATCTCGACGATAGACAATCTTCCATTCTGCGACACGCCCGAGCGCGAACGCCTTAAAACGACCGCGCCCCTCCTGCCCGTGCAAGAACCGACCGGAAGCCGTCTGCGATCTGGACTTCTTCCACGAGCCGCCCAGCGACGTGAAACAGGATTCCGCTTCGGACCGTGGCAGCCCATCGCCGTCATCCTTCACGACGATGGCATTGAGGGAGTCAAGGTCGTTATATTCGAACGACACTTCAACGAGCTTGGCATCGGCGTCGAACGCGTTCCAAATCAGTTCAGACAACGCCGACACGGGCTTCGCACGCGTAATCTTCTCAAGGTAGTCTGGCTGGACCTCCACCGCGTACTGTTTCACCACCATGCCCCTTCTCCCGTTCCGTTTACCGCCGCGCTATTTTGATTGCAGCATTGTACCGTCGGTCGGGCCAAAATCCTTTTCTGCTCAGCGGTCGAACGACCGCTAGCAAAAGCACGTTCTGGAAAGACAAGCACCTCTCTTTCCCGGAAACGATCGGATTTCCTGGGAGCTACGTCACAGCTGTATGCATCGCAACGATCGGTTCAGACCTTGAATGACTGTTACGCTAAAGCAAGGGGCCGTAGAAAGATCGATTGTCGAACAGCCGGGAATGGCGAGAAGCGACATTTCCGGAAATTTGAGAAAGGCACTCTTCACGCCACTGTCGCTATGCCACTCCGGACTCGGCACCGCCGTCCTTGATCCGCAACTGCACATCAACCGCCCCAATATTCTTCTCATGCGCCACCAGCATCTGCGTGAGCGCATGGTGCATATCCGGCTGCACAAGCGTCGGCAGCAACGCCTGCAGCTTCCGCACAACCCACCGCTGCCCACGATTCAAAAACGCCAGCCGCTCGGCCAGGTCCTCGATCGCCATCGCCTTCTCATAGAACGCCCCGGTAGCATGCGTTGGCGTCGCATCGAGCGACCGAATCGCATCGACCAGTACCGCGCACCAGTGCGCCTCATCCTGCCGAATACTCGCGACGAGCCGATGAAGTTCGGGATCGTCGATTTCCGCCGCCGTCTCCGACGCAACCCGCGCACCTGCGCGCTCGGCTTCCAGCAGCTCATTCAACAACACAAGCAACGCGTCGCGCTGCGCATCAGCGAATTCTTCCGCTGCTTTGGCAGGGCGGGCGTCGTTCCCGTCGTCGTGGGTCCGGTTCGACATGCGATGTCCTCCGTTCAGGAAGCGTGGCGCACCGGTTCGCCCGGCGTGAATCCGCGGGCACTGCGCTCACGACAGCGTCCACGCATCACGGCTGACAACAGCGGGGCCACACGAAGAATGGCTCACAGTCTGACATAGCCCTGTGACATGCATCTGCAGACGACCCGCTGTGCGTGACGCGCATCAAGACACACCGCCACGCACAGCCGACCTCAAGTCCACCCTTCGAGCCTCAACGTCGACCGCACCAACCGCTGCTCCTCCTGCTCGATCTCGCGCAGATACTCGACGCACTGACGAATATGCTCGCTCGCGGCCTTGCGCGCCTGATCGGGCAACCGCCCCGTCACCGCGTTATAAAGCCGCGCATGCTGCCGATCGATCTGCTTTTTCAGCGGCTCGCGATGATAGAGGTTGTTCACCGACGCAAACACCGAACTCAACAGCAGATCCGTCAACGACTGCAGCGTATTCACGAGCACCGGGTTATGCGAAGCCTCACAGATCGCCAGATGAAACGCGTGATCGAGCTTCGCGCGCGCGGCCGGGTCGAGATCCTGCGCATCGGCCGCGGTCATCTCCTCATAGCGGCGCTTGATCAGGATGAAATCGGCCGGCGTCCCACGCAGCGCCGCGAGCCGCGCGGCCTCCGTCTCGAGCATCCCGCGCACCTCGAACAGATCGTACAGCGTGCGCGGCTGCGAGCCGAGCAGATGCATCATCGGCGTGATCTCGCGTTGCGGGGTCAGGCTCGCCACGAACGAGCCCTTGCCGTGCGTGGTGTCGATGATCCCGCGCGCACGCAGCAGCTTCATCCCTTCACGCACGGCCGTGCGCGACACGCCGAGCTTCTCGGTCAGCCGCCGTTCGGACGGTAATGCCTGCCCGGCCTTCAGCACGCCGTCGACGATCAGCTGCTCGATGCGCTCGGCAACGACGTCGGCCACGTTCCGCGCCGGGCCCACTCGATCCTGCGTTTCCATACTGGTATGACCACTCCGGAAGGATATCGGCGATTTTCCCACAAACCCTTTTAGCCATTCAGTTTTATGGCGACCGATATAGCAGATTTCCGGCCGCCTCATAAAAACTGGTATGACCACATTCTCCACGTCTGGACACGCGCGCGCCGCCCACCAAGAATCCCGTCCATCCGGCGCATCGCCCATCGCGGCCGCCGCATGAAGAAGACGGAGACAACCCCGATGAGTTTCATCTACGACGAACGGATCGACGGCCCACTCGCGACCGTCAGCCGCGACACACTCGTCGCCGCGCTGCACGCGGCGGCGCCCGGCCTCGACGTGCTGCACGAACGCGAGGCGCTCAAGCCGTTCGAATGCGACGGCCTCGCCGCATACCGCACGGTGCCGCTCGCGGTCGTGCTGCCCGACACGGTCGAGCAGGTGCGCGCGGTGCTGCGCGTCGCGGCCGCGCTCGGCGTGCCGGTGGTCGCGCGCGGCGCGGGCACCGGGCTGTCGGGCGGCGCGATGCCGCTTGAGAAAGGCCTGCTGCTCGTGATGGCGAAGTTCAACCGAATTCTCGACATCGACCCCGATGCCGGCATCGCACGCGTGCAGCCCGGCGTGCGCAACCTCGCGATCTCGCAGGCGGCCGCGCCCTACGGCCTCTACTACGCACCCGATCCGTCATCGCAGATCGCCTGCTCGATCGGCGGCAACGTCGCCGAAAACGCGGGCGGCGTGCACTGCCTGAAGTACGGGCTCACGGTGCACAACATCCTGAAGGTCGAGATCCTGACGATCGACGGCGAGACGCTCACGCTCGGCGCCGACGCGCTCGACGCGCCCGGCTTCGACCTGCTCGCGTTGTTCACCGGCTCGGAAGGAATGCTCGGCATCGTCACTGAAGTCACGGTGAAGCTGCTGCCGAAGCCACCGAGCGTGAAGGTGCTGATGGCGAGCTTCGACGACGTCGCGGAAGCCGGCTCGGCAGTCGCGCGAATCATCGGCGCGGGGGTGATCCCCGGCGGCCTCGAGATGATGGACAACCTCGCGATCCGCGCGGCGGAGGATTTCATCCACGCGGGCTACCCGGTCGACGCGCAGGCGATCCTGCTGTGCGAGCTCGACGGCTCGCCGGCCGACGTCGACGAAGACGCCGAACGCGTCGCCGCGCTGCTGCGCGACGCGGGCGCAACCGAGATCCGCGTCGCGCGCGACGAAGCCGAGCGCCAGCGCTTCTGGGCCGGCCGCAAGAACGCATTCCCGGCAGTCGGCCGCATGTCGCCGGACTACTACTGCATGGACGGCACGATCCCGCGCCGCGAGTTGCCGCGCGTGCTCGAAGGCATCGCCGCGCTGTCCGCCGAATACGCGCTGCCGGTCGCGAACGTGTTCCACGCGGGTGACGGCAACATGCACCCGCTGATCCTGTTCGACGCGAACCGGCCCGGCGAACTCGACCGCGCGGAAGCGCTCGGCGGCAAGATCCTCGAGCTGTGCGTCGCGGCGGGCGGCAGCATCACGGGCGAGCATGGCGTCGGCCGCGAGAAGATCAACCAGATGTGCGTGCAGTTCAACGCCGACGAAATCACGTTCTTCCACGCGGTGAAAGCCGCATTCGATCCGCAGGGCCTGCTCAATCCCGGCAAGAACATCCCGACGCTGCACCGCTGCGCCGAATTTGGCGCGATGCACGTCCATCACGGCAAGCTGCCGTTTCCCGAACTGGAGCGCTTCTGATGCGATGCGAAATCGAATCGATCGACGACAGCGCGGCGCTCGTCGCGCAGGTCGACGCGGCGATCCACGATCGCCAGCCGCTGCACATCCGCGGCGCCGGCACGAAGGCGTTCCTCGGCCGCCCGGTCGAAGGCCGCACGCTCGACGTACGCACGCATCGCGGCGTCGTGTCGTACGACCCGACCGAACTCGTCGTCACCGCGCGCGCGGGCACGCCGCTCGCCGAACTCGAAGCGATGCTCGACGCGGCCGGCCAGATGCTGCCGTGCGAGCCGCCGACGTTCGGCGGCGCGGCCACGGTCGGCGGCATGTTCGCGGCGGCGCTGTCGGGCCCGCGCCGCCCGTGGGCCGGCGCGGTGCGCGACTTCGTGCTCGGCTGCCGCGTGATCACCGGCCAGGCGAAGCACCTGCGCTTCGGCGGCGAGGTGATGAAGAACGTCGCGGGCTACGACGTGTCGCGGTTGCTGGCGGGCAGCTTCGGCTGTCTCGGCGTCGTGACCGAGGTGTCGTTGAAGGTGCTGCCGAAGCCGCGCGCGACGGGCGATCTCGCATTACAGCTTGGCGTGGGCGAAGCCGTGCAGCGCGTCGCCACATGGCGGCGCGCGGGGCTGCCGCTCGCGGGCGCATGCCACGCGGACGGCGTGCTGCGCGTTCGGATCGAAGGCGGCGAGGGCTCGGTGAAGGCCGCGCGCGACACGATCGGCGGCGAACGCATGGACGATCGCGACGATGCATTCTGGGCCCGGCTGCGCGACCTGGCGCTGCCGTTCTTCGACGATCCGCGCCCGCTGTGGCGCGTGTCGGTGCCGGCCTCCGCACCGCTCGACGCATTGCCCGGCGCGCAGCTCGTCGACTGGGGCGGCGCGCAGCGCTGGCTGAAGAGCGACGCGGCACCGGCCGACGTGCAGCGGTTCGCCGCGCAATGGGGCGGCCACGCAACCTGCTTCACACCGGGCGCGACGCGCGAGCCGTTCCAGCCTCTGCCGCCCGCGCTGCTGCGCGTGCATCGGCAGCTCAAGGCACAGCTCGACCCGCATGCGATTTTCAATCCCGGCCGCCTGTACGCCGATTTCTGACGCGAACCCGATCCCGACCCGCCGATGCAAACCAATCTCAGCGAAGCAAGCAAGGCCCTCGCCCGGGCCGACGAAGCGGAAGCGATCCTGCGCGCGTGCGTGCACTGCGGCTTCTGCAACGCGACCTGCCCGACCTACCAGGTGCTCGGCAACGAGCTCGACGGGCCGCGCGGGCGCATCTACCTGATCAAGCAGCTGCTCGAAGGCGAGCCGTGCGGCGAGCGCACGCAGCAGCATCTCGACCGCTGCCTGACGTGCCGCAACTGCGAGACGACCTGCCCGTCCGGCGTGCGCTATCACACGCTGCTCGACATCGGCCGCGCGGAAGCCGAAAAGCGCGTGCAGCGGCCGGCACGCGAGCGCCTGCTGCGCGCGGGGCTGCGGCATGTCGTGCCGCGCCCGGTGACGTTCGCCGCGTTGCTGAAGGCCGGCCGCGCGCTGCGCCCGCTACTGCCCGGCACGCTGCAAAACAAGATCCCGGCCGCCGTCCCCGCGGCCGCGCCGCGCCCGCCCGTGCGCCACGCGCGACGCGTGCTGATGCTCGAAGGCTGCGTGCAGCCGTCGCTGTCGCCGAACACCAACGCAGCCGCCGCGCGCGTGCTCGACCGGCTCGGTATCAGCGTGAGCCCCGCGCGCGAAGCCGGCTGCTGCGGCGCGACCGAATATCACCTGAACGCGCAGGAGGCCGGCCTCGCCCGCGCACGCCGCAATATCGACGCCTGGTGGCCCGCGATCGAAGCCGGCGCGGAAGCGATCGTGCTGACGGCGAGCGGCTGCGGCGCCTTCGTCAAGGAATACGGCGACCTGCTGCGCTCCGACCCCGTCTATGCAGAGAAAGCGCAGCGCGTCAGCACGCTCGCGCGCGATCTCGCCGAGGTGATCGGGGCCGAGCCGCTCGACGCGCTGGCCGGTTCGACGCCACGCCGCATCGCGGTGCATTGCCCGTGCACGCTGCAGCACGCGCAGCGCCTCGGCGGCGCGGTCGAACGCATCCTGAAGCAGCTCGGCTTCGATCTGACGAATGTCGCCGACGGCCATCTGTGCTGCGGCTCAGCCGGCACGTATTCGCTGACACAGCCCGAACTCGCGACGAAACTGCGCGACAACCGGCTCGATGCGCTCGAAGCCGCGCGGCCGGACCTGATTGTCACGGCCAACGTGGGCTGCCAGACTCACCTGAACGGCGCGGGCCGCACGCCCGTGCGCCACTGGATCGAGCTCGTCGACAACCATCTCGTCAACTGACTGATTCCGGAGGATTGCCATGCAGACGAAACCCGAACTCGAACTCGCCGATGCCGACCGCATGCTCGCCGCCGCCCGCGCGGAAGCGGAGCGCCACGGCTGGGCCGTGTCGATCGCCGTCGTCGACGACGGCGGCCACCTGCTCGCTTTTGCGCGCCTGGACGGTGCCTCGCCGGCCAGCACGTATATCGCGCAGGACAAGGCGCGCGCGGCGGCGCTCGGCCGGCGCGAGACGAAAGCGTATGAGGATATGATCAACGGTGGCCGCACCGCGTTTCTCAGCGCGCCGCTGACGGGGTTGCTCGAAGGCGGCGTGCCGGTCACGGTCGGTGGCCGGATCGCGGGCGCGATCGGCGTGTCTGGCGTAAAGTCCGAACAGGACGCGCAGATCGCCCGCGCCGGTACACAAAGCGTCGCAGCGTAACCAGCCAAAGCCGCGCGCGATTTTTTCCCCGGGAGGATTAACGATGATCGACCAAGCAGGACTGCAAGTCGCGCCAGCGCTGAGCCAGTTCATTGAAAACGAAGCGCTGCCGGGCACCGGCATCGACAAGGCCGCGTTCTGGAGCGGTTTCTCGGCCCTGGTGCACGACCTGGCGCCGCGTAACCGCGAGCTGCTCGCGGAACGCGACCGCCTGCAGCAGGAACTCGACACCTGGCACCGTGCGCACCCCGGCCCCGTGCGCGACCACGCCGCGTATCGCGCGTTCCTCGAACAGATCGGCTACCTCGTGCCGGTCCCGTCGAACGTCGCGGCAGCCACCGCGAACGTCGACAGCGAGATCGCCACGCAGGCCGGCCCGCAGCTCGTCGTGCCGCTGTCGAACGCACGCTACGCGCTGAACGCCGCGAACGCACGCTGGGGCAGCCTGTACGACGCGCTGTACGGCACCGATGCGCTTCCTGAAGACGGCGGCGCCGAACGCACCACGGCCTACAACCCGACGCGCGGCCAGCGCGTGATCGACTACGCGCGCAACGTGCTCGACAACGCGGCGCCCCTCGCGAGCGGCTCGCACCGCGACGCGCTGCGCTACCGCGTGCAGGACGGCCAGCTCGCCGTCGAAACCGCGAAGGGCGTCGTGGGCCTCGCGCAGCCGACGCAGTTCGTCGGCTACCAGGGCGCGGCCGACGCGCCGTCCGCGATCCTGCTGAAGCACAACGGCCTGCACCTCGAGATCCAGATCGACGCGTCGACGCCGATCGGCCGTGCCGATCTCGCGAACGTGAAGGACGTCGTGCTCGAAGCCGCGGTCAGCACGATCATCGACTGCGAGGATTCGGTCGCGGCGGTGGACGCGGAAGACAAGGTCCAGCTCTACCGCAACTGGCTCGGCCTGATGCAGGGCACGCTGGTCGAGGAAGTCGCGAAGGGCGGCAAGACCTTCACGCGCCGCCTGAACGCCGATCGCGAGTACACCACGCCGGCCGGCGGCACGCTGTCGCTGCACGGCCGCTCGCTGCTGTTCGTGCGCAACGTCGGCCACCTGATGACCAACGGCGCGGTGCTCGACCGCGACGGCAACGAGATTCCGGAGGGGATCCTCGACGGCGTCGTCACGGTGCTGTGCTCGCTGCACGACCTGAAGGCCAAGCGCAACTCGCGCACCGGCTCGATCTACATCGTGAAGCCGAAGATGCACGGCCCGGTCGAAGTCGCGTTCGCCGATACGCTGTTCGCGCGCATCGAGGATCTGTACAACCTGCCGCGCAACACGCTGAAGATGGGCATCATGGACGAGGAGCGCCGCACCAGCGTGAACCTCGCCGCATGTATCGCCGCGGCCGCCGCACGCGTGGCGTTCATCAACACCGGCTTCCTCGATCGCACCGGCGACGAGATGCACACCGCGATGGAAGCGGGCCCGATGATCCGCAAGGGCGACATGAAGTCGTCGGCGTGGATCCAGTCGTACGAGCGCAACAACGTGCTCGCGGGCCTGTCGGCCGGCCTGCGTGGCCGCGCGCAGATCGGCAAGGGCATGTGGGCGATGCCCGACCTGATGCACGCGATGCTCGAGCAGAAGATCGCGCATCCGCGCGCCGGCGCGAACACCGCATGGGTGCCGTCGCCGACCGCCGCGACGCTCCACGCGCTGCACTACCACCTCGTCGACGTGCAGGCCGTCCAGCAGGAACTCGAGAAGACACCGTACGCCAGCGAACGCGACGCGCTGCTCGAAGGCTTGCTGACCGTGCCGGTCGTCGAGCGCGCCGCGTGGAGCGAGGCCGAGATCCTGAGCGAAGTCGAGAACAACGCGCAGGGCATCCTCGGCTACGTCGTGCGCTGGGTCGAACAGGGCGTCGGCTGCTCGAAGGTGCCCGACATCCACGACGTCGGCCTGATGGAAGACCGCGCCACGCTGCGCATCTCGAGCCAGCACATCGCGAACTGGCTGCGCCATGGCGTGATCACCGAGGCGTTCGTGCTCGACGTGTTCAAGCGGATGGCGCGCGTCGTCGACCAGCAAAACGCCGGCGACCCGAACTATCGCCCGATGGCGCCCGGCTACGACCAGTCGACCGCGTTCAAGGCCGCGTGCGCGCTCGCGCTGCAGGGCACGTCGCAGCCGAGCGGCTATACCGAGCCGCTGCTGCACCGGTTCCGCCTCGCGTTCAAGGCACAGCAGCACGGCGGTTAAGCGCAGGCGTGCTTCACGAAACGGGCGGCCGCCCCGGCCGCCCGTTTTTCGTTTTCACGTTCGCCCGGCCGTTGAAACGAATAATCGGCGCCTATCGCATGCCTTCTTTTCCGCGTGCGTATGTCGCTCACCGGACGGAATTGGCGGCTGCATGCCGCACACCACGACCGTTCATGCCGCAAAGCCTTGTGCCACAACGCTCTGCCCGGGATTCGCAAGCACGGGATTACACAGTAATTTGATCCGGATCAACCGCCCGCAACATTTCTCGCGCGTGCGGATGCGCGCGTTATACTCCGTTGAATTCGCGTTGCCCGATTCGTCGGATCGTTGAATCGGCGCAGATGTCACCAGTGAATGCGTGATTTACCGGTATATCTGGCCGCGATTAACGATAATCGGCGTCCATTTTCCCCGCCGGCCGGCAGGAAGGCGTCGGAATGGCCGCGTACCGGATCGCCGCCGGCACGACATACGAACAATCGCATCGGCCCGCCTCCCGGCGGCAATGCCCACCGATCCACCGACCATGGCAGAAACCGACTACGCAATGCCCAGCGAATCCGGCCTGACGAGCCGTGTCGCCGCGCATCTGCGCCGGTTCCTGCTGCCGCACCTGATCTTCTATACCGGGCTGCTGATCGCGCTGGTCCTGCTGCTCCTGTGCGGGGTCGTGCTGTACGAGGGCCGCATCGACGCGCGCGACCGCTCGGCCGCGATGCAGCAGAATCTTGCGCTGATGGCATCGTGGGACATCGAGCGCAACATCGAGATCTATTCGCTGTCGCTGCAGGCCGTCGTCGAAGGCGAGAACGACCCCGAGGTCGTCAAGCTGCCGATGCCGCTGCGGCGCCAGGTGCTGTTCGACCGTGCGACGACCGCCAAGTACCTCGGCGGGATCTACGTGCTCGACGCGAAGGGCGACATCGAGGTCGACGGCAAGAGCGACGTGCCGCGCAAGGCCAACTTCGGCAACGAACCTTACTTCGTCGTGCACCGCGATCACCCCGACGCCGGCCTGTACGTCAGCCCCCCGTATCACTCGCGGATGCGCGGCGGCTCGCCGAGCATCGCGCTCAGCCGGCGGATCACGAAGCCCGACGGCTCGTTCGGCGGCGTCGCCGTGATGTCGATCCGGCTCGAATATTTCCAGAACCTGTTCTCCCGCCTGTCGCTGGGCGATCGCGGCTCGATCGCGCTGATCAACACGGACGGCAGGATGCTCGCGCGCGAGCCGTACGACCCGAAGATCGTCGGCCGCGACATCAGCCATGCCAGCACGTTCCGGCGGTTCATGACCGCCAATCAAGGCAGCTTCGCCGACACCGCGTCGATCGACGGCGTGCGGCGCCTGTACGTGTTCCGGCACCTCGAGAACCTGCCGCTCATCATCATGGTCGCGCGCTCGGAAGCCGATACCTACGCCGCGTGGTACGACCGTGCGATTCCGATCGGCTCCGCGATGGTCGCGCTCGCGATCGGCTTCGTCGGCCTGTCGCTGCTGCTCGACGTGCAGCTGCGCAAGCGCCACCGCGCGGAAACCGAACTGCAGGCGCTCGCGCGCACCGATGGCCTCACGGGCCTCGACAACCGCCGGATGCTCGACGTCACGCTCGCGCGCGAATGGCGCCGCGCCGCGCGCTCGCAGCACGCGCTGTCGCTGCTGTTCATCGACGTCGATTACTTCAAGCGCTACAACGACACGCAAGGGCACCAGGCCGGCGACGACGCGCTTGCCGCGGTCGGCCACTGCATCGCCGGCTGCCTGCGCCGCCCGGCCGATTACGCGGCGCGCTACGGCGGCGAGGAATTCGTCGTGGTGCTGCCCGACATCGACACGGACGGCGCGGTGACGATCGCCGAGACGATCCGCACCGGCATCCTCGATCTCGGCATCCGGCACGACGCCGGTGCCGCCGGCCGACTGACGGTGAGCATCGGCGTGACGACCAGCTATCCGGAACACGACGACGACATGCAGGGCGCGCTGAAGCTCGCCGACGACGCGCTGTATCGCGCGAAGGAAGGCGGGCGCAACCGCATCGTCGTGCACCCGGCCGCTTCCGGCGGCCTCGCGGCGCGGCAGGCCTGAACGGCCGGACACGCCACGCCGCCGGGCGACGGCCGCGCAACGGCCGGGCGGCCGCCGGGCCGCCGTCGCCGCCCGTGCGCAAAATCGCCGACAATGTCGCCTCGACCTGCCGCCGCACGGCTGACGCACCCGGCCGGCCCGCGCGGGTGCACGGCCGCTTCGCACCACCATGAGACTCAAGGCAAAGATCTTCCTTCTGGCCATCGTGCCGTTCCTGCTCGCGATCGCCGGCATCGGCTTCGGCGTGCGCCAGCAGGCGACGTCCCTCGCGCGCACGCAGCACGCGACGATCCAGGCCGCGTACCTGTCGAGCAAGGAAGTCGAGCTGAAGCACTACGTCGAGCTGGCGACGAGCGCGATCATGCCGCTCTACGACGCGAGCGGCCGCAACGCGCGCGACGACGCGATGCTGCGCACGCAGGCCCTCGCGATGCTGCAGAAGATGGATTTCGGCCCGGACGGCTATTTCTTCGTGTACGACCTGCGCGGCAATTCGCTGATGCATCCGCGCGAGCCCGAGCGCGTCGGCCACAACTACTGGTCGATGCGCGACCCGCAGGGCGCGCTGACGATCCAGAAGCTGATCGGCGCGGCGTCGAGCGGCGGCGGCTACGTGCGCTACGCATGGCAGCGACCGTCGACGGGCCGCGTCGCGCCGAAGCTCGGCTACGTCGTCGCGCTCGAGCGCTGGGGCTGGATGGTCGGCACCGGCATCTATCTCGACGACGTCGACACCGCGCTACAGCGCATCGACGCACGCGCATCCGCGAACATCGAGCGCACGATGAGCTGGCTGACCGCGATCGCGCTCACCGGCGCGGCGGCGATCGCCGTGTGCGCGCTGGTGCTGAACGTAAGCGAGTCGCGCAGCGCCGACGCGAAGCTCAAGCTGCTCGCGCAGCGTGTCGTCGAATCGCAGGAGCAGGAGCGGGCGCGGCTGTCGCGCGAGCTGCATGACGGGATCAGCCAGATGATGGTGTCCGCGAAGCTGATGCTCGAATCCGCGCTCGCCCGCTTCGAACGCGGCACGGCCCGCCTGCCCGAAGCCGAGCAGGCACTGGCATCGGGCGTCGGCCGGCTCGGCGACACGCTGCGCGAAGTGCGGCGCATCTCGCATGCGCTGCGTCCGTCGATGCTCGACGACCTCGGCCTCGCAGCCGCGCTCGAGCAACTGGTGCGCGAGCTCGGCGCCGAAAGCGGCATCGACATCGGCTATACGCAGGTCGCGCACAGCGGCGCCCGGCCGCTGCCCGAAGCCGTCAACACCGCGCTGTTCCGGATCGCCCAGGAAGCGCTCAGCAACATCGTGCATCATGCGCAGGCGTCGCGCGCGGCCGTCACGCTCGACGTCGGCGCGCAATCCGTCCTGCTGACCATCGCCGACAACGGCTGCGGCTTCGACGCCGAACGCTCGCAAGCCGACGCGCGCCGCGGCATCGGCCTGCGCAACATGCGCGAGCGCCTCGACGCGCTCGGCGGCATGCTGACGATCACGTCGCAGGTCGGCCACACGATCGTCGCCGCGCGCGTGCCGCTGCCCGGCGCCGCGTCATGATGCGCCCCATCACAGGAGACCTTTCACGCATGAGCGCCCCCGACACTGCCCGGCCCGTCGCCCGACTGCTGCTCGTCGACGACCACCCGCTCGTGCGCGACGGCTTGCGGATGCGGCTCGAAGCGGCCGACCTGTCCGTGGTCGGCGAAGCCGGCAACGCCGACGAGGCGCTCGCGCTTGCCGCGTCGCTCGAACCCGATCTCGCGCTGATGGACGTCGGCATGAACGGGATGAACGGCATCACGCTCGCGGGCGTGTTCCACGAGCGCTTTCCGGCCATCCGCGTGCTGATGCTGTCGATGCACGACAACATCGAATACGTGACGCAGGCCGTGCGTGCCGGCGCGAGCGGTTACCTGCTGAAGGATTCGCCCGCGAGCGAGATCGTGCGCGCGATCGGCGCCGTGCTGGCCGGCCAGACGTTCTTCAGCGAAGGGCTCGCCGCGCGGATGATCCACGCGAGCGCGACCGCGTCGCCGCTCGACCGGTTGACGCCGCGCGAACGCGACATCCTCGACGCGCTGGCGGAAGGGCTGTCCAGCAAGCAGATCGCGCAGCAGACGGGGCTGTCGGTGCGCACGGTCGAGACGCACCGGCTCAATCTGAAGCGCAAGCTGGAGATCGAAGGGCAGGCCGAGCTGATCAAGTTCGCGGTCGAGCATCGGCGGAGGTAGGCCATCCGACGGACGCCTCGATCCGCTGCGACAGGCTCTATCTGCCGCCACGCCACATCACTCCGGCTGTGACGACGTCACGCACGCCGCCGCCGCGCGTCCCGGCTGCTTCTCCGTTTCACGCCGCACCATCAGCATCACCGCAACCACAATACTGAGGATCCCGGAACACAAAACCGCGACCGAAAACCCGTGCGCCATCGCGTCCCGATACGCACCGAGCGGCGCCGGCTGCCCTGCCGCAAATACATGCTCCATCACCGCCTGTCGCGCGAGCGTATCCGCTTGCGCGCTGCCGGCCACCAGCATCGCGGCCGTCATCCGGTGCAGCGCCCCGACGCTCATCACGCTGCCGAGCACCGCGATGCCCATGCTCATCCCGGTCTGACGCAACGCGTTCATCGTCGCCGACGCCATGCCCGCGCGTTCGGCCGGCGCCAGTTCCATCACGGTCATGCCGGTCGCGGGCACCGCGAGCCCCATGCCGACGCCGAGCAACGCCAGCGCGACACCGACCGGCACATACGACGTGTCCGCGCCGAAGCCGGCCATGAGCGACAGCATCGCGCCGATCAGCCCGTATCCCCCCACCATCAGCGCATGCAACGGAATACGCGCCGCGATGCGCCCGAACAGCATCGACGTGATCGCCGTCATCACGAACTGCGGCATCAGTTGCCAGCCGGCCTCGGCCGGCGTGCGCCCCTGCGCCTGCTGCAGGAACAGCGACAGGAAGAACAGGCTGCTGTACCCCGAGAACCCGAGCACGAACGACGCGAGATTGGCGCGCACCAGCCGCCGGTCGCGAAACAGCCAGACCGGCAGCAGCGGCCGCTCGACACGCGTCTCGACTCGCACGAACACGACGAACGCCACCGCTGCGCCCGCCAGCGGCGCGAGCACCTTCGCGTGCCACGCGCCGGCTTCGCCGATGCCGATCAGCCCGTACGTGAGCAACCCGAGCCAGATCACGCTCAGCGCCTGGCCGAGCGGATCGAACGCCGCGTGCTGCGGATGCCGGCGCTCCGGAATGCCCCATGCGCCGAGCAGCACGGTCACGATGCCGATCGGCACGTTGACGAGGAAGATGTTCTGCCATCCGCCGTGCTCGACGAGCAGGCCGCCAACCAGCGGCCCGACGATCAGCGCGAGCGCACTGAACGCGGACCACCCGCCGATCGCGCGGACACGCTCCCGCGCATCGGGAAACGCATGCGTGAGGATCGGCATCGCGCCCGGTATCAGCAACGCACCGGCGAGCCCCTGGATCGCGCGCCCGATCAGCAGCGGCTCGATGCTGCCCGCGCATGCGCACACCACCGACCCCGCCGTGAACAGGACGACGCTGGCGAGCCAAACACGCTTGTGCCCGTAGCGATCGCCGAGCGGCCCGGCCGACAGCATGAACGCGGACAGCGCCAACGCATACGCGTTGACGACCCACTGGAGGCCACCGATATCGGTATCGAGCGCCGTCTGCAGCGTCGGCAGCGCGACGTTGACGATGCTGATGTCGAGCGTGGCGAGAAAGGTGCCGAGACAGGCGGCCAGGACGAGTGCGGCGCGACGGGAGCGAGGCATGGTGGTCAGCCCTTGACGGGCATCGAGATGAGAATGATTCTCATCATATATATCGACCGACCGTCGGTCAATGGACTGCGTTGGCCGTGAGCGGGACGCTGGCCTAAACTGCGGGCTTTGCATGAACGGGCGTCGAGCCGCGCGATGACGGACAGGACCAAGGCAGGACTCAGGACAGTGAAAGACGACACGCCGGCAGGCAAGCCGCGCACGAAGCCGGCAGAAGTGCGCCTCGAGGAACTGATGGCGGCGGCCGAGACGCTGTTTCTCGCGCAGGGCGTGGAAGCGACGACCATCAGCGAGATCGTCGAGCACGCGCAGGTCGCGAAGGGCACGTTCTATCACTACTTCGAATCGAAGTCCGACATGCTCGCCGCGCTCGCGCAGCGCTACACGGCGTCGTTCCTCGACCGTTTGCAGCACGCGGTGGACGCATGCGACGCCGACGACTGGCTTGCGCGCCTGCGCGCGTGGATCCGCGCCAACATCGAAACCTACGCGGCGACCTACCGCACGCACGACATCGTCTACACGAACCACCATCACCACGATCGCGCGAATGCCGACAAGAACGCGATCCTCGACCAGCTCGGCGCGATTCTCGACGGCGGCGCGCGGGCCGGCACCTGGCGGCTCGCGCACCCGCAGGTCACCGCGCTGCTGATCTATGCGGGCGTGCATGGTGCGACCGATCACATCATCGCGGCGCCGGAAGCGGATCGTGCCGCGTTCGTCGATGCGGTGGTCGACGATTGCCTGCGGATGCTCGGCGTCGGCGCGTAACGCGCCGCCAGCGCACAGCCATGAAAAAGGGCGCCCGAGGGCGCCCTTCGTGCATCCGGAATCCGGACCGCTCAGCGGCCGATCAATTCGTCCGCGAATTGTGCTTCTGCAGGTACGCGATCAGCCCATCGATGCCGCCCGATGCGAGCTGGCTCTTGAACTGGCCCTGGTAGACCTGGATCAGCCACGCGCCCGACATGTCGATGTCGTAGATCTTCCAGTCGTTGCCGACCTTGCCGAGACGATAGCCGACCGACTGGCTGTCACCCGGCGTCGTGACCGTCGACTGGACGAGCGCGTCGGCGCCCGACGCGCCGCCGGCCTTGAACGAGAACTTCGCGTCCTGGCTGCCGAGCTGCGCGAGCGATGCGGCGTAGGTGCGCGTCATCAGCAGCTTGAACTGCTTGTACAGCTCCTGCTGCTGTTGCGGCGTGGCCTGCTTCCACGCGTCGCCGACCGCGATGCGGGTCGTGCGCTCGAAGTTGGTCGCGGGCAGGAAGCGCTGCTCGACGACCGCCGAGACCTTCGCCATGTCACCGCCGCGTGCGGCCGGATCGGCCTTCATCGCGTTGACGGTACCCTCGACCGCATTGCGGACGATATCGACCGGCGCGCTCTGCGCAAAAGCGGAAACCGACACGGCGGCCGCCGCGACGAAAGCAAACAGTTGACGTTTCATACGAATATCGCTCGATGAGAAAAAACGACCGGTTCATTGCACCGGCCGACGGAGCAAAGTATACCGGGCCCGACGCCTCGGTGCGCCGCCGTGACCGACTGTTACCTTTCAGATCCTTTGTCACAGGCCGGCGGCGGCGCGTCGAAGCAGCCCGGCGCCGTTTATGTAAATATCCCCTTACAAACCGGCCAGCCACCGGTATCGATTCCGCCGCCGCGAACAAATCTCCTTCCGTTCTCGTAACCCCCAACGTCACGACCGCCGCCACGCCGCGCCGGTATACTTGGCTACTTTGCCCTTTCCAGCCGCTCCCCACCGCCACATGGTGACATCTCTCATCGTCCGACTCGTTGCATGGTCGGTACGCCGGCCCGTCTGGGTCGTCGTGCTGTCGCTCGTCATCGCCGCGCTCAGCGGCGTCTATGTCGCACAGCATTTCAAGATCAACACCGACATCAGCAAGCTCGTCGATGCGGAACCGCAATTCGCCGCGCTCGGCCACGCCGTCGACACAGCGTTCCCGCAACGCAACGGCACGATCCTCGCGGTCGTCGAGGCGCCCGCGCCCGAATTCGCGAATGCCGCCGCGCAGGCGCTGACCGAAGCACTGCAGAAGGATGCCGCCGCCGGCCGCATCGGCCAGGTCGCCGAGCCCGGCGGCGGGCCGTTCTTCGAGCACAACGGGCTGCTGTTCCTGTCGCCGCAGGAAGTCACCGATACGACCGCGCAGCTCGCGAGTGCGCGCCCGCTCGTCAACGAACTCGCGAAGAACCCTAGCCTGACCGGGCTCGCCACGACGCTCTCCACCACGCTCGGCCAGCCGCTGCTGACCGGCCAGGTGAAGCTGCCGACGATGGCGAAGCTGCTCGCCCGCAGCGCCGCGACGGTCGACGACGTGCTGGCCGGCAAGCCGGCCGCGTTCTCGTGGCGCGCGCTGGTCGACAACGATGCCGCGCGGCAGCCCGCGCGCGCGTTCGTCACCGTGCAGCCCGTGGTCAACTACGGCGCGCTGAAGGCCGGCGCGGCAACCAGCCAGGTGATCCGCGACGCGGCCCGTTCGATCGACCTCGAGAAGCGCTACGGCGCGGTCGTGCGCCTGACCGGCGAACAGCCGCTCGCCGACGACGAATTCGCGTCGGTCGAGGACGGCGCGGCGCTCAACGGCGTCTTCACGCTGCTCGCCGTGCTCGTCATCCTGTGGCTCGCGCTGCGCTCGAAGCGGATGATCGGCTCGGTGCTCGTCACGCTGTTCGTCGGCCTCGTCGTGACCGCCGCGCTCGGCCTCGCGATGGTCGGCTCGCTGAACATGATCTCGGTCGCGTTCATGGTGCTGTTCGTCGGCCTCGGCGTGGATTTCTCGATCCAGTACGGCGTGAAGTACCGCGAGGAGCGCTTCCGCGATCCGCGCATCGACCATGCGCTGATCGGCGCCGCGCACTCGATGGGCATGCCGCTCGCGCTGGCCACCGCGGCCGTCGCGGCGAGCTTCTTCTCGTTCATCCCCACCGCCTATCGCGGCGTGTCCGAGCTCGGCCTGATCGCGGGCGTCGGGATGTTCGTCGCGCTGCTCACCACGATCACGCTGCTGCCCGCGTTGCTGCGCCTGTTCGCGCCGCCGGGCGAATCGAAGACGCCGGGCTTTCCGTGGCTCGCGCCGGTCGACGATTACCTCGATCGCCATCGCAAGCCGATCCTGATCGGCACGCTCGTGGTCGTGATCGGCGCGCTGCCGCTGCTCGCATTCCTGCGCTTCGACTTCAACCCGCTGCACCTGAAGGACCCGAACAGCGAATCGATGGCGACGCTGCTCGCGCTGAAGGATTCGCCGGAAGCCGCCGTCAACGACGTCACGCTGCTCGCGCCGTCGCTCGCGCAGGCCGATGCGGCCGCGAAGCGCCTCGACGCGCTGCCCGAAGTCGGCCGCACGACCACGCTGTCGACCTTCATCCCCGCCGACCAGCCGGCCAAGCGCGCGGCGATCGCCGCGGCCGCGAGCGACCTGCTGCCCGCGCTGACGCAGCCGCCCGCGCCGCCCGCGACCGACGCGCAGCGCGTCGCCGCGCTCAAGCGCGTGTCGGACCTGCTGAGCTACGCGGCCGAAGATCACCCGGGCCCGGGCGCGGCCGCCGCGCAGCACCTGTCGGCGTCGCTCGCGAAGCTCGCCGCCGCGGATGCCGCGACGCGCGACCGCGCCGAACGCGCGTTCTCCGACACGCTGCGCATCGCGCTCAACCAGCTCGCGTCGCTGCTGCAGCCGCAGGGCGTCACGCGCGAATCGCTGCCGCCGCAGCTGGTGCGCGACTGGGTCGCGCCGGACGGCCATGCGCTCGTGCAGATTTCGCCGAAGGTGCCGAAGGGCGTCGACCCGGGCGACGACACGATGCTGCGCCGCTTCGCGAAGGCCGTGAAAGCCGCGGAGCCGGGCACGACCGGCGGGCCAATCTCGATCCTGCATTCGGCCGACACGATCATCAACGCGTTCCTGCATGCGGCGCTGTGGTCGATCATCTCGATCACGGTCCTGCTGTGGGTCACGCTGCGCCGCTTCGGCGACGTGCTGCGCACGCTGGTGCCGCTGCTCGTGTCGGGCGTCGTGACGCTCGAGCTGTGCGTCGTGCTCGGCATGCCGCTCAACTTCGCGAACATCATCGCGCTGCCGCTGATGCTCGGCGTCGGCGTCGCGTTCAAGGTGTATTTCGTGATGGCGTGGCGCGCGGGGCAAACCGGCTTGCTGCACTCGAGCCTCACGCATGCCGTCCTGTTCAGCGCCGCGACGACGGCGACCGCATTCGGCAGCCTGTGGCTGTCGCACCACCCGGGCACGTCGAGCATGGGCAAGCTGCTCGCGCTGGCCCTGACCTGCACGCTGATCGGCGCCGTGGTGTTCCAGCCCGTCCTGATGGGCAAACCGCGCGTCAAACGCGCCAAGAACCAATCGCAAGGAATCAATGAATAAGGTGCGAATCATTGCGGCGACCGTTGCCGCCAGCGCGGCGCTGACCGGCTGCGCGACGGGACCGAACCGCAACCCCAACGACCCGCTCGAGCCGATGAACCGGGCGATGTACAAGTTCAACGACACCGTCGACACGAACATCGCCCAGCCGATCGCGAAGGGGTACCAGAAGGTCACGCCGACGCCCGTGCGCACCGCGATCAGCAACTTCTTCTCGAACCTCGGCGATCTCGGCAACATCGCGAACAACCTGCTGCAGTTGCGCATCACCGATGCCACCGAGGATCTGATGCGCGTGGCGATGAACTCGGTGTTCGGCGTCGCCGGCCTGATCGACATCGCGACGCCCGCCGGGCTGCCGAAACATCACCAGGACTTCGGCCTGACGATGGCGCGCTGGGGCGTGCCGTCGGGCCCGTATCTCGTGCTGCCCGTGTTCGGGCCGAGCACGATCCGCGACGGCGTCGGCCGCGCGGTGGACGTGCGCTTCAACCTGCTGAACTACATCGAGCCGGCCGCGCGCAACCCGATGTACATCGCGCAGTTCATCAGCGCGCGTTCGGACCTCCTCGGTGCGACCGACCTGCTGAAGCAGGCCGCGCTCGATCCGTATTCGTTCGTGCGCGACGCCTACCTGCAGCAGCGCAAGTCGCTGACGTACCGCAGCCAGTCGTCGTCGGCCGCGCTGCCGGCCTACAACGAACCGGGTGAAGCGGGCGCCGTGCCGGCGGCGACGCCGGCCGTGCCGGGGCTGCCGAACTACGAGGATCCGGGCGATGCGGGCGGCGCATCGGGCGCCACGCCGAGCAATGCACCGGCCGCGCCGGGGCTGCCCCAGTACGACGATCCGGGCGCGGACAACGCGATGCCCGCGAGCGCGCCTGCTGCTGCGTCGGCCGCTGCGCCGGCTGCGGCATCGGCGGCCGCACCCGCGACGCCCGCGAGCGCGCCGGCCGTGCAGCAGTAACGCTGCAGCGGCCACCGCCGCAAAGACAAAGAGCGCTGCAGATGCAGCGCTCTTTTTTTGTCCGCGAGAAACGGAAAACCGGGGGGAGAAGGGCGGGACGGGCGGCGCGCGCCGCTCAGGCGATCCGCATCGCACCGGCACGCTCGAACGCGTGTCGCGCCTGGATCAGCGTCGTGCGCGCCGCGCGCGCATCGCTCGCGACCTGCAGCAGCGGGCCGAGCTGCGACGGCTGCTTCAGCAGTTCGCGCAGGATCGGCAGGATCGCCGTGCTGCCGTCGTCGCGCAGGCCGGCCGTTGCCGCGCGCGGCAACGTGCGCCACGCCGGATCGACGATCGCGCGGCACACCGCGAACGGTACGCCGCGCGCCGCCGCGAAGGCCGCCGCGATATGCGACTCCATGTCGACGGCGAGCGCGTCCTTCGCGCGATGCAGCGACGTCTTGTCCTGCTCGCTGATGACCGGTGCGCCGACGGCCGCGATCGTGCCGCGCGTGACGCGCGCCCAGACGGGCGTGTCGTGCAGCGCGGCGACGAGCCGTGCGCTCCAGCCTGCGTCGGTCTCGACACGGCCGAACGGCCCGTCGATCGCGCTCGCGACCACGAGCGCGCCGGGCGCCAGGTCGGGCGCGAGCCCGCCTGCCGTGCCGAAGCTCACGATGCCTGCGCAACCGCGTGCGGTCGCCTCGGTCAGCGCGCGTTCGAGGCGGTCGGCCCGTGCGGCAAAGACGGCTTCGACGCCGTCGCCGCGCGCGATGCGCGCCTCGAATGCCATCCCCGTCACGGCGATGACGGGCAGCGAGCCGGTGGATTGCGGCGCCACGCGTTACAGCCCGACCGTCACGCGCGTGGTGTTGTCGCGCTTCAGGTTGCGATAGCGGGCGAGCGCCCACAGCGGGAAGAACTTGCGATAGCCGTGATAGCGCAGGTAGAACACGCGCGGGAAGCCCGTCGCCGTGAAGCGCGTCTCGTCCCACAAGCCTTCTTCGTTCTGCTCGGCGATCAGGTAGTCGATGCCGCGCGCCACCGCCGGGTTGTTCACCTCGCCGGCCGCCATCAGGCCGAGCAGCGCCCACGCGGTTTGCGACGCGGTGCTCGGCGCCTGCTCGAAACCGCGATAGTTCAGCTTGTAGCTGTCGCCGTCCTCGCCCCAGCCGCCGTCCTTGTTCTGGATCGACAGCAGCCATTGCGCACCGCGCTTCATGCGCGGATCGTCCGGCGTCAGGCCGGCCGCATTCAGCGAGCACAGTGCCGTCCACGTGCCGTACACGTAGTTCATCCCCCAGCGGCCATACCAGCTGCCGTCCGGTTCCTGTTCCTTGAGCATGTAGTCGAGTGCGCGACGCGCCGGCTCGCTGTTCAGCGGCGTCTCGCCGAGCTGCGACAGCATCGACAGGCAGCGGCCCGACACGTCGGCCGTCGGCGGATCGAGCAGCGCGCCGTGATCCGAGAACGGGATGTTGTTCAGGTAGTACTGCGTGTTTTCCGGTTCGAACGCGCCCCAGCCGCCGTCGCTGCTCTGCATCCCGACGACCCACTCGCGCGCCCGCGCGATCGAATCGCGATACGCATCGTTCTGCTTGAGTTGCTGCGCGCGCTCCATCGCCACCGCGACCACCGCCGTATCGTCGACGTCCGGGTAGTGCGCGTTCGCGTACTGGAACGCCCAGCCGCCGGGCCGCACGTGCGGGCGGCGCGAGATCCAGTCGCCGCGCACGTCGAGGATCTGCAGCGGGCGCAGCCATTCGAGGCCGCGGATCGCGGCATCCTCGGCACGCGCGTCGCGCGTTTCGAGCAGCGCATGCGCGGCGAGCGACGTGTCCCACACCGGCGACAGGCACGGCTGGCAATACGCTTCATCGTCGTGCACGACGAGCAGCTTCTCGATCGACTTGCGCGCGATCGCGCGGTTCGGGTGATCTTCCGCGTAGCCAAGCGCGTCGTACATCATCACCGAGTTGGCCATCGCCGGATAGATCGCGCCGAGGCCGTCCTCGCCGTTCAGGCGCTCGTCGACGAACGACACGGCCTGGCGGATCGCGCGTTCGCGCGTGTAGTTCGGGAACAACCCGTCGACCGCGCGCAACGCATGATCGACCACGCGGAAGAACGCGAACCAGCCGGCGCTCTGGTGGCCCTGGCGCGGCAGCAGCCCGGCGTTGACGGGCGGATCGATGAACAGTTCGTCGATGCGCACGCCGCGCGGGTTCTTCGCGAGCGGGCGCTTCGCGTTCAGCACGAGCAGCGGCACGATCACGGTGCGCGCCCAGTACGAGACCTTCGACAGATGGAACGGGAACCACTGCGGCAGCAGCGTGATCTCGACCGGCATCATCGGCACCGCGCGCCACGGAATCGCGCCGTACAGCGCGAGCTGGATGCGCGTGAACACGTTCGACATCTCGGCGCCGCCCATCGCGTGGATGGCGCGGCGCGCACGTTGCATGTGCTCGGCGTTCTCGTCGTCGCCGATCACCTTCAGCGCGAAATACGCCTTCACGCTCGCGCTGATGTTCGGCGCGCCGTCGGTGAACAGCGGCCAGCCGCCGTCGGCCTGCTGGATGCGGCGCAGATACTTGCCGATCTTCTGTTCGAGCTCGAGGTTCGGCGTCTCGCCGAGATAGTGGACGAGCAGCACGTATTCGGCGGGAATCGTCGAATCGGCTTCGAGTTCGTAGACCCAGTGGCCATCCGCGTTCTGCGCGGCCAGCAGCGCGTCGGTCGCACGCGCGACGGCCGTATCGACGCCGGCCGGCACGGCGCCGGCGGACAGGGTAGCCATTTCGGTGAGATCGTTCATCGGTCCCTCTTTTACTTACTGTGTCTGGAGCACGTCCGCGGCCAGTTGGCCGGAGCGGATCGCACCCTCGATCGTGGCGGGCAAGCCGGTGGCAATCCAGTCGCCCGCCAGCACAAGATTGGTCCAGCGCGTACGCACGGCCGGACGCTTCATTTCCTGCGACGGCACCGCCGCAAAGCCCGCGCGCGGCTCGACGACGAGCTGCCACGCGGGGATGGTTGCCGGGTTCGCGCCGGTCACGCGCGCGACGTCTTCCCAGATGCGCCGCGCGAGCGTGTCGCGCGGCGTGTCGAGCCAGCGGCCCGCGTCGCGGATCGTCGCCGCGAGCTGGCCGCCGCCGGTGCGCACCGTATCGACCACACCGTTGACCACCGACGTCTGCAGCGGGTTGCCGGCCGGCGCTTCAGCCGCGAAATACGCGGTCACGACCGCGCTGAACGTGTCGGGCGCGGTGAGTTCGGGCACGAGCGGCTGCGCGACCTCGGGCGGCACGGCCAGCACGACGGCATCGCCCGGCGCGAGATCGATCCGCTCGCCGCCGACCGAAACCGCATCGACCGCGTTGCCGTGCGCACCGAATTCGAACGCGTCGAGCCGCGAGTTCAGCCGGATCTGCGCGCCGCCGTGCTGCAGCATCCGCAGCGCCGGTTCGACGAATGCGCTGCCGAGGCCGTGTCGCGCGACGAGCGGACGGCAAGCGGGGCCGCCCGCGGAAAACGTGCTGCACAGCGCCGCGCGCGCGAGTTCGGCACTCGCGTGGCGCGGCTCGACGTTCAGCACACCGAGGAAATACGGCCGCAGCCAACGTTCCCACAGCATGCCGTCGCATCGCATCGTCTGTGCGAGTGAGCGGCCCATGCGCGCGAACGCGAGCGGGGCGAGCGCGAGGTAGTCGAGCGGCGTCGTGTCCGGCGCGCGCGACGCGGCATCGAACAGCCACGACGGCCAGCGCCCGCCGCCGAAGCGCAGCGTCCAGCGCTGCTGCGACGCGACGTCGACGACCGGGAATTCAGGCAGCGCGGGCCCCGTGAGCTGGTCGGCCGCGCCGATCGCACGCAGGTAGCGCTGCGTCGCGGGCTGTCCCGCGAACACCGTGTGCAGCCCGCTGTCGAGCGTCGTGTTCAGCGTCCCGTCGAACCACGAGCGGCAGCGGCCGCCCGCATGCGCGTGCGCGTCGTGCAGCACGATGCGCCGCCCGCGGCGTTGCAACTCGACCGCGGCCGACAGGCCGGCAACGCCGGCGCCGATCACGTGGACGGTCCTGGGCATCGACTCGGTCGGCTCAGAACAGCGCGTAGCGCGCGGCGATCATCAGCATGCGCGCCTTCGGCTTGCGCAGCGGCGCGCGCGGGAACGCAAAGCCGCGTGCGATCGCGGCTTCGAGAATGCAGCGATACGCGCCCGACATGATGCGCGGCGCCTTCACCTGCGCACGCGCGCAGGTGTCCATCACCGCGTCGGCCTGGCGGAAGTGCTCGAGCGCGCGCTCGACGAGCGTCGCGCACACGCGCGGCAGCGCCGGATCGCGCACGATCGTCGCCGGGTCGGTGATCGCGATGCCTTCGCGCGCAAGCAACTCGCGCGGCAGGTAGCAACGGTTGATCGCCGCATCGTCGTCGATGTCGCGCAGGATGTTCGTCAGTTGCAGCGCGCGGCCGAGGTGATGCGACAGCTTGATCCCTTCGGCTTTCGGCATCCCGAAAATCCTCACCGACAGCCGGCCGGCCGCGCTCGCCACGCGATCGCAGAAGAGGTCGAGCGTCGGTTCGTCGGGCGCGCAGATGTCTTCGACCGCATCCATCGCCATCCCGTCGATCATCGCGTGGAAGTCGTCGCGCTGCAGGTTGAATGCACGGATCTCGCGATCGAGCGCGGCCAGGTGGCGCGGCGGGCGGCCGGCGAAGCACGCGTCGATGTCCGCGCGCCAGCGGTCGAGGCCCGCGTGGCGCTCGGCGCGCGGCAGGTCGCTGTCGGCGATGTCGTCGACCGCGCGGCAAAACGCGTAGACCTGGAACATCGCATCGCGCTGCGCAGCCGGCAGGATGCGCATCGCAAGATAGAAAGAACTGCCCGATGTGACGGCAGCGGCGTCGGTTTCTTGTTCGTCCACGACGGAATGGGAAACGGCCAAGACGAGCTCCACGGAGACACCCACGCGGGGCGATTGAAGAAGCCATGCCCGGCTGGGATGGTCAGGGTGTCAAATGCGTGCGAGATATGCGAACGATCGACACAGACAGGCACAAATTACCGGCCGGAAGCCGGAATTGGGCGAAAGTATAGCAATCTTTGAAGTTCGATGGCGGACACGCGCCACGTGCGGCGGCATGCCGGAAGCCGTTGGCCGGCAAGCGCGGCCGGCCCGGGCGGGCCTCGGCGCCGGCGGCGCGTCAGCCGTAGACGATGTCGCGTTGCAGGTCGAGCGCAATGAGCCCCATTTCGTGGGTGAGCTGCAGCATCGAGCGGCGTTCGAGGCGCGAGCCCATGAAGCTCGTCACGCGGCCGTCGGGCTCCGTAGTGAACTGGAATGTCGCGCCGCCCGTGCCGAACCACGCGCCCGGCACATCGGGCGATTCCTGCCAGTCGATCTGCGCGAACACGCGTGCGATGCCCGCACGCACCAGGTCGCCCGGGCCGATCGCCGGCGCGATGTCGCCGAGGTCGTCGAGCGAATAGGGGCCGGGCTTGTCCGGCCTCCGGTAGAAGAGATAGTCGACGTTCATGGGGCGCAATCGCAGGCAAAGCAACAAATTAGCGTGCTTCGCGATAAATTCAAATCAGATACGAACGAAATGTGGCCTGTACGAGACAAGAGGGACGGATCGAATCCGGCCCGTCAGGGCGCACACGGGTTCGTCTAAGATGACACCTTTCTCAAGATCTGAAGACCCGGACACCATGGAGACGAACGCAAGCGCCACCCCGCAGTCCGATCATCCCGTTTTCGTGCTCGTGCACGGCGCCTGGCACGGCGCGTGGTGCTACGCGCACGTCGCGGCCGCGCTGGCCGCGCGCGGCCACCTGTCGATCGCGCGTGACCTGCCCGCGCACGGCATCAACGCCCGTTTTCCCGCTTCCTACTTCGCACGCCCGCTCGACAAGGACGCGTTCGGCGCCGAGCCGTCGCCGGTCGCGAACACGACGCTCGACGATTACGCCACGCAGGTGATGCAGGCGGTCGACGACGCGTACGCACTCGGCCGCGGCAGGGTCGTGCTCGTCGGGCACAGCATGGGCGGCCTCGCGATCACGGCGGCCGCCGAACGCGCGCCGGACAAGATCGCGAAGATCGTCTATCTCGCGGCCTTCATGCCCGCGTCGGGCGTGCCGGGCCTCGACTACGTGCGCGCCCCTGAAAACAAGGGTGAAATGCTCGGCCCGCTGATGCTGGCGAGCCCGCGCGTCGCCGGTGCGCTGCGCATCGATCCGCGCAGCGGCGACGCCGCCTATCGCGAGCTCGCGAAGCGCGCGCTGTACGACGACGTGCCGCAGGCCGACTTCGAGGCCGTCGCGAACCTGATGAGCTGCGACGTGCCGGCCGCGCCGTTCGCGACCGCGATCCCGACGACGGCCGCACGCTGGGGCGCGATCGACCGTCACTACATCAAGTGCCTGCAGGATCGCGTGATCCTGCCCGCGCTGCAACAGCGCTTCATCGACGAAGCCGACGCGTTCGCGCCCGGCAACCCGACCCACGTGCACCAGCTCGACAGCAGCCATTCGCCGTTCATGTCGCAGCCGGCCGTGCTCGCCGGCGTCCTGGCCGACATCGCGAAAAGCTGAGCGCGGCACGCGCCCGGCGCATACGCTCCGCGCACGGCGGGGCGTATGCGCCACCTACGCATACGCGACCGACCGGTCGCGCCCGAGCCGCTTCGCGCGATAGAGCGCGGCGTCGGCCTCGTTGACGAGCACGTCGCTGGTCGGCGCGCCCGCCTTCGCACACGCGCCGCCGACGCTCGCCGTCACCGGCACGCTGACCCCCTCGGCATCGACCGGCACGCTGCCGATCGCATCGCGCACCTTGTCGGCCACGAGCATCGCCTCGTCGAGATTCGTGCACGGCAGCAGCAGCGCGAATTCCTCGCCGCCGAAGCGGCCGAACGTATCCTGCGCACGCACGATCGACGCGACGCGACGCGCGGTCTCGCGCAGCACGGCATCGCCGGCGGCATGCCCGAAGCGGTCGTTGATCGTCTTGAAGTGGTCGAGATCGAACAGCAGCACCGACAGGTCGCCGCCATAGCGCTGCCAGCGCGCGAATTCGTCGCTGAGCCGCGCCTCGAAGAAGCGCCGGTTCGCGATGCCGGTCAGGCCGTCGCGATTCGCGTGCTCGCGCAGCTTCGCGACCGCTTCCTCGCGCTCGCGCTGCATCACGCTCACATGCGTGACGTCCGAGATCGTCACGCACACGGCTTCGACGTCGCGGCCGCGCGTGAGCGGCATGAACGTGCAGTCCTGCTGCATGTAGTCGACCCCGCCCGTGATCGGCCGGTCGTGCTCGAAGCGGAACAGGTAGGGCCGCTGCTCCCACGAGCTGAACGCGAAGCTGCCGAGCTGGAACACGCTCTCGAGCTTGCGCGACAGCCACGCGCGCGGCAGGTCGGGAAAGCAGTCGAACAGGTTGCGGCCGATCACGTCCGCGGCCGGGATGCCGCTGTGGTCCTGCATGAAGCGATTCCACATCAGCACGGTCATCGCGCGGTCGAGCACGAACAGGCCGAAGCCCACCCGCTCGATCACGAGGTCGCTCAGCGACGAGGTGGCGGCCGTCATAGCGCGGACAGCAACGCGTCGAGCGCGTCGCCCATCAGCCGGATCGAATCCTCGGCCATCAGCATCACGAAGTGGGCGCGGAACGCGTGGTCCTCGAGCCCGAAGTTCACTTCCAGCAGCAATGCCACGCTCCAGGCCAGCTCGGTCGGCTGGAATACGTCGTCGAACGACACGTTCGCGCCGAGCAGCCCCGGCGGAAAGAACACGGGCTTGCGGCCGAGCTCGTCGAGGATCGACGCGACGCACGCGCCCATCAGCACGTTCGCGACGTCGAACACGACTTCGTCGGGGGTCGCCATCCCGCCGTACACGCCATCGCCGAACGTGCGGTCGACGACCGACATGAGCCGCGCGATGCTCGCGGTGCGGCACAACACGATCGCCTCGCCCTTGATGTCGGAACGAAAACCCTGGCGCACGGCGGTCACGTTGTCGTGAATGCCCGTCATCTCGCGCAGCGCGTCGCCCGCGTCGGTCGCTTTCACGACCCGCACGCGCGGCACCGACAGCTCGATGAAGTGCCCGAGCAACAACGCGAGCCGCGCGGCGGCGCGGCCCATTGCGAGGTTGGCGATCTCCTGCAACGCGTCGCGTTGCTCCGCCGTGAACACCGAGTCAGGCATACAACCCATACTCCTTGAGAATGGGCAGCAATGCCTCCGACGTCACGGGCTTGGCTACGAATGCGATCGCGCCCAATTCGCGCACGCGTGCTTGCGCCTGCGGCTGAATATCGGCGGATACCACGATCACGAACGTGTTCAGATCTTCGTGGCGCAGTGTCTCCAGGACCTGATATCCGCTCATGTCGGGCATCGTCAGGTCCAGAAACATTACGGAAGCTTTGCCGTCACGATAGAGCGCCAAGGCCTCTCGACCATTCGCGGCATACGCGACTTCGACGTCCCAGCCTCCCGGCAGCGCCTTTGTCAGAAGTTTGCGAGCGAGCAGCGAATCGTCGGCAATTACAATCGGCAAAGGCATGGGGCGATGCGGTATACGGAATGGTCTCTCTCGCGTTAACGACCGCGCGGCGCACTTCTTTAGGCGCCATGCGTTCGGGTGTGCGGGCAACCGTCTGGCGGCCGCGCGCGGGCGCCGCGACGCGGAGTGCGCGCGACGCACCGCGCGGCGAACACCGGCGGGCGCATATATCTGTCATAGGGAAAGCAAGGCGCGATTCTCTGAGTAAACCGGAGGCGATGCAACTCGCCATTTTCAGCATTTCGAACAGAATTGGTCCGAACACGCGCCATTCCGAAAACAGGCACGACCATTTTCGAGATAAGTACGCAAAATTTTTCCTTGTGTACGTTTGCGCTGCCGGATTCGTCGCGTTTTCAATCTGACAATTTCCCCCTGTCGAAACCAACAGGATGGCTGGCGTCCGGGGCCGTGCGGCGGGCCGTCGCAACTCGTTTATGATGGCAGGCACCTCTGCCTCGCCCGCTTCCTCGATGATGTCCAACCGGCCCGCCGATTCCCACGCTCCCGCCTCCCCGCCCGCCGACGACTGGCAGGACGACGGCAACTATGCGGCCGGTGCGCCCGAGCACGATTTCGCGGTGCGTCGCATGACGCTGATCGTGCTGCTCGTCGCGGCGATCGTGCTGCCGTGCATCTACGTCGTGGTGATGGCGTACAACGACCTGAAGACGCGCGAGGCCGCCGCGAGCGACGTGACGATGCGCACGGTGCGGGTGGCCGAGGAGCACGCGCTCAAGGTGTTCGACCTGAGCGAGACGCTCGATGCGCGCATCGTCGATCTCGTGCAGGACATGGACGACGCGACCGTGCGCAACCGGGAGTCCGACATCCACGAAGCGCTGAACACGATCGGCGGCGGCTATCCGCAGGTGGCCGCCGTGTCGATCTTCGGCGCGAGCGGGATGCTGCTCGCGAACAGCCTCTACTATCCGGCGCCCTACGCGTCGATCGCGAACCGCGACGACTTCGCCGGCATCCGCGACGGCAAGGTCATCGAACACATCTCGCGGCTGATGATGGGGCCGCTCAAGCTCGAGAACATTCCCGTGTTCAACACGGGCGTCGCGCGGCGCCATAGCGACGGTTCGTTCGCCGGGATGGTGTCGATCGCGCTGAAGTCGTCGTATTTCAACGCGTTCTACCGCGACCTGCTCGGCGGCGCGAGCACGCCGATGACGATGGCGCTCGCGCGCTCGGACGGCGCGGTGATCGCGTCGTATCCGCCGCCGCCGGCACTCGCGCACACCGATCGCGCCGTCACGTTCGGCGACGCGCGCAACGATCCGCGCGCCGGCGTCGTGCGCGTGCGCCACGACGGCGCGAGCAGCGAGATCGTCGCGTATCGCCAGGTCGGCAGCTATCCCGTCTACGTGACATGCGCGTACCGCACGTCGGCGATCTGGCATGAATGGTACGAACACCTGAGCGTGCTGTTCATCTCGATGTTCGCGCCGTCGGTCGCGCTGTGGTCCGTGATCTGGCTGTCGCTCAAGCGGCTGAAGGCGGAAGAGGAGGCGTGGGACCGCTGGCAGGCCGAAGCGTCGATGCGGCGCTCGATCGAATCCGCGTACCGGCAGTCGCGCAAGATGCAGGCGCTCGGCAATCTCGTCGGCAGCGTCGCGCACGACTTCAACAACCTGCTGATGATCATCTCGAGCAACGTGCAGATCGCGCGGCGGCGCGGGGTCCAGCATCTCGACAAGGAACTCGGCGCGATCGAGCGCGCGCTGAAGAACGGGCAGTCGCTCACGCGCCAGCTCCTCGGTGTCGCGCGCAAGCAGCCGCTGCACAACGAAACGATCGACGTCGGGCAATGGCTCGGCACGTGCCGCGAATTGCTGAAGACATCGCTCGGCTCGAAATCGTCGCTGGTCGTCGCGATCGAGCCGGGTGTCTGGCCGATCCGCGTCGACGTCGCGGAGCTCGAGCTCGCGGTGATCAACCTCGCGGTCAACGCGCGCGACGCGATGACGACCGGCGGCCGCTTCACCGTCGGCGCGCGCAACGTGACGCTGCGTCGCGAAGACGGTTTTCCGCTCACCGGCGATTTCGTGCAGATCTCGCTCGACGACACGGGTTCGGGCATGGCGCCCGACGTGCTCGCGCGTGCGTTCGAGCCGCTGTTCACGACGAAGGCGCAGGGGATGGGGACGGGGCTCGGCCTGCCGCAGGTGTTCGCGTTCTGCGAACGCTCGGGCGGCCTCGCGACGATCGACAGCGCGGTCGGCGCCGGCACGTCGGTGCGCCTCTACCTGCCGCGCGCACGCGTCGAGGATGTCGTCGCGCGGCCGCCGGCGGTCGTGCACGATGCGGGGGCGGGGGCGCTCGCCGGGCTGCATGTGCTGCTCGTCGAGGACAACGGCGAAGTCGCGGCCGGGACCGAAGCGCTACTGTCGCTGCTCGGGCACCGGGTGACCTACGCGCCCACCGCCGACGACGCGTTGCGCCTGATCGAAGGCTCGGCCGCGAACGACGCGTTCGATCTCGTGATTTCGGATATCCACATGCCGGGCCGCCTGAACGGCATCGACCTCGCCGAAGCGGTCGAACAACGGCCGGAGAAACTGCCCGTGATACTCGTCACGGGTTACGCGGAGGAGCTCGACCGCACGCGCACCGTCAACGTCCGCGTGCTGTCGAAGCCGTTCGACATCGCGCTGCTCGACGAGATCCTGCTGGGCATCCGTGAAGCGCGCGATGCACGACACGCGCGGCACGCCGGCACGTGACCCGCTGCGTGCGGGCCCGCGCCGGTGCCGGCGGCGTGATCGGGTGGGGCGCTCAGGCCGACTTCAGCAAGCGCACCCAGCCCGTGTAGCGATCGACGAAGCCCTGCAGGAACTTGCGGGTGTCTTCGCTGACGATCTGGCCCTGGTCGTCGATGCGCGCCGGATCGTGCTTGATGAACATCTCGGGCTGCCCGAGCGTCTTCACGTCGAGATACGCGAGCACGTTGCGCAGGTGCTGCTGCGCGAGCGCGGTGCCCGTCGCACCCGGCGACGTGCCGAGCACGGCACCCGGCTTGCCCGACCACGAGTTGGAACCCCACGGGCGCGAGCCCCAGTCCAGCGCATTCTTCAGCACGCCCGGAATCGAGCGGTTGTACTCGGGCGTGAAGAACAGCAGCGCGTCGGCGGCCTCGATCGACTGCTTGAAGCGCTTCGCGACTTCCGGGAAATCCGCGTCGTAGTCCTGGCTGTATAGCGGCAGCTCGCCGATCTCGACGAACTCGAACGAGAAATCGGCGGGGGCGAGCGAGATCACGGCGTGTGCGAGCGCGCGGTTCCACGAAGCGCGACGCAGGCTGCCGACGACCACAGCGATGCGATAGGACATGACATTCTCCTTCCGGTGAGTGAGGAATCGGATCGATTACTTCCGAACGGGCGACAAAGGTCTGTTTATAGGCAAGCCAGCCCGCGAACCGCCCCACGGGGCCGTCCGGCCGACTTTCCACAAGGTTTTCCACAGAAATTGTGGATAACTCGGCCGTTATGCTCTGACATTACAGATTGCCTACCGCGAGTCGTTGCCGACCCGCGACACAGGGTTCGGCAAGCATAGCGCAGCGCGCAGGCCGGTTTCGTGAATTCGTGACGGAACATGCATTGCAGGCCGGCACCGCGCCCAGTAAGCTGCTCGCACAGCGATGCGCCTGCCCTGTGGCGCACGCGCGATCGCTTCGAGACTTGCAACCCATTCATGCCGTCCGCCTACGACGATCCCGTTTATCTCGCGCAACTGCGGCGCGACCTGCTGCGCTTCGCGCGGCTCCAGCTCCGTGATGCCGATGCGGCCGAAGACGCCGTGCAGGAAGCACTCGCCGCCGCGTGGTCGCATGCGGGCGATTTCGCCGGGCTGTCGGCGCACAAGACCTGGGTGTTCGGCATCCTGCGCAACAAGCTGATCGACGTGCTGCGCGCGCGGCAGCGGACGGTGAGCCTGTCCGCGCTCGATGCCGAGCTCGACGGCGAATCGGTGCTCGATCGCGAGCTGTTCAAGGAAAACGGGCACTGGGCCGCGCATGCGAAACCGCGACCGTGGCCACGCCCCGAAACGCTGTTGCAGCAGCAGCAGTTCTGGACGCTGTTCGAGGCCTGCCTCGATCACCTGCCGGAGCAGATCGGGCGCGTGTTCATGATGCGCGAATTCCTCGACTTCGAAATGACGGACATCTGCAGCGAATTGACGCTGACGACGAATCATTGCAGCGTGCTGCTTTACCGGGCGCGCACGCGCCTGCGAACCTGCCTGAGCGAACAAGGATTAACGACCGAAGATGCTGCCGGGGAAATGTACTGACGTGACGCGACTGCTGTCGGATGCGCTCGACCGGCATCTGACCCTGCATGAGCGCCTGCAGGTGCGCATACACCTGCCGACCTGCAGTGGCTGCAGAGCCTATCGCGGGCAGATCGCGCTGCTGCGGACGGCCGCGAAAGCGGCGGCGGGGCGGGGGCCTGCCCCGGATGATGATGGTGTGTCGTCCGGGGAAGGCTAAGCCCGGATCGCTCGACGGCGATCGTCCGGGCCGTAGTGGCGGGCCGCCCGGTGATCGAGCTGGCTTCAATTGCCGATGCTCGTGCTAATGCTTGCGCTGGGCTGACGCAATCAGAAAAATACGGCGGGCAAGAATTATTCGAACAGCGCCTGCACCGATTCGGGCGGCCGGCCGATGGCGGCCTTGCCGCGGTAAACGACGATGGGTCGTTGCAACAGAATCGGATGAGCGGCAATTGCCGCATAGGCTTCCGCATCGGTCAGATCGGCGCGGGCCAGATTCAGCGCCTTGTACGGTTCCTCACCGTCGCGCAGCATGTCGCGAACCGGTCGGCCAAGCTGCCGATGCAGCGCTTCGAGTTCCTCGACCGTCGGCGGCGTCTTCAGGTACTCGACGACATTCAACGGCGCACCGGTGGTATTCAGCGACTCGACCAACGCAAGCGTCTCGCGCGACTTCGAGCATCGGGGGTTGTGGTAGATCGTGATCATCTTTCAGGCCTGGAGGGTAGAGCCCTGTATTGTAGCCAGGTCTGTATTGGGGGCTTGGCGGGGCAGGCGACGAGTAATCGGGAGACCGGGCGCGGATTCGCTGCTTCGTAGAGGCCGACGGATGATGCGGTGCGATGGATCGCGAAAGGGGAGTGCTGGTCGGGACGCGCTTCAATGAATTGGTGGGTTTATGCGCATAAAGGCGCGCGGAACTCTATCGCGGGATGGTGAATAAAGGTCCGCGCGCCTGGCCAATACGATGGGGTTCGGTCCGCAAAGGGTGTAGCCGATGGCGCTGCAGGCCGGTTGGTTTATGCGCATAAAGCGGGCGACTGCCGGGCATGAGGATCCTGCGATTCGCGGCGCGGTGAATACAGGCGCTTCGGTGTGCCTGCTTCGGTGTGCCTGCTTCGGTGTGCCTGCTTCGGTGTGCCTGCTTCGGTGTGCCTGCTTCGGTGTGCCTGCTTCGGTGTGCCTGCTTCGGTGTGCCTGCTTCGGTGTGCCTGCTTCGGTGTGCCTG
>NZ_JAIZQO010000010.1:0-387323 GCF_020419725.1 Burkholderia sp. AU38729 | reverse complement strand
ACATCGGTGCGGCACGCGCGGCGTTCTTCCCGAAGATCTCGCTGACGGCCGCGTTCGGCACCGCGAGCCCGACGCTCGGCGGCCTGTTCAAGGCCGGCACGGCGGCATGGTCGTTCGCGCCGAGCATTGCGTTGCCGATCTTCGAAGGCGGCTCGAACATCGCGAACCTCGATCTTGCGCACGTGCAGAAGCGCATCGAGATCGCGAACTACGAGAAGGCGATCCAGTCGGCGTTCCGCGACGTGGCGGACGGGTTGGCCGCACGCGGCACGTACGACCAGCAGATCGCGGCGCTGGAGCGCAACGAGCATGCGCAGCAGCGACGTTTCGACCTGTCGGACCTGCGTTACAAGAACGGTGTCGACAGCTACCTGTCGGTGCTGACCGCGCAGACGGACCTGTATTCGGCGCAGCAGTCGCTGATCAATGCGCGCCTGGCACGCTGGACCAACCTGGTCAACCTGTACCGTTCGCTGGGCGGCGGGTGGATCGAGCGGGCCGGCGAAACGCCGCGCGCGCCGGATGCACCGGTCGACTACGACAAGGCGGCCGCTCCGGCGCCTGCGTCGGCAACGGCGACGAACGGGTAAGCGCAAGGAGGGGCAGGCGCGGTTTCGATCGTGCTTGTCCTTCGAACCGGCTGGTTGCGGAATCGAAAACGCCACGGACGAAAGTCCGTGGCGTTTTCTTTTGCGTAGTCGATTCGTGCGGCGCGAAAACGGTTGGGGTGACGATGCGCGTATCGGATTCTGGTGCCGCTTATAGCGTCGGACCAGCCATCCTGCTTGGCGACTCGGCATCATCGCGCCGCGCCCGCGGGCGACCCGCTTTCACGCGCCACCGCCTGTTCCGCCGTTCGACCGTCCAGCTGTCCGCCTGTCCGAACGCCCAGCTGTCCGACCGATCACCGCGCAGCTTCCCGCACCCGCAAAACAAAACGCCACGGCATGCCGTGGCGTTTTTCGTTACCGCTTCTCCGCGCCGTCGTCCGGCGCGAGGCGATCAGTGGTGCACGTCGGCGGGACGGCCGTCGAAGTCGTGTCCGGCGCGACGGATGTCGCAGCGTGCGTCCTTCTCGCCTTTCACGCCGTTGAACACGATGTTCAGGATCACGGCCGTCGCCGAGGCGAGCAGGATGCCGCTGTGCAGGATCGGCGCGAGCGCGGGCGGCAGCTTCGAGAAGAAGTGCGGCGACACGACCGGCACGAGACCCATGCCGACGCTCACGGCGACGATGAACAGGTTGTGCGAGTTGTTCACGAAGTCGACCTTCGACAGCACCTTGATGCCGTTCGCCGCCACCATCCCGAACATCACGATGCCCGCACCGCCGAGCACGAACGGCGGCACCGAGGCGACGACCTGCGCCATCTTCGGGAACAGGCCGAGCAGCACGAGGATCACGCCGCCGGTGGCGCACACGAAACGGCTCTTCACGCCCGTCACGCCGATCAGGCCGACGTTCTGCGAGAACGACGTATGCGGGAACGAGTTGAAGATGCCGCCGATCAGCGTGCCGAGACCGTCGACACGCAAGCCGCGCACGAGGCGCTCCTGGTTGACCGGGCGATCGACCATGTCGCCGACCGCGAGGAACATGCCGGTCGATTCGATGAACGTGACGAACATCACCGTGACCATCGTCACGATCGACAGCGGGTCGAAGTGCGGCAGGCCGAAGTGGAACGGCATCACGAAGCCGACCCACGGTGCGTGCGCGACGCCATCGGTATTCACGCGGCCGATCGCGAAGGCGATCGCGAAGCCGGCGACGATGCCGAGCAGCACCGAGATGTTCGCGATGAAGCCGCGGCCGTACTTGTTGATCAGCAGGATCAGCGTGAGCACGAGCAGCGACAGGCCGAGATAGACGGGGCTGCCGTATTCGGGGTTGCCGACGCCGCCGGCCGCCCAGTTGATGCCCACCTCCATCAGCGACAGCCCGATCACCGCGATCACGGTGCCGACGACGACGGGCGGGAAGAACCGCAACAGCTTGCCGATCATCGGCGCGAGCACGATGCCGATGATGCCGGCCGCGATGGTCGAGCCGAAGATGTCGAGGATGCCGAGGCCGGGGTTGGTGCCGATCGCGATCATCGGGCCGACTGCCGCGAACGTGCAGCCCATGATGACGGGCAGGCGGATCCCGAAGATCCACAGGCCAAGCGTCTGGATCAGCGTGGCGACGCCGCACGAAAACAGATCGGCGCTGATCAGGAACGCGATCTGGTCTTTCGGCAGCTTGAGCGCGGCGCCGACGATAAGCGGCACGGCGACAGCGCCGGCGTACATGACGAGGACGTGCTGCAGGCCAAGCGTTACCAGCTTGCCGGTCGGCAGCACCTCATCGCACGGATGGACCGTGTTCGATTGCATCTGTCTCACTCCATGATCTTGTTTTCGGGGTGATACGAAATTATTCGGAATGAATCCATGCAACAAGAGTGCTGGGTTCTATTCCGTTCTTTGCTGGTTCGATATGCCATTTCGGCATGGAACAGGGTGTCGATCATCGGGAAACAGCCGCAGGAGTGAGGTTCCCCGGTTTTATAGCCCTTCAAAATAGCGCTGGCCCCCGTGTCAAATATAGGCCGCTTTATGGTGTGTATCGGGCGGCCGGCATAGTGGCAAAAAGTGCCTGGGAAAAATCGTGCCGGGTTAACCCGCGAACGGCCGCTTTTGCCCGCAAGGTGCAGCCGGGTGGAACCCGGCCGGCGACCGCGTGTTCGGCCTGCCGCGGTAGCGGCAAAAAACGGGGCGCGCATCACGATCCCGTTATCATCGACATCCGTTCATTCGAATTCGCCCTCACGTCATGCGCCTGCTCGGAATCGACCTCGGCACCGGCTCCGTCAAACTCGTCACGCTCGATGCCGACGGCGTCGAGCGGGCGGTCGCGAGCGAACCTTATGCGCTGTCGTCGCCGCAGCCCGGCTGGGCGGAGATCGCGCCGGATACGTGGTGGCAGGCGCTCGTGCGCGCGGCCGCGCGGCTGCCGGCCGACGAGCGTGCGCAGGTCGCGGCGATCGGGTTCTCGGGGCAGATGCACGGCGTCGTGCTGATCGACGCGGCCGGGCAGCCGGTGCGGCCCGCGCTGCTGTGGCCCGACACACGCGCGGTGCGCGAAGCGGAGGCGGGCGATTGGCACACGGACGGCTTGCCCGTCGCACCCAACCCCGTTGCACCGGGCATGGCCGGCCCGCTGTTGCGCTGGCTGGCCACGCATGAACCCGAAGCGCTGCGCGCCGCGCGCTGGGCCGTGCAGCCGAAAGACTGGTTGCGCATCGCGCTGGGCGGCGACGTCGCCGCCGACCCGAGCGACGCGTGCGCGACCGCGCTCGCGACACCCGACGGTGCATGGGATCTCGCGTTGATCGACGCGCTCGGCCTGCCTGCCGACCGGTTCGCACCGGTCCTTCCGTCGAGCGCGCGCTGCGGCACGCTCGGCGCGCAGGCTGCCGCAGCGCTTGGCCTGCCGGCCGGTGTGCCGCTGGCGACGGGTGCGGCCGACACCGCATGCGCGGCGCTCGGTAGCGGGCTTGCCGCCGCCGGCGACGCGCTGCTGACGACCGGCAGCGGCGGCCAGATCGTCGTGCTCGCGGATGCGCTGCCGCCCGCGCGACGCGGGCTGCATCGCTATCGTGCGGCGGCCGGCGGCTATTACACGATGGCCGCGATGCAGAACGTCGGGCTCGCGCTCGAAGCCGTGCGCGGCTGGCTCGGCTACGCGCAGTGGGCCGATGCGTATGACGACGCGTTCGCCCACGCGGCGTCGGAACGCCTGTGCTTCCTGCCGTACCTGACGGGCGAGCGTTCGCCGTGGATGAACCCCGATGCGCGCGGCGGCTGGCTCGGCCTCGGGCTCGGCGACACGCGCGGCGCGATGATGCGCGCTGCGTTCGAAGGCGTCGCGTTCGCGTTGCGCGCCGGGCTCGATGCGATCCGCGACGCCGAGCGCGGCGATCCGGTCGCGATGCTGCGTCTCGCGGGCGGCGGCTCGGTCGATCCGCGCTGGCGCCAACTGCTGGCCGATGCGCTGGGCGCGTCGCTCCACGCGATCGACTGCCCGAACGCCGCGACGCGCGGCGCCGCGCTGCTCGCGGGCGTCGCGATCGGGCACTGGCGGGAGGACGCGCTGCACGCGCTGGCGCCGTCCGCGTCGCCGGTTGCCGCGCCGCGCGGCGATCGCGCGCTGGCCGCGCGCCACGCACGCTTCGTCGATCTGTATGCGCGAACGGATGCATGGTTCACGACGGGCGTTTAAACTCGAACACTTGTTCTTTTGCGCCAGCGATGACGCATCGTGGCAAGCCGGCGACCGTTTCCCGCACGCGATGCGCGGCCGGACCGGCCATCATGACGAGCACGAGATTCTTTTGCCGTGCCGTGCGCGATGCCGCGCGGCACGGCTTCAACCGCTTTGCCTGGAACCCGGTGAAGCATGGAACCGGCGCCGGTGCTCATGCACCCACGCCGGCCGACATGAGCGCTGATGCGCCGACCCGGGCCGACCTCACACACAGACAGGAGTCACACGATGAAGACGAAAGCAGCGATTGCATGGAAGGCGGGCGCGCCGCTGACGATCGAGGAAGTCGATCTGGAAGGGCCGCGCGCCGGCGAAGTGCTGATCGAGGTGAAGGCGACGGGCATCTGTCACACCGACTACTACACGCTGTCGGGCGCCGATCCGGAAGGGATCTTCCCGGCGATCCTCGGCCATGAAGGCGCGGGTGTCGTGGTCGACGTCGGCCCCGGCGTCGGCACCCTGCGCAAGGGCGACCACGTGATCCCGCTCTACACGCCGGAATGCCGCGAGTGCAAGTTCTGCCTGTCGCGCAAGACCAACCTGTGCCAGAAGATCCGCGCGACGCAGGGCAAGGGGCTGATGCCCGACGCGACGTCGCGCTTCTCGCTCGACGGCAAGCCGCTGTTCCACTACATGGGCACGTCCACGTTCTCGAACTACATCGTCGTGCCGGAGATCGCGGTGGCGAAGGTGCGCGAGGACGCGCCGTTCGACAAGATCTGCTACATCGGCTGCGGCGTGACGACGGGCGTCGGCGCGGTCGTGTACTCGGCGAAGGTCGAGGCGGGCGCGAACGTCGTCGTGTTCGGCCTCGGCGGCATCGGCCTGAACGTGATCCAGGGCGCGAAGATGGTCGGCGCGGACAAGATCATCGGCGTCGACATCAACCCGAAGCGCGTCGAGCTCGCGAAGAAGTTCGGGATGACGCACTTCATCAACCCGAACGAAGTCGAGAACGTGGTCGACCACATCGTGCAGCTGACCGACGGCGGCGCGGACTACTCGTTCGAATGCGTGGGCAACGTGAAGCTGATGCGCCAGGCGCTCGAGTGCACGCACAAGGGCTGGGGCCAGTCGTTCATCATCGGCGTGGCGGCAGCCGGCGAGGAAATCAGCACGCGTCCGTTCCAGCTCGTGACCGGCCGCGAGTGGAAGGGTTCGGCGTTCGGCGGCGCGCGCGGCCGCACCGACGTGCCGAAGATCGTCGACTGGTACATGGAAGGCAAGATCAACATCGACGACCTCATCACGCACACGCTGCCGCTCGAGCGGATCAACGAAGGCTTCGACCTGATGAAGGCCGGCGAGTCGATCCGCTCGGTCGTGCTGTACTGACCGGGAGCGCACCGCGATGCTCGAACTCGTTTCCTCGCACGCATGCCACGGCGGCGAGCAGCGTTTCTACCGTCACGATTCGGCGGCCATCGGCCTGCCGATGAAGTTCTCGGTGTACCTGCCGCCGCAGGCCGCGCACGGCCGCGTGCCGGCGCTGTTCTATCTCGCGGGGCTCACGTGCACCGACGAGACGTTCGCGATCAAGGCCGGCGCGCAGCAATACGCGGCGCAGCACGGCCTCGCGCTCGTGATGCCCGACACGAGCCCGCGCGGCGCGGGCGTGCCGGGCGAGACCGATGCGTGGGACTTCGGCGTCGGCGCGGGCTTCTACGTCGATGCGACCGAGGCGCCGTGGTCCGCGCATTACCGGATGGAGTCGTACGTGACGGGCGAGCTGCGCGAGCTGGTCGCGGCCGAGCTGCCGATCGACGGCGCGCGGTTGGGGATCTTCGGCCACTCGATGGGCGGGCACGGTGCGCTGACGCTCGCGTTGCGCCATCCGGGCCTGTACCGGTCGGTGTCGGCGTTCGCGCCGATCGCCGCGCCGACGCGCTGCCCGTGGGGCGAGAAGGCGTTCTCGGGTTATCTGGGCGCCGATCGTGAAGCATGGAAGGCACACGACGCGAGCGAACTCGTCGCGCGCGCCGATGCGCCTAAGTTCGCGGACGGTATCCTCGTCGATCAGGGCCTCGCCGACCAGTTCCTCGCGAACCAGCTGAACCCCGACGTGTTCGAAGCCGCGTGCGCGAAGGCCGGCCAGCCGCTGACGCTGCGCCGCCATCCGGGCTACGACCACGGCTACTACTTCATCTCGACGTTCATCGCTGATCACCTCGCGCATCACGCGCGCGTGCTCGCACGATGAGCGGGAAGGGGGGCCGCTAACGCACACCGCGGCACACGCCGCACCGCGCGATCGCGGGCGCATGAAAAAAACGCCGGCGCTGCCCTCGGGCACGCCGGCGTTTTTTATTTCCTTCGGGCGGCGATCCGCCAGGCGGTGCTCAGTGGCGCCGCAACAGGCTCGCGCCGTACACGAGTGCCGACAGCGCGGTGATCCAGAAGCTCGTCGGCCAGTCGGTGTGATACGCGAGCACGATGCCGAGCCACGCTTCGAACAGCGCGAACAGCGCGGCGAGCAGCACGCCGGTCGACAGCCGCGTCGTCACGTTCTGCGCGGCGGCAGCCGGCCCGACCAGCAGCGTGAACACCAGCAGCACGCCGACGATCTGCGTCGCCGCGGCCACCGCGAGCGCGCACACCGCGAGGAACAGCATCGACACCGTGCGCAGCGACACGCCCTTGGCTTCGGCCAGTTCGGGCTGCAGCGACGCGAACAGCAGCGGCCGTGCGATCAGCGCGAGCGCGAGCAGGCTCACCGCGCCGATGCCGGCGAGCACCGCGAGCGTGTCGTGGCTCACCGCGAGCACGTTGCCGAACAGCAGCGCGGTGACCTGCGTCGCGAACGACGTATAGAAATGCAGGAACAGCAGGCCGAAGCCGAGTGCGCCGGACAGGATCACGCCGATCGCGACGTCGCGGCCCGCGAGCTTCTCGCCGAGCGCGCCCATCCCGATCCCGGCCGCGAGCGTGAAGCCGACCATCCCCCAGATCGGCGAGATGCCGAGCAGCACCGCGCCCGTCGCGCCGGTGAAGCCGACGTGCGACAGCGCATGGCCGGCGAAGGTCTGCCCGCGCAGCACCAGGAAATAGCCGACGATGCCCGCGAGCACCGCGACGATTCCCGACGCCGCGAAGGCGTTGATCATGAAGTCGTATTCAAACATCGTGCGAATGCCCGGGATGAGCGTGTCCGTGGTGGTGATGGCCGTGGCCGCCGCCACCGCCGTGCGAGTGACCGTCGTCGTCCTCGTGTTCGTGATCGTGCTTCTCGATCTCGACGTCGCCCGACATCACGAAGATCTTGCCGTTCACGCGCATCACGTCGATCGGCGAACCGTAGAGCCGTGACAGCACAGGCTTCGTGATCACCTCGTCGACGGTGCCGAGCGCGGCCACGCCGTTGCCGAGATACAGCACGCGGTCGAGTGCGTTCAGCAGCGGATTCAGTTCGTGCGCGGAGAACAGCACGGTGATGCCGAGCTCGCGCTGCACGTTGCGCACGAGTTCGACGACGCCGCGCTGGTGGTTCGGGTCGAGGCTGATCAGCGGCTCGTCGAGCAGCAGCAGCTTCGGGTTGCCGAGCAGGCATTGCGCGAGCAGCAGGCGCTGCCGCTCGCCGCCGGACAGTTCCGACAGCGGCCGGCGCGCGAGCGTCGGGCCGCCGACGAGGTCGAGCACGCGGTCGACGTCGCGGCGCGTCGCCGCGTTCGTGTGCGGCAGCCCCCAGCGGTGGCCGTCGGCGGCCATCGCGACGAAGTCGTAGCCGCGCATCCGGCGGTTCGCGAGGCCGCTTCGGATCTGCGGCATGTAGCCGATCGACGCGTTGCCGCGCACGACCGGCACGCCGCCGACGGACAGCGTGCCGGCCGACACGGGCACGAGGCCGAGCACCGCGCGCATCAGCGTCGTCTTGCCCGCGCCGTTCGGCCCGAGCACGCCGACGAATTCGCCGGGTTCGATCGAGAAGCTGACGTCGCGCAGGATCGTGCGTCCGCCCAGCTCGAGCGTGACGCGATCGACGGCGAGTGCGTGAGGAGTGACGGTCATTTCGTTACGGAGTGTTTATTTCTTGCCGGCGGCCAGCGCGGTCGAGAGCGCATCGAGCTGGCCGGCCATCCATTGCTGGAAGGTCTTGCCGGCCGGCTGCGTCTCGGTGACGCTGACGGTCGGCACGCCGCCGTCGCGCGCGATCTTCAGCATGCGCTTGGTCATCGGTTCTTCGGCCTGGCTGTTGTAGATCAGCACGCGCACCTGCTTCTTGCGCAGGTCGTTCTCGAACGCGGCGACGTCCTGTGCGCTCGCCTCGGTGTCGTTCATCGTCGCGAGCTGGAAGCGCTGGTTGCGCATGTCGAGGCCGATCGCGTCGGACATATAGCCGAACACGGGCTCGGTGGCCGTCACCGGCACGCCCTTGTACTGCGCGCGCAGCGCGGCGACCTTGTCGTCGACGGGCTTCAGCGACGCGACGAACTTCTGCAGGTTCGCGTCGTATTCGGCTTTGTTCGCCGGGTCGGCACGGCCGAGCTCGGCCGCGATCGCGCGCGCGGCGGCCGGCATCGTCGCCGGGTCGTACCACAGGTGCGGGTTGTCGCCGGCCTTCTTGCCGACCAGATCGGCGACGACGATCGTCGCGCGCTTCGCCTGCTTCGACGCGCCGAGCAGCTTGCTCATCCACGGATCGTAGTTGGCGCCGTTGTAGATCACCACCTGCGCGTGCTGGAGCGCGCGGGCCGTCTTCGGGCTCGCTTCGAACAGGTGCGGATCCTGGTCCGGATTGCTGAGGATGCTCGTCACCGCGACGTGGCTGCCGCCGATTTGCGACGCGACGTCGCCGTAGAAATTCTCGGCGGCCACGACGTTGACGGTCGCGGCCTGCGCGAACACGGGCGCCGCGAGCGACAGCGCGGCGACGGCGAGCCAGCGGACAGGCGACAGGGCGCGCCGCGGCGCGCGCTTCAGGGCAATGGACATGGAACTCCTCGTTGGAAGGGGCGGCGCGTGCGCCGCGCGAGATGCGTCAGCGTTGCACGGGCTTGTGCTTGCAGTGTCCGCACAGGCCGCTCAGCTCGACGACCTGGTGGTGGACTTCGAAACCGTGCGCGGGCTCGCTCGCGGACAATTGCTTCGCGAGGTCGCCGCCGGGAATCTCGACGGTGTCGCCGCACGAGTCGCAGATCAGGAACTGGCCTTCGTGCGGGACGCCGATCTCGCAGCACGCGAAGAACGCGTTCTTCGATTCGATCCGGTGGATGAAGCCGTGCTCGACGAGGAAATCCAGTGCGCGGTAGACGGTCGTGGGCGGCACGCGGCCGCGCTGCGGCTCGAGCTCGGCGAGCAGGTCGTACGCGCCGATCGGGCGCTGCGCGGCCAGCACGCGTTCGTAGACCTGGCGGCGCAGCGGCGTCCACGCGAGCCCGTGCTCGGCGGCGAATGCGTCGGCCCGGGACAGCCGGGCGTCAATGGACGATGAGGTAGCCATGGCGTGAAGCAGCGCGATGAAACAAAGTACGGCGATGATATAACGTATCGCCGCGCCGTGCAGCGCGAAATCCCGTTTCCGTCCTCGCTCCGTCCCCTTCATCGCCGATCCGGCTGCGCCGCACCGTGCGCGCTAGCCCTTGCCGGGCGTGCGCGGCGGGTCCCCGCGGTGCGCCGTTGTGCCGCAGCGCGTCATAGAAAGCCGTCACCTCGCCTTGACAGCGCGAATCGCGTATCCGATCATTCGATCACTAACAGAGCAATTGATCGGTTCGCGAGCGTTCGCTCACCTCGCAGCCGTCGACACGCAGAACGAACCGGAGACAGCCAGTGAGACTGGAAGACAAGGTCGCGATCCTGACGGGCGCCGCAAGCGGCATCGGCGAAGCGGTCGCGCAACGCTATCTGGACGAGGGCGCACGCTGCGTGCTCGTCGACCTGAAGCCGGCAGGCGGCTCGCTCGCGCGGCTCATCGAGGCGAACCCCGGCCGCGCGGTGGCCGTCACCGCGGACGTCACGCGCCGCGACGACATCGAGCGGATCGTCACCACGGCGGTCGAGCGCTTCGGCGGCGTCGACATCCTGTTCAACAACGCGGCGCTGTTCGACATGCGGCCGATCCTCGACGAATCGTGGGACGTGTTCGACCGGCTGTTCTCGGTCAACGTGAAAGGGCTGTTCTTCCTGATGCAGGCCGTCGCGCAGCGGATGGTCGAGCAGGGCCGTGGCGGCAAGATCGTCAACATGTCGTCGCAGGCCGGGCGTCGTGGCGAGGCGCTCGTTTCGCACTACTGCGCGACCAAGGCCGCGGTGATCAGCTACACGCAGTCGGCCGCGCTCGCGCTCGCGCCGCACCGGATCAACGTGAACGGCATCGCGCCGGGCGTCGTCGACACGCCGATGTGGGAGCAGGTCGATGCGCTGTTCGCGCGCTACGAGAACCGGCCGCTCGGCGAGAAGAAGCGGCTGGTGGGCGAAGCCGTGCCGCTCGGCCGCATGGGCGTGCCGGGCGACCTGACGGGCGCCGCGCTGTTCCTCGCGTCGTCCGACGCCGATTACATCACCGCCCAGACGCTGAACGTCGACGGCGGCAACTGGATGAGCTGAAGTGATGCCGCTCGCACGCGCCACCCGCCGGCCGGCCTGCGATGAGGCGGCCGCCCCGAACGTCGCGGCCGCCGTCGAACGAGGAGGGTTAGCCTGATGGCCGAGATCGTCGTCGCCGGCGAACTGCTCGCCGAATTCGTCGCCGCCGAGCGCGGCCAGGGTTTCGATACGCCGGGCCTGTTCGAGGGGCCGTTCCCGAGCGGCGCGCCGGCGATCTTCGCCGACCAGGCCGCGCGGCTCGGCGCGAGCGTCGCGTATGCGGGCTGCGTCGGTCGCGACGCATTCGGCGACGCGATCGTCGCGCGGCTCGAACGCGACGGTGTCGACGTCGCGCGCATCCGTCGCGTCGCGCGCCCGACCGGCACCGCGTTCGTCGCGTATCGCGACGATGGTTCGCGCAGCTTCGTGTTCACGCTGTCCACCAGTGCGGCCGCGTGCGTCGATGCGTCCGATGTCGATACCGCGATGTTCGACGGCTGCCGCTACTTCCACGTGATGGGTTCGTCGCTGACGAGCGAATCGGCGATCGCGGCCGTGCAGCGCGGCGTGATCGAGGCCGCGCGCGCCGGCGCCAAGGTGTCGTTCGATCCGAACGTGCGGCCCGAGATGCTGAGCTTTCGCCCGATGCGCGCGGCGCTCGACGAGATGCTCGCCGCGTGCCACCTGTTCCTGCCGAGCGAAGCCGACCTGCCGTTCTTCTGCGGGCCGCAGCCGGCCGAGCGCGCGATCGCGGGCCTGCTCGCGACCCATCCGCTGCTCGAGCGCGTCGTGCTGAAACGCGGCGCGCAAGGCAGCGTCGCGTTCGATCGCGCGCACCGTGCGCAAGCGCCGGCGTTCCAGGTTGACGAAGTCGATCCGACCGGCGCCGGCGACTGCTTCGGCGGCACGCTGGTCGCGAGCCTCGTCGCCGGCGTGCCGATCGAGGTTGCGCTGCGTCGCGCGAACGCGGCCGGGGCAATCGCGGTCACGCGGCGCGGCCCGATGGAGGGCAACAGCAGCGCGGCCGAAATCGACCGTTTCCTGACCGAACGAGGTATCGCATGTCCGGCCTGACGACCTTCGCCGAACGTTCGCGCACCGCGCACGCGGACGCCGTGCTGCGGATGATCTTCGACGCGAACCGCGCGGATGCGCAGCGCGGCATCTATTCGATCTGCAGCGCGCACCGGCTCGTGCTGGAGGCCGCGTGCGAAGCGGCGCGCGCGGACGGTTCGCCGCTGCTGATCGAGGCGACCTGCAACCAGGTCAACCATCTCGGTGGCTATACGGGCATGACGCCTGCCGATTTCCGCCGCGACGTCGACGCGATCGCGCAGCGTTGCGGGCTGCCGCCGTCGGCGCTCGTGCTCGGCGGAGACCATCTCGGCCCGAATCCGTGGCGGCATCGCCGCGCGGCCGACGCGATGCGCGAAGCGTGTGCGATGGTCGCCGCGTACGTCGAAGCCGGCTTCGAAAAGATCCACCTCGATGCGAGCATGGCGTGCGCGGACGATCCGGCGCGGCTCGACGATCGCACGATCGCCGCGCGCGCGGCCGAGCTGTGCCGCGCGGCGGAAGACGCGGCGGCGCGCGCCGGCCTCGCGCCCGTCTACGTGATCGGCACCGAGGTGCCGACGCCGGGCGGCGAGGTCAGCGGCAGCGGTGACGACGGCGACGCCGCGATCGCGCAGATCGCGGTCACGCGCAGCGACAGCATCGCGGCGACGCTCGACGCGCACCGCCACGCGTTCGCGGCGGCCGGGCTCGACGATGCGTGGACGCGCGTCGTCGCGATCGTCGCGCAGCCGGGGGTCGACTTCGACGATCGCCACGTGCTCGACTACGACAGTGCCAAGGCCGCGTCGCTCGGCGCGAGTATCCTGCAGACGCCGGGCCTCGTGTTCGAGGCGCATTCGACCGATTACCAGACCGAGGGGGCGCTCGCCGCGCTCGTGCGCGACCACTTCGCGGTGCTGAAGGTCGGCCCCGCGCTGACGTTCGCGCTGCGCGAGGCGCTGTTCGCGCTGACCTTCATCGAGGACGCATTGATCGACGACGTCGCGCAGCGCTCGCGGTTGCGCGACGTCGTCGACGCCGCGATGCGCGCGCAGCCCGAGCACTGGGCGCCGTATTACCGCGGCGACGAGACCGAGCAGCGGCTCGCGCGCCAGTTCAGCTACAGCGACCGGATCCGCTACTACTGGCTGCAGCCGGCCGTCGCGGCCGCGGTCGAGCAACTGTTCGACAACCTCGCGCGGCAGCCGGTGCCGGAAACGCTCGTCGCCCAGTGGTTGCCGGACGTGTACGCGGCCTGCCGCGCGGGCGGCCTCGCGAAAGAGCCGCGTGCGTGGGTGCGCCACCGGATACGCGACGTGATCGCGCACTATGCGCGCGCGTGCGGAATGCAGCGGCCGGCGTGACGGGCCGCGAAGGAAACGCAGTACCGACGACACTTCGAACAAACACAGGAGACATGCCATGCAACGAAAGATGCTCGACGCCGCCGCACGCTGCTTCGCCGGAGCCGCGCTCGCGACGGCGGCCTGCGCCGCGTCCGCCGGCACGCTGACGATCGCGACGCTGAACAATCCCGACATGATCGAGCTGAAGAAGCTGTCGCCGGCCTTCGAGAAGGCGAACCCGGACATCAAGCTGAACTGGGTGATCCTCGAGGAGAACGTGCTGCGCCAGCGCGCGACGACCGACATCACGACCGGCAGCGGCCAGTTCGACGTGATGGCGATCGGCACCTACGAGACGCCGCAGTGGGGCAAGCGCGGCTGGCTCGCGCCGATGACGGGCCTGCCCGCCGACTACGACCTGAACGACATCGTGAAGACCGCGCGCGACAGCTTGTCGTACAACGGCCAGCTGTACGCGCTGCCGTTCTACGTCGAGAGCTCGATGACGTTCTACCGCAAGGACCTGTTCGCGGCGAAGGGGCTGAAGATGCCCGACCAGCCGACCTACGACCAGATCGCGGAATTCGCGGACAAGCTCACCGACAAGGCGAAGGGCACCTACGGGATCTGCCTGCGCGGCAAGGCGGGGTGGGGCGAGAACATGGCGTACGTGTCGACGGTCGTGAACACGTACGGCGGGCGCTGGTTCGACGAGAACTGGAACGCGCAGCTGACGTCGCCCGAGTGGAAGAAGGCGATCAATTTCTACGTGAACCTGCTGAAGAAGAACGGCCCGCCGGGCGCGAGCTCGAACGGCTTCAACGAGAACCTGACCCTCACCGCATCGGGCAAGTGCGCGATGTGGATCGATGCGACGGTCGCGGCCGGCATGCTCTATAACAAGCAGCAGTCGCAGGTGGCCGACAAGATCGGCTTCGCGGCCGCGCCGGTTGCCGCGACGCCGAAGGGTTCGCACTGGCTGTGGGCCTGGGCGCTGGCTGTGCCGAAGACGTCGAAGCAGCAGGACGCCGCGCGCAAGTTCATCGCGTGGGCGACGTCGAAGCAGTACATCGAGATGGTTGGCAAGGATGAAGGCTGGGCGTCGGTGCCGCCGGGCACGCGCACGTCGACCTATCAGCGCCCCGAGTACAAGGCCGCCGCGCCGTTCTCGGACTTCGTGCTGAAGGCGATCGAGACGGCCGACCCGAACGATCCGTCGCTGAAGAAGGTGCCGTACACGGGCGTGCAGTACGTCGGGATTCCTGAATTCCAGTCGTTCGGCACGGTGGTCGGCCAGTCGATCGCGGGTGCGGTCGCGGGCCAGATGTCGGTCGACCAGGCGCTCGCCGCCGGGCAGGCCGCCGCCGACCGCGCGGTGCGGCAGGCCGGCTACAAGAAGTAACGCGGCCCGCACCGTGCGCGGTGGCGCACGGTGCGCGTCGTCGAAGCTGACAGGCGGGCAGGCCTTCGCGCCCGCGCATCAACCGGAGGGACTCCGATCATGCGTCACCTGCGTCTTCCCCTGAGCCACGCTCACGCGCCGTCGGTCGGCGACGCGTCGTCGCCGCCCGGCGCGCCGCGCCGCGCGCGCGGCGGCGCGAGCTGGCTCGTCTCGCCGTCCGTCGCGGTGCTGCTGCTGTGGATGTCGATTCCGCTCGCGATGACGATCTGGTATTCGTTCTCGCGCTACAACCTGCTGAACCCGGACGTGAAGGGCTTCGCCGGGCTCGACAACTACCGCTTCCTCGCGACCGATCCGTCGTTCCTGCCCGCGATCTGGCACACGCTCGTGCTGATCGGCGCGGTGCTCGCGATCACGGTGATCGGCGGCGTGCTGATGTCGGTGCTGTTCGACCGCAAGTTCTACGGGCAGGGCGTTGCACGCCTGCTCGCGATCGCGCCGTTCTTCGTGATGCCGACGGTGTCCGCGCTGATCTGGAAGAACATGATCCTGCACCCGGTGTACGGGCTCGTCGCGAACGCGATGCGCGCGCTCGGCATGACGCCGATCGACTGGTTCGCCGATTACCCGCTCACCGCCGTGATCATCATCGTCGCGTGGCAGTGGCTGCCGTTCGCGTTCCTGATCCTGTTCACCGCGATCCAGTCGCTCGACCAGGAGCAGAAGGAAGCGGCGCGCATCGACGGCGCGGGCCCGATCGCGATGTTCTTCTACATCACGCTGCCGCACCTGAAGCGCGCGATCGCCGTGGTCGTGATGATGGAGACGATCTTCCTGCTGTCGATCTTCGCGGAGATCTACACGACGACCGGCGGCGGCCCCGGCAATGCGACGACCAACCTGTCCTACCTGATCTACGCGCTCGGCCTGCAGCAGTTCGACGTCGGCCTCGCGTCCGCGGGCGGCATCATCGCCGTGGTGGTTGCGAACGTCGTGTCGTTCTTCCTCGTGCGGATGCTCGCGCGCAACCTGAAGGGGGAATACGAGAAATGAGCGACCTGACTTTGGAAAGCCGGCGCGTGCCGGCCGTGTTCGACCTCGTGCGGCGCGCGCTGCCCGGCACGCTCGCGTGGCTGATCGCGCTGCTGCTGTTCTTCCCGATCTTCTGGATGGCGATCACCGCGTTCAAGACCGAGCAGCAGGCGTATGCGTCGTCGCTGTTCTTCATCCCGACGCTCGACAGCTTCCGCGAGGTGTTCGCGCGCAGCAACTACTTCGCGTTCGCGTGGAACTCGGTGCTGATCTCGGCGGGCGTCACGGTGATCTCGCTGCTGTTCGCGGTGCCGGCCGCGTACGCGATGGCGTTCTTCCCGAACCATCGCACGCAGAAGGTGCTGCTGTGGATGCTGTCGACCAAGATGATGCCGTCGGTCGGCGTGCTCGTGCCGATCTACCTGCTGTGGAAGAACGCGGGGCTGCTCGATACCGTGTCGGGCCTCGTGATCGTCTACACGCTGATCAACCTGCCGATCGCGGTGTGGATGACCTTCACGTACTTCAACGAGATCCCGAAGGACATCCTCGAGGCCGGGCGCATCGACGGCGCGTCGACGTGGCAGGAGATCGTCTACCTGCTGATGCCGATGGCGCTGCCGGGGCTCGCGTCCACCGCGCTGCTGCTCGTGATCCTGTCGTGGAACGAGGCATTCTGGAGCATCAACCTGTCGAGCTCGAATGCGGCGCCGCTGACCGTGTTCATCGCGTCGTACTCGAGCCCCGAGGGGCTGTTCTGGGCGAAGCTGTCCGCGGCGTCGCTGCTCGCGGTCGCGCCGATCCTGATCGTCGGCTGGCTGTCGCAGAAGCAGCTCGTGCGCGGGCTCACGTTCGGAGCCGTCAAATGACCGCGATGAACGTCCTGATCTGCGATTGCGACGGTGTGCTGATCGACAGCGAGGCGGTGGCGGCCGACGTGCTCGTGCGCGAACTCGATGCCCGCTGGCCGGGCGCGGATGCGCGGCCGGCCGTGATGCCGCTGCTCGGGCTGCGCATCGAGCGCGTGCTGGCCGGCGCATGCGACGCGCTCGGCCGCACGCTGTCGAACGACGACGTCGTCGAGATCCGCGCCGCGGTCGAGGCGGCGGCCGTCAACGCGCCGATGGTCGACGGCATCGATGCGGCGCTGGCCGCGATCGAACTGACGACGGCCTGCGCGAGCAACAGCTACCGTGCGTACGTCGAGGCGGCGCTGACCCGCACGGGCCTCGCACGCTTCTTCGGCGACCGGCTGTTCTGCGCGGACGCCGTCGCGCGGCCGAAGCCGGCGCCCGACGTGTATCTCGCGGCGGCGCGCACGCTCGGCGTCGCGCCGGCCCGGTGCCTCGTGGTCGAGGACAGCGTGACCGGCATCACCGCGGCCGCCGCGGCCGGCATGACCGTGCTCGGCTTCGTCGGCGGCGGGCATGCGTCGGCCGCGCAGATCGACGCGCTGCGCGGCATCGGCGCGCGTCACGTCTTCGACGACATGCACGAGCTGCCCGGCTACGTCGCGCGCTGGCAGGCGACCGGCGCGGTGCTGCCGAACTAGCCACCCCGAATGATTGCGCGCCGCGTTCGACGCGGCGCATCACGAACGAACGGAGACAGATCATGGCAAGCGTGCTCCTGCGCAACATCGCGAAGCGCTACGACGACACCGAAGTGCTGCGCAACGTGAACCTCGACATCGCCGACGGCGAATTCGTCGTGTTCGTCGGCCCGAGCGGCTGCGGCAAATCCACGCTGATGCGGATGATCGCCGGCCTCGAGGATATTTCGAGCGGCGACCTGATGATCGACGGCGCGAAGGTCAACGACGTGCCGAGCGCGAAGCGCGGCATCGCGATGGTGTTCCAGTCGTATGCGCTGTACCCGCACATGACGCTGTACGACAACATGGCGTTCGGCCTGAAGCTCGCGGGCGCGAAGAAGCCGGAGATCGACCAGGCGGTGAAGCAGGCCGCGAAGATCCTGCACATCGACCATCTGCTCGACCGCAAGCCGAAGCAGCTGTCGGGCGGCCAGCGGCAGCGCGTCGCGATCGGCCGCGCGATCACGCGCAAGCCGAAGGTGTTCCTGTTCGACGAGCCGCTGTCGAACCTCGACGCGGCGCTGCGCGTGAAGATGCGGCTGGAGTTCGCGCGGCTGCACGACGAGCTGAAGACGACGATGATCTACGTGACGCACGACCAGGTCGAGGCGATGACGCTCGCCGACAAGATCGTCGTGCTGTCGGGCGGCGCGGTGCAGCAGGTCGGCACACCGAACGAGCTGTACCACGCGCCGGCGAACCAGTTCGTCGCGGGCTTCATCGGCTCGCCGAAGATGAACTTCCTGAAGGGCACCGTCGAAGCGGTCGATGCGGGCGGCGTGCTCGTGCGTTTCGACAGCGGCGAGGCGCAGCGCGTCGCGGTCGAAGCAGCGGGCTTGCAGCGCGGCGCGGCGGTGACGGTCGGCGTGCGGCCCGAGCATCTGAAAGTCGAAGCTTCGGCGACCGACGTTGCTGCCAGGGTGATGGCCGTCGAGTCGCTCGGCGATGCCGCGTATCTGTACGCGGAGTCGGCCGTCGCGCCGGACGGGCTGATCGCGCGGATTCCGCCGCTCGACACGTACCGCACCGGCGAGGCGCTGCATGTGCACGCGGACGCCGAGCACTGCCACCTGTTCGACGAGCACGGGCGGGCGTTCCGGCGGTTGAGCGTGCACGCGAAGGCCGCATGACGGCCGGCGCCTGCGCCGGTCAGACGCGCAGGGGTTCGGCCATCTAGTCTATGAACGCGCGCGGCCTGGGGGGCGGATGCCGGCCCCACGATCACGGTGTGGGGGGCGGCGCGTGGCGTGCGCGCCGGCATGCGTTTCCGGCGCCGCACGCGGCTTGAGCGTTCGACACAGCCGCGCGCGGTGCGCGGCTTCTGCGTCAGGTCGCTTTCGCGGCGAGCGCGGCGCGCGCGCACGCTTCGTCGGTGACGAGCCCCGACAGCCAGCCGCCGCGCAGCGCGGCAATCACCGCGTCGTGTTTCTTCGGGCCGCCGGCGAACGCGATCGTCGGCAGCTTCGGCGGCGTGGCGAGCGCGACGCTCGTTACGCGCGCGCTCGTCGATACGGCGATCTGCGTGCCCTGCGCGTCGATCGGCACGCCGAGCAGTTCGGCCACCGCGCCGAGCGCGGTCATCTCGTCGCGCTCCTGTTCGGTGATGAAGCCGTCTTCATAGAGCGGGCAGTGTGGGCCGATGTTGCCGATCCCGACGAACGCAACGTCGGCCTTGCCCGACAGCGCCTCGACGATCCGGTACAGCCGGTGATTGCACCACTGCGCGCGCTCGGCGTCGCTGTCGGCGAACAGCGGCGCGGGCAGCAGGAAGTGCTTGCTGCCGGTTTTCTCGGAGATGTACTGCGCGACGTCGTAGCGGTTCGACGAACCGTCGGCGGCGATCGCGCCGACCATCGACACGAGCCGGTGCTGCGGGCGGTCGATCTGCGCGATCTGCGCGACCGCGGCCTTCAGCGTCCGGCCGCTGCTGACCGCGATCACCATCGGCCGGGTTTCGTTCAGGTAGCGCTCCATCACCTGCGCGCCGGCGACCGCGAGCTTGCGGTCGATCGCGTCGGGCGCATCGGCATCGACGGGCACGACTTCGCACATCGCGAGGCCGTAGCGCTTCGACAGCTGCGCGCCGAGATCGAGACAGTCGGCGAGCTGGTGGTCGACGCGCACGCGGATCAGGTTCTTCTCGACTGCGAACGCGACGAGGCGCTGCGCGACCGGGCGCGATACCTGCAGCTTCTCCGCGATTTCGTTCTGCGTGTCGCCCGCGACGTAGTAGAGCCACGCGGCACGCGTGGCGAGATCGAGTTTTTCTGAGGACTTGGACACGATAGCGATTCGGTTCGGATCGGGGGGCGCCCCGCGGGCCGGCCGGCGGGCCGCATGGCGGCATCCACTGTACCGCATGTCGCGCGCACGGCCGACGGCCGCCGCGCGTGACGTGCGGCGCTTACGCGAGCCGTGCGCGCGACGGCTCGTACAGCGGCTGCACGTGACGGTACAGCGCGCGGAACGCATCGAGGCGTTCGCGCAGCAGCGCATGGCGGGCCGCATCCGGCGCGTATTCGGCGCGCACCGGCGGCTTGGTCAGCACCGCATGCGGATCGCCGCCGACGGCCAGCCAGCCGAGCCGTGCCGCGCCGAGTGCCGCGCCGGTTTCGCCGCCGCCGTGCTGGCGCGTGCGCACGTTCAGCGCATCGGCGATCAGCTGCGCCCAGAACGCGCTGCGCGCGCCGCCGCCGATCAGCGACAGCTGGTCGGTTTCGACGCCGGCCGCATGCAGCGCGTCGAGACCGTCGGCGAGGCCGAGCGTCACGCCTTCGAGTACCGCATAGCCGAGGTGCGCGCGTTCGGTCGCATGCGTCATCCCGAAGAACACGCCTTGCGCGTACGGGTCGTTGTGCGGGGTGCGCTCGCCGGACAGGTAGGGCAGGAACAGCGGGGCCGTTGCGAGCGCGTCGGCGTCGAGCGTTTCGATTTCCGCGAGCAGCGCGGGCTCGTCGGTGCCGGTCAGCTTGCAGACCCAGCGCAGGCAGCTCGCGGCCGACAGCACCACGCTCATCAATTGCCAGCGATCGGGAATCGCATGGCAGAACGCATGCACGGCCGATGCGGGGTTCGGCATGAAGCGATCGCCGACCACGCTCAGCACGCCGGACGTGCCGAGCGAGACGAAGCCGTCGCCCGCATGGATCGCGCCGATGCCGAGCGCACTCGTCGCGTTGTCGCCGCCGCCGCCGGCCACCACGACGGCCTCCGACAGCCCGAGTTCGCGTGCGATGTCGGCGCGCAGCGTGCCGGACGGCGCGTTGCCTTCGACGATGCGCGGCATCTGCTCACGCGTCATCCCGCACGCGGCGAGCAGCGCGTCCGACCAGTCGCGGCGCGCGACGTCGAGCCACAGTGTGCCGGCGGCGTCCGACGGATCGGACACCTTCGCGCCGGTCAGCCGGAACCGCAGGTAGTCCTTCGGCATCAGCACGCAGGCGGTCGCCGCGAACACGTCGGGTTCGTGCTTCGCGACCCACAGCAGTTTCGGCGCGGTGAAGCCCGGCATCGCGAGGTTGCCGGCCAGTGCGTGGAGATCGGGCGCGCGTTCGGTGAGCAGCGCGCATTGGTCGGCGCTGCGCATGTCGTTCCACAGGATCGCGGGGCGCAGCACGCGATCGTCGCGGCCGAGCAGCACGGCGCCGTGCATCTGGCCCGACAGGCCGATGCCGCGCACGGCCGCGAACGCGTCGCGGTGCCGTTCGCGCAGCGCCGCGAGCGCGGCGAGCGTGCCTTGCCACCAGTCGTCCGGATGCTGTTCGGCCCAGCGCGGATGCGGCCGCGACACGGTGAACGGCGAGCCGGCGGTGCCGACGACCGTGCCGTCCGGGGCGAGCAGCAGCACCTTCACTTCCGAGGTGCCGAGGTCGATGCCGAGATACATGAGCGATCCGTTCCGTCAGTGGGGAGTCGCTACTTTAGCCGCGCGGCCGCGCCCGTGCCAAGGCAGGTTCGCCCGGATGCGCGTCAGCGTGCCGCGAGCCATGCGTCGACACGCCGGAGTCCGCCGCGCAGGGCCTCGAACAGCGCGGCGTTGCCGGCGAGCGAGCCCCACAGCTGTCGGTTCGCGCCCAGCGCGACGACGGGGTCGTCGGCCTGGACGATCGCGCGCGCGGCGCTTTCGTCCATCACGCCGTCCTGGTACGCGTACGGCAGCGCGCCGCGCGCCCAGCGTTCGAGAAAGCGCAGGAACAGCGCGGGCAGCACGGCGGTGGCGACCGGCGCCGCCCCGCGTGCGAACGATTCGACGAGCGTCGGCGCGATGAAGCCGGGAATCTTCGAGAAACCGTCGGCCGCGACGCGCTGGTTCGTGTCGAGCACGTACGGGTTGCCGAAGCGTTCGAGCACGACGTCGCGGTAGCGCGCGAGATCGAGCGGGCTCGGCGTGAGGCACGGGATCACGTCCTGCGTCACGTAGTCGTGCGCGAAGCGGCGGATCGCCGCGTCGTGCGTGCCTTCGTGGATATACGTATGGCCCGCGAGCGTGCCGGCCCACGCGATGCAGCTGTGCGTCGCGTTGAGGATGCGGATCTTCGCTTCCTCGTACGGGTGCACGTCGTCGACGAGTTCGGCGCCGGCCACTTCCCACTTCGGCCGGCCGGCCGCGAAGCGATCCTCGATCACCCATTGGATGAACGATTCGCCCATCACCGGGCAGGCGTCGTCGAAGCCGGTGGCCGCCAGCACGCGCTCGCGCACGTCGGCGGTCGGGCGTGGCGTGATGCGGTCGACCATCGCGCTCGGTGTCGCGACGTTCGCATCGAACCACGCGAGCAGGTCGGCCTGGCCGCGCCGCTCGAGGAATTCGCGCATCCCCGCGCGAAAGCGCGCGCCGTTGTTGCGCAGGTTGTCGCAGCTCTGCAGCGTGAGCGGGCCCGCGCCGCGCTTCACGCGTTCGGCGAGCAGCGCCGCGAGCGCGCCGTACAGCGTCGTGCGCGCGCCCTGCAGGTCGGCCGCGAGATCGGGGTTCGCGAGGTCGAGGCGGTTGTGTTCGTCGAGGTAGTAGCCGCCTTCGGTCACGGTGAACGACACGATCCGGCAGGCCGGATCGGCGCCGGCGTCGATCAGTGCGGCGAGGTCGATCGACCACGGCAGCACGCGCGTGATCGCGCGGATCGTCTCGTACGCGCGCTCGCCTTGCGGCGTGACGGCTTCGAGCGTGTAGGCGCCGTGCTGCGCGGCGAGCGCGTCCATCGTCGCGTGCATGTCGTCGCGGATGTTGCCGACGGTCAGCGACCAGCGCTCGTCGGCCGGGACGGCCGCGTTCACGCGATGCAGATACCACGCCTGGTGCGCGCGGTGAAACGAGCCCGCGCCGATGTGCAGCAGCACGGGCGTGCGGGCGGAGGGCGATGCGCTCATCCGGTGTGTCTCCTGTTCGTGCCTGACAGTCCTGTCGAATACGATCATTTGCTCTTTGTGTGAGCGAATGATCGTATTCGGGCGAGCGAAAGTCAAGGCGGGGAAACGGCATTTCGATGGTGCGCTGCGGCGGTGGCGTGCGGGTGGGGCGGGAGGGCGCGAATGGGTGGCCGGTGCGGAAAGCGCCGTCAGCGACCTTCGCGCGTCAACGCGACGAGTTCCTCGAGCAGCTTGCCCGCTGGCCCCGGCAGGATGCCGTGGCGGCGCCGGAACGCGGTGAGCGTGCGCACCGCGACGACTTCGCGCACGGGCAACGTGTCGATCGTGCCGGCGCGCTGCTCGGCGCCGTACATCGGCTCGGCCATCCAGCTCAGGAAGCCCGCATGCGCGACGAGGCTCTTCAATGTAGTAACCGAGCGCGTCTCGACCGCGATGTCGGGCAGCGCGAGCCCGTGTGCGTCGAAGGTCGCGCGCATGTGGTCGAACGGCGCGGTGCCGCGCGGCGGAATCGCCCAGCGCGCGTGCAGCGTGTCGACGAGCGTCGGCGCGCGGCCGAGCGTGCGCAGCGGATGGTGCGGCGCCGCAACGATGTGGCTGCGATCCTCCCAGCGGCACTCGGGAATCGCGACGATCTCGTCGGTATCGGGCCCGTGCGCGGACAGCGCGAGATCGATCTCGTGCTTGTTCAGCCCTTCCGCGAGCCGGTCCCACACGCCTTCGATGATCTCGACGCGCAGGTTCGGCCAGCGGTCGAGCACACGGCCGACCGCAACCGGTAGCACGAGGCTCGCGATGCTGCCCACCGTGCCGACCTTGATCGTGCCCTTCGCAAACCCGCGCATCGCGTCGAGCTCCTCGCGTGCGTGCTCGGCCTCGTGCTGCAGCAGCGTCGCGTGCGGCAGCAGCGCCTCGCCGAACGCGGTGAGCTGCACGCCCTTCGAATGGCGCTCGAACAGGGGCGCGCCGACCTGGTTCTCGAGCCGCTTCAGGATCCGGCTCAGCGCCGGCTGCGTCACGTGCAGTGCGTCGGCCGCGCGGCCGAGGCTGCCGCACGCGACGATCGTCGTGAAGGCGCGCAATTGTCGGAGGTCGAAACTCATGTCGAAACGGTATGGCTTATCGCAAAAAATACAGTATCCGAGAATGACTCGCGCTTCGATACTGTGGAAACCGCCAAGCCATCGAGGAGACGCCCGAGCATGTCCGGCCATACGCCCCCTTCCGCCACACCGATCACCGTTCGCGATGCGGTGATCGACCTGCTTCGCCAGTTCGGCATCGACCGCGTGTTCGGCAATCCCGGCTCGACCGAGTTGCCGATGTTCCGCGACTTCCCGGACGATTTCCGCTACGTGCTCGGCTTGCATGAAGCCGTCGTGGTCGGGATGGCCGACGGCCACGCGCAGGCCACCGGCAATGCGGCGGTCGTCAACCTGCATTCGGCGGCGGGCGTCGGCAACGCGATGGGCAATCTCTTCACCGCCTTCAAGAACCGCACGCCGCTGATCGTCACCGCGGGCCAGCAGGCGCGCGCGATCCTGCCGTTCGACCCGTTCCTCGGCGCGACGCAGGCCGCCGAGCTGCCGAAGCCGTATGTGAAATGGAGCATCGAGCCCGCGCGCGCGCAGGACGTGCCGGCCGCGATCGCGCGTGCGTACCGCATTGCGATGCAGGAACCGCGTGGGCCCGTATTCGTGTCGATCCCGGTCGACGACTGGGACCAGCCGGCCGAGCTGCTGCCGCGCCGCGACGTCAGCAACGTCGTGCGGCCCGACCCGGACGCGCTCGCGCGGCTCGGCGATGCGCTCGACGCCGCGCGGCGGCCGGCGTTCGTGGTCGGGGCGGCCGTCGATCGCGCCGGCGCGTGGGACGACGTCGTGCGGCTCGCCGAGCGGCACCGTGCGCGCGTGTACGTCGCGCCGATGTCGGGGCGCTGCAGCTTCCCCGAGGACCATCCGCTGTTCGCCGGCTTCCTGCCCGCGATCCGCGAGAAGATCGTCGCGCGGCTCGACGGGCACGACCTCGTGTTCGCGTTCGGCGCACCCGCGTTCACCTATCACATCGAGGGCTTCGGCCCGCACGTGCCGCCGGGCGCGACGCTCGTGCAGCTCGTCGACGATCCGGGCATCGCCGCGTGGACGCCGTCGGGCGATGCGGTCGTCGGCAACCTGCGGCTCGCCGCGCGCGACCTGCTCGCGCGCCCGGCGCCGCCCGAGCGGCCGATGCCCGCGCCGCGGCCGCCGCGTGCGCGGGTCGAACCGCCGGCCGCCGGCGAGCGCATGCCGGTCGCGTTCGCGCTGCAGACGCTCGCCGACGTGCGCGCCGCGGACGACATCGTCGTCGAGGAAGCACCGAGCGCGCGGCCCGTGATGCAGGAACACCTGCCGTTCACGCACAGCGGCACGTTCTACACGATGGACAGCGGCGGGCTCGGCTACGGGATGCCGGCCGCCGTCGGCGTCGCGCTCGCGCAGCCGGGCCGGCGCGTGATCGGGCTGATCGGCGACGGGTCGAGCCTGTATTCGATCCAGGCCCTGTGGAGCGCCGCGCAGCTGAAGCTGCCGGTCACGTTCGTGATCCTCAATAACCGGCGCTACGCGGCGCTGCAGGATTTCGCGCCGGTGTTCGGCTTCGGCCCGGACGATCCCGTGCAGGGCACCGATCTGCCGAACCTGGATTTCGTCGCGCTCGCGCAAGGGATGGGCTGCCGGGGCGTGCGCGTGTCCGATGCGGCGCACCTGCGTGACGCGCTGACCGACGCGCTGCGTGCGGCGACGCCGGTCGTCGTCGAAGTCGAGATTGTCTGAATGACGTGATGCGCAGTGCGCGTCCTGCCGGAGATTCCATGCAAACCGTATCGATGCTGATCGGCGGCGAACGCCGTCACTCATCCAGCGGCGCGACCTTCGCGCGCCGCAACCCGCTTGACGGCGAAGTCGCGTCCGAAGCGCCCGCGTGCACCGTCGACGATGCGCGCGCGGCGGCCGACGCGGCCGCCCGCGCGTTTCCCGCATGGGCCGCGCTCGGCCCCGGCGCCCGCCGCGCATTGCTGCTGAAGGCGGCCGCCGCGCTCGAAGCGAAGCACGAGCAGTTCGTCGCCGCGATGGCGGCGGAGACGGGCGCGTCCGCGCTGTGGGCCGGCTTCAATGTGCATCTCGCCGCGAGCGGGCTCGTCGAGGCCGCGTCGCTGACCACGCAGGTCGGCGGCGAGCTGATCCCGTCCGACGTGCCCGGTTCGCTCGCGATGGGCGTGCGGCAGCCGGCCGGCGTCGTGCTCGGCATCGCACCGTGGAATGCGCCGGTGATCCTCGCGACGCGCGCGCTCGCGCTGCCGCTCGCGTGCGGCAACACCGTCGTGCTGAAGGGCTCGGAGCTGTGCCCCGTCACGCACGGGCTGATCGTCGAGGCGCTGCAGGAAGCCGGGCTGCCGCCGGGCGTCGTCAATTTCGTGACGAACGCGCCCGAGGATGCGGGCACCATCGTCGATGCATTGATCGCGCATCCGGCCGTGCGCCGCGTGAATTTCACGGGCTCGACGCGCGTCGGCAGGATCGTCGCCGAAGCCTGTGCGCGCCACCTGAAGCCGTCGGTGCTGGAGCTCGGCGGCAAGGCGCCGTTCGTCGTGCTCGACGATGCCGATCTCGATGCGGCGGTCGCGGCGGCCGCGTTCGGCGCGTTCGCGAATTCCGGGCAGATCTGCATGTCGACCGAACGCATCGTCGTCGACGCGTCGATTGCCGATGCGTTCGTCGCGAAGCTCGCCGACAAGGCCGCGTCGCTACCGCTCGGCGATCCGCGCCAGGGGCCCGTCGTGCTCGGTTCGCTGATCGACATGAAGGCCGTCGAGCGCTGCAACGCGCTGATCGACGATGCGCTCGCGCACGGCGCGACGCTCGTGTGCGGCGGCAAGGCCGACAGCACGCTGTTCCCGGCCACGCTGCTCGACCATGTGACGCCGGCGATGCGCATCTATGCGGAGGAGTCGTTCGGCCCGGTGAAGGGCATCGTGCGCGTCGATGGCGAGGACGCCGCGATCCGCTGCGCGAACGACAACGCGTTCGGGCTGTCGTCGGCCGTGTTCAGCCGCGACGTCGCGCGTGCGATGCGCGTCGCGGCCCGCATCGAGTCGGGCATCTGCCACGTGAACGGTCCGACCGTGCACGACGAGGCGCAGATGCCGTTCGGCGGCGTGAAGGACAGCGGCTTCGGCCACTTCGGCGGCAAGGCCGGCATCGCGGCGTTCACGGACCTGCGCTGGATCACGGTGCAGACCGCACCGCGCCACTATCCGTTCTGACGAGGCCGACGACGATGAGGATTGCGATTCTGGGCGCCGGCGCGATGGGCTCGCTGTTCGGCGGGCGGCTGGCCGAAAGCGGCGAGGCCGTCACGCTGATCGACGTGAACGATGCGCATCTCGATGCGATTCGCCGCGACGGATTGCGCATCGACGACGATCGGGGAGACCGACGCATCCGTACGTTGCAGGCCGTACGGCCGGAAGTGGCGAATGCGGCTGCGGCCGCATCGCCCGATGCATCGTTCGACCTGCTGATCGTTTTCACGAAGTCGCTGCATACGCGCGCCGCGCTCGACGGCGTGCGCGCGCTGCTCGAGCAGGACACGCACGTGCTGACGCTGCAGAACGGGCTCGGCAACGTCGAGACGCTGAATGCGTTCGTCCCGCTCGAACGCATCCTGGTCGGCGTGACGACGTGGCCGGCCGACGCGGCGGGGCCGGCGCACGTGCGCTCGCACGGCGCGGGCGCGATCCGCATGATGACGGCCGACGGCGCGGCGCGCCCGTTCGCGGCGACGGTGGCCGATGCGCTGTCGCGCGCCGGGCTCGCGTGCACGCTGGAAGCCGACGTGTGGGCCGCGATCTGGGAGAAGGTCGCGTTCAACGCGGCGCTCAACACGCTGTGCGCGGCGACGGGCTGCACGGTCGACCAGCTCGGCAATCATCACGACGGGCCGCGGCTTGCCCTCGCGATTGCAGCCGAGGTGGCCGCCGTCGCCCGCGCGAAGGGCATCGCGGTCGACGGCGAACGCATCTCGCACAGCGTCGAGCATGCGATCCGCGCGCATCGCGGCCATCGCCCGTCGATGCTGCAGGACGTGCTCGCGGGCCGCCGCACGGAAATCGAAGCGATCAGCGGCAAGGTCGTCGCGGCCGCGCGCGAAGCGGGCGTCGCGGTGCCGCATGCGGAAACGCTGCTCGCGCTGGTCCGGCTGATCGACGCGCGGGTGAACTGAGCATCAGGCGGGCGGCGCGGCTTGCGCCGCACGACGAGACGAGCGCGTCGCGCGCAGGCGACGGCGCCGGATCGGGACAGGTTGGACGAGACACCGGAGGCGGCGCCGATGCGTCGACGCCGGCCGCCTGCGCAGCACGAGATCCGGGCACGCGCCACCGCGCCAGCCCGGGCAACCGGAGACGCCATGAACGCCATCGAATGCCGTTGTCTTGCCGCGCGCTGCTTGCGCATGTTGCCGCCTGAGCGCGGCGCACGGGAGGTCGCATGAGCACGCGCGACGGATTGTTGCCGGCGTCCGTCGACATCGGCGCGACGCTCGACGACGGGCCGTTCACGACGATGCAGCGCTGCGTGGTGCTGCTCGCCGCGCTCGCGATCGTGCTCGACGGCTTTGACGGCCAGTTGATCGGCTTCGCGATCCCGGTGCTGATCCGCGAATGGGGCATCACACGTGGCGCGTTCGCGCCGGCGGTGGCGGCCGGGCTGATCGGGATGGGCATCGGCAGTGCGTGCGCGGGAATCGTCGCGGACCGCTTCGGCCGCCGCCAGGCCGTGATCGGCAGCGTGTTCCTGTTCGGCATCGCGACCTGCGCGATCGGCTTCGCACCGGACGTCACGGCGATCGCGGTGCTGCGCTTCGTCGCAGGCCTCGGAATCGGCGGCGCCTTGCCGACGGCCACGACGATGACGGCCGAATACACGCCCGCGCGGCGTCGCACGATGATGGTGACCGCGACGATCGTCTGCGTGCCGCTCGGCGGGATGCTGGCCGGCCTGTTCGCGCACGAGGTGCTGCCGCGCTACGGCTGGCGCGGGCTGTTCTTCGCGGGCGGCGCGTTGCCGCTCGTGCTCGGCTTCGTGCTCGTGCGTGCGTTGCCCGAATCGCCGCGCTATCTCGCGCGGCGCCCCGCGCGCTGGCCGGAACTCGGCGCGCTGCTCGCGCGGATGGAGCGGCCCGTCGCGCCGGGCACCGCCTTCACCGACCTGCGGGACGCCCGCGCGGCAGGCGGCCGCGGCGGCTTCGGCGCGCTGTTCGCGAGCGGCCAGGCGCGCGACACGATCGCGCTGTGGTGCGCGTTCTTCATGTGCCTGCTTGCCGTGTATGCGGCGTTCAGCTGGCTGCCGACGATGCTGGCGGCGAGCGGGTTGAGCGTGTCGGTCGCGGGGACGGGGCTCACCGCGTACAACCTCGGCGGCGTGATCGGCGCGCTGCTGTGCGCATGGACGATCGCGCATGCCGGGTCGCGCTGGCCGCTCGTGCTGTGCAGTATCGGCGGCGCGGCGAGTGCGGTGTGGCTGATGGGTGTCGATGCGAGCCGCCACACGGGCTGGCTGATCGTCGGGCTCGGCCTGCACGGGTTGTTCGTCAACGCGGTGCAGTCGACGATGTATGCGCTCTGCGCGTACATCTACCCGACGGCCGTGCGCGCGACCGGCACCGCCAGCGCGCTCGCGTTCGGCCGGCTCGGTGCGATCCTCAGCGCGTTCGCGGGCGCGGTCGTGATCACCACGGGCGGCGCCACGGCCTATCTGACGATGCTGGCGATTGCGATGGGCGTGGTCTGCGTCGCGCTGCTCGTCGTGCGACGGCATATCCCGCGACTGTCGCGCGCGGGCGTGCAGCCGCGCGAAGGGGAGGCGCTGGCCCGCACGTCGTCGTGACGGCGGGCGGGCCTGGGGGCGCGTCGCGCGTTACAGCGTGGTGCGCACGTGCCAGAGCTCGGGGAACAGCACGACGTCGAGCATCTTGCGCAGGTACGGCGCGCCGCTGGTGCCGCCCGTGCCCTGCTTGAAGCCGATGATGCGCTCGACGGTCGTCACGTGACGGAAGCGCCACTGGCGGAACGCATCCTCGAGATCGACGAGTTCCTCGGCCATCTCGTAGAGCTCCCAGTGCTGCTGCGGATGACGGTACACCTCGAGCCACGCGGCTTCGACCGTCTCGTCGTGCCGGGTCGGCTGCGTCCAGTCGCGCTCGAGCCGCTCCGCCGCGATCGGGAAGCCGCGCCGCGCGAGCAGGCGCACGACTTCATCGTAGAACGACGGCGCCTCGAGCGTCGCACGCACCTGTTCGAGGATGTCTGGCCGGTGCGCATGCGGCTGCAGCATCTGCACGTTCTTGTTGCCGAGCAGGAATTCGAGCTGCCGATACTGATAAGACTGGAAACCCGACGACTGCCCGAGATACGGCCGCATCGCCGAATACTCGGACGGCGTCATCGTCGACAGCACGTTCCACGCCTGCACCAGTTGCTCGAGGATGCGCGACACGCGTGCGAGCATCTTGAACGCGGGCGGCAGCGCGTCGGTGCGCACCGCGTCGAGGGCGCCGCGCAGCTCGAACAGCGCGAGCTTCATCCACAGCTCGCTCGTCTGATGCTGGATGATGAACAGCATCTCGTTGTGATCGGGCGACAGCGGATGCTGCGCGTCGAGGATCGAATTCAGCGACAGGTAGTCGCCGTAGCTCATCGACTTCGAGAAATCGAGCTGCGCGTTGTGCCAGCCGGCATCGCCGGGCACGTGCGACGCTTCGTGCGCGGCCGGGGCTGCTTGGGCCGAATGCGCGGCGCGCGCGCCCGAGAACGGGCAGCCCGCCGGCGCGTCGCCGCCGGGTGGCTGCATATGACCAGAATTCACGACTTTCTCCAGATTTGAATGACGGGGCGCGGCGCGCGGCTCGCGCGCGCCGGGCAAGGCCGATCAGGTCACCGCGCCGCGTTCGGCGAACTCGGGCGCCTTCCACGCGTCGGTGGCGAGGATGTCGCGCAGCGTCTCGACGGCATCCCACACGTCGGCGAAGCGCGTATAGAGCGGCGTGAAGCCGAAGCGCAGCACGTACGGCTCGCGATAGTCGCCGATCACGCCGCGCGCGATCAGCGCCTGCATCACTTCGTAGCCGTGCGGATGCTCGAAGCTCGCCTGCGAGCCGCGCTGGTGATGCGCGCGCGGCGTGACGAGCTTCAGCGACAGGCCCGCGCAGCGTGCCTCGACGAGCGCGATGAACGCATCGGTCAGTGCGAGCGACTTGCGGCGGATCGCGTGCATGTCGGTCTGCAGGAACACGTCGAGCCCGCATTCGACCATCGACATCGACACGATCGGCTGCGTGCCGCACAGGAAGCGCGCGATGCCCGGATCGGGCGCGAAGCCTGGCTGCATCGCGAACGGTGCGCGGTGGCCCCACCAGCCGGACAGCGGCTGCGAGAAGTGCGCGTGATGACGCTGCGGCACCCATACGAAGGCGGGCGAACCGGGGCCGCCGTTCAGGTACTTGTACGTGCAGCCGACCGCGCCGTCCGCGCGCGCGCCGTTCAGGTCGACCGGCACCGCGCCGGCCGAGTGCGCGAGATCCCACAGCATCAGCCCGTCGGCGTCGTGCACGAGCTGCGTGACGGCCGGCATGTCGTGCATGTAGCCGGTGCGGTAGTTCACGTGCGTGATCATCGCGACGGCCGTGTCCGCGCCGAGCGCGCCGGGCAGGTCGGCCGGGTCGTCGATCAGGCGCAGTTCGTAGTCGCCGCCGAGCTGCTCGATCAGCCCCTGCGCGATATACAGGTCGGTCGGGAAGTTCGAGCGTTCCGACACGATCACGCGGCGCTCGGGCGCGCGCTCGGCCTGATGGCGCACCATCGCCGACAGCAGCTTGAACAGGTTGATCGAGATCGTGTCGGTCACGACCGTCTCGCCGGGCGCGCCGCCGATCAGCGTCGCGAGCTTGTCGCCGAGACGGCGCGGCAGCGCGAACCAGCCGGCCGTGTTCCAGCTGCGGATCAGGCCTTCGCCCCATTCGGCGCCGATCACCTGCTGCGCACGGGTGGCCGATGCGCGCGGCTGCGCGCCGAGCGAGTTGCCGTCGAGGTAAATCACGCCGTCGGGCAGGGAGAACTGGTCGCGCAGCGGGGCGAGCGGATCGTCGCGGTCGAGCGCGAGCGCGTCTTCACGGGTCTTGATCATGATGTGGGGTCGTCAGTCGGGGTAATCAGGAAGCACGCGCGGGCAGCGCGCGCAGCACCGCGCGCACGGGGCTCGCGTCGAGCGTCGCGAATTTCAGCGGCAGTGCGATCAGTTCATAGTCGCCGGGCGGCACGTCGTCGAGCACGATGCCTTCGAGGATCGCCATCCGGTGCGCGCGCACGCGGTGATGCGCATCCATCGTCTTCGATTCCTGCGGGTCGAGCGACGGCGTGTCGATGCCGATCAGCTTCACGCCATGCGCGGCGAGCAGATCGACGGTCTCGGGCGCGACCGCGCAGAAGTGGCTGTCCCACTCATCGACGCTGGCGCGCGCACAGGTGCGCAGCAGTACGCGCGGCGGCACGCCGTCGAGCGCGGCCGCGACCTCGGCCGGCTGCACGACCGGCAATGCGCCGATGCAATGGATCACGCGGCACGGGCCGAGGTAGGTGTCGAGCGGCACGGCGCCGATCGGCGCGCCGTCGGCGTCGTAGTGCAGCGGCGCGTCGCAGTGCGCGCCCGTGTGCGGCGACAGCGTCAGGCGCGCGACGTTGACCGGCGAGCCGGCCTCCATCCGCCACACGCGTTCGACGGAAACCGGCGTATCGCCCGGCCACACGGGGGTGGCGGGGCTGACGGGCGGCGAGATGTCCCAGAGGGTGTCCATGGCATGACGATACGGTGAGTCGATCCTTCGAATGATAGGTGGACGCTCGCAGAAAGTGCTTGCGAAATAAACATGGACAATCCGCCGGATTGGCAGATAATTCGACTCAGAGGGAAAACGGGGACCAAAAATGCACGCGATCACGCTCGATGCCACCGACTGCCGGATTCTGGCGGTACTGCAGGAAGAGGGCAGAATCAGCAATCTCGACCTGGCGGAACGGATTTCGCTTTCGCCGTCCGCCTGTCTGCGCCGCATGCGCCTGCTCGAGGAGCAGGGCGTGATCGAGCACTATCGCGCATGCCTGAGCCGCGAGAAGCTCGGCTTCGAGCTCGAGGCGTTCGTTCAGGTGTCGATGCGCAACGAAGAGAATCAATGGCACGAGCGCTTCGCGGAAGCGCTGCGCGAATGGCCGGAGGTGGTCGGCGCGTTCGTCGTGACGGGCGAGAGCCACTACCTGCTGCGCGTGCTCGCGCACAACCTCAAGCACTATTCGGATTTCGTGCTGAACCGCCTCTACAAGGCGCCGGGCGTGATGGACATCCGGTCCAACATCGTGCTGCAGACGCTGAAGGATGAAGCCGGCGCGCCGGTCGGGCTGGCGCGCACGGGGGCGATCAAAGCGGTGTAAGGCCGTGGAAGCCGCCGCCGTGGAACACGAGCGGCGGTGCCGTGTCCGATTCCACGCGCACGCCGCAACGCTCCACTTCACCGACGAAGATCACGTGGTCGCCTTCATCGTAGCGGCTGCGGTTGTGGCATTCGAACCACGCGAGCGCGCCGTCGAGCACGGGCATCCCCGAGTTGCCGGCCGCATGCGCGATCCCTTCGAAGCGGTCGCCCTTGTAGGTCGAGAAGCGCTTGCACAGGTCGAGCTGCGAGGCCGCGAGCACGTTCACCACGTAATGGCTGTTGCCGCGGAACACGGGCGTCGACGCCGATTTGTGCGCGAGGCTCCACAGCACGAGCGGCGGATCGAGCGAGACCGAGTTGAACGAGCTGGCGGTGATGCCGATCAGCTGGCCGGACGGCGCGCGTGTCGTGATCACCGTCACGCCCGTGGCGAACTGCCCGAGGGCTTGCCGGAAGGCGGCCGAGTCGAAATCCGGAGGATTGGCCTGGTTCATCGGGTAGCCATCCGGAACGAGACGGGCGGGCGCGGCGCGACGCGGGCGGGGCGGGCACGGCGGACGAAAGGCGACAAGGCGGTCGAGAGGGAAGGGGTGCGCATGGCCCGATTTTAGCGGAATCGGGGCTGCCGGGCCCGGCCAGGCGGCGCATTGCGGGGGCAGGGTGACGTAGCGAACACTGCGGCGCGCCGACGGAGGCGCAAGGGCACGCTGCCGGCACGGCCGTTCTGTCGCGTTTTTTGTGCGGGTCCGCCGCTCCGCCCGGCACCCGTGCTCGACATCGGCCGCAGATCCCCTCGCACTATCGCGCCGCCGCCAGCCCGAGCGACAACGCGCCCGTCACGATCAGGCTCGACGCCCACACCGCGTCGAGATTGAACCAGCTCCGCGATACGAACTTCAGCCCGAGATAGCGGTACACGAGCCAGGCGAGCCCGCCGCCGGCGCCGATCATCGCGATGGCATGCACGGCCGCGACGACGAGCGCCATCCCGAGATGCGCATCGACGAGCGTGGCCGCCGCGCGATGGCCGGCATCCTGGTCGAGCCCGCACAGCCCGAGGTAGATCGGCACCAGCATCAGCCCCGCGCCATGCGCGATCGCGACCGCGAACGACCACAGGCCGAGCCGCGCGGGCGGAATCCGCGCAAGCGCCCGCGGATGCCGGCGCCGGATCAGCAGCACGGCGCCGAAGCCGATCACGAGCGCGCTCGCACCGATCCGGATCGCCGTTTGCCACGCGAGCAGCGCGGCGAGCAGCCCGAACGGCAGCATCACCGCGAACACGGCGAGTGCATGGCCGAGCGCGAGATAGCCGAGCGCCGCGACGAGCGCGCCGCCGCGGCGCGTCATCAGCGCGTTCGACACCGCGAGCGGCCAGCCCATCGCGGGGTTGAGCCCGTGATACACCCCGCTCGCGAGCACGGCCGCCCACAGTGCGAACGGGGCGTGAAAGCCGGCGTTCAACGCTTGACCGACGGATAGCAGAACGAGTCGGTCGAGCAGTCGCCGCCTTCGAGCCGGATCTGGTGCGCGCGATAGCCGTCGGGGAACTCGACCCAGTAATCGTCGGCGAGCGTCAGACCGCCTTCCGGCCCCACGTGCGCGAGCACCTGCGCGCCCGGCACGCCGTCCGGATAGAACTGGTCGTCCCATGTCGAATACAGCGAATTGGTCCAGTACACGCGTTTCCCGTCGCGGCTGATCTCGACCATCTGCGGGCCGCCCGCGAACGTGCGGCCGTTCGAGTGCGGCGCGCGGCGCGCGATGCCGCCGATGCGGACCGACCCCGCGAGCACCGGGTTGTGCGGATCCAACACGTCGTACTGGCGCATCTCGCCGGTGCCCCAGCACGACACGTAGAGGAAGCGGTCGTCGAGCGACAGGTCGATGTCGGTCACGAGCGGCGGCACCGCGCCGAATCCCTTGAGCAGCGGCGGCAGTTCGTCGGCCGCGGCCGGCTCGGCCGGGATCGTCGCGGTCTTCTTCACATGGAACTTGCCGCCTTCGCGCCACCAGGTCCAGATCGAGCCTTCGAGATTGGTCGTATCGACCACGACGCCGACGAACCCGTATTCGCGCGCCGGGTCGTGCGCGGGCCGCACTTCGAGCGCCATCTGGTGCTGCGCGCCGAGATCGATCGTCTGCACGTTGCGACGCGCGCGCAGGTCCCAGAAATGCAGCCGGTGCCCGTATTTGTTCGCGAGCAGGTCCTCCGGCACGATCCCGTTCTCGAATTGCGGCGGCAGCGCCCATTCGCTCGACACCATGTAGTCGCGCGGCAGGTTCCACCAGAAGTCGTAGTGCTTGTCCTGCGGGCCGCGATCGATCTCCCAGCGGCCGAGCACGTCGAAGGTTTCGCAATCCATGATGAAGATGCCGGGCGCGCCGTCGGTGCCGTCCTTGCCCGCGCCGCCGAGCGTGCTCACGTAGACGCCCTCGGGCCCGCAATGAACGGTGTGCGGCCGCGAATAACCGGTCTTCGAGAAGATCTCGTCGGGCTCGATGATCTTGTGGATGCGCGCCTGCGTCGGATGCGGTTTCGTGTCGATCACGTAGATGCGCGACGAGCGCAGGCCGGGGATGATCAGGAAGCGGCGCTCGAGGAATGCATGCCCGGTCAGCGGCGACAGCGACGACGAACACGCATTCCAGCCGAAGTGGTGAAACTCGTCGCCGGTGTTCGGCATCGTCACCGTGTGCACGATTTTTCCGTAGGTCGACGAGCCAGGCTTCACGTCGATCACGGCGAGCGCGTCGGGTCTGGAAAAATCGGGGCTCAGCAACAACGTATAGGCAAACTCCTCTGCCGGTGCCTGCATCGCAAGCTCGGGTGAAGCGTGAAACGTCGGGTCAGGCCGCATGCTCATGGTGATGCCCTCTCGATGGTGTCGGATCGGGGTCGCACGGCCGTTCGTTGCGGGCGTGCGAGTCGGGGTTGCCGCACGGCACGCATCACGCCGGCGGGAGCGATCGGCAGGCGGACGCACGCGTCGATGAGCGTGCGACGCCGTGCATCAGATCGTGAAAGCGGATAAAGGCGATGAGCCGGATCGCCGCGCGCGGAGCGAGACGGATGCATGGCAAGGAGGTGATGCAATCGAAGCCGCGGCCCGCGACGCGGCGACGGCCGGACGCGTGACGCGGGTGAGGTCTGTTAAGGCGTGCATAGCGATGTTCCGGCAGATGATGTTTGCATCAGGGTCGGGCATGCATCGGGCGCGTTGCGCCAGACGGCGGGTTTGCCGCCGCGCTCGCGCGTGCCTAAGTGTAGTCGAGAAAACGGGCGGCCGGTCGCGCGCGGCACCCGTGCAATCTGTCAGGTTCGCGCGCGAGTGAGATACTTGCCGGAGTGCCGTTGCAGCCCGCACGCGGGTGGGCAGCGGCGAGACGGAACGGTGGCGCCGGCGCATGCGTGCCGGCTGCCGACATCAACGAGGGACTGATTTCATGGTGAACGAGATGCTTGAAACCGCGACATTGGGCGGTGGGTGTTTCTGGTGCACGGAGGCGGTGTTTCTCGACGTCGACGGCGTGACGGCCGTCCAGTCGGGCTACGCGGGCGGCCATACGCGCAATCCCGGCTATCGCGACATCTGCGAGGGCGATACGGGCCACGCGGAAGTCGTCAACGTGACGTTCGATCCGGCGCGCATCGGCTATCGCGAGATCCTCGAGATCTTCTTCGCAACGCACGATCCGACCCAGCTGAACCGGCAGGGCAACGACGTCGGCACGCAGTACCGTTCGGTCGTGTTCACCCATTCGGACGCGCAGCGCGACACGGCGCTCGACGTGATCCGCGAACTGGAGCGCGAGCAGGTGTTCGGGCAGCCGATCGTCACGCAGGTCGTGCCGCTCGACGGCAACTACTGGCCGGCCGAGGATTATCACCAGAACTATTACGCGCGTAACCCGGGGCAGGGCTATTGCTCGGTCGTGATCGGGCCGAAGCTCGCGAAATTCCGGCAGAAGTTCTCGCACCGGCTGAAGTCGCTGCGCGGCGCGTAAGCGTCGTGACCGCGGCCGGCGCAAGCCGGTATCCAATCGGTATCAAGCCGCCTCGTTGCGCCACTGCGCGCACGCGGCGGCGATCTCGCGCGCAAGCGCGATGCACGACAGCGGCGCGGAGCCTTCCGCCTTGTTGTTGATCGTGATGATCACCGGCTGCCCGGCCAGCGCATAGCGCGCAGCCAGTTCGGCGAGCGCCGAGCGCGTGGCCGGATCCTCGTCGACGAGCTTGTCGAACGGCTCGTACTTCGCTTTCGCCTGTTCATACTTGAAGCCGCCGTGCAGGCTCCAGCGCACGATCAGCGGGCCCGGCGCGTCGCCGTCGAGCAGCGCGAGCGCGGCTGCCTGGCGCAGCGGATCGGGCATCCGCGCGTGCAGGCCGACGCAGTAGCGCACGCCGAGCGCGGCGAGCGCGCGGATGAAGCGCGGCGTGAGCAGGCTCGCGTCGCGAATCTCGATCGCGTAGCGGGTGCCGTCGGCGTCCGCCGGCAGCGGCGGCAGCGCCGCGAAGAACGCGGCCAGCCGGTCGATCAGTTCGGCCGGCCGGGCAAGCAGCGTGTCGGGCAACGGCGAGAACTGGAATACGAGCACGCCGGCTTTCCGGCCGAGCCCTTCGACGCACGGCTGCACGAATTCGCGGGTCGCGAGATCCGCGTCGAGGAAGGTCGGGTTCGGTCCCGACGGTTCGCCGCGCCCGCCCCGAATCACCGCGTCGGTCACGGAGGCCGGCGCCTTCACGACGAAGCGGAAATCGTCGGGCACCTGCTGCGCGTAGCGCAGGTAGTCGGCCACCGACAGCGGGCCGTAGAACGACCGGTCGAGGCTCACGCTCTTCAGAAGCGGATGCGCGCTATACGCTTCGAGCCCTTCGCGCGAGAGTTTCGTCTGAGCAAAATCGCCGTCGTAGACGATGCCGTCCCAGCCCGGGAAGGTCCACGACGATGTGCCGAGCCGGACGTTCGGCGGCAGGCCGGCTGCTGCGTCGGCCACATCCGGTGCGATCGGCGCGGGCAGCACGCCGCGCCGGCGCCGGCCCTTCTTCGGCGGCTCGGCTGGCAGGGACGGTTCGTCCCACAGCAGGCCGGAAGCGGCGGGCGGCGTTTCGTCTGACGAACGGGGAGGAGTGCGAAGGCGCGGTGCCGGCTGCGCGTCGTCAGGCGCGCCCGGGTTCACATGTTCGTCGGCGTCGGCAGGCGGGCCATCGTTCCCGGGCGACGCGCGTGCAGCATCGACCGGCACGCCGAACAGGTCGAATTGCCCGTCGGCGTGCGGCGTGTTCGCGTCGTCGTGCTGCTGTCGTTCCGGCGGCGCCTTGCGCCGCGTCCTGCCGTCACCCATGCATGCCCAGCGTGAAGCGCCGCCTAGCGCGGCAGCGCGTGTTCGTACATATAGCGCCGCGACCACGGCAGCGTCTTCGCGCTCTGCCCGGCCTTGCGGCACACGATCTGGAAGATCGACACGTCGTCGTGCTCGAACGCATACGCGCAGCCGGCGAGATACACGCGCCAGATGCGGAATTTTTCGTCGTCGACGAGTTGTCGCGCGGCGTCGGCCTTCGCCTCGAAGTTTTCCGTCCAGATATCGAGCGTGCGGGCATAGTGCCGGCGCAGGCTTTCGACGTCAATCGCTTCGAGCCCGCCGCGCTGCGCGGCTTCCAGCGCCAGGCTGATGTGCGGCAACTCGCCGTCCGGGAACACGTAGCGATCGATGAACTCGCCGCCGCCGAGCGCCGTCTCGCCGCTTTCCGCGTCGGTCGACGTGATCCCGTGGTTCATCGCGATGCCGTCGTCGGCGAGCAGGTCGTGGATCCGCGAGAAATAGAGCGGCAGGTTCTTGCGCCCGACGTGCTCGAACATCCCGACGCTCGTGATGCGGTCGAATTGCCCGTCGATCTCGCGGTAGTCCTGCAGCCGGATCTCGATTTTGTCTTCCAGCCCGGCGGCTTTCACGCGCGCGGTCGCGAGGTCGAACTGGTTCTGCGACAGCGTGACGCCGAGGCACTGCGCGCCGAACTTCTGCGCGGCGCGCAGCACGAGCGCCCCCCAGCCGCAGCCGATGTCGAGCAGGCGCTGGCCGGGCTGGAGCCGGATCTTCGTCAGGATGTGGTCGATCTTCTTGATCTGCGCGGTGGCGAGATCTTCGTCGCCGTTCTCGAAGTACGCGCACGAGTACACCATGTTCTCGTCGAGCCACAGTTTGTAGAACTCGTTCGAGACGTCGTAGTGATACTGGATCGCCTTCTTGTCGGTGCTCTTCGAGTGATTGAAGTAGCGCTTCACGCGTGCCAGCTTGCTCGCGCTCGTCACCGTGCTGCGCGCGAGCGAGTAGCCGATGTTGATGATGTCCGACAGCTTGCCTTCGATGTCGATCTTGCCCTTTACATACGCCTCGCCGAGATTGTCGAGGCTCGGTTCGAGCAGCAGCGGCAACGCCGACGCACTGTTGACCTTCAGCGTGACCTGCGGCGCGCTGAAGGTGCCGAAATCGAGTTGATCGCCGTTCCACAGCACGAGGCGCGCCGGTATGTTCGCTTTCGCCCGTACTTCGTCCGCCCACTGTGCCAGCTTCTTTTCCCAGAACATTTGGATTCTCCGTTTGTTCGTTGAATCGAATACAGCCAAGTATCTTGACCGGCGCCCGCCGCTTGCGAGGCGGGCGCCCGAATGCAACACGAGACACGACCGGCATGCGCCGGCGCCGGGCTTAAGGCGACAGGCGCGAAATCGACCAGCCCGTCGACGTGCCGGCGTCGCGCGTGTAGAGCAGGCGGTCGTGCAGCCGCGACGGGCGGCCCTGCCAGAACTCGATCGAGTCGGGCACGAGGCGGTAGCCGCCCCAGTGCGGCGGGCGCGGCGGGTTGTCGCCGTAGCGTTCGCTGATGGCCTGTTCCTGCGCTTCGAGCGTCGCGCGGCTGTCGATCACCGCGCTCTGTTCCGACGCCCATGCGCCGATGCGCGAGCCGAGCGGGCGCGACGCGAAATAGCGGTCGCTTTCTTCTGCGCTGGTTTTCTCGATCCGGCCTTCGATGCGCACCTGGCGCTCCAGCTCGATCCAGTAGAACAGCAGCGCGGCCTGCGGGTGCGCGGCAAGATCGCGCCCCTTGCGGCTTTCGTAATTGGTGAAGAAGACGAACCCGCGTTCGTCGACGCCCTTGATGAGCACGATGCGTGCCGACGGCCGGCCGTCGGCGCCGACGGTCGCGAGCGTCATCGTGTTCGGCTCGGGCAGCTTGGCGGCGAGCGCCTCCTTGAACCAGCGGTCGAACTGGGCGAACGGGTCGTGGGCGACGTCGGCCTCGTCGAGCGAAGCACGTGAGTAATTGATGCGGAGATCGGCGAGAGTCGTCATGTTATGCAAACGCTTCAATCTGGAACCATTGTAGCCAACGCGCAAGAAACGTGCGTGCACAGTGGCGCGTGCGAGCGGGGAGTTCAGGCAAAATAGAGGGCTGCACGACTTACGTTTTCCTTGCTGCCATGTCCGTCGCCGACGCTGCCCCGCCCAGTTCCTCTGATCTTACCCCGACCCCGGAAATCCAGCTTGACGTGGATCGCGCGCGGCGTTTCGGCGGCGTGGCGCGCCTGTACGGCGCGCCGGCCGCCGCCGCGTTCGAGCGCGCGCACGTCGCGGTGATCGGGATCGGCGGCGTCGGCTCGTGGGTGGCCGAGGCGCTCGCGCGCAACGCGGTCGGCACGCTGACGCTGATCGATCTCGACAACGTCGCCGAAAGCAATACGAACCGGCAGATCCATGCGCTCGACGGCAATTACGGCAAGCCGAAGGTCGACGCGATGGCCGAGCGGATCGCGCTGATCGATCCTGCATGCCGCGTGAACCGGATCGAGGATTTCGTCGAGCCCGACAACTTCGACGCGCTGCTCGGCGGCGGCTTCGACTACGTGATCGACGCGATCGACAGCGTGCGCACGAAGGTCGCGCTGATCGCATGGTGCGTCGCGAAGCGTCAGCCGCTCGTCGTGGTCGGCGGCGCGGGCGGCCAGCTCGACCCGACGCGCATCCGGATCGACGATCTCGCGCTGACGATCCAGGATCCGCTGCTGTCGAAAGTGCGCGCGCAATTGCGCAAGCAGCACGGCTTTCCGCGCGGGCCGAAGGCGCGTTTCAAGGTCAGCGCCGTGTATTCGGACGAGCCGCTGATCTATCCGGAAGCTGCCGCCTGCGACCTCGAGGACGGCACGGAGCCGTCCGCGGCCGCGCACGTCGCGGGGCTCAACTGCGCGGGGTTCGGTTCGAGCGTGTGCGTGACCGCGAGCTTTGGCTTCGCAGCCGCCGCGCATGCGCTGCGCGCGATCGCGGCGCAGGCTGCCGGCTGAGCCGCTGCGAATCGCGGTCGTTGTGCAATGCGGCGGCGCGTGACACGCGCCGTGCTTGACGTGGTGATCCGGCAGCCGGGCCGTTGCAGCCCGGCCGGTTCCACGTCAGTTCAGTTGAGCGCCATGCTCAGCCTGCGCCGCCACCCGGCGACGAGATCCGGGCGATCGCCGGCCAGCTCGAACACCGAGATCAGCGTGCGGCGGCCGAGATCGTCGCCGTACGCGCGGTCGCGCGTGACGATTTCCAGCAACTGCTCCACCGCGCCTTCGTACGCCCGCCGCGCGATCAGGCTCTGCGCGAGGTCGAAGCGCGCGTCGAGGTCGGCCGGGTTCGCCGCGATGCGCGCTTCGAGCGCGTCGGTCGGCGGCAGGTCGGCCGTCGCGTCGAGCGCGTCGAAACGGGTCTTGATCGCCTGGTAGCGCGGATCGCCGTTCTGCACGGTCTGAGGCGACAGGCGTTCGGTCTCGGCGCGTGCGGCGTCGACCTGGTTGTTCGCGAGCAGTAGTTCGATCAGATCGAGGCGGGCGTCGTCGAAGCCCGGGTTCAGCGCGAGCGCCGCTTCGAGGTGCGTGAGCGCGTCGTCGTAGCGCGACTCGGCCATCGCGTCCTGTGCGGCACGCCGTTCGGCTTCCTCCGGCGCCGGCAGCAGCCGGTCGAGGAAGGCCCGCAGCTGGCCTTCGGGCAGCACACCGACGAACTGGTCGACGGGGCGCCCGTCGGCGAACGCGATCACGTGCGGGATGCTGCGCGTCTGGAAGTGCGCGGCGAGTTCCTGGTTCTCGTCGACGTTGACCTTCACGAGCTTCCAGCGGCCTTCATAGGCGCCTTCGAGCTTTTCCAGCAGCGGGCCGAGCGTCTTGCAGGGGCCGCACCACGGCGCCCAGAAGTCCACCAGCACGGGTGCGTCCAGCGACGCCTCGATGACGTCTTTCTCGAATGTGGCAAGCGTGGTGTCCATGTCGTTCTCTTCCGTTCGAATGTCGTCAGGATGGGGGCGGCGCGCCCCTTTTTCAACGCGGCTTCGACTCGGGCAGCGGAATCCATTCCGTCTCGCCCGGCACCTTGCCCATTTCCTGGCGCGTCCAGGCGTCTTTCGCGCGCTCGATCGCCTCGCGGCTGCTGGCGACGAAATTCCATTCGATGAAGCGCTCGCCGTCGATCCTGTCGCCGCCGAGCAGCATCGCACGTGCGCCGCTGCCGCTCGTCAGCGTGACCGCGGCGCCGGGCGTGAGCACGGCCATCTGCTCGGCCGGCACCGGCGTGCCGTCGATCGCGAGCTCGCCGTCGACCACGTAGACCGCGCGCTCCTCGTGCGACGCGTCGAGTGCGAGGCGGCCGCCGGCTGCGAATTCAGCCGCGACGTACAGCGTGCGCGAGAACGTCGTGACCGGCGAGCGCAGCCCGAACGCATCGCCGGCGATCACGGTCAGCGCGACGCTGTCCTCGTTGCGCTTCGGCAGCGTGCCGGCCGCATGGTGCTCGAACGACGGCTCGGTCGTCTCGTGCGCGCGCGGCAGCGCGACCCAGGTCTGGATCCCGTGCACGGTGTGGCCGTGTTCGCGCTGCGCGTCGGGCGTGCGTTCGGAGTGGACGATCCCGCGGCCGGCCGTCATCCAGTTGACGTCGCCCGGCACGATCTCCTGCAGCGAGCCGAGGCTGTCGCGGTGCAGGATCGCGCCGTCGAACAGGTAGGTGACGGTGGCGAGGCCGATATGCGGATGCGGGCGCACGTCGAGCCCCGTGCCGGGCGGCAGCGCGGCGGGCCCCATGTGATCGAAGAAGATGAACGGGCCGACAAGGCGGGCGGCGAGTGCGGGCAGCGTGCGGCGCACCTGCAGGTTGCCGATGTCGCGCACGTGCGGCTTCAGCAGGGCTTTGATCGGAGCGGTCATGGCGGATCCTGTGGGGCGGCGGGGGATGCCGGTCATTGTACTGGCCGTCCGCCGCCGATTCCATGTGCGCCGCGCGGGTATCGGGCCGGGGGCTGAAACCCGGTAGACTGACCGGCTTCCCAGAGGAAAACACCGGGCCGCCGCGGGTTTTCCGCCTCGAAGGCAGTCCTCTCGGGGCGCCCGGCGCAACGCGAGAGGGCCTGAGCGCACTTTGCACGACCATTCGACAATCGAGGAGACGCCGATGATGGCCCCGAAGGACTTGCTGCTTGCGCTGGTCGTGATCCTGGCGTGGGGCGTGAACTTCGTCGTGATCAAGGTCGGCCTGCACGGCATGCCGCCGATGCTGCTCGGCGCGCTGCGCTTCACGCTCGCGGCCGTCCCCGCGGTGTTCTTCGTGCGCCGGCCGCAGATTCCATGGCGCCTGCTGGTGCTGTACGGCGCGACGATTCAGCTCGGCCAGTTCGTGTTCCTGTTCACCGGCATGTACGTCGGCATGCCGGCCGGCCTCGCGTCGCTCGTGCTGCAGTCGCAGGCGTTCTTCACGCTCGTGTTCGCGATGCTGTTCCTCGGCGAGCGGCTGCGCGTGCAGAACCTGCTGGGGCTCGCGATCGCCGCGGGCGGGCTCGTCGTGATCGCGGCGCAGGGCGGGCGCGCGATGACGCTCGCGGGCTTCCTGCTGACGATCTGCTCGGCCGCGATGTGGGCGTTCGGCAACATCGTCACGAAGAAGGTCGGCCGTGCGAACCTCGTGTCGCTCGTCGTGTGGGCCAGCCTCGTGCCGCCCGTGCCGTTCTTCCTGCTGTCGCTGTGGTTCGAAGGGCCGCAGCGGATCGCGACCGCGCTTGCCGGGCTGAACGGCGCGTCGATCTTCGCGGTCGTGTATCTCGCGTTCGTCGCGACGCTGCTCGGCTACGGGCTGTGGAGCCGCCTGCTGTCGCGCTATCCGGCCGCGCAGGTCGCGCAGTTCTCGCTGCTGGTGCCGATCGTGGGCCTCGCGTCGTCGGCGCTGCTGCTCGACGAGCACCTGACGCGCACGCAGCTGATCGGCACGGCGCTCGTGATGGGCGGGCTCGCGGTGAACGTGTTCGGCGGGAAACTGATGCGCCGCTTCGCGGCGTCGTGACGCGCCGGCATGCACTGCGTGCCGGCGGCGGGGCGGGGTGGCCGGGTACGGCCGTCAGGCCATCCGGCTCTTCGCGAGCGGCGGATTCGCGGCGAAATAGCGCTTGATGCCGCGGAAGATCGCGTCGGCCATCTGGTCGCGATAGCCGTCGTCGTTCAGCCGGCTCTCTTCTTCGGGGTTGCTGATGAAGGCCGTCTCGACGAGGATCGACGGAATGTCGGGCGCCTTCAGCACCGCGAACCCGGCCTGCTCGACCGAGCCCTTGTGCAGCTTGTTGATGCCGCCGACTTCCTTCAGCACGTAGTTGCCGTAGCGCAGCGAATCGCGGATCTGCGCGGTCGTCGACATGTCGAACAACGCGCGGTTCACGGCCGCGTCCGCCGTCTTGATGTTGATGCCGCCGATCAGGTCGGACGAGTTCTCCTTGTTCGCCATCCAGCGCGCCGCGGCGCTCGTCGCGCCGTGGTCGGACAGCGCGAACACCGACGAGCCGCGCGCGGACGGCGTCGTGAATGCATCGGCGTGGATCGACACGAACAGGTCGGCGCCCACGCGGCGCGCTTTCTGCACGCGCACGTTCAGCGGCACGAAGAAGTCGGCGTCGCGCGTCATCATCGCGCGCATGTTCGGCGCGCCGTCGATCTTCGCGCGCAGCTTCTTCGCGATGTCGAGCGCGATGTGCTTCTCGTACGTGCCGCCGCCGCCGATCGCGCCCGGATCCTCGCCGCCATGGCCCGGATCGATCGCCACCGTCAGCAGGCGGACGGTGCTGCCCTTGCCGGATTTCGGCGCGGTGAACTTGTAGGTGTCGCCATCGTCGTCGCTGTCGTCGCGGCGTGCGATGACGGGCGGCGGCTTGACGGCTGGCTTCGCGGGCGTCGAAGGGGGGGCGGGCGGCGTGTGAGGCGTGGCCGGCGTGTTCTGCGCGAAGCGCTGGAAGAATGCGTCGCTGTTGTCGCCAGCGGCGGGCGGCGGGGTACCGGGGCCGGCCAGCGTGGTCGGCGGCTGCATCTGCTGCGCACGTGCCGTGTCGTTGAGCGCCTGCTCCTTGCGTTCCGTCTGCGCGATCAGGTCGGACAGCGGATCGGGCGCGACGGCCGGATACAGGTCGAACACGAGCCGGTACTTGTAGGTGCCGACCGGCGGCAGCGTGAACACCTGCGGCTTCACCGAACCTTTCAGGTCGAACACCATCCGCACGACGTGCGGCTGATACTGGCCGACACGCACCGACTGGATCTGCGGATCGTTCGGCGCGATCTTCGACACGAGGTCGCGCAGCGCCTGGTCGAGGTCGAGACCGGTCAGGTCGACGACGAGACGGTCGGGACCCTGCAGCAGCTGTTGGCTATTCTGCAGCGGCTGGTCGGATTCGATCGTGACGCGCGTGTAATCGCGTGCGGGCCACACGCGCACGCCGAGCACCGACGACGCGCGCGCGAGCCGCGGTGCGACGAGACCGAGCACCAGCGTCGACGCGCCCGCGCACAGGATCTGGCGGCGCCGCCAGTTGTGCGTCGCGGTGGCCGCCGATTCGATCGAGCGGAACGGTTTGATCAACATCTTTCGAGACATGCCTTTCCTGAAGCGCTGTACGCCCGGACGGTGAGGGCGCGGCCGTCGCCATCCACGTCGAGCGAGAAAACCAGATCGGGTACGCCGAGCAGCGTGCCTGCCTGTTGTGGCCATTCGACGAGGCAGATCGCGCTGGAATTGAAATATTCGCGAAAGCCTGCGTCGGACCATTCGGCCGGATCGTTGAAACGATACAGATCGAAGTGATAGACCTCGAGTTCCCCATCGTCGCGTTCGAGCGCGTACGGCTCGACGAGCGTATAGGTCGGGCTGCGCACGCGCCCCGTGTGGCCGAGGCCACGCAGGATCGCGCGCACGAGGGACGTCTTGCCCGCGCCGAGATCGCCGACCAGCTGGATCTGCAGCCCGTCGAACGCATGCGCGCGGGCGAGTTCGGTGCGCGCCGCGTCGAGCGCGTGCGCGAAGCGGGTGCCGAAGGCCTCGGTCGCCGCTTCGTCGGCGAGCGCGATCACGCGCTCCGCGAGCGGGGCGGGCAGCATGGCGTCGTGAGGCGGATGGCTGGGCGTGGCTGGCATTCTCGTAAAATAGTGCGATGAACCGATTACCGGAACTCGCCGCATCCGACAGACCTTCGACTCGTGCCGAAGGTGCGGCACCGTGCGCGCTCGACGATGCGGCGTTGACTGCGCTCGCCGCGCGCATCAGGGCGTGGGGGCGCGAATTGGGTTTCGGGGCGATCGGCATCAGCGATACCGATCTCTCGGATGCCGAAGCAGGCCTCGCCGCCTGGCTGGAAGCCGGATACCACGGCGAAATGGATTATATGGCGAAACATGGGATGAAACGCGCGCGTCCGGCCGAACTTGTGGCCGGTACGCGACGTGTGATTTCCGTGCGGCTCGCCTATCTGCCGGCCGAAACGCTCGCCGCCGACGCGCCTGAAAGCGAGCCGGGCGCGCTCGCACTGCACGACTGGCGCGCACGCGAACGGGCCCGGCTCGACGATCCGCAGGCGGCCGTCGTGTCGATCTATGCGCGCGGCCGCGACTATCACAAGGTGCTGCGCAACCGCCTGCAGACGCTCGCCGAGCGCATCGAGCAGGAGATCGGCGCGTTCGGCTACCGCGTGTTCACCGATTCGGCGCCCGTGCTCGAGGTCGAGCTCGCGCAGAAGGCCGGCGTCGGCTGGCGCGGCAAGCACACGCTGCTGTTGCAGCGCGATGCGGGCTCGCTGTTCTTCCTCGGCGAGATCTACGTCGACGTTCCGCTGCCGACCGATGCGCACACGTCCCCCGACACCGCGCCCGAGACGCCCGGCGCGCACTGCGGCAGCTGCACGCGCTGCATCGACGCGTGCCCGACCGGCGCGATCGTCGAGCCGTACCGCGTCGACGCGCGCCGCTGCATCTCGTATCTGACGATCGAACTGAAAGGCAGCATCCCCGAGCCGCTGCGGCCGATGATCGGCAATCGCGTGTACGGCTGCGACGACTGCCAGCTCGTGTGCCCGTGGAACAAGTTCGCGCAGGCCGCGCCCGTCGCCGATTTCGACGTGCGGCACGGACTCGATCGCGCGACGCTCGTCGAGCTGTTTGCGTGGGATGCGGACGCGTTCGAGACGCGGATGCAGGGCAGTGCGATCCGGCGCATCGGCTACGAAAGCTGGCTGCGCAATCTGGCGGTCGGGCTCGGCAATGCGCTGCGCGCGGACGCGGGACGGCTCACGCCGCAGGCGCGCGACGCGATCGTCGCCGCGTTGCGCGCGCGGGCCGACGATCCGTCGCCGGTCGTGCGCGAGCATGTCGAATGGGCGCTGCGTGCTGCGTGAAGGCGGCGTAAAGTGTCGTCGGCGCGCGGGGGGGCCGCGCGCATCCATCGGTCAGGAGAGGGCCATGTTCAATGCAGTCATCGACGCGCCGTTCGGCAAGGTCGGCATCCGCACGGATGCCGCGGTGGTGCGCGAGATCGTCTATCTGCCCGAATCGGTGAAGTCGGTCGATCCGGATTCGCCGCTCGCGCAGCGCGCGGTCAAGCAGATCGAACGTTATTTCGAGCGTGCGTCGGCGCGCTTCGATCTGCCGCTCGCCGAAGTCGGCAGCGCGTTCCAGCACCGCGTGTGGGACGTGATCAGCGATATTCCGCCCGGCACGGTGCTGACCTACGGCCAGGTCGCGAAGCGGATCGGCAGCGCGCCGCGCGCGGTGGGCCAGGCATGCGGCGCGAACTACTTCCCGCTCGTGATCCCGTGCCATCGCGTCGTCGCGGCGGGCGGACTCGGCGGCTTCGCGAACCACGACGACAACGGTTATTACCAGAAAGTGAAGCGCTGGCTGCTGGCGCACGAAGGCGTGCCGTACTGATGAGTGAATCGCTGATGTCCCCCGAAGTCGACGGCGATGCCGTCGAGGTGTCCCCCGCGCTGCTCGCGAGCCGCGCGTCGATCGACGTGTTTTGCGATGCGCTGTGGCTCGAGCACGGGCTGGCGCGCAACACGCTCGATGCGTACCGGCGCGATCTGGTGCTGTTTTCACAATGGCTGGCAGAGACGCACGACGCGTCGCTCGATTCCGCCGACGAAGCGATGGTGACGGGCTACATCGCCGCGCGCAGCGACGGCAAGGCGACGTCGTCGAACCGGCGGCTGTCCGTGTTCCGGCGCTATTACGGCTGGGCCGTGCGCGAGCATCGCGCGAGCGCCGACCCGACGCTGCGGATCACGTCCGCGAAACAGGCGGCCCGGTTTCCGTCGACGTTGTCGGAAGCGCAGGTCGAGGCGCTGCTCGGTGCGCCCGACATCGGCACGCCGCTCGGCCTGCGCGATCGTACGATGCTCGAGCTGATGTATGCGAGCGGGCTGCGCGTGAGCGAGCTCGTGACGCTGAAGACCGTCGAGGTCGGGCTCAACGAGGGCGTCGTGCGCGTGATGGGCAAGGGCTCGAAAGAGCGGCTCGTGCCGTTCGGCGAAGTCGCGCAAGGGTGGATCGAGCGCTACCTGCGCGAGGCGCGGCCGGCGCTGCTCGGCGCGCGCGCGGCCGACGCACTGTTCGTGACCGCGCGCGGCGACGGGATGACGCGCCAGCAGTTCTGGAACATCATCAAGCGCCACGCGCAGCATGCGGACGTGCGCGCGCACCTGTCGCCGCATACGCTGCGGCACGCGTTCGCGACGCACCTGCTGAACCATGGCGCCGACCTGCGCGTCGTGCAGCTGCTGCTCGGTCACAGCGACATCTCGACCACGCAGATCTATACGCACGTTGCGCGCGAGCGGTTGAAGTCGCTGCACGCGCAACACCATCCGCGCGGTTAGCGCATCCGGCGCGGCGCGCGCCGTGTCACGTGCAACGGCCGGCCCGAGTCAGACCAACTCGCGCAACTTGTGCTTCAGCACCTTGCCCGTCGATGCGGCCGGCAGCGCGTCGAGTACGCGGATGTGTGCGGGGCGTTTGTAAGGCGCGAGCCGCTCCGCACACCACGCGTGCAACGCCGCTTCGTCGGCCGTCGCGCCGGGCACCAGCTCGACGAACGCGAGCACTTCCTCGTTGCCTTCGACCGCGCGGCCGATCACGGCCGCCTGCACGACGTCCGGATGCGCGTTCAGCACCTGCTCGACTTCGACCGGATAGACGTTGAAGCCCGACCGGATGATCAGCTCCTTGCTGCGGCCCGCGATCGTTACCGCACCGTCCGCCTCCTGCCGCGCGAGATCGCCGGTGCTCAGCCAGCCGTCCGGCGATACGGCCGCGTGCGTGGCGTCCGCGTTGCGGTAGTAGCCGAGCATCACGTTCGGCCCGCGCACGTGGATCTCGCCGACTTCACCCGGCGGCACGTCGGTGCCGTCCGGCGCGACGATCCGCATCTCCACGCCGGGAATCGGCACGCCGACCGAGCTGTCGGTGCGCGGCGCATCGAGCGGCGTCTGCGTGATCGTCGGGCTGCTTTCGGTCATCCCGTAGCCGTTGTGCAGCGGCACGCCGTACAGGCGCTCGACGCGCGCCTTCAGGTTCGCGTCGAGCGGCGAGCCGCCCGAATACGCGAAGCGCAGGCGCGGTGCGCGCCACGCGTGGCCGTGCGTGTGCAGGTGTTCGAGCAGCTTCGCGTGCATCGCGGGCACGCCCTGGAAGATCGTGACGCCTTCGTCGGCGAGCGCGACGCGCACGGCTTCGGGCGAGAAGCGCGGCGCGAGCCGCAGCGTCGCGCCCGCATACAGGCTGCCGAGGCAGACCGACGCGAGCCCGTACACGTGCGACACGGGCAGCACCGTGTAGACGACGTCGTCGGGCGACACGCGGCGCAGCGTGCTCGACGTCGCCGCGATGAACAGCAGGTTGCGATGCGACAGCATCACGCCTTTCGGCGTGCCGGTCGTGCCGGTCGTGTAGATCAGCGCCGCGCATTGCGCGGCACCGTCGGCGGCGACCGGTTCGCCCGGCGCGCTCGCGTCGACGTGGTATGACCATGCACCGATGTCGACCGGCAGCGTGCCGGCGGGTGTCGCACCGTGCCGTTCGGCATGCGTGCGCGCGTCGGGCGAGGCGTCGGTGGTGAACGCGATCAGTTTCGGCCGTGCGTGCGCGGCGATCGCGTCGAGCTCGCTGGCGGACAACCGCGCGTTCGACACGAGCGCCCACGCGTCGAGGCGGGCGGCCGCGAACAGCAGCACGATCTGCGCGATGCAGTTTTCGGCGACGATCATCACGCGGTCGCCGCCGTGCACGCCGAGGTCGGCGAGCTGCGCGGCGGCTGCATCGACGGCCTGCGACAGGTCGCCATACGACAGGCGGCGCGCGTCCTCGATCAGCGCCGGATGCGCGGGCGCCTGCGCGGCCCAGCGTGCGGGCACGTCGGCGATGCGGCGAGGCAGCGCGGCGAGCAGTGCGTCGACGTCGAGCGGCTCGGATGAACGGAGGGACGAGGACATGGCGTCTCCAGAAGAAGGGCGGCGGCTGACGAGGTTGGCGAACGATCGTGCCATGACGGCGCGCGCGCCACAATCGGCCATTCGGGCAATAGCGCTTCGCGATGTCCGCAATGATGATGGACGGAATCGTTGCGGCGACGCAGCAGGCCGCCCGGCGAAAAACGGGCCGCGAGTATACCGCCGGTGCGAGCGCACGATTGCGCGCGCGCCGGTCGTTCACCCTTAAAATGCCGCCATGAGCAAATCCAGGCATGTGTCCGAAACCCCCGCGACCCAGTTGCTGCGCCGCCACGGCGTTGCGTTCGGCGAGCATCCGTACGACTACGTCGAGCACGGCGGCACCGGCGAATCGGCGCGCCAGCTCGGCGTCGTCGAGCACTGCGTCGTGAAGACGCTCGTGATGGAAGATGAACACGCGAAGCCGCTGATCGTGCTGATGCACGGCGACCGCACCGTATCGACGAAGAACCTCGCGCGGCAGATCGGCGCGAAGCGCGTCGAGCCGTGCAAGCCCGAGGTCGCGAACCGCCATTCGGGCTATCTCGTCGGCGGCACGTCGCCGTTCGGCACGCGCAAGACGATGCCCGTCTACGTCGAGGCGACGATCCTCGAACTGCCGACGATCTACCTGAACGGCGGGCGTCGCGGCTACCTCGTCAGCCTCGCGCCGGCCGTGCTCACGTCGCTGCTCGGCGCGCAGCCCGTGCAGTGCGCCAGTGTCGACTGAGGGTTTCACCTTCGTGGCAGGCGGCGCGCGTTCGGTAGAATGGGCGCCGTTTCGGCGTGCCGCGCGCAGCCGTCCCTTTACCGATACGTTGAAAGAAGAGTCCTCCGCATGCAGATCCTGCTCGCCGCCCTCGTTGCCTACCTGATCGGTTCGGTGTCGTTCGCCGTCGTCGTCAGCGGCGCGATGGGCCTGGCCGACCCGCGTTCGTACGGGTCGAAGAATCCCGGCGCGACCAACGTGCTGCGCAGCGGCAACAAGAAGGCCGCGATCCTGACGCTCGTCGGCGATGCATTCAAGGGCTGGATTGCCGTCTGGCTCGCCCGGCGCTTCGGCCTGCCGGACGTCGCGGTCGCATGGGTCGCGATCGCCGTGTTCCTTGGCCACCTGTATCCGGTGTTCTTCCGCTTCCAGGGCGGCAAGGGCGTCGCGACCGCGGCCGGCGTGCTGCTCGCGGTGCACCCGGTGCTCGGGCTCGCGACCGCGCTGACCTGGCTGATCGTCGCGTTCTTCTTCCGCTATTCGTCGCTCGCGGCGCTGGTGGCGGCCGTGTTCGCGCCGGTGTTCGACGTGTTCCTGTTCGGCACGGGCCACAACCCGGTCGCATGGGCCGTGCTCGCGATGAGCGTGCTGCTCGTATGGCGCCACCGCGGCAATATATCGAAGCTGCTGGCGGGGCAAGAAAGCCGGATCGGCGACAAGAAGAAGGCGGCCGCGGACGGCGGCGCGCAGGACGGCGGGAAAGCCTGAGAAAGTGCGGCGCTTGGCCGCAGCCGGGCGCGCCGCGTGTGCGGGGCCCGGCGGGATGACGTGACGTATCGTCCGGCGATCAGTCGCGGAAGTTGTTGAAGTCGAGCGGCGTGTCGGTCACGTCCTTGCGCAGCATCGCGATCACGCTCTGCAGATCATCGCGCTTCGTGCCGTTCACGCGCACGGCATCGCCCTGGATGCTCGCCTGCACCTTGATCTTGCTGTCCTTCACGAGGCGCACGATCTTCTTCGCGAGATCGCCGGTCACGCCTTTCTTCACGGTGACGATCTGCTTGACCTTGTCGCCGCCGATCTTCTCGACCTTGCCGTAGTCGAGGAAGCGCACGTCGACGTTGCGCTTGGCCAGCTTGCCGATCAGCACGTCCTTGACCTGGCCGAGCTTGAAATCGTCATCGGCGAACAGCGTCAGCTCGCGTTCCTTCTGCTCGACGCGCGCGTCGGAGCCCTTGAAGTCGAAGCGCGTCGAAATTTCCTTGTTCGACTGCTCGATGGCGTTCTTCACTTCGATCATGTTCGCTTCGGAAACGACGTCGAACGATGGCATGGCATTCCTCCCTTGAGATGCGGGACCCGGCTCGCGCGCGGGCACTCGCTATAATTGCGGACTGTTTGCCATTTTACCGATGCCCCTCCGTTTGCCCAAGGCCGGCCATGCGCCGCCCGGGCGGACGTGACCGCGAATGCCGATGCCTCCTGACGATTCCGCCCTGTCGCTGCTTCCCGACCATCCGCTCGCCGCGCACAACACTTTCGGCATCGCCGCGACCGCGCGCTTTGCCGCGCGCATCACGCATGCGTCGCAGTTCGAGGCGCTCCATCGCGACCCGCGCGTCGCGAACCTGCCGCAGCTCGTGCTCGGCGGCGGCAGCAACGTCGTGTTCACGCGCGATTTCGACGGCGTCGTGCTGCTCGACGAGATCGCGGGCCGCCGCGTCGTGCGCGAGGACGACGACGCGTGGTACGTCGAGGCCGGCGGCGGCGAGAACTGGCACGCATTCGTCGCATGGACGCTCGAGCACGGGATGGCGGGCCTCGAGAACCTCGCGCTGATTCCGGGCACGGTCGGCGCCGCGCCGATCCAGAACATCGGCGCTTACGGCCTCGAGATGAAGGCATATTTCGACTCGCTGGTCGCGGTGGAGCTGGCGACGGGGCGCAGCGAGCGTTTCGACGCCGCGCGGTGCGCGTTCGGCTATCGCGACAGCTTCTTCAAGCGGGAAGGGCGCGGCCGGTTCGCGATCGTGTCGGTGACGTTCCGGCTGCCGAAGCAGTGGGCGCCGCGGCTCGGCTACGCGGACGTCACGCGCGAACTCGACGCACGCGGCATGGCAGCCGACGCGGCCACGGCGCGCGACGTGTTCGACGCGGTCGTCGCGATCCGCCGCGCAAAGCTGCCCGATCCGCTCGTCCTCGGCAACGCGGGCAGTTTCTTCAAGAATCCGGTGATCGATGCCGCGCAGTTCGATGTGCTGCGCGCCCGCGCGCCGGAAGTCGTGTCATATCCGCAGCCGGACGGGCAGGTCAAGCTCGCGGCCGGCTGGCTGATCGACCGCTGCGGCTGGAAGGGGCGCGCGCTGGGCGCGGCGGCCGTGCACGACCGCCAGGCGCTCGTGCTCGTCAATCGTGGCGGCGCGACGGGGGCCGACGTGCTCGCGCTGGCACAGGCGATCCAGGCCGACGTGCGCGAACGTTTCGGCGTCGAACTCGAGCCCGAACCGGTCTGCCTGTAACGCGGGCTCGGCACCGCTTTTCCCGCGCCCAAACAAAAAGCGCCGATCGTCGATCGGCGCTTTTTTCATGGATGGCCAGTTGCCGGCGCGTCAGTGCTTGAGGCGGCCGAGCAGCAGGAATTCCATCAGCGCCTTCTGCACGTGCAGGCGGTTTTCCGCTTCGTCCCACACGACGCTCTGCGGGCCGTCGATCACGCCGGCCGTCACTTCCTCGCCGCGGTGCGCGGGCAGGCAGTGCATGAAGAGGGCGTCCGGGTTCGCGTGCCCCATCATTTCCTCGTCGACGCACCAGTCGGCGAACGCCTGCTTGCGGGCCTCGTTCTCGGCCTCGAAGCCCATGCTCGTCCACACGTCGGTGGTGACGAGGTCGGCGCCCTTGCATGCTTCGTTCGGATCCTCGAACACCTCGTAGAACGGTGCGCTGTCGGGCGACACGAGCTTCATGTCGAGCGCGTAGCCGGGCGGCGTGGACAGGCGCAGCTTGAAGCCGAGGATCTGCGCGGCTTCGATCCACGTGTAGAGCATGTTGTTCGCATCGCCGACCCAGGCAACGGTCTTGCCGGCGATCGGGCCGCGGTGCTCGTAGTACGTGAAGATATCGGCGAGCACCTGGCACGGGTGGTACTCGTTCGTCAGGCCGTTGATCACCGGCACGCGGGAATTGTCCGCGAAGCGCTTGATGACCTCCTGTTCGAACGTGCGGATCATGATGATGTCGACCATGCGCGAGATGACCTGCGCGGAATCCTCGACGGGTTCGCCGCGGCCGAGCTGCGTGTCGCGCGTGCTCATGAAGACGGCGTGGCCGCCGAGCTGGAAGATCCCGGCTTCGAACGACAGGCGCGTGCGCGTCGAGCTCTTCTCGAAGATCATCGCGAGCGTGCGGTCGTGCAGCGGGTGATAGGTCTCGTAGTTCTTGAACTTGCGCTTCAGGATACCCGTGCGCTCGAGCACGTACTCGTAGTCTTCCAGCGAGAAATCCTTGAACTGCAGGTAGTGACGAATGGTTTTGGCGGTCATGAAGCGAAATACGGCGGGTTGCACCCGGCAGCAAGGCCGGACGGCGCCGCCGTCGGGTGTGGATAACTCAAAGCAGCATAAAGGATTTTCTGTGCTTTGACGAGCCGCCGAGAGAAGCGGGGCACGATCGCCGCGCGCGTCAAGCGACGCAAGGAGGCGGGGTGTCGGGACGGCGCGCGATGGCGCGCTGCGGTATAATTCAAAAGTTTTCTCCAGCCCGGCAGGCAAGCCTCTTCGCGCTCTGCCGGACACAAGCCGTGCGCTGCACAAATCCGGTGCAGTCCGCCGGTGGCGCGCACCGACGTCCCGTTTTCGGGATATCGGAATGCTTGTGCCGCCGTCCGTTTCAGCTTTGTGTTCGCGTATCCAGGCGCCGTTGCCTGGACATCGCCGGGCCGTCACTTGGGTAACCACATGGCTGAAACCCCTCCGACCGAATTCTTCATCCAGGGCATCACGAAAGACGGGAAAAAGTTTCGCCCGAGCGACTGGTCGGAACGTCTGGCCGGTGTGATGGCCTGCTTCGGGCCGGGGGCGAGCGGGCCGAACGCGCGCCTCAAGTATTCGCTCTACGTGCGTCCGACGATGCTCGGCGACCTGAAATGCGTGATCCTCGATTCCCGGCTGCGCGACGTCGAGCCGATGGCGTTCGATTTCGTGCTGAATTTCGCGAAGGACAACAACCTCGTCGTGACCGAGGCGTGCGAACTGCCGGACTACGACGCGAAGAAGTGATGCCGGCGCGGGCGAGGGCGCTTGCCGCGCCCGCCCTCGTGGCAACTGTCACCGGCACGCAGGATGCGCCGGCGACAGGCAACAAAAAAGCCCGCCTAGGCGGGCTTTTTTGCGATCGCAGGAAACAGGAACGCCCGCGTGAGCGGGCGCACCGGATTTACGCTGCTGCCTGCAGACCCTTGACGGCTGCGGCCAGGCGGCTCTTGCTGCGAGCGGCCTTGTTCTTGTGAACGATCTTCTTGTCGGCGATCGTGTCGATCGTCTTGACGGCAGACTTGAACAGCTCTGCAGCCTTTGCTTGATCGCCGGCGTCGACAGCCTTGCGAACAGCCTTGATCGCGGTACGGAATTTCGAGCGCAGCGCCGAGTTGTGCGAATTTGCCTTCGCGGCCTGGCGGGCGCGCTTGCGTGCTTGTGCGGAGTTAGCCATGACGGTTCCTTATCCTGTCCTGTTTCCAGAGCTTGGAGCCTAGACGGCCAAGCGCTGCTTTTCGATCCGTCCCCTGAGAGCGATTGCCCAGGGGCGCATAAAAAACGGTGATTTTAACCGAGGCAGGGACATGAAAACGGCAGTTGCCGTGCATGTACGAGCCTAGAAACCGGCGATTATAGCAACGAAATCAAGCGCGTGGCAAGTTCAACGTGACACCCGCCAAGGACGGCGCCCGAACGCGTGCGCGCTTTTCGGCATCGGCCGCTGGCCGGGCCACGCAACGTCCGTATAATAAGCGCCCCATGAATCTATTCCGAGCCCTGCTGACGGTCAGCGGCTTCACGCTGCTGTCGCGCGTGACCGGACTGGCCCGCGAGACACTGATCGCCCGTGCGTTCGGTGCCAGTCAATACACCGACGCGTTCTACGTCGCCTTCCGTATCCCGAACCTGCTGCGCCGCCTGTCCGCCGAAGGCGCGTTCTCGCAGGCGTTCGTGCCGATCCTTGCCGAGTTCAAGAACCAGCAAGGGCACGATGCAACGAAAGCGCTCGTCGACGCGATGTCGACCGTGCTCGCGTGGGCGCTTGCCGTGCTGTCGGTGGTCGGGATCGCCGGCGCATCGTGGGTCGTGTTCGCCGTCGCGTCCGGCCTGCACACCGACGGGCAGGCGTTCCCGCTCGCGGTCACGATGACGCAGATCATGTTCCCGTACATCGTGTTCATCTCGCTGACGACGCTCGCCTCCGGCGTGCTGAACACGTACAAGAGCTTCTCGCTGCCCGCGTTCGCGCCGGTGCTGCTCAACGTCGCGTTCATCGCCGCGGCCGTGTTCGTCGCGCCGCACCTGAAGGTGCCGGTGTTCGCGCTCGCGTGGGCCGTCATCGTCGGCGGCGTGCTGCAGTTCCTCGTGCAGCTGCCGGGCCTGAAGAAGATCGACATGGTGCCGCTGATCGGACTCAACCCGCTGCGCGCGCTGCGCCACCCGGGCGTGAAGCGCGTGCTCGCGAAGATGGTGCCCGCGACGTTCGCGGTGTCGGTCGCGCAACTGTCGCTGATCATCAACACCAACATCGCGTCGCGGCTCGGGCAGGGCGCCGTGTCGTGGATCAACTACGCCGACCGCCTGATGGAATTCCCGACGGCGCTGCTCGGCGTCGCGCTCGGCACGATCCTGCTGCCGAGCCTGTCGAAGGCGCACGTCGATGCCGATTCGCACGAGTATTCGGCGCTGCTCGACTGGGGCCTGCGCGTCACGTTCCTGCTCGCGGCACCGAGCGCGCTCGCGCTGTTCTTCTTCGCGACGCCGCTCACCGCGACCCTGTTCAACTACGGCAAGTTCGACGCGCACACCGTCACGATGGTCGCGCGCGCGCTGGCGACCTACGGGATCGGTCTCGTCGGCATCATCCTGATCAAGATCCTCGCGCCGGGCTTCTATGCGAAGCAGGACATCAAGACGCCCGTGAAGATCGCGATCGGCGTGCTGATCGTCACGCAGATCTCGAACTACGTGTTCGTGCCGCTGATCGGCCACGCGGGCCTGACGCTGAGCATCGGCGTCGGCGCGTGCCTGAACTCGCTGCTGCTGTTCATCGGGCTGCGCAAGCGCGGCATCTACCAGCCGTCGCCGGGCTGGCTGCGCTTCTTCGTGCAGCTGATCGGCGCGGCGCTCGTGCTCGCCGGCCTGATGCACTGGCTGTCGATCAGCTTCGACTGGACCGGGATGCGTACGCAGCCGCTCGATCGCATCGCGCTGATGGCCGCGTGCCTCGTGCTGTTCGCTGCACTATATTTCGGTATGTTGTGGGTGATGGGCTTCAAATACGCTTATTTCAGAAGGCGCGCCAAGTGACGACCGCAATGACCCGCGTCCTCGACTACTTCAGCACGCTCGTGGCAGACGACGACAGTCTGCCCGTCACGGAAGCGGCGCTGTCGCTGGCGCAGGACGCGTATCCCGACCTCGACCTGCAGGGCACGCTGGCCGAACTCGACATGCTGGCGGCGCGGCTGCGCCGGCGGCTCACGGACGATGCGGACCTGAAGGGCCGCGTCGCCGCACTGAACGATTTCTTCTTCCGCGAGCTCGGCTTCGCGTGCAATCACAACGACTACTACGACCCCGATAACAGCCACCTGAATGCCGTGCTGAAGCGGCGGCGCGGGATCCCGATCTCGCTGTCGGTGCTGTACCTGGAGCTCGCCGAGCAGATCGGCGTGCCGGCGCGCGGCGTGTCGTTCCCCGGCCATTTCCTGCTGCGCGTCACGCTGCCGGACGGCGACCTGATCATCGATCCGGCCAACGGCCATTCGCTGTCCGAAGCCGAGATGGTCGAGATGCTCGAGCCGTACGTGGCGCGCGCGGCCGGCGCGGTCGACAGCGCATTGCGCGCGCTGCTGCAGCCGGCGACGAGCCGCGAGATCATCGCGCGGATGCTGCGCAACCTGAAGACGATCTATCTTCAGACGGAACGCTGGCAGCGGCTGCTCGCGGTGCAGCAGCGGCTCGTGATCCTGTTGCCCGAGCACCTCGACGAAGTCCGCGACCGCGGGTTCGCGTATGCGCGGCTCGATTACCTGCGGCCCGCGCTCGAGGATCTCGAACTGTATCTCGGCGAGCGGCCGGACGCGGACGACGCCACCGTCGTCGAGTCGCAGGTGACCGAATTGCGGCAGCGGATGCAGCGCGACGGCGAGGACTGAGCCGCCGCCACGCTGCCGGAACCCTGAATGAAACGACGCCCGCATCGCGGGCGTTTTTTTGTGCCTATTTCGGCTGCATCCGGATCGCGCCGTCGAGGCGGATCACTTCGCCGTTGAGCATCGGATTCTCGACGATCTGGCGCACCAGCAGCGCGTATTCGGCCGGTTTGCCGAGCCGCGGCGGGAACGGCACCATCGCGCCGAGCGCGTCCTGTACGTCCTGCGGCATGCCGAGCAGCATCGGCGTCTCGAACAGGCCGGGCGCGATCGTCATCACGCGGATGCCGCTGCGCGACAGGTCGCGCGCGATCGGCAGCGTCATGCCCGCGACGCCGGCTTTCGACGCCGCGTACGCGGCCTGGCCGATCTGCCCGTCGAACGCGGCGACCGACGCGGTGCTGACGATCACGCCGCGCTCGCCGTCCGCGGTCGGCGCGGTGGCCGCCATCGCGGCGGCCGCGAGCCGGATCATGTTGAACGTGCCCACGAGGTTCACGTTGATCGTCTTCGCGAACACGTCGAGCGGATGCGCGCCGTCCTTGCCGACGGTCTTCGCGGCGGGCGCGATGCCCGCGCAGTTCACGAGGCCGCGCAGCGTGCCGGCTTGCGTTGCCGCGCTGACGGCCGCCTGCGCGTCGGCTTCGCTCGACACGTCGCAGTGCACGAAGCGGCCGCCCAGCTCGGTCGCGAGCGCGGTGCCCGCCGCGTCGTTGAGGTCGGCGAGCACGACCGTGCCGCCTGCCTGCGCGAGCATCCGCGCGGTGCCGGCGCCGAGGCCCGATGCACCGCCCGTGATCAGAAACACGTTGCCGCGAATTTCCATGGTTGTCTCCGTTGTTGAGCGCCTCTGGCGCGACAGCGCTCAGGGCGCGGCCGTCCAAGGTGGTCACCGCTATCGGCGCTTCGGCGCGGGTTGCGGTTCCGCGCAAAGCGGTTGCCTGGCTCAATGCCGCGCGATGGGCTGAAATGCCGGCGCCCGGGTCACGCGAGCGCCCGCACCCGACCGATTGTACGGGGCGCGCTCGCGCGACGGCGGGACCAGAACGGTCGTGCCAATTCCGCCCGGGCAAAAAAAAGCCGCCCGGAAAGGGCGGCTTGCGGGTGCGCGGTGCGCTGCTTACTTCAGTGCGCCAAACGCGCGCTCGCGGATTTCCTCGACGCTGCCGAGGCCCGAGATCTTGCGGTACTGCGGTGCCTTCAGGCCGTTTTCCTCGCCGCGCTGCGCCCAGTCGCCGTAGTACGTGATCAGCGGCTTGGTCTGCGCTTCGTACACTTCGAGGCGCTTCTTGACGGTTTCTTCCTTGTCGTCGTCACGCTGGATCAGCGGCTCGCCCGTCACGTCGTCATGGCCTTCGACCTTCGGCGGGTTGAACTTGACGTGGTACGTGCGGCCCGATGCCGGGTGCGTGCGGCGGCCGCTCATGCGCTCGATGATTTCCGAGAACGGCACGTCGATCTCGAGCACGTAGTCGATCGCGACGCCGGCTTCCTTCATCGCGTCAGCCTGCGCGATCGTGCGCGGGAAACCGTCGAACAGATAGCCGTTCGCGCAGTCGGATTCCTTCAGGCGCTCCTTGACGAGGCCGATGATCAGCGCGTCCGGCACGAGCTTGCCGGCGTCCATGTAGCCCTTCGCCTCGACGCCGAGCGGCGTGCCGGCCTTCACGGCCGCGCGCAGCATGTCGCCCGTCGAGATTTGCGGGATGCCGAATTTTTCCTTGATGAAGTTTGCCTGGGTGCCCTTTCCCGCGCCGGGCGCGCCCAACAGGATCAAACGCATGGTGATATCTCCAGTATGTAGATTCGTGTGGCGAGACGAAAAAAGCGCCGGCGACGGTGTGCGCGGGGCTTGCCTGGCGCGTGGCGGACCGGTCTGATGCGGCGCGTCGGGTTGGGCGACGCGCGGCTGCCGGCAGGGCCGCGGGCGGGGTCAAGCGAGGACGCGCTGGTCGCGGACGGCTCGCACAATCGCCTGATTATGCCACGGGTTATTTTGATGACGGCTGAAAAAGGGCCTGCACGCGTGCGAGATCGGCCGGCGTGTCGATGCCGGCTTCCGGCGCGGACTCGGTGATCAGCACTGCGATGCGCTCGCCGTGCCAGAGCGCGCGCAGCTGTTCGAGCTGCTCGGCCTGTTCGATCGGCGCCTGCGCCAACGTCGGATAGGTGCGCAGGAAACGCGCGCGATATGCATAGAGGCCGATGTGCCGGTAGACCGGGAAGGCCGGTGCAGGCATGGCCGCGACGTCGGGCCAGTGCGGCTGGTACGCGTCCCGGCTCCATGGAATCGGCGCGCGCGAGAAGTACAGCGCGACGCTCTGCGCGTCGAGCGCGACCTTCACCACGTTCGGGTTGAACACGTCGGCCGCGTCGTGGATCGGGTGGGCGGCCGTCGCAATCGCGCAGGCCGGATGCGCGGCGAGGTGCGACGCTACGTCGCGCACGAGCACGGGGTCGATCAGCGGCTCGTCGCCCTGTACGTTGACGACGACGGTGTCGTCGCGCCACCCGAACGTCGCCGCGACTTCCGCGAGCCGGTCGGTGCCGGACGGATGGTCGGCGCGTGTCAGCACCGCTTCGAAGCCGTGATCGCGGGCCGCATCGAGCACGCTTTGCGCGTCGGACGCGACCAGCACCTGCTGCGCGCCCGCTTCGCGCGCGCGTTCGGCGACGCGCACGACCATCGGCTTGCCGCCGAGATCGGCGAGCGGCTTGTTCGGGAGCCGCGTCGACGCGAGCCGGGCGGGAATGACGGCGATGAAGGGTTGAGTCATCGGGGAGGACGGTGAGGAAAGCGGAGCGGGCGGCGTGTCGGGGGCGGGCCGCCCGGCGGGTCCGGCGCCCTCGCAGCGGACACGCCGCGGCGAGGGCCGGGTCGGGCGGCTTAGCGGCCGGCCGGGTCGACCGGCGTGCCTTCGACGGTCTGGCGCGCCTCGTCGACCAGCATCACGGGGATGCCGTCGCGGATCGGGTAGGCGAGCTTGTCCGCGTTGCAGATCAGTTCCTGCGCGGCACGGTCATAGTGGAGCGGGCCTTTGCAGATAGGGCACACAAGGATTTCAAGCAGGCGAGCGTCCACGGAGTTTCTCCACAACGAGGGCAATGAGGCGAGGGTCGAGCGCGGCTTCGACGGGGACAACCCACAGTCGGGCGTCGCGCCAGGAAGCGCCCAATTTTACTGCATCCTTCTCGGTGATCAGGATCGCATCGACGGCGTCGTCGACGAACGGATTGTCGGCGAACGCGTAGTGGTCGGGCAGCGCGCGCGTCGCGGGCGCGAGACCGGCCGCGCGCAGCGTCGCGAAGAAGCGTTCCGGCGCGCCGATGCCGGCCGCGGCGAGCACGCGCTCGTTCGCGAATTGCGACAGCGGGCGGCGCAGCGCGGGCTGGTCGAGGTGCCACGCGGCGCCCGGCGTGAGCGCGAGCGAATAGGTGTCGGGCCACGGCGGCAGCGCGCCGCTGTACGGATCGTTGACGAGCGTGGCGTCGCGGTGCCGCGACAGCGGCTCGCGCAACGGTCCGGCCGGCAGCAGGAAGCCGTTGCCGCCGAGCCGGTGGTCGAACACGACGAGTTCGACCGTGCGCGCGAGGCGGTAGTGCTGCAGGCCGTCGTCGCTGACGATCACGTCGACGTCCGGATGCGCGGCGCGCAGCGCCTGCGCGGCCGCGACGCGATCCGGGCAGACCCAGACGGGCGCACCGGTGCGGCGGGCGATCAGGAGCGGTTCGTCGCCGCCCGCGCCGGCGCGCGACGCGGGTGTGACGGCGGTCGGCGCCTTCACGTTCGCGCCGTAGCCGCGCGACACGATGCCGGGCGTGAAGCCGGCCGCGCGCAACGCGTCGACGAGTGCGATCACGGTCGGCGTCTTGCCGGTGCCGCCGACGGTCACGTTGCCGACCACCACGACGGGCACGCCGACGTCGACCGGCTTCTTCCAGCCCTGCGCGTAGGCGGTGCGCCGCAGCGCCGCGCACAGGCCGAACACGCAGGCGAACGGCGTGAGCGCCCACGCGAGCGCGCCGCGGCGCTGCCATTCGCGCGTCAGGCGGGCTTCGAGCCGGGCGAGCGGGCCGTCGGGCGCGCTCATCGGGCCGGGCGCGGCATCTCGTGCGCCGCGGCGTGGGACGGATTCGTCAAGGCGGATTCTCCGTTGGGCGGCGCATGCCGCGGGGTCTGCGGAAGGCGGCACTCTAGCGCGCCGCGGGCGGGCGCGGCAAGCGCGACCGGCCGCCGCGACTCGCGGGGCCGGATCGCGGCGGCTTGTGGATAACTCTGTGAAGAACTCCCTGCTCGATGGCGCCAAACGCCCGCCGGGTGGGCTTCGAATCGGATGAGAATCATTCAGAAAGATTTAAAAATATATAAATATCAATGGGTTAGGGTGAATCGTCTGGATTTTTCAGCGGTTTTCGCGCGTTTTAGGCCGATGATTGCCAAAGTGTGGACACCTTCCGAACGTCACGGTACATGCGCCGGGCGCTGGACGTCGCGTGCGTGTCGGACTATCGTGTCGCCGCCAGCATTCATTCGACCGTCCATGCCTTCCGACTCCCCATTTGCCGCACCGGGCGCGACCCGCGGCGGCGACGAAGTGATTCCCGTTTCGGCGCTCAATCGCGCGATTTCGACGATGCTCGAGCGCTCGTTTCCGCTGCTGTGGATTTCGGGCGAAGTGTCGAATTTCACGCGCGCCGCGAGCGGCCACTGGTATTTCTCGATCAAGGACCAGCAGGCGCAGATGCGCTGCGTGATGTTCCGCGGTCGCGCGCAGTACGCGGAGTTCACACCGCGCGAAGGTGACCGGATCGAGGTGCGCGCGGTCGTCACGATGTACGAGCCGCGCGGCGAAGTGCAGCTCAACGTCGAGGCGGTGCGGCGCACCGGGCAGGGGCGCCTGTACGAGGCGTTCCTGCGGCTGAAGGCGCAGCTCGAGAGCGAAGGACTGTTCGCGCCCGAGCGCAAGCGGCCGCTGCCGGCCCATCCGCGCGCGATCGGTATCGTCACGTCGCTGCAGGCGGCGGCGCTGCGCGACGTGCTGACCACGCTCGCGCGCCGCGCGCCGCACATTCCGGTGATCGTCTATCCGGCGCCCGTGCAGGGCGCGGGTTCCGCCGAAAAGCTCGTCGCGGCCGTCGAGACCGCGAATGCGCGCCGCGAGGTCGACGTGCTGCTGGTCTGTCGCGGCGGCGGCTCGATCGAGGATCTGTGGTCGTTCAACGACGAGGCGCTGGCACGCGCGATCGCGGCGAGCGAACTGCCGGTCGTCAGCGGCGTCGGGCACGAAACCGATTTCACGATCGCGGACTTCGCGGCCGACGTGCGTGCGCCGACGCCGACCGGCGCGGCCGAACTCGCGAGCCCGCAGCGCGCGCTGCTGCTGCGCGAGGTCGGCGAGCGCCAGCGGGCGCTCGCGCGCGGCATGGAACGCCGGCTCGAACAGCGCGCGCAGCAGCTCGACTGGCTCGCGCGCCGGCTGGTGAGCCCGGCCGAGCGGCTGCAGCGGCAGCGCACGCACGTCGAGCAGCTTGCGGTGCGGCTGGCGTCGGCGGCGTCGCGGCCGGTGCGCGACGCGCGCGCGCGGTTCGCGCTCGCGCAGCTGCGCTGGCAGCGCGCACGGCCTGATCCTTCGCAGGCGCGCCAGGCGCTCGCGGGGCTGTCGCAGCGTCTTGCGCTGGCCTTGCAGCGCCGTCATGAACGCGACACGGCTCGCGTGTCAGCCTGTGCGGCACGGCTCGAGGTGCTGAGCCCGCAGCGCACGCTCGAGCGCGGCTATGCGGCGCTGATCGATGCGCAGACGGGCCGCGCGGTGCGCACGCCGAACGCGCTGAAGCCGCAGCGCCGCCTGACCGTGCATCTCGCGGAAGGCTCGGCCGACGTGTCGATCGCCGACGTGCAGCCGCGGCTGACCGATACGATCTGACGTAACGGGTGCGAGTGGCGCGAAGGTTGTCGCAACGGACGCATCGTGCACGGGAACGGATGCTGCTCATCGTCGGGTTCGTCCTGCCGGACGTTGCGCAAACATCGCTTTTCCGCATACCGCGGATAAATGGCCCGTGAGTTTGCGGGGTTATTCGTCCTCGCCTACAATCGGACGCTCGGCAGCATCCAACACAGCCTCCCTACATACTCAACGAAGGAATCGCCATGGCTCATACGCTCCCGCCGCTCCCGTACGCTGAAGACGCACTCGCGCCGACCATCTCGCTCGAGACGATCCAGTACCACTACGGCAAGCACCATCAGGCTTATGTGACGAACCTGAACAATCTGATCCCGGGCACGGAATTCGAAAACCTGTCGCTGGAAGAGATCGTGAAGAAGTCGTCGGGCGGCATCTTCAACAACGCCGCGCAAATCTGGAACCACACGTTCTTCTGGAACAGCCTGTCGCCGAACGGCGGCGGCGCACCGACGGGCGCGCTGGGCGACGCGATCAACGCGAAGTGGGGTTCGTACGACGCATTCAAGGAAGCGTTCACGAAGGCTGCAGTCGGCACGTTCGGCTCGGGCTGGGCATGGCTCGTGAAGAAGGCTGACGGTTCGCTCGACATCGTGTCGACGAGCAACGCAGCAACGCCGCTGACGACCGCCGACAAGGCACTGCTGACGATCGACGTGTGGGAACACGCGTACTACATCGACTACCGCAACGCACGTCCGAAGTTCGTCGAAGCGTTCTGGAACATCGTGAACTGGGACTTCGCAGCGAAGAACTTCGCGTAAGGTCCGGCGCCTGCGTGCCGCTACGGCGCGCGGCACCCAGCAAGAAAAGCCCTCGAAACGAGGGCTTTTTTGTTTTTGACGCGCTGGAACGTGCCGCGCGTACCGGGTCAGGCCAGGAGGCCGAGCCCCCAGCCGAGCGCGGCGCTCGCGATCACGACGGCCCACGGCGGCACGCGCCAGAACACCAGCGCGACGAACGCGACGAGCGCGGCGGCCAGATCGCGCGGCGCCGCGATCGTGTCGGTCCAGACCGGGTGATAGAGCGCGGCGAGCAGCAGCCCGACGACGGCCGCGTTCACGCCGGCGAGCGCGGCCTGCATGCGCGTGCTGCGGCGCAGGCGTTCCCAGAACGGCGCGGTGCCGGCCACCAGCAGGAACGACGGCGCGAAGATCGACACCAGCGCGATCGTGCCGCCGAGCCAGCCGTTCGGCGCGTTGCGCAGCGACGCGCCGAGGAACGCCGAGAACGTGAACAGCGGCCCCGGCACGGCCTGCGCGACGCCATATCCGGCCAGGAACGCCGCATCGCCGACCCAGCCGGGCGCGACCACGGCCGCCTGCAGCAGCGGCAGCACCACGTGACCGCCGCCGAACACGAGCGCGCCGGTGCGGAAGAACGCATCGATGACGGCGAGCGTATCGGCGCGCAGCGTACGGGCCGCGAACGGCAGGACGACGAGCAGCGCCGCGAACAGCGCGAGCCACAGCACGCCCGCGCGAGGCGACACGTGCAGCGGCAGTGGATCATGCGCGCCACGCGGCGGCTGCGGTAGCAGCACGAGGCCGGCCAACCCGGCCGCGACGATCACCGCAACCTGGGTCCACGCGGCCGGTGCGAGCAACGCGACGCAGGCGGCCGCGGCCATCAGCGTGACGCGGCGCGCATCCGGGCACAGCGTGCGCGCCATGCCCCACACGGCTTGCGCGATCACGGCGACCGACACGATGCGCAGCCCGTGCAGCGCACCGGCTTCGATCGGCGCGCCCGTTGCATGCACGCCGAGCGCGAACAGCATCATCAGCAACGCCGACGGCAGCGTGAAGCCGAGCCACGCGGCGAACATGCCCGCGTAGCCGGCGCGCGCGAGGCCGATCGCCATTCCGACCTGGCTGCTCGCGGGCCCTGGCAGGAACTGGCACAGCCCGACGAGATCCGCGTACGTGCGCTCGGTGAGCCAGCCGCGCCGCGTGACGAATTCGGTGCGGAAGTAGCCGAGATGCGCGACCGGGCCGCCGAACGACGTGAGGCCGAGCCGCAGGAACGCGATGAACACAGGCCACGGATGGCGCGAGGGGGCGGAGGCGGTCGATGTGCTCAAGGCGAGGCGGGCGGATGAACGGACGAGCCGCCACGATAGCGCAACGCGGTCACGGCGGGGAGGTCGCGTGGCGGTGGTGCCGAACCTCAGCGCATGCCGTCGGGCAACCCGCTCGCGCGCCGCAGCGCATCGACGTCGACGAGCTCGATCTCGCCGACGTGCAGCCGCACGACGCCGTCGGCCTGCAGCGCCTTCAGCAACTGGTTGGTGGTCTGCCGCGTCAGCGACAGCATCGCCGCGAGCTTTTCCTGCGACAGCCGGATGCGGGTGCGGCCGGCGCTGATCCCGCCGTAGCCGTCGGCGATCATCAGCAGCCGGGCGGCGAGCCGCTGCGCGGCCGGCATCACGCTCATCGATTCGACGGTCAGGAAGCTCAGACGCAGTTTCTGCGCCATCAGCAGCGCGAATTGCCGCCAGTATTGCGGCGTCGCATCGAGGATCGCAAGCAGCGCGGCCTGCGGGACGTGCAGCAGCAGCGCGTCGTCGAGTGCGATCGCGTCGTGGGTGCGAGGCTGGCCGTCGAACAGCGCGATTTCGCCGAACCAGGTGACGGGCTCGGCCACCGTCAGCAGCGCTTCCTTGCCCTGCGGGTCGACCGCACCTATCGTGAGTGAACCGGCCAGTACCGCGTACAGCCCGCACGGCGGGTCGCCGCGCCGGAACAGCGCATGGCCGGCCGGCAGCCGGCGCAGCGCCGCGCGGGCGAGCAGGTCCGCGCGCAACGCGGGCGGCAGCGCGGCGAACCACGGGTTCGCTTCGATCTGCGGCAGGTAGGGGGCGAGCGAAGAGGGCATGGGCACGCGATGTCGGGTAGCTGACAGAGGTTCTCGGGCGTGACGCGCATCATAGCGCTCAACCATCGACCAGGAGACGCGATGAAGACGCTCGAAGACCATCTTGCCCAGTATGCGGCCTACCATCGCGACGCGCGCAACATCGCGACGCATCTGGTCGGCATTCCGATGATCGTGTTCGCGGTCGAGGTGCTGCTGTCGCGGCCGGCGCTCGGGATGCTGGCCGGCATCGCGCTGTCGCCGGCGCTGCTGCTGGCGTTCGCGTTCGCGCTGTTCTACCTGCGTCTCGACCTGCGGTTCGGGATCGTGATGACCGCGCTGTTCGCGCTCGGCCTGTGGGCCGCGCAGGCGCTCGCGTTGCTGCCGACCGCGCAATGGCTCGCGATCGGTATAGGCGCGTTCGTCGTCGGCTGGATCGTGCAGTTCGTCGGACACTGGTTCGAGGGGCGCAAGCCCGCGTTCGTCGACGATCTGATCGGCCTGATGGTCGGGCCGCTGTTCGTCGTCGCCGAGGTCGCGTTCTTCGCGGGGCTGCGCGGCGACGTGCGCCGCGAAGTCGAGCGGCGGGCCGGCCCCGTGCACGGCGGCGCGCATTCGCATGTCTGACGCCCCGGTCTGCGTGTTCGGCGCGGGCGCGGTCGGCTGCTATCTCGGTGGACGGCTGGCGGCGGCCGGCGCGAATGTGACGCTCGTCGGCCGCGCGCGGATCGGCGACGCGATTCATCGGCACGGGCTGACGCTGACCGACCAGCGTGGCTACCGCGCGACGCTCGCGCCGGCGGACGTCGTGTTCGAGACCGATCCGGCGGCTGCGGCCGCCGCGCGGCTCGTGCTCGTGGCGGTGAAATCGGCCGCGACGCGCGAGGCCGCGGCGCAGCTTGCCGGTGTGCTGCGGCCCGGCACGGTTGTGGTCAGTTTCCAGAACGGCCTGCACAACGCCGACGTGCTGCGCGAAGCGCTACCGCAAGCCACCGTGCTGGCCGGCATGGTGCCGTTCAACGTGATCGAGCGCACGCCCGGTGCGTTTCACCAGGGTTCGGCCGGCGCGCTGGCGGCCGAAGCCTCCCCCGCGTTGACGCCGTTCGCCGGCGCATTCGCGCGTGCCGGGCTGCCGCTCGCGCTGCATCGCGACATGCGGGCCGTGCAATGGGCGAAGCTGCTGCTCAACCTGAACAACGCGGTCAACGCGCTCGCGAACCTGCCGCTGCGAGACGAACTCGCGCAACGTGCGTACCGGCGCTGCGTCGCGCTTGCGCAGCGCGAAGCGCTGCACTGGCTGGCGCAGGCCGCGATCCGGCCCGCGCGGCTGACGCCGTTGCCGGCCGGATGGCTCCCGGCCGTGCTCGATTTGCCCGATCCGGCGTTTCGCGTGTTCGGCGGCCGGATGCTCGCGATCGACCCGCTCGCGCGTTCGTCGATGTCCGACGATCTTGCGGCGGGGCGGGCGACGGAAGTCGAGTGGATCAACGGCGAGGTCGTGCGGCTGGCCGCGCGCTTCGGCGGGCAGGCGCCCGTCAATGCGCGACTGTGCGCGCTCGTGCACGACGCGGAACGTGCGGCGGCGCGCCCGGCCTGGCTCGGCGATGCGCTGTGGGCCGAGCTGAGCGCGCAAGCGCCGCACGCGGGCGACGTGCGGGCTGCGTAGGGGCTGCACGACTCGCGGCATGGGCGTGCGTGATGCCGCACGGAGTGTGCAACGGCTAAGATGCGGGGTGCGTCATACGACGCCTATGCGGAGCCGTCACCATGGTGGATCGTCCGACTCTCGATGCCTACGACGCCCATGCCGCGCAATACGCGCAGGACTGGCTCGACCAGGCTGCGCCCGACGACATGTACACGCTGCTGGAGCAGCATTTCTCGCCGGGGCCGACCGCGGACGTCGGCTGCGGGGCCGGGCGCGATACGGCCTGGCTTGCGTCGCGCGGCTTCGACGTGCGCGGCTACGACGCGAGCGCCGCGCTGCTCGACGAGGCGCGGCGCCGCCATCCGGATCTCACCTTCGAGCTGGCCGCGCTGCCGGCGCTGGCCGGCGTGCCGTCCGGCGCGTTTCGCAACGTGCTGTGCGAAACGGTCGTCATGCATCTCGAACAGGCGGAGGCGGCCGCTGCCGCCGCGCGACTGGCCGAGCTGCTGATGCCGGGCGGCACGTTGTACATGAGCTGGCGGGTGGCCGGAAACGGCGCGTTGCGCGACGAGCGCGGCCGCCTCTACACCCCGCTCGATTCGGCGCGGATGCGGGCGGCGCTCGGTGCCGGTACGCAAGTGATCGACGAGCACGAGGTCGTCAGCGCATCGTCCGGCAAGCGCGTGCACCGGCTGATCGTACGCAAGGCTGCCGCGGCCTAGGTAGGGCGGCGCGGCGGCGCGCTCATTCGCGGTTGAGTGCCGCGTCCCAGTTGATGTCGACGCAGAGCACCTGCATGCCGGTCGCGACCGGCGCGGCGATCGACGCGGTCACGCACAGGTGCGCCTCGTTGATCGACAGGTAGGGCGCCGTCAGGTGCACACGGCCCGGCGCGCGCATCGCGTCGATGAAGTACGGGCGGCGTTCCCAGCTTGCCCCTTCGGAATGCAGCAGCGGCCGGAAACGCTTCGCGCGCTGCGAGACGCTGCCGCGTGCGAGCACGTTGTCGCCGATCTGGCGCCCCGAGGCGTCGAGCAGGAAGCAGCGTGCGGTCTCGGGCAGCCCGAGCACGGCTGCGGCCGCGTCGGTCAGCGATTCCCCCGCGACGAGCTTCTGGCTCGCTTCCTCGAGCGCCGCGACGTACGGCGCGAGCCGTTCCGCCTGCGTGCGCTCGCGTTTCGCCACGCGCAGCCGCAACGCGGCCGACAGCGTATCCATGCAGCCCGCGGCGGCCTGCGGCTGCACCGGTTCGACGCTTGGCCCCGCGAAGTACTGGCCCTGCACGAAATCGACGTCGCACTCCAGTGCGATCAACGCGTCGCGTTCGGTCGCGAGCCCGCCCATCAGCACGAGCTGACCGGATTCGTGCAGCAACGACACCAGCCCCGGCAGCACGCGTTCGAGATGTGAGTGCTCGCTCGCCTGCGCGAGGATGCCGCGGTCGAGCGTGACGATGTCGGGATGCAGGTGCCACACGCGGTCGATGTTCGAATGCTTCGCGCCGAACCCGACCAGCGCGATCAGGAAGCCGGCCTTGCGCAGCCCGTCGACGATCGCCGCGTAGCGCGGCGTCTCGCCGCCCGCCTGTTCGGGCACCTCGAGCACGACGCGATGCGGCGGCAGCCCGAGCGCCTTCAGGTTCGCGAGCAGCGCGTCGCTGTAGACGGTGTCCATCAGCGCGGCCGGATGCAGGCTCAGGAAGAGCCATTCGTCGTGGCTGTCGAAGGCGTGGAAGTTGCCGAGATGCAGCGATTCGGCGAGCCGGCCGAGCTCGAGCAGGTCACCGCGCCGCGCCGCCTGCGTGAATACCTCGTGCGACGCCACCTGGCGGCTTTCCTCGTCGTGCGCACGCAGCGACGCGTGATAGCCGATCGCGCGGCGGTGCGACACCGAGAAAACGGGCTGGAACACGCTGAACACGGTGTAGCCGCCGTACAGCACGGTGCGCCGGTTCCCGTCGTCGCCGGCGACGGGGCGGGGCGGCTGAAAGCCGGGGGGATCGATTTCGATCATGCTCATGATGTCGGCCGAAGGAGGACTGCCAGTTTACCTAGAGAATAGGCGAGCAAGAAGCGTGCACGGCATCGTACCCCGTGCGGCGGCGCGTCGCGGCCGAGCCCCGCGGGGCATGGCCGGTGTTTCAGATGCGCCTCGCAGGGCCGCGCTGCACCGTGATGGTGCGCGCCGACCCGGTTCGGCGCGCGCCACGCATCACGCGCGCTCGGACGGGTCGGTCTTGCGCGCGGTGCTGCGGATCTCGGGCGCGAGCTGCGCGAAGATCCACGCGGAAGCCGCCGTGATGATGCCGACACAGATGAACGTCGCATGGAACGCCGGCAGCGTGTTGCTCGGCGTCACGGTGCGCAGCATGCCCGTGAACGTCGCGAGGAGCGCCCCCGCGACCGTGACGCCGAGGCTCATCGACAGCATCTGCACGAGCGAGAACAGGCTGTTGCCGCTGCTCGCGCCGCCCGTGCCGAGATCCTTCAGCGTCAGCGTGTTCATCGCGGTGAACTGCATCGAGTTGAAGCCGCCGAACAGCGCGAGATGCACGACCTTCACCCAGACGGGCACCGTGTCGCGCATCAGCGCGAAGCTCGCCATCATCACGCCGACCATGATCGTGTTCGCGAGCAGCACCTTGCGGTAGCCGTGCCGCTCGATCAGGCGCGTGATGATCCGCTTCGAGAACATCCCGGCTGCGGCCACCGGCAGCATCATCAGCCCGGCCTCGAACGCCGAGTAGCCGAGGCTCACCTGCAGCAGCAGCGGGATCAGGTACGGCATCGCGCCGCTGCCGATTCGCGCGAACAGGTTGCCGAGCAGCCCGACGCTGAAGGTATGGATCCGGAACAGCTCCAATGAAAAGATCGGTTGCGGCGCGCGCACCGCATACAGGCCGTACGCGACGAAGCACGCGAGGCTCAGGATCAGCAGCACGAGCACGGCCGCGTGCTGCATCCCGAGATCGGCGAGCCCGTCGAGCGACAGCGAGATCGCGACCATGCCGATCGTCAGCAGCAGATAGCCCTTCAGGTCGAAGCGGCCGACGGCCGGGTTGCGTGAATCGGGCATCGAATAGAAGGTCGCGATGCAGCCCGCGACGCCGACCGGCACGTTGATCAGGAAGATCCAGTGCCACGACGCGATCTTCACGAGCCAGCCGCCGAGCGTCGGCCCGATCAGCGGGCCGATCAGGCCGGGAATCGCGACGAACGACAGCGCGGCCAGGTAGCGCTCGGCCGGAAAGGTACGCAGCACCGCGAGCCGTCCGACCGGCAGCAGCATCGCGCCGCCGACCCCCTGCACGACGCGGAACGCGACAAGTTGCGTGAGCGTATGCGCATTCGCGCACAGCAGCGAGCCGAGCGAGAACACCAGGATCGCGCTGAAGAACACACGCCGCGTGCCGAAGGTGTCGGCGAGCCAGCCCGAGACCGGGATCATCACCGCCATCGTCAGCGAGTACGCGATCACGACCGACTGCATCCGCAGCGGCGATTCGCCGAGGCTCGCGGCCATCGACGGCAGCGCCGTGTTCACGATGGTCGCATCGAGCGTCTGCATGAAGAAGCCCGTTGCGACGAGCCAGAGCATCACGGTGAGATTCTTTTCGCCGGGGGCGGCGGCAGGCGGACGCTGGAACATGGGGGCGGGAGGGTGGCGCGGGACAGCCGACATTGTAGGGAAAGCCGTCCCGTCGTGCCGGTTCGGCGCAAGGAAGGCGCGAAGTCCGCCGACAGGCGCCTCCCGTCCCTGTCGATCGACCAGTACAGTTCGGCCAAAAGTGTCTGCAGCCGTATCTGTCCGTGTGCTGCCACTGTCCGAAATACTGATGCCATCGGATCCGTGCGACCAGGAGGCTGCCATGCGCGAACTGCGACTTTATGTGATCGATGGCGACGAGCCGGCCGGTCGGTGGCGGATCGTCGATCGCACCTCGCTGGAGGTGGCCGACGGCGAGGTCTGGGTGACGATCGAGGGCTTGCCCGACGATCACTGGCTTGGCGCCGGGGCTGCGCTGATGCTGACGCCCGGCATGCGCGTATGGGTCAGCGCGGGGTCGCAGGGCGCGACGTTCGCGTTCGGTCCGCTCGAGGTGCCGGCGAGGCGCGCCGCGCAGGCGTGGTGGAGGCCGCTCGTCGCGTGGCGAGACGGCCGGCGCCATGCGCCCGCGTCGTTGCCGACGTAGCGCGCCCGGGGCGGGATCGGCGCTCCGTGCGTGCCGTGTTCGAGCGCATGTGTGATCCAGCCGGCCGTGTGGTCATGCGGCGATCTAAGTGATCTGCGGGTCTGGCTTCGGTACGTCCCGGTCGAGCGAACGTTCGACGCTGGCGCGCGAGCGTTTCGCGTCGGCACGGCAGCGTGCCGACAGCCGCATTCGATTCGCGTGATGGTAGCGGCACCCGGTTGCGCGATCCGGTAGTAAGCGCAGCAGGTCGCGGTTCACGCGTGCAGCGGGCACGCCGGTATCGAGGGTACCGGCAGGTTTCCAGCGCACTGAAAGGCGTGAGGTCGGCCGTTTCTGCCGGAACGCAGGGAATACGACCGTATGTGCTGTGCGGATTCGTGCAATCAGGATTGCTCGCGACTGCCGCCGATCCTAGACTCGATGTTGTCTTTCTCACCGCCCATTCCGCCATGACACCCGAACTTGCTTTGGCGCATCTATGGCGACTCGCACACGGCGACCCCGGCGCGTTGGCCCGTGCGACCGTAACGGGGCAGGACCCGACGTTGCCTTCGACCTTCCGGGTCGGCACGCTGGCCGCGGCGACAATCGCGGCAGCCGGGCTCGCGGCGGCCGAATGCCACCGGCTTCGCACGGGTGTTGCGCAATCCGTCGACGTGTCGGTGCGCGACGCGCTCGTCGCATTCCGCAGCGAACGCTACCTGCGCGTGGACGATGGTCCGCCGCCGGAGTTGCGTCATCCGGTGACGGGCTTCTTCGAGACGGGCGACGGCCGCTGGATCCAGCTGCACGCGAACTTCCCGCATCACCTGAGCGGCATTCTCGACGTGCTTGGCTGTAGCGCGCAGCGGGACGATGTCGCCGCGGCGATCCGCACGTGGGACGGCGCGGCACTCGATACCGCGCTGGCCGACGCCGGGCTGTGTGCCGCATTGATCAGAACACCTGACGAGTGGGCGTCGCTCGAGCAAGCGCGCGCGATCGCGTCGCTGCCGCTGTTCGAGATCGAGCGGATCGGCGATGCACCGGTCGAGCCGATCGGTCGAGGCGAAGCCGGCCAGCCGCTCACGGGTGTGCGTGTGCTCGATCTCACGCGCATCATCGCGGGGCCGGTCGCGGGCCGCACGCTGGCGTCACATGGCGCGCAGACGCTGCTCGTCAACGGCCCGCACCTGCCGAACATCGCGCCGCTCGTGATCGACAACGGGCGCGGCAAGCGTTCGACGTGGATTGACCTGCGTGATGCCGCGGGCATCGATACGCTGCACGCGCTCGTACACGACGCGGATGTGTTCCTGCAGTCGTACCGGCCCGGCGCGCTCGCGGCGCGCGGCTTCGCGCCGCACGCACTGGCGATGCGGCGGCCCGGCATCGTGTACGTGTCGATATCCGCGTACGGGCATGCGGGGCCGTGGGCGCAGCGGCGCGGCTTCGACAGCCTCGTGCAGTCGGCGAGCGGGATCGCATGGCAGGAGCAGCAGGCCGCGCACGCGGACGCGCCGCGCCACCTGCCGTGCCAGGCGCTCGATCACGCGACGGGGTATCTCGCGGCGTTCGGCGCGATGATCGCGCTCGCGCGGCGGGCGAGCGAAGGCGGAAGCTGGCACGTGCGGATGTCGCTCGCGCAGACGGGACGCTGGCTGCAGTCGTTCGGCAACGTGCCGGACGGCCTGGGTGCGCCCGATCTCGCGGCCGCCGACGTGCGCGACCGGTTCGATCGCATCGCATCGCCGTTCGGCATGCTCGATAGCGTGCGGCCGGCCGAGCGCCTGTCGGCCACGCCGCCGGCGTTCGAACGGCCGCCCGTGCCGCCCGGCACCGACGTCGCGCGCTGGCTGTAAGCGGAAAGCGGCGGCCGCGCGGCCGGCGTTACTTGCGCAGCTCGACGACGAAGTCGTAGTAATCGTTGCGGCAGTAGGTATCGGTCAGTTCGATCGCGCGCTGGTCCGACGTATAGCCGATCCGCGTGATCAGCAGCAGCGCGTCGTGCGGCGCGATGCCCATCTGCTCGGCGATCTCGTCGGTCGCGTTGACCGCGCGGAAATGCTGCAGCGCGCGCACGATCGGCGTGCCGCGCGCTTCGAGATAGCTGTACAGCGAGCCGCCGATCGCCTGCGGATCGGGAATCAGCGTCGCGGGGAACGTCGAGTTCTCGACGGCCATCACGATGCCGTCGGCGAGGCGCAGGCGTTTCAGGCGTGTAACGGATGCGGCCGGCGACAGCCCGAGCTGGATCACTTCGTCGCGGTTCGCCGGCTGGATCTCGCGCGCGAGCCATTGCGAGCTCGGCTTGAAGCCGCGCCGTTCGAGCATTTCGCTGAAGCTCGACAGTCGCGACAGCGGATCCTCGTAGCGCGGCTGGATGAAATTGCCCGCGCCCTGCGTGCGACGGATCAAACCCTGCTCGACGAGCAGCGCGATCGCCTTGCGTGCGGTGATGCGCGACACGCCGAGCGCATCGGACAGCACGCGCTCGGAGGGCAATGCCTCGCCGGCTGTCCAGCGGTTGTCGTGGATCGCGTCGCCGAGCTTGCGGGCGAGCTGCAGGTACAGCGGCGTGTCGTTGTCCGGGTCGGGGCGCAGGTCCTGCCACCGGTCGTCCGTGGGTGCCTTCATGGAATGGGTATCGATCAGGTTGCGGCCATTCTAAGTCATCATGCGGTGCCGTTATAGCCGGTTTTTGCCGTGCAATAGGCCGTCAGCGTGCCGATTGACTACACTGACACGTCGTATTCCATGCTTTGGCCGCGCTGCGCGGCCACGAACCCGCAACGAGGAACGCATGACAGACACGATCGCCACGGTCGTCCTGCCGGACGGCGAGACGATTCCGAAGCTCGGTCAGGGCACCTGGGAAATGGGTGAGCGGCCCGCCCGCCGAGCGGACGAGATCGCCGCGCTGCGCGAAGGCATCGAACTCGGGATGACGCTGGTCGATACGGCCGAGATGTACGGCGACGGCGCGACCGAGGAACTGGTCGGAGAAGCACTCGCGGGCCTGCGCGACGACGTGTTCCTCGTCAGCAAGGTCTATCCGCACCATGCGAGCCGGCGCGGCGTCGTTGCCGCGTGCGACGCGAGCCTCAAGCGCTTGCGCACCGATCGTCTCGATCTGTACCTGCTGCACTGGCGCGGCTCGGTGCCGCTCGAGGAAACGGTCGAGGGCTTCGAGGCGCTGCAGCGCGCGGGCAAGATTCGTCGTTGGGGCGTGAGCAACTTCGATACGGCCGATATGGAGGAACTCGTCGAAGACGCGGGCGGCGGTGCCTGCGCGACCAACCAGATCCTCTACAACATCGCGCGGCGCGGCCCGGAATTCGACCTGCTGCCCTGGCTCGCCGATCACCGGATGCCGGCGATGGCGTACAGCCCGGTCGACCATGGGCGGTTACCGAAGCGTTCGCCGCTCGACGAGATCGCGCGGCTGCGCGGCGTGTCGGTGATGCGCGTCGCGCTGGCATGGGTGCTCGCGCAGCCGGGCGTATTCGCGATCCCGAAGGCATCGAGGATCGAGCACGTGCGCGACAATCGCGCCGCGCTCGATTTCGAATTGAGCGATGACGAGCGCGCGCAGCTTGACGCGTATTTCCGTCCGCCGCGCAGCAAGCGCGCGCTCGAGATGCTCTGACGGCACCCGGTCAGGCAACGTGTCCGGTCAGTGATTGCCGCCGGACGAGCCGCCGTTGCCGTGACCGCCGCCATTGCCGTTGCCGGTGCCGTGGCCATTGCCGACACCGTTGGGCCCGCCATTGCCGGCGCCACCACTGCCGTTGCCATTGCCGTTGCCGCCGCCATTGCCGTGGCCACCGTTGCCGTTGCCTTCACCGTTGCCCGAGCCGCCGTTGCCGTTGCCACCGCCATTGCCATTGCCATTGCCGTGACCACCGTTGCCGTGGCCGCCACCGTCGCCACGGCCACCGCCATTGCCATGGCCACCGCCGTCGCCACCGCCGTTGCCACCGCCGTTGCCGTGACCGCCGCCGTCGCCATGGCCACCGCCGTTGCCGTGGCCGCCACCGTCGCCGTTGCCACCGCCGTTGCCGTGACCGCCGCCGTCGCCATGGCCACCGCCGTTGCCGTGGCCGCCACCGTCGCCATGGCCACCGCCATTGCCATGGCCACCGCCGTCGCCGTTGCCACCGCCGTTGCCGTGACCGCCGCCGTCGCCGTTGCCACCGCCGTTGCCGTGACCGCCGCCGTCGCCATGGCCACCGCCGTTGCCGTGACCGCCGCCGTCGCCATGGCCACCGCCGTTGCCGTGACCGCCGCCGTCGCCGTGGCCACCGCCGTTGCCGTGGCCACCGCCGTCGCCATGGCCACCGCCGTCGCCATGGCCACCACCATTGCCATGGCCGCCACCGTCGCCGTGGCTACCGCCGTCGCCATGGCCGCCGCCGTCGCCGTGGCCACCGCCGTCGCCGTGGCCACCGCCGTCGCCGTGGCCGCCACCATCGCCATGGCCGCCACCGTCGCCGTGGCCACCGCCATCGCCGTGACCACCGCCGTCACCATGGCCGCCACCGTCGCCGTGGCCACCGCCATCGCCATGGCCGCCACCGTCGCCGTGGCCACCGCCATCGCCGTGACCACCGCCATCGCCGTGACCACCGCCGTCACCATCGCCACCGCCTCCGTGTCCGCCATGGCCTCCGCCACCGGAAGTACCGCCACCGGAAGTACCGCCACCGGAAGTACCGCCACCGGAAGTACCGCCACCGGAAGTACCGCCACCGGAAGTACCACCGCCGGAAGTACCACCGCCGGAAGTACCGCCACCGGAAGTACCGCCTCCCGACGTACCACCACCAGAAGTGCCACCGCCGGAAGTACCGCCACCGGAAGTACCGCCACCGGAAGTGCCACCACCGGAAGTGCCACCACCGGAAGTGCCACCACCGGAAGTGCCACCACCGGAAGTGCCGCCACCGGAAGTGCCGCCACCGGAAGTACCGCCACCGGAAGTACCGCCACCGGAAGTACCACCACCGGAAGTACCACCACCGGAAGTGCCGCCACCACCGGAACTACCGTTACCACCGTTGCCGGACGAGTTGCCTCCGCGACCCGTGCCGCTCGTCCCGCCGGACGTTCCGCCTGTCGTTCCACCGACACCGGCAGGTCCGACGGCACCGTTGCCGTTATTTCCCCCGCTACCGTTGCCGCTGCCACTACCGTTGGCCGGCCCAGGGCTGCCGCTACCACTGCCGCTCGGGCCGGCCCCGTTCCCGCCGATACCATGACCGGCATAGACCTGCACCGCACACCCAGCCGGATTGGCTGCGCATGACGTAGCGTCCGCGACCAGCGTCATGATGGTGTCCGAGCCGGCGTTCGCGCCGGGCGCGGAATCAGGCGTGGTGGTTTGTGCGACGGCATACGAGCAGCAGCACGCAAACGCGGCCGCGGCCAGCAAGGTTGCACGAGGGCGCCGTCCCGCCGGGCGGGACGGTTGTTTCGTCTTATGCATCATGGCCTCCCCATGCGCGCGACGCCTCGTTGCCGCGCGGCTAGCTACGTGTAGTGCAGGGAGCCATAAAAGATTCGTTATCCTATCGGTGGCCGATTGCCTTAGGGCCGGCGCTTGACGCCAGCCGCGAACGCGAATCGGCACGCGGGCCCGCCGTGCGAATCCCTATGTGCGAGATTCGTGCCATCGGCCGCTTGTGCCCGTCGCGCAAGGCGCGTGCGGACACGCGACGCACGCACGCGGCATCGTCGGGGGGATTTTGTTTCCGGAATGAAACGTCCGACCGTTCGCGCGTCGCTCAGCGCGCAGGCGCATCGGCCGCACGCTGCCAGCGGTGGAACAGGATCGACGCGATCCAGCACACGAGGAACAGCGCGACGATGCCGTAGCCGATCGAGCCGAAGCGTTCGCCGAGCGCATCGAGCGTGTCGCGCACGGGGCCCGTCAGCGCCAGCTTGTCGGCCAGCAGGCCGGCTGCCTCGATCCCGCCGATCGCCAGTGCGACGGCCGCCGACACGAACGTGATGCTCGCGTTGTAGAGCAGCTTGCGCCGCGGATCGTCCATCGCCCAGCCGTACGCATGAATCATCAGCACGTTGTCGGTCGAGTCGATCAGCGTCATGCCGGCGGTGAACAGCGCGGGAAACAGCATGACCGTATAGACCGGCAGCCCCTGGCTCGCCTGCGCGGCGGCGATCGCGAGCAGGCCGATTTCGGTTGCAGTATCGAAACCGAGCCCGAACAGCACGCCGACCGGATACATGTGCCAGCTCTTCGACACGAACCGGAACAGCGGACGCAGCAGCCGGGACACGAGCCCGGCAGGGCGATGCACATGCGCGGCGCCGTGCGCATGCCCGTGCGTGCCGCGATAGCGTCGCCACACGTCGCGCAGGATCACCAGGTTCACGCACGCGAGCACGAGCAGGAAGGTGGCCGACACCGCCGTGCCGATCGTGCCGCCGATCTCGCGGAATGCATCGAACCGGTCGCGCAGCGCGAACGCCGTCAGCGCGATGCCGAGCGTCGCGACGATCACGATCGTCGAATGGCCGAGCGAGAAGAACAGCCCGACGCTCACCGGACGCTGGCCTTCCTGCATCAGCTTGCGCGTCGCAACGTCGATCGCGGCGATGTGATCGGCGTCGACCGCATGACGCAGCCCGAGTCCGTATGCGATCGCCGCGGTGCCGAGCAGCAGCGGATGATCGCGCAACACGGCGAGCGCCCACAGCCACACGGCGACGTTCGCGGCGATCAGGCCGGCATAGAGGATCAGCAGGCGGCGCAGGGCAGGGGTGGGCGGCATCGGGATGGTTCCATCTGATGAATCGCGATGCATTGTGGCACGCGAAAAAAAACCGGGTCGTGCCGATCAAAAAGGGCGGCGTGCATGGTGCGCGCGAATGAAAAAAGGCCCGTCCGGAACCGGACGGGCCTTGCCTGCAAGCAGCCGCGCGCGAGCGCGCCGCGCTTACTTCACTTTCGCGTTGATCACGCCTTCCGATACGTTGGCCGGCGTTTCCGCGTACTGCTTGAACTCCATCGTGTAGGTCGCGCGGCCCTGCGTGGCCGAACGCAGCGACGTCGAGTAGCCGAACATTTCCGCGAGCGGCACTTCGGCGCGCACGAGCTTGCCGCCGCCACCCGCGATGTCCTCCATCCCCTGCACGATGCCGCGACGGCTCGACAGGTCGCCCATTACGTTGCCCATGAATTCCTCGGGCGTCTCGACCTCGACGGCCATCATCGGCTCGAGCAGCACGGGCTTCGCGCGGCGCATCGCTTCCTTGAATGCCATCGAGCCGGCCATCCGGAACGCGTTTTCGTTCGAGTCGACGTCGTGGTACGAGCCGAACGTCAGGTGCACCTTCACGTCGACGACCGGGTAGCCCGCGAGCACGCCGCTCTTCAGCGTCTCGGTGATGCCCTTGTCGACGGCCGGGATGAATTCGCGCGGAATCACGCCGCCCTTGATCTCGTCGAGGAACTCGTAGCCCTTGCCGGGGTTCGGCTCGAGCGTGATCACCGCGTGGCCGTACTGGCCGCGACCACCCGACTGCTTGACGAACTTGCCCTCGACGTCGGACGCCGTCGTGCGCACCGTCTCGCGATACGCGACCTGCGGCTTGCCGACCGTCGCCTCGACGCCGAATTCGCGCTTCATCCGGTCGACCAGGATTTCGAGGTGAAGCTCGCCCATCCCCGAAATGATCGTCTGGCCGGATTCTTCGTCGGTCTGCACGCGGAACGACGGATCTTCCTGCGCGAGGCGGTTCAGCGCCAGGCCCATCTTTTCCTGGTCGGCCTTCGTCTTCGGCTCGACGGCCTGCGAGATCACCGGTTCCGGGAATTCCATCTTCTCGAGGATGATCGGCTTCGCCGGATCGCACAGCGTGTCGCCGGTGGTCGCTTCCTTCAGGCCGACGGCCGCCGCGATGTCGCCCGCACGCACTTCCTTGATTTCCTTGCGCTCGTTCGCGTGCATTTGCAGGATCCGGCCGAGCCGTTCCTTCTTGTCCTTGGTCGCGTTGAGCACCGTGTCGCCCGATTCGACGACGCCCGAATACACGCGGAAGAAGATCAGCTGGCCGACGAACGGGTCGGTCATGATCTTGAACGCGAGCGACGAGAACGGTTCGTCATCGCTCGGATGGCGTTCCGCCGGTTTTTCCGGATCGGCGAAGTCGTGGCCGAGGATAGCCGGCACGTCGACCGGCGACGGCAGGTAGTCGATCACCGCGTCGAGCATCGCCTGCACGCCCTTGTTCTTGAACGCGCTGCCGCACAGCATCGGCACGATCTCGTTCGCGATCGTGCGCTTGCGCAGCGCCGCCTTGATCTCGTCCTCGGTCAGCGATTCATGGTCGTGCAGATACTTCTCGAGCAGTTCCTCGCTCGCTTCCGCCGCGGCCTCGACCATCTTTTCGCGCCATTCGTGCGCGAGCTCGACGAGGTTTGCCGGGATGTCCTCGTACGAGAACTTCACGCCCTGGCTTTCGTCGTCCCACACGATCGCCTTCATCTTCACGAGATCGACGACGCCCTGGAAATGATCTTCCGCGCCGATCGGAATCTGGATCGGCACGGCGACGCCTTTCAGGCGCTCGCCGATCTGCTTCTGCACGCGGAAGAAATCGGCGCCGATGCGGTCCATCTTGTTGACGAACGCGATGCGCGGCACCTTGTACTTGTTGGCCTGGCGCCAGACGGTCTCGGACTGCGGCTGCACGCCGCCGACCGAGTCGTAGACCATGCACGCGCCGTCGAGCACGCGCATCGAGCGCTCGACTTCAATGGTGAAGTCGACGTGCCCGGGCGTGTCGATGATGTTGATCCGGTGCTCGGGATAGTTGCCGGCCATGCCCTTCCAGAACGCCGTGGTCGCGGCCGACGTGATCGTGATGCCGCGTTCCTGCTCCTGCTCCATCCAGTCCATCGTGGCCGCGCCGTCGTGCACTTCACCGATCTTGTGGCTCACGCCGGTGTAAAACAGGATGCGCTCGGTCGTCGTGGTTTTGCCGGCATCGATGTGAGCGCTGATCCCGATATTGCGATAGCGCTCGATGGGGGTTTTGCGGGGCACGTGAACCTCCTTAGGTTCGGATGTAAGCGGGCCGACGGTGGCGGCCCGGACTGGACAAGCGAGACTTAAAGCATAGCGCTTGCGCGTGGCTTTTGCAGATGCGGCCGGCGGCGGCGGAATCAAGCCGGGCGCCCCCGCCGGCGGGCGAAAAAAAAGCCGGCGCGCAACGGGCGGCCGGCTTCGGTCGGTGCGCGGCACGGTGCCGCGGCAATGGCCGTTACTGGGCCTTCGGCAGGCCTTCGAGCTTCATGCCGGGCTTGATGCCCTTCGCCGCGAACCAGCCCTTGCTCATTTCGAGCGCATAGACGCCGTTGTTGCGCGGGCAGTGGTTGTCGGTCGTCTCGGCCTTCATCTCGTCGATGTCGGTGATCGTGCCGTCCGCGCGGATGAACGCGATCGACAGCGGAATCAGCGTGTTCTTCATCCAGAAGCAATGCACCGCGTTCTCGTTGAACACGAACAGCATGCCTTCGTTCGGCGCGAGCTGCGAACGGTACATCAGCCCCTGTTCGCGGTCGGGGTCGTTCGCGGCGACGGCCGCGTCGATCACGTACATGCCGGCGCGCAGCTTCACGCGCGGGAATTCGCTCGGCTGCTTGGCGCCGGGCGGCACTTGCGCGCCGGCGGCCTGCATGCCGAACGCCATGACGGCGAGCGCGGCGGGAAACACGGCGGCGCGCGCAAGGCGGCCGAGCGACGAGCGCAGGGAGAATTGCACAGCAAGGCTCCTATCTGGAAAACGAGACCCGCATGGTACGCGATGCGTGTCGTCGGGCACAAAAAGAAAAAGGCAGATCGCCTTGCGGTGATCTGCCTTTCAACGCCGTAAGAACGGCAAGACTGCGTGTTCTTGACTGCGTTATTTATTACAGCAGGCTTACTTAGTTCGAAGCAGCTGCCGGTGCTGCTGCGTCGCTCGCTGCAGCCTTCTTCGATGCCTTGTGGTGCTTCTTAGCTGCGTGGTGCTTCTTGGCAGCGTGCTTAGCCGGTGCCGAAGCAGCTTCAGCAGCAGCCGGAGCAGCTTCCGGAGCCGATGCTTGTGCGAAAGCAGCCGTTGCGAAGAGACCAGCGACCAGAGCAGCGATCAGTTTGTTCATGTTGTGTTCCTCAGCTTTAGTTAATTAACCAAATGACCCGGCAATAGGAGTCATGTCGTCTAACGGTGCCATCCACCTTTCGGTTGACAGACGCTTCGAGAAATTTCTCATTGCGCTGCGGGCGCCGAATCGTATTCGATAAAAACGTCGCTTTCGTGACGCAAACACGGGTTCGGCTGCCAATGCCGGATAGCTAAGGTTGGCATCTGCGTGATTTAACGCGCGATCTTCGCAGCCGGTTGACGAAAAAGATGACGAAAAATTCGCCCATCCCGAATTCGTCATCCGGCGGGCGCGAAACCCTCCCACGGCGCGCGTGGCGACAGCGCGATTGTTTCTCCCGGTGCAATGCCGAGCGCGAATATATCCAGTGCGCCGATGCCGACACGCACCAGGCGCAACGTCGGGAAGCCGACGGCCGCCGTCATCCGGCGCACCTGCCGGTTCTTGCCCTCGGTGATCGCAAGCTCGATCCACGTCGTCGGGATCGCGGCGCGGTAGCGGATCGGCGGATTGCGCGGCCACAGCGTGTCGGGCGGTTCGATGAACTCGGCGCGGCATGGACGCGTCACGTAGTCGCCGAGGTCGACGCCGCGCGCGAGCGCCTTCAGGTCGGCGGGGCCGGGCGCGCCCTCGACCTGCGCCCAGTAGCGCTTGACGAGCTTGTGGCGCGGCTCGGCGATGCGCGCCTGCAGCGCGCCGTCGTCGGTGAGCAGCAGCAGCCCCTCGCTGTCCGCGTCCAGCCGGCCGGCCGCGTAGACGCCGGGCGTTTTGACCCAGTCGCCGAGCGACGGGCGCGTCTCGTGCGCGGAAAACTGGCAAATCGTGCCGAACGGCTTGTTGAGGGCGATCAGGTTCATGGCGGGGCGTCCGCCCGGCGGGCCGCGGGAAGCGGGGGCGGGCGGTCTATGGCAAATGGCGGAATCTTAATGCATAATACGGAACGGCAAGTCCTCTGTCTTATATAAGACATAAGTGGGGTCTTGATACGCAGTGCCGCGCTTCATGCCGAAGTGCCCGGTTGGGGCGCTAGAATAGCGGCTCGCTGTTGCCGTCACGGGGTGGCCATGCCGCGCCCCCGCCGCGCGCGCAGCTTCGACCAGCATCACCTGCTCAGCCACGTCACTGGAGTCGATCATGCCGTATCAGCACATCAAGGTTCCGGAAGGCGGTGACAAGATCACCGTCAACAAGGACTTCTCGCTCAACGTTTCCGATCAGCCGATCATTCCCTATATCGAAGGCGACGGTACGGGCTTCGATATCACGCCGGTCATGATCAAGGTCGTCGACGCGGCGGTCGCGCATGCGTACAAGGGCAAGCGCAAGATCCACTGGATGGAGATTTTCGCGGGCGAGAAGGCGACGAAGGTGTACGGTCCGGACGTGTGGCTCCCGGACGAAACGCTGCAGGTGCTGAAGGAATACGTGGTGTCGATCAAGGGGCCGCTCACGACCCCGGTCGGCGGCGGCATCCGTTCGTTGAACGTCGCGCTGCGCCAGGAACTCGACCTGTACGTGTGCCTGCGCCCGGTGCAGTACTTCAAGGGCGTGCCGTCGCCGGTGCGCGAGCCGCAAAAGATCGACATGGTGATCTTCCGCGAGAACTCGGAAGACATCTACGCGGGCATCGAATGGGCCGCGGGCTCCGAGCAGGCGAAGAAGGTGATCAAGTTCCTGCAGGACGAGATGGGCGTGAAGAAGATCCGCTTCCCGGAAACCTCGGGGATCGGCGTCAAGCCCGTGTCGACCGAAGGCACCGAGCGTCTCGTGCGCAAGGCGATCCAGTATGCGATCGACAACGATCGCAAGTCGGTCACGCTGGTGCACAAGGGCAACATCATGAAGTTCACGGAAGGCCTGTTCCGTGACGCCGGCTACGCGCTCGCGCAGAAGGAATTCGGCGGCGAGCTGATCGACGGCGGCCCGTGGATGCGCGTGAAGAACCCGAAGACGGGCAACGAGATCGTGATCAAGGATTCGATCGCCGATGCGTTCCTGCAGCAGATCCTGCTGCGCCCGGCCGAATACGACGTGATCGCCACGCTGAACCTGAACGGCGACTACATCTCCGACGCGCTGGCCGCGCAGGTCGGCGGCATCGGGATCGCGCCGGGCGCGAACCTGTCGGATTCGGTCGCGATGTTCGAAGCGACGCACGGCACCGCGCCGAAGTACGCAGGCAAGGATTACGTGAACCCCGGTTCCGAGATCCTGTCCGCGGAAATGATGCTGCGCCATCTCGGCTGGACGGAAGCAGCCGACACGATCATCGCCGCGATGGAGAAGTCGATCCTGCAGAAGCGCGTCACGTACGACTTCGCGCGCCTGATGGAAGGTGCGACGCAGGTGTCGTGCTCGGGCTTCGGCGAAGTGCTGATCGAGAACATGTAAGACCCCATCCGGGGTGGGCCGGCAGGTTGCCGGCCGCCCCGGCGCCTACTGCCGGCGCCGGAGCGTTTCGTGGATGGCAGGTTTGTTGGCAGGGCGGTCCGGCATGCGGGCCGCGGCGCCGCGATGCGGCCCGGAGCCCCTGCAAGGTAGAACATGACGGCCCTCGCAACACCACTGCCCGGCTGAGCCGGCGCGCCCCTTTCGCGACCGACCCGGTCGCTCCCCGCCGGTTACCCGCCGGCGCTCCCTGTTCAACAATCACGTAGCAATGCTTTGACCACCATGTCCACTTCGCCCAAGATCATCTACACCCTCACCGACGAAGCGCCCGCGCTCGCGACCTATTCGCTGCTGCCGATCGTCAAGGCCTTCACGCGCTCGTCCGGCGTCGCCGTCGAAACGCGCGACATCTCGCTCGCCGGCCGCATCATCGCCGCATTCGCGGACGTCCTGCCGCCCGAGCAGAAGGGTTCCGACGATCTGGCCGAACTGGGCCAGCTCACGCTGAAGCCGGAAGCGAACATCATCAAGCTGCCGAACATCAGCGCATCGGTGCCGCAGCTGAAGGCCGCGATCGCCGAACTGCAGGCGCAGGGCTACAAGCTGCCGGCCTACCCGGAAGATCCGTCGACGGACGAAGAAAAGTCGGTCAAGGCGCGCTACGACAAGATCAAGGGCAGCGCGGTGAACCCGGTGCTGCGCGAAGGCAACTCCGACCGTCGCGCGCCGCTGTCGGTCAAGAACTACGCACGCAAGCATCCGCACAAGATGGGCGCGTGGAAGGCCACGTCGAAGGCCCACGTCGCGCACATGACCGAAGGCGACTTCTACGGCAGCGAGAAGTCGGCGCTGATCGCCGATGCCGGCAGCGTGAAGATCGAACTCACGACGACCGACGGCGCGAAGAAGGTGCTGAAGGAAAAGACGGCCGTGAAGGCCGGTGAAGTGATCGACGCATCGGTGATGAGCCGCAACGCGCTGCGCAGCTTCATCGAAGCGCAGATTGCCGATGCGAAGGCGCAGGACGTGCTGTTCTCGGTGCACCTGAAAGCGACCATGATGAAGGTCTCGGACCCGATCCTGTTCGGTCACTTCGTGTCGGTGTTCTACCGCGACGCGCTCGCGAAGCACGCAGACGTGCTGGCGCAGGTCGGCTTCAACCCGAACAACGGGATCGGCGACCTGTACGCGCGCCTGAAGGACCTGCCGGCCGACACGCGCGAAGCGATCGAAGCCGATGTCAAGGCCGAATACGCAGTGCGTCCGCGCCTGGCGATGGTCAACTCGGACAAGGGCATCACGAACCTGCACGTGCCGAGCGACGTGATCGTCGACGCATCGATGCCGGCGATGATCCGCGATTCGGGCGGCATGTGGGGCCCGGACGGCCAGCTGTACGACGCGAAGGCCGTGATTCCGGACCGCTGCTACGCCGGTGTCTACCAGGCTGTGATCGAGGACTGCAAGCAGCATGGCGCGTTCGATCCGGTCACGATGGGCAGCGTGCCGAACGTCGGCCTGATGGCGCAGGCGGCTGAAGAATACGGTTCGCACGACAAGACGTTCCAGATCCCGGCGGACGGCGTCGTGCGCGTCACCGATGAAGCGGGCAACGTGCTGCTCGAGCATGCCGTGGAAGCGGGCGACATCTGGCGCATGTGCCAGACGAAGGACGCACCGGTGCAGGACTGGGTCAAGCTCGCTGTCAACCGCGCGCGCGCGACCGGCGCACCGGCCGTGTTCTGGCTCGATCCGGCGCGTGCACACGACGCGCAGATCATCGCGAAGGTCGAGCGTTACCTGAAGGATCACGACACGAACGGCCTCGATATCCGCGTGATGACGCCGGTCGAAGCCACGCGTTTCTCGCTCGAGCGCATCCGGGCGGGCAAGGACACGATCTCGGTCACCGGCAACGTGCTGCGCGACTACCTGACCGACCTGTTCCCGATCATGGAACTCGGCACCAGCGCGAAGATGCTGTCGATCGTGCCGTTGATGGCCGGCGGCGGGATGTTCGAAACGGGTGCGGGCGGCTCCGCGCCGAAGCACGTGCAGCAGTTCGTCGAGGAAGGCTTCCTGCGCTGGGATTCGCTCGGTGAATTCCTCGCGCTGGCCGCGTCGCTCGAACACCTCGGCAACGCGTACCAGAACCCCAAGGCGGTCGTGCTCGCGAAGACGCTTGACCAGGCGACCGGCAAGTTCCTGGACGAGAACAAGTCGCCGGCGCGCAAGGTCGGCGGCCTCGACAACCGCGGCAGCCACTTCTACCTGTGCCTGTACTGGGCGCAGGCGCTGGCCGAGCAGACCGAGGACGCGGCGCTGAAGGCGCAGTTCGAAGGCGTGGCGAAGGCGCTGTCCGACAACGAGGCGCGCATCCTGGAAGAGCTGGCGGCCGCGCAGGGCAAGGCGCAAGCCATCGGCGGCTACTACCGTCCGAACGTCGACCTGACGAGCCAGGCCATGCGCCCGAGCGTGACGCTGAACGGCATCGTCGACGCGGTCGCCTGACGCAGGCCGCGCGATCGCGCGGGCCGATGCGTGTGCCGGCGCGGCGGGCATTGCTGCCTGCCACCGGCAACAAAAGAAAAACGCCCCGGACGCCCGGGGCGTTTTTCGTTGCGGGTTTGTCATTCAGACGTGAACGATTTCCCATTCGGCGATTTCGTGCGGCACTTCGAGCGTTGCCGTGTCCAGTTCGGACAGTTGCTCGCAGTCGCCGCGGGAGATGTGGTCGGCTGCCACTTCGGGGCACGAGAATGCGCCGAGCAGGGCGTTGCCGAACGTCGCTTCCCAGCCGCCGTTACCCGGCAGGATGTAGAACGACCCGAGCGCTGAACCAAAGCGAAATCCCTTCATTTCCGTTCTCCCTTTCTGATCACACGCGATTCTGGTGTGCCGCCCGCCGGCTTGGCCGGCTGTGGCCCGACTGGCTGCTTGCGCCCGGTTCCGTATCGAACGTCGTGGCGAAGCGTCAGTGCTTGGAACAAAGTCTACGTCCGCGGCCCGCTCGGATGGTGCATGTAGAACGCCTTCACTAAACAAAATTTCCCTTTTAAAAACAAATAATTATTTTCATCATTTTGTATTGCGGAACGTTTTTTGGCATCGCGAAACGGGGATTTTGTGCCCTGCACCACGAATTTTTATAACGCAGAGACTTGTTCCGCATCGTGAAATATTGGCGGGTTTGCGGATCGGTGAAGTGGCCCGCGTCGTGGTGGGGCCGAACGGCAGGCGCGAGGCGACTGCCTGGGAACTGCCAGGGGCAGGGTTGAAGGGCGCTTCGGCCGTGAGCGAAGCGCCGTGCATCGCCGATCGACGATGCGGGCCGATGCGTGCCATTCGGGTGCGGCGTGGTCGAACCCTGCGGCGTATCGCCGCCCGGCCGGCCGCGGCGCGTCTCGATTTGGCCCTGCGGTTATGATGACGCGGGCATCAGGATTTGCGTCGCGCACCGGCGCTTCGGCCGGCCGGCGCGGGCGTCGCGGGCGTCGCGGCGGCCGCGCGACCCAGCATGGATAACGAGGAACGATTGATGATACGGAGAACCTTCCTGTCGCGCGCCATCGGTGTCGCGGCTGCGTCGCTGTTCGCGCGCGCCGCGTGGGCGCAGCATGCAGGTCACGCCGGCATGGCCGGCATGGCCGGCATGGACTCGATGGACGACATGCCCGGCATGTCAGGGATGGCGGGGCACGGGCAGCACGGCAAGTCCGCACCGGCCGCGCTCGCGGCCGCCGACGCGTTGCCGGCCGGCGCGCCGCTCGCGGCGCTGCGCACGCTCGCGAACGAAAGCCGCGAGCCCGGCACGTTCCGGGCCACGCTGGTGGCGCAGCCCGTGGCGCGCCCGATGCTGCACGGTGCACGGCCGACCACGTTCTGGCAGTTCGGTGCGGGCACGCAGGGCCCCGTCGTCGGTCCGCTGATCGACGTGCGCGAGGGCGACACGGTCGAGATCAAGTTCGTGAACAAGCTGCCGCAGCCGTCGACCATCCACTGGCACGGCCTGCCGGTGCCGCCCGACCAGGACGGCAATCCTTCCGATCCGGTCGCGCCCGGCGCGTCGCGCGTGTACCGCTTCACGTTGCCGAAGGGGAGTGCCGGCACCTACTGGTACCACCCGCATCCGCACATGATGACGGCCGAACAGGTCTTCCGCGGGCTCGCAGGTCCGTTCGTCGTGCGCGCCGTGGACGATCCGCTGGCGGGCTGGCCCGAGCGCAACCTGTTCGTGTCGGACCTGAAGCTTGCGCGCGACGGCACGATTGCACCGAACGACATGATGGACTGGATGAACGGTCGCGAGGGCCAGTTCGTGCTGGTCAACGGCGCCCGCCGGCCGCGGATCGATGTCGCGGGCGACGAGCGCTGGCGCGTGTGGAACGCGTGCAGCGCGCGCTATTTGCGCGTCGCGTTCGACGACGGCCGCGCGTTCGAGCATGCGGGCACCGACGGCGGCCTGTTCGACGCGCCGCGCCGCGTCAAGTCGCTGTTGATCGCGCCGGGCGAACGGGCGGAGCTGCTGGTCCGCGCCGGCGACCGGGCGTCGCGCGCCGTGCTGCAGGCGGCCGAATACGACCGCCGCAAGATGTCGATGTCGCACGATGACGGACACGGCAGCCTGCCGCCCGATCCGGCGCTGGCACTGGCCGACGTCGCATTCGCGCCGGCCGCCGCACGTGCGCTGCCGGCGACCCTGCGTACGGTGCCGTCGCTCGGCGAACCGGTCGCGCACAAGACGGTCGCGTTCGGCGAGGAGATGGACATGGACGCGATGATGAAGGGGGCCGCGCACGGCCGTCCGGCGGGCATGCGCTTCACGATCAACGGCGACACCTACGCGCCGCATCGCGCGACGCTGACGAGCCGCCGTGGCGACGTCGAGCGCTGGACGATCCGCAACGGCACCGACATGGATCACCCGTTCCACCTGCATGGCACGCAGTTCCAGGTGATCGAGCGCGAGTCGGGCGGTGCGCGCACGAGCGAACCGTTCCGTGCATGGCGCGATACGGTGAACGTGCGCAGCGGCGAAACCGTGACGATTCTCGTCACGCAAGACATGCCTGGAGAGCGCATGTTTCATTGTCACATTCTCGAACACGAGGATCTCGGCATGATGGGCACGCTGAAGGTCGTGTAACGAGGTGGAGATTATGTTTCACGCGCGGGATGAGTATCCGATCTGCGCGCGCGACAAGACAATGTGTGTTCAATTATCGGGATTGAACGAAAAGGCCGGCCAATCGATTATCGATTGGCCGGCCTCAAATAAAGAAACCCGGCGCAAACCATGCGCCGGGTTTCTTCGTCTGATATCCGGTGCCTTATGCGGCCTGGATGTTCGACGCTTGCTTGCCCTTCGGTCCTTGAACGACGTCAAAGCTCACCTTCTGGCCTTCCTTCAGCGTCTTGAAGCCATTCATGGTGATAGCCGAGAAGTGCGCAAACAGATCCTCACCGCCCTCGTCGGGAGTGATGAAACCGAAGCCCTTCGCGTCGTTGAACCACTTAACGATACCAGTTGCCATTTCCTACTTCCCCTGTCACACAGTCGCTGCTACTTACCACGAGCACGCTCGAAAAGCTAAACGACCGGAAAACACAGCCGTTCCCCCCTCACAAGCTCACCTTCGGCCTCTTTCATTTTGCCAACCGGCAAATTGAAAAAAGTGCCAGCTTGATTGTTGGCGCTCTTTATTGGAGTGTCAAGTGGAATTTTTAGACGTTTAGAGGGACGTTGTAAAGAACCCATTTTCAGGGTTTTTCCGGCTTTGCTTGGCAGCACGCGGCCAAGCGCGCGGTCTTGAAAAGCCGCATAATCGGCTCATATACCAGGCTCGAGTGACACGCGTTCGAGTCGTCCCGGCTTGTGGGATACTGGATGCGGACACGACGTTCCGGTGCGGTTCCCCCTGACGGTTCGTGTTCCGCGCCACGCGTGAAAGCCGGCACCGCAGCCGGCTTTCGTATGGCACGAAGAAGATCGCGTGTTCCGGGATTCCGGGGAGGGCGCCGGCCGGTCGGTCGGGTAATGGCAGGATTGCGGGCCTGTCCGAGTTGTTTAGAATGGGTGTATGGCGATTATCCCGGACAAGCAGGACAGCACCGTCCTGGAACGCAAGCAGCAGAAGCTCAAGCCGCCTTCGATGTACAAGGTGGTGCTGCTGAACGACGACTTCACGCCGATGGAATTCGTCGTGATGGTGGTCCAGGAGTATTTCAAGAAGGATCGCGAGACGGCCACTCAGATCATGCTGAAGGTCCATCGTGAAGGGCGAGGGGTTTGTGGGGTCTATACGCGGGACATCGCGTCGACCAAGGTTGAGCAAGTCGTTACCCATGCGCGGCAGGCCGGGCATCCGCTGCAGTGCGTGATGGAGGAAGCATGATTGCCCAGGAATTGGAAGTCAGCCTGCACATGGCGTTCATGGAAGCACGCCAGGCGCGCCATGAGTTCATCACGGTCGAGCATTTGCTGCTGGCCCTGCTGGATAATCCGACGGCGGCCGAGGTGTTGCGCGCGTGCGCGGCAAACATCGAGGACTTGCGTCAGAACCTGCGCAATTTCATCCACGACAACACACCTACCGTCCCGGGTACCGACGATGTCGATACCCAGCCGACGCTCGGTTTCCAGCGCGTGATCCAGCGCGCGATCATGCACGTCCAGTCTACGTCGAACGGCAAGAAGGAAGTAACCGGCGCGAACGTGCTGGTCGCGATCTTCGGCGAGAAGGATTCGCATGCCGTGTACTACCTGCAGCAGCAGGGTGTCACGCGCCTCGACGTCGTGAACTTCATTTCGCACGGCATCGCGAAGACGAACAGCGGCGAAGCCGCGAAGTCGTCCGACGCGAATGCGGAAAGCGAAGACGCGAATGCGCAGAAGGAAACGCCGCTCGCGCAATTCACGCAGAACCTGAACCAGATGGCGAAGGACGGCCGCATCGATCCGCTGATCGGTCGCGAGCCCGAGGTCGAGCGCGTGGTCCAGGTGCTGTGCCGCCGCCGCAAGAACAATCCGCTGCTCGTCGGCGAGGCCGGCGTCGGCAAGACCGCGATCGCGGAAGGGCTCGCCTATCGCATCACGCGCGGCGAAGTGCCGGACATCCTCGCGAACGCGCAGGTCTACTCGCTCGACATGGGCGCGTTGCTCGCGGGCACCAAGTACCGCGGCGACTTCGAGCAACGGCTGAAGACGGTGCTGAAGGAGCTGAAGGAGCGTCCGCACGCGATCCTGTTCATCGACGAAATCCACACGCTGATTGGCGCGGGCGCCGCGTCGGGCGGCACGCTCGATGCGTCGAACCTGTTGAAGCCGGCGCTGTCGTCGGGCGTGCTCAAGTGCATCGGCGCAACCACGTTCACCGAGTATCGCGGCATCTTCGAGAAGGATGCGGCGCTGTCGCGGCGCTTCCAGAAGGTCGACGTGACGGAGCCGAGCGTCGAGCAGACGGTCGCGATCCTGCGCGGGCTGAAGTCGCGCTTCGAGGAGCATCACGGCGTCAAGTATTCGTCGGGTGCGCTGTCGGCCGCGGCCGAACTGTCGGCGCGCTTCATCACCGACCGTCACCTGCCGGACAAGGCGATCGACGTGATCGACGAAGCGGGCGCGGCCCAGCGCATCCTGCCGAAGTCGAAGCAGAAGAAGACGATCGGCAAGAGCGAGATCGAGGAAATCATCTCGAAGATCGCGCGCGTGCCGCCGCAGAGCGTGTCGCAGGACGATCGCAGCAAGCTGCAGACGCTCGACCGCGACCTGAAGAGCGTCGTGTTCGGCCAGGATCCGGCGATCGACGCACTGGCTGCCTCGATCAAGATGGCGCGCGCGGGTCTCGGCAAGATGGACAAGCCGATCGGCGCGTTCCTGTTCTCCGGCCCGACGGGCGTCGGCAAGACCGAAGTGGCGCGCCAGCTCGCGTTCACGCTCGGCATTGAGCTGATCCGCTTCGACATGTCGGAATACATGGAGCGTCACGCGGTGAGCCGCCTGATCGGCGCGCCGCCGGGCTACGTCGGGTTCGACCAGGGCGGCCTGCTGACCGAAGCCGTCACGAAGAAGCCGCACTGCGTGCTGCTGCTCGACGAAATCGAGAAGGCGCATCCGGACATCTTCAACGTGCTGCTGCAGGTGATGGACCACGGCACGCTGACGGACAACAACGGCCGCAAGGCGGATTTCCGCAACGTCATCATCATCATGACGACGAACGCGGGCGCCGAGTCGATGCAGAAGGCGACCATCGGGTTCACGACGCGCCGTGAAACGGGCGACGAGATGACCGACATCAAGCGCCTGTTCACGCCGGAGTTCCGCAACCGCCTGGATTCGATCATCAGCTTCCGCTCGCTCGATGAGGAAATCATCATGCGCGTGGTCGACAAGTTCCTGATCCAGCTCGAGGAACAGCTGCACGAGAAGAAGGTCGACGCGCTCTTCACCGACGCGTTGCGCAAGCATCTCGCGAAGCACGGCTTCGATCCGCTGATGGGCGCGCGACCGATGCAGCGGCTGATCCAGGACACGATCCGCCGTGCGCTGGCCGACGAACTGCTGTTCGGCAAGCTGCTGAACGGCGGTCACGTGACGGTCGACGTCGACGAAGGCGACAAGGTGCAGTTGTCGTTCGACAAGCTCGGGAACCCGCCGCACAAGCCGAACGAAGAGGCGGTCGAAGTCGAGTAGGCGATAATCGGGTAGTTCATGCGAACGGCGCGGGATGTTTTCCGCGCCGTTTCGTTTTATCTGGCGCCGGCGGCGCGGTGGTGGTGCAGGGGAGTGGCAACGCAGTGACACAACAACAACGGACGTTCGACGACATCGTCGCGCGCGAACAGGGTTTGCGCCATGCGCTGACGTCTGGGCAGATGGCGATGATCGCGATCGGCGGCGCGATCGGCACGGGGCTGTTTCTCGGCAGCGGATTCGCGATCGGGCTCGCCGGCCCGAGCGTGCTGGTCTCGTATGCGATCGGCGCACTGATCGCGCTGCTGCTGATGGGCGCGCTCGCGGAAATGACGGTCGCCCATCCGACGGCCGGCTCGTTCGGCGCGTATGCCGAGCACTATGTCGGCCCGCTGGCGGGTTTCCTGGTGCGCTATGCGTACTGGTTCGCGGTCGTGTTCGCGATCGGCACCGAGATCAGCGCGATCGCCGTGTTCATGAAGTACTGGTTCCCGGCGGTGCCCGGCTGGTACTGGGTGATCGGCTTCTCCGCGCTGCTGATCGCCGTGAACCTCGCGAGCGTCACGCTGTACGGCACGGTCGAATACGCGTTCTCGCTGCTGAAGATCGCGGCGATCGTCGTGTTCATCGTGCTCGGCGCCTATCTCGTGTGGTCGGCGCCGGCCGCATCGGGCGTCGGTTTCGCGAACTACACCGCGCACGGCGGCTTCATGCCGAAGGGGCCGTGGGGCACCTGGGTCGCGGTGATCGTCGCGATCTTCAGCTACATGAGCATCGAAGCGGTCGCGATCGCGGCCGGCGAGGCGCGCGATCCGCAGCACGCGGTCACGCGCGCGTTCCGCTCGACCGTGTTCCGGCTCGTGCTGTTCTACCTGCTGACGCTGTCGCTGATGCTCGCGATCGTGCCGTGGACGCAGGCCGGCACCGACGAAAGCCCGTTCGTGAAGGTGATGGCCGCGACTCATGTGCCGTATGCGGCAGGCGTGATCAACTTCGTGCTGTTGATCGCGGCGCTGTCGGCGATGAACAGCCAGCTTTACGTGACGACGCGGATGATGTTCAGCCTGTCGCGCGCGCGGCTCGCGCCCGCGGTGTTCGGCCGGCTCGGCACGAACGGCGTGCCGCGCGCGGCGCTGTGGATCTCGACGAGCGGCGTCGCGGTGGCGGCCGTGCTGGTTGCGCTGGCGCCCGACACCGCGTTCACCGTGATGATGGCGATCGCGATGTTCGGCGCCCTGTTCACGTGGCTGATGATCTTCGTCACGCACCTGCGCTTCCGTTCGCAGTATCGCGGCCCCGCGCTCGCGTTCCGGATGTGGGGGCATCCGTTCGGCAGCCTGCTCGGCGCGGGGCTCGTCGCGGCGATCCTGTTCACGACCGCGTTCACGCGCGAATTCCGGATGACGATGGTGGTCGGCGTCGTGTTCGTCGTGCTGCTCACGCTTGCGTACGCGCTGCATTACCGCCACCAGCACGCGCGTTGAGGGGCGCGGCGCGGCCCGCACGCGCCGATTTCCCGTTCGCTAAGGTTGCGTTAAGCCCGCGGCGATTAAATTCGATCCTGTCTGCACGGCCGGCCGGCATGCGCCGGCTTGCCGCTTTCCTGCAAAAGGGGTTCGAATGAACAAACTTCCCGAAATTACGCTCGCGTTCTGGATCATGAAGATCTGCGCGACGACGCTCGGCGAAACTGGCGGCGACCTGCTGTCGATGACGCTGAACGTCGGCTACGCGGTGAGCTCCATCCTGCTGTTCGGCTTCTTTCTCGTGACGCTGGGCGCGCAGATCAGGACGACACGCTATCGCCCGGCGATCTACTGGGCCGTGATCGTCGCGACGAGCACGGCCGGCACGACGATGTCCGACTTCATGGACCGCACGCTCGGCCTCGGCTATGCGGCCGGCTCGTCGATTCTCGTCGCGATCCTGCTGGCGATCTTCGCTGTGTGGCGCCTCAGCGGCGAATCGCTGTCGGTCGACCTGATCCGCACGCGCAAGGTCGAACTGCTGTACTGGATCGCGATCCTGTTCTCGAACACGCTCGGCACTGCGCTCGGTGACTTTCTCGCGGACAGCTCGGGGCTCGGCTTCGGTGGCGGCGCGCTGCTGATCGGCGGGCTGCTCGCGGTGATCGTGCTGGCGCACTATTTCACGCGGATCTCCGGCGTGCTGCTGTTCTGGGCCGCGTTCGTGCTCACGCGCCCGTTCGGCGCGACGGTCGGCGACCTGTTGACGAAGCCGGTGGCGAAGGGCGGCCTCGCGCTCGGCACGATCGGCTCGTCGGCCGTGCTGCTCGGCGTGCTGGTCGCGATGGTGATCTACGCGATCGTGGCTCATTCGCGGCAGCGCGACCTGACGCCCGCGCGGATCGCACAACCCGTCGAGGAATGACGGCGAAGGATTGAAAAAAAGGGGCCGCGGCCCCTTTTTTCGTTGCGTCGTTCAGTGACGGCCGGTGCTGCCGAAGCCGCCCTCGCCACGATCGCTTTGCGCGAAGTCGTCGACGATGTTGAACTGCGCCTGCACGACCGGCACGATCACGAGCTGGGCGAGCCGCTCGAACGGATTCAGCACGAACTCGGTCTGGCCGCGGTTCCACGTCGAGACCATCAGCTGGCCCTGGTAGTCGGAATCGATCAGGCCGACGAGGTTGCCGAGCACGATGCCGTGCTTGTGGCCGAGGCCCGAGCGCGGCAGGATCAGCGCCGCGTAGCCGGGATCGGCGAGATGGATCGCGAGGCCGGTCGGCACGAGCGTCGTCTCGCCCGGCTGCAGCGTGACCGGTGCATCGAGGCACGCACGCAGGTCGAGGCCCGCGCTGCCGGTGGTTGCGTAGGCGGGCAGGTAGTCGCGCATGCGCGCGTCGAGGATCTTCAGGTCGAGTTTCATGCGGTCGTCGGATGAGTCGGGAAGGGCGCGGCGGCAACGGCCGCCGCGCGGGAGATCAGATCAGGCGGTTGTCGGGCAGGCGCTTCGCGATTTCCGCGACGAGCGTGTGCGCGAGTTCGTCCTTTGGTGCGCGCGGCAGGCGCGTGAGGCCGGCGGCCTCGAACAGCACGACTTCGTTGTCGTCGCGGCCGAACGTCAGCGGGCCGAGGTTGCCGACCAGCAGCGGCACGTTCTTGCGCTTGCGCTTCTCGTCGCCGTGCACGTCGAGGTCGCCGCTTTCGGCCGCGAAGCCGACGCAGAACGGCGGATCGGGCAGCGCCGCGACCGATGCGAGGATGTCGGGGTTCTCGACGAACGCGAGCTCGGGCATCTTGCGGTCGGCCGTCTTCTTCATCTTGTGCTCGGCCGGCTGGGCGACGCGCCAGTCGGCGACGGCAGCCACCGCGATGAAGATGTCGGCATCGGCGACCGCATGCATGACCGCGTCGTACATCTGCTGCGCAGTCTGCACGTCCTGGCGGTAGACGCCCCACGGCGTGTCGAGCGCCACCGGCCCCGCGACGAGATGCACGTCGGCGCCGGCCTGCTGCGCGGCGCGCGCGAGCGCGAAGCCCATCTTGCCGCTCGAGCGGTTCGTGAGGCCGCGCACCGGGTCGAGCGGTTCGAACGTCGGGCCGGCCGTGATCAGCACGCGCCGGTGCGCGAGCACCTTCGGCGCGAAGTGCGCGACGATCGCTTCGTAGATCGCCTCGGGCTCGAGCATGCGGCCGTCGCCGACTTCGCCGCACGCCTGCGCGCCCGAATCCGGGCCGAGTACCGACACGCCGTCCGCGCGCAGTTGCGCTGCGTTGCGCTGCGTGGCCGGGTTCTGCCACATCTGGCGGTTCATCGCGGGAACGACGAGCAGCGGGCAGTCGCGCGCGACGCACAGCGTCGACAGCAGATCGTCCGCGAACCCGTGCGCGAGCTTCGCGAGGAAATCCGTCGACGCGGGCGCGATCACGATCGCATCGGCTTCGCGCGACAGGTCGATGTGCGCCATGTTGTTGCCGACGCGCGCGTCCCACTGGCTCGTGTAGACGGGCCGGCCCGACAGCGCCTGCATCGTGACGGGCGTGATGAACTGGGTGGCGGCTTCGGTCATCGCGACCTGCACGGTCGCGCCGGCCTTCACGAGCAGCCGCGTGAGCTCGGCGATCTTGTAGCAGGCGATGCCGCCGGTCAGGCCGAGAACGAGGTGTTTTCCTGCGAGTTCTGCGTGTGCCAACTCAGGCCTCCAAGGGTCAAACGGAACGGCCGGCGCGAAGCCGGCCGTCGACGCCGAGTATGCGCGCTTAGCGCGAGCCGCGCACGCGACGCAGTTCGTCGTAGATCAGCAGCACCGCGCCGACCGTGATCGCGGAATCGGCGAGGTTGAACGCCGGGAAGTGCCAGGCGCCGAGATGGAAATCGAGGAAGTCGATCACATGGCCGTAGACGAGCCGGTCGATCACGTTGCCGAGTGCACCGCCGAGGATCATCGCGAGCGACAGGCTGAACAACCGCTGCTGGCCGTGACGCTTCAGCAGGAAGCAGATCACGAGCGTCGCGGCGATGCCGAGCGCGGTGAACGCCCAGCGCTGCCAGCCGCCCGCGGTCGACAGGAAGCCGAACGCGGCGCCGCGGTTGTACACCAGCACGAGGTTGAAGAACGACGTCAGCTCGTGCTGCGCGCCGTACGCGAACGTCTTCAGGATCGCGATCTTCGACAGCTGGTCGAACAGGATCACGATCAGCGAAATGCCGAGCCAGGGCGCAAGCGCGCCGCTGGCCGGTTTCGACAGGGTCTTCGCCATGGTTAAGCAGCGCTCCGGATTTCGCCGTTTTCGAACAGGTTGGAGAAGCAGCGGCCGCACAGCGTCGGATGATCGGCATGCGCGCCGACATCTTCACGGTAGTGCCAGCAGCGCTCGCACTTCTGGTACGTCGACGCAGCCACGTCGACGCTTTCCTGTGCTTCGTCATCGACCCTGACGACCGTCGCGGCCGACGTGATCAGCACGAACTTCAGATCGTCGCCGAGGCTCGTGAGCGCGTCGTAGCGTGCGCCGCTCGCGTGCACCGCGACTTCGGCCTGCAGCGACGAACCGATGCGGTTCGCGGTGCGTGCTTCCTCGAGCGCCTTCGTCACGTTGCCGCGCACCTCGCGCAGCAGCGCCCACTTCTCGATCAGCGCGGCCGAGCCGTCGACTTCCGGATACGCGTAGTAGGTTTCCGTGAAGATCGTGTCGCTGGCCGGCTGGAACACCTTCCACGCTTCTTCCGCCGTGAACGACAGGAACGGTGCGAGCACGCGCAGCAGGCCGTGCGTCAGGTGGTACAGCGCCGTCTGCGCGGAACGGCGTGCGCGCGAATCGGCCGCGCTCGTGTACAGGCGGTCCTTCAGCACGTCGAGGTAGAAGCCGCCGAGATCTTCCGAGCAGTACGTCTGCAGCTTCGCGACGACCGGGTGGAATTCGTACTTCTCGTAGTGGCCGAGCAGCTCAGTCTGAAGCTGCTGCGAGAACGCGACCGCATAGCGATCGATCTCGAGCCATTCGTCGACCGGCACGGCGTGCTGCGCGAAGTCGAAGTCCGACAGGTTCGCGAGCAGGAAGCGCAGCGTGTTGCGGATGCGGCGGTAGCCTTCGGTCACGCGCTTCAGGATCTCCTCGGAGATCGCGAGCTCGCCCGAGTAGTCGGTCGACGCGATCCACAGGCGGATGATTTCCGCGCCGAGACGGTTCGCGACTTCATGCGGGTCGATGCCGTTGCCGAGCGACTTGCTCATTTTGCGGCCTTCGCCGTCGACCGTGAAGCCGTGCGTCAGCAGGCCCTTGTACGGCGCGCGGCCGTCGATCATCGACGCCGTGAGCAGCGACGAGTGGAACCAGCCGCGGTGCTGGTCCGAGCCCTCGAGGTAGAGGTCGGCCGGGAACTGCAGCTGATCCTTGTGCGAGCCGCGCAGCACGTGCCAGTGCGTCGTGCCCGAATCGAACCACACGTCGAGCGTGTCGCGGTTCTTTTCGTACAGGTTCGCGTCGTCGCCGATCAGCTCGCGCGGGTCGAGCGTCTGCCACGCCTCGATGCCCGACTGCTCGACGCGCTTCGCGACTTCCTCGAGCAGCTCGAGCGTGCGCGGATGCAGCTCGCCGGTTTCCTTGTGCACGAAGAACGCCATCGGCACGCCCCACTGGCGCTGGCGCGACAGCGTCCAGTCGGGACGGTTCGCGATCATGCTGAACAGGCGCTGCTTGCCCCACGACGGGTAGAACGCGGTCGCGTCGATGCCTTCCAGCGCGGTTTCGCGCAGCGTCTTGCCGCCGTCGCGCGGCGTCACGTCCATGCCGGCGAACCACTGCGACGTCGCGCGGTAGATGATCGCCGTCTTGTGGCGCCAGCAGTGCATGTAGCTGTGCTTGTAGTGCTCGCTGCGCAGCAGCGAGCCAGCCGCGTTCAGCGCGTCGACGACCTTCGGGTTCGCGTCCCAGATCGACAGGCCGCCGAACAGCGGCAGCGATTCGATGTAGCGGCCGTCGCCCATCACCGGGTTGATGATGTCCGAGTCGGTCATCCCGTGTGCCTTGCAGGACACGAAGTCCTCGATACCGTATGCGGGCGACGAGTGCACGACGCCGGTACCCGTGTCGGTCGTCACGTAATCGCCGAGGTACACGGGTGCGGTGCGCTTGTAGCCGGGGTGAGCCGACGCGAGCGGGTGGTGGAAGCGCAGGCCCGCGAGCTTCACGCCCGGCGCGGTCGCCACGACGCGGCCCGTCAGCTTGAAGTCGGTCATGCAGGCTTCGACGCGTTCTTCCGCGATGATCAGCAGCCCGCGCTCGGTGTCGACCAGCGCGTAGACGATTTCCGGATGGAGGTTCAGCGCCTGGTTCGCCGGGATCGTCCACGGCGTGGTGGTCCAGATCACGATGCCGCCTTCGGCGCGCGGCAGCGCCGGCAGGCCGAACGCCTGCGCGGTCTTTTCCGGCTCCGCGAACGCGAACATCACGTCGATCGTCGGATCGGTGCGGTCCTTGTACTCGACTTCCGCTTCCGCGAGCGCCGAGCCGCAGTCGAAGCACCAGTTCACCGGCTTCAGCCCGCGATACACGTAGCCCTTCTCGATGATCTTGCCGAGCGCGCGGAGCTCTTCCGCCTCGTTCACGAAGTTCATCGTCTTGTACGGGTTGGCCCAGTCGCCGAGCACGCCCAGGCGCTTGAAGCCGACCTTCTGCTTCTCGATCTGCTCGGTCGCGTACGTGCGCGCCTTGCTCATCACTTCGGCCGCCGGCAGCGACTTGCCGAACTGCTTCTCGATCTGGATTTCGATCGGCATCCCGTGGCAATCCCAGCCCGGCACGTACGGCGCGTCGAAGCCGGCCATGTTGCGCGACTTGACGACGATGTCCTTCAGGATCTTGTTGACGGCGTGGCCGAGGTGGATGTCGCCGTTCGCATACGGCGGGCCGTCGTGCAGGATGAACTTCGGCCGGCCGGCGCTGGCCGCGCGGATCTTCTCGTAGATGCCGCGCTCTTCCCATTCCTTGACCCACTGCGGCTCGCGCTTGGGCAGGTCGCCGCGCATCGGGAACGGCGTGTCGAGCAGGTTGACCGGATACTTGGCCTGCGGTTTCGAATCGGCTTTCTTGTTGCTCATGATGGAATCGCTATCTCAATCTCGGGGGACGCGCGAGCGTCGTGAATCGGGTATGCGCGCGACTGGGCGGCGCGAGGGTGCGGCGCGGGGCGCCGCCGTCCGGATCAGCTAATTCGGTCGGTGGCCGACGTCGCGAAGCCCGTGGCGCGGCTGCCCGGCGCACGGTCGCGCTCGATGAAGTACGCACGCGCATTCGCGACGTCCAGCGCGATCGCGCGCGACAGCGTCTCGAGATCGTCGAATTTCGCCTCGTCGCGCAGCTTCTTCAGGAATTCGACGCGGATGAGCTTGCCATAGGCATCGCCGTGCCAGTCGAGCAGGTGGACTTCGAGCAGCACGCGGCCCGAATCGTCGACGGTCGGGCGCAGGCCGAGGCTCGCGACGCCCGGCAGCGGGGCGGGGCCGAGGCCGTGCACCTGCACGACGAAGATGCCCGCGAGCGCCGGCCGCTTGTGTGCGATCGGCAGGTTCAGCGTCGGGAAGCCGAGGTCGCGGCCGAGCTTCAGCCCGTGCGCGACGTGGCCGCTGATCGCATAGCCATGGCCGAGCGCCTGCGCGGCCGCGTCGAGATCGCCGGCCGTGAGCGCGGCGCGCACGCCCGAGCTCGAGATGCGCGTGCCGTCGCTGCCGGCCACCGTACCCATCTGCTCGACCTCGAAGCCGTATTGCGCGCCGGCTGCCTGCAGCGTGTCGAAGGTGCCCGCGCGTTTCGCGCCGTAGCAGAAATCGTCGCCGACCATCATCCAGCGCGTGTGCAGCCCGTTCACCAGCGTGCGTTCGACGAACGCCTGCGGCGACTGGCTCGCGAACGTGTGGTTGAAGTGCTCGACGACCACGCGGTCGACGCCGTGATCGCGCAGCGCCTCGAGCTTGTCGCGCAGCATCGCGATGCGCGGCGGCGCGCCGGCCGGGTTGAAGAATTCGCGCGGGTGCGGTTCGAACGTCATCACGCACACGGGCAGGCCGCGCGCGTCCGCTGCCGCGCGCACGCGCGCGAGCAGGGCCTGGTGGCCGCGATGGACACCGTCGAAGTTGCCGATCGTCAGCGCGCACGGGGCGCGGCTCTCGGCGTTGGGCAGGCCGCGGAAGACTTTCACGATAGCGGATGCAGCGTCGGGGGAATGGGCGGTGGGATGCCGCAAAGCAGAAGATTATAAACGTTCGGGCGGGCCGGCGGCCGAGAAGGGGGGAAACGCGGGGGCGAATGGTAAAATTCGCGGATGAAAAAACTCGTGATCCTGATTTCCGGTCGCGGCAGCAACATGGAGGCCATCGTCCGCGCGTGCGCGCAGGAACGCTGGCCGGCCGAGGTTGCGGCCGTGATCGCCAACCGGCCCGACGCGGCCGGCCTGGCATTTGCCGCGTCGCACGGGGTGGCGACGGCGGTGGTCGACCACCGGTCGTTCGACGGCCGCGACAGCTTCGACGCGGCGCTCGCCGCCGAGATCGACCGATTCGCGCCCGATCTCGTGGTCCTCGCCGGCTTCATGCGCATTCTCACGCCCGCATTCGTCAGACGATATGAAGGCCGGCTGCTGAACATCCATCCGTCGCTGCTGCCGAGCTTCAAGGGCATCCACACGCACCAGCAGGCGCTCGACGCAGGGGTCGCGCTACATGGCGCGAGCGTGCATTTCGTCATTCCCGAACTCGACAGCGGCGCGATCGTCGCGCAGGGCGCGGTGCCCGTGCGCGCGGGCGACGACGCGGCCGCGCTCGCGCAGCGTGTGCTGACGGTCGAGCATGTGCTGTATCCGCGCGCGGTGCGCTGGTTCATCGAGGGGCGTCTGCGCCTCGAGAACGGCCGTGCAGTGGTGGCGCCGGAAGAGGCGCGCTGGATTTTCGCGGATCAACCGCATACCGAAACGAGTGAGGGCGTATGAAACTGCACGGATTCCTGATCGGCCAGACCGAGACTTTGTTGGCCGAGGTGCTGAAGTTCGCCGGCCCCGCCGATGCGACGACGAGCCGGTTCTTCCGCGCGCATCCGAAGCTCGGGCATGCCGAGCGCGGCGTGATCGCCGAGGCCGTGTTCGCGGTGCTGCGCCGCAAGATGGAGTTTTCGCATCTCGCCGAGAGCGGCACGGGCACGCCCGCGCGACGCCTCACGCTGCTCGGCCTGATGCAGACGGCTGGCCGCAATGCGCTGAAGCCGTTCCTGTCCGACACCGAGTCCGCATGGCTCGAGCACGTGTCGAAGATCGATCCGGCGAGCCTGCCGGTGCGCATCCGCACGAACCTGCCCGACTGGATCCACCAGGCCTTGTCGGCCCGTTTCGACGCCGACGAGCTCGCGCAGCTCGCGGCGGCGCTGAACTACCCGGCGCCGCTCGACCTGCGCGCCAACGTGCAGAAGGCCAGCCGTGACCAGGTCATCGACGGGCTGCGCGCGGAAGGCATCGATGCGGGCGCGACGCCGTTTTCACCGTTCGGCGTGCGCGTGGTCGGCAAGCCGGCGCTGACGCGCCTGAGGCTGTTCGAGGAAGGCGCGATCGAGGTGCAGGACGAAGGCAGCCAGCTGCTGTGTTCGCTGGTCGCGCCGCGCCGCGGCGAGATGGTCGTCGATTTCTGCGCGGGGGCGGGCGGCAAGACGCTCGCGCTGGGCGCGATGATGCGCTCGACCGGGCGCCTCTACGCGTTCGACGTGTCGGAGAAGCGCTTGGCGAAGCTGAAGCCGCGCCTCGCGCGCAGCGGCCTGTCGAACGTGAACCCCGTGCTGATCGACAGCGAACACGATGCGAAGATCAAGCGGCTCGCCGGCAAGATCGACCGCGTGCTGGTCGATGCACCGTGCAGCGGGCTCGGCACGCTGCGCCGCAACCCGGACCTGAAGTGGCGCCAGACGCGCACCGCGATCGACGAGCTGACGCCGAAGCAGGCGTCGATTCTTGCGAGCGCCGCCCGCCTGGTGAAGAAGGGCGGCCGGCTCGTCTACGCGACCTGCAGCGTGCTCGACGCCGAGAACGAACGTATCGTCGAACAGTTCCTGGCCGACCATCCCGACTTCGTGCTGGTGCCGGCGCAGAAGGTGCTGGACGACCAGCGCATCGAGCTCGAGACGGGCGACTACCTGTCGCTGTGGCCGCATCGCCACGCGACCGACGGCTTCTTCGCCGCGGTGCTCGAACGGCGCGCTGCGCAGTAACGGCGGGCTGGACGGACGATGGAGAATCTGCAGAGCCGCCTGCTGTCGCACCGGCTGGCATTGGTCATCCGCGATTTCCACCAGCCGGTGATGATCTGGCAGGCGGCGATCCTCATCGGCGCGCTGTGCTTCGCATGGGTGGCTGCGCGCTTCGTGCACGGCCGGATCGACGCGCGCCGCCGGGCGGCCGGACGTGCGCCCGGCGCGGGCGCGCAAAGCCTGAAGCGCGCGTTGTTCCCGCTGTTCGGCGGCCTGTTCGTGGGCGGCGCGCAGCTCGCGTTCGACCCGTTCATGTCGACGTCGCTGCTGTCGCTCGCGCTCGTGCCGCTGTTCGGCATCGGGCTGATCTACGTGCTGTTCTTCTTTGCGCGGCGCGTGTTCGCGCGCGACGGCCACACGCATGCATGGCTGTCGATCGTCGAGAAGATCGTGTCGACCGTCGTGTGGGCCGCGATGGTGCTGACCGTGCTCGGCATCCAGCGTGACGTGCTCGGCTGGCTCGACAGCGTGCAGTTCCGTGTCGCCAATGCTCATCTCACGCTGCTGTCGGTAATTTCCGGCGCGCTGTGGGTGTGCGTGACGCTGATGGTCGCGATGTGGCTCGGCTCGGTGCTCGAGGATCGCCTCACACGTGCGAGCACGCTCGACGCGAACCTGAAGGTCGTGCTGTCGCGGGTCGGCCGCGCGCTGCTCGTGTTCGCGGCGATCCTGATCGGGTTGTCGCTGGTCGGCATCGACGTGACGGTGCTCGGCGTGTTCGGCGGCGCGGTGGGTGTCGGCCTCGGTTTCGGGCTGCAGAAGATCGCCAGCAACTACGTGTCGGGCTTCATCATCCTGCTCGACCGCTCGCTGCGGCTCGGCGACGCGATCAGCGTCGGCGGTTTGCAGGGCGTGGTCACGCAGATCCGCACGCGCTACACGGTCGTGCGCGGCCTCGACGGCAACGAGACGCTGATCCCGAACGAAAAGCTGATCACCGACGTCGTGCAGAACCAGTCGTCGTACCTGACGCGCGGCTACGCGAAGGTCGCCGTGCAGGTCGCGTACACGAGCGACGTCGAGCACGCGCTCACGCTGCTCGCCGATGCGGCCAACGGCGTGCCGCGCGTGCTGGCGGAGCCTGCTCCGACCCCGTATCTGGTGAGTTTCGGGGCGGACGGGATCGACCTGGAGCTCGGTTTCTGGATCGAGGATTCGGCGAAAGGCACGTCCGGCGTGCGTTCGAGCGTGAACCGGAACATCTGGCGCCTGTTCAGCGAGCACGGGATTTCGATTCCGTTCCCGCAGCGCGAGGTGCGCGTCGTCGGGTTGCCCGACGCCTTTCCCGCCACGGGTGTGACGGCCGGCAACGGCGCCGCGGACGGGCACACACCGGCGGCATGACGCGCGCTGGTCGTCAATCGTATCGACCCCGCGGCCGGAACCGGATCGCGGGCCTTTCCCAGTCCGCCCATGGACTGGGTTTGTTGCGTCAGGGCAAGAAAATGTTCATTTTTTACAAAGACTTGGAACGGTTGAAGTAAAATTCTGGTCTACACGCGGTATGCTTTCATTTTTCTGACGCTCGGCGCGTGCCGGCGTCGCTCTCATCACAGGTAACTGCCTTGTTGAATTCCCTGCTCGATTTTCTTTCCCACGGGCTCCTGCATTTTTCGTGGTGGCAGGTCGCGTTGTTCGCGCTCGCCGTCACGCACGTCACGATCATCGGCGTGACGGTCTACCTGCACCGCTGCCAGGCGCACCGCGCGCTTGAGCTGCATCCGATCGCGAGCCACTTCTTCCGCCTCTGGCTGTGGATGACGACCGGCATGCTGACCGGCCAGTGGGCCGCGATTCACCGCAAGCACCACGCGAAGTGCGAGACCGAGGAAGATCCGCACAGCCCGCAAACGCGCGGCATCTGGAAGGTGTTCCTCGAAGGCGCCGAGCTGTATCGCGCGGAAGCGAAGAACGAAGAGACGATGCGCAAGTTCGGACACGGCACGCCGAGCGACTGGGTGGAGCGCAATGTCTATTCGAAATACCCGATTCTCGGCATCAGCCTGATGATGGTGATCGACGTCGCGCTGTTCGGCGTGATCGGCCTGACCGTGTGGGCCGTGCAGATGGTCTGGATTCCGTTCTGGGCGGCTGGCGTCGTCAACGGCTTCGGTCACTTCTGGGGCTATCGCAACTTCAACTCGGCCGACGCGAGCACGAACCTGTTCCCGTGGGGCATCGTGATCGGCGGCGAAGAGCTGCACAACAACCACCACACGTTCGCGACGTCGGCGAAGCTGTCGAACAAGTGGTACGAGTTCGACATCGGCTGGATGTACATCCGCATCATGTCGGCGTTCGGTCTCGCGAAGGTGAAGAAGGTCGCGCCGACGCCGCGCCTGAACAAGCCGAAGACGGTGCTCGACCAGGAAACGCTGCAGGCCGTGCTGTCGAACCGCTACGAAGTGATGGCGCGCTACGGCAAGGCCGTGAAGCGTGCGTACCGCCAGGAGCTTGCGCACCTGAAGGAAATCGGCGGCGAGAAGTACCAGATGATGCGCGGCGCGCGCAAGTGGTTCCACAAGGACGCCGACGGCCTCGACGAGCCGCAGAAGAAGCTGCTGCCGGAAATCTTCGCGAACAGCCAGAAGCTGCAAACCTACTTCCAGCTGCGCCAGGATCTCGCCGCGATCTGGGATCGTTCGACCGCATCGCGCGAACAGCTTCTCGCGCAATTGCAGGATTGGTGCCATCGCGCAGAACAAAGCGGCATCAAGGCGCTGCAGGAATTTGCGACGCGCCTGCGCCGCTACGCCTGATTCGAAATCGATTAGAATCTAAGGACGTCAAAAACCCCGCGTTGGCGGGGTTTTTTATTTGGTCCGCCGGTTTTTGAATGGTGATCGGCAGGGCCGGATTGGTATGAGGCTTGGGGCAACGTGGAAGTGTTGCTCCGGGGCGAACGCAGGGGATGGGATCGGAGTGGGCGCTAAGGCGCTAACGCTGGTCGACCGCGAAGCATGGGATCAGAGTAAGCGCTAAAGCGCCAACTCTGATCGACCGCGAAGCATGGGACCAGCGTAAGCGCTAAAGCGCTAACGCTGGTCGACCGCGAAGCATGGGACCAGCGTAAGCGCTAAAGCGCTAACGCTGGTCGACAGGAGATATGGAGATGCAATCGACGATCAAACCCGTCGAGTACGACCGGCCCGTTGCAGCAGGGACCGTGTGCGGCGTGGGGCAGGCCTGGGCCAAGGTGCCCGATGCACCGTCCGCCGAAGAGCGGGCCGCGCTGAAAGCGCGCATCAAGGCATTGCTCGTGCGCGAAAAGGCCGTGCTGGTCGCGCACTACTACGTCGACGCCGAGTTGCAGGAACTCGCCGACGAAACCGGCGGCTGTGTCGCCGATTCGCTCGAAATGGCCCGCTTCGGCCGTGACCACGACGCCCAGACGCTGGTTGTCGCCGGCGTGCGCTTCATGGGCGAAACCGCGAAGATCCTGAGCCCGAACAAACGCATCCTGATGCCCGATCTCGACGCGACCTGCTCGCTCGACCTCGGTTGCCCCGTCGACGAATTCTCGGCGTTCTGCGATGCGCATCCCGACCGTACCGTCGTCGTCTACGCGAATACCAGCGCCGCCGTGAAGGCGCGCGCGGACTGGATGGTCACGTCGTCGATCGGCCTCGAGATCGTGGCCGACCTGCACGCGCGCGGCGAGAAGATCATCTGGGCGCCGGATCGCCATCTCGGCAGCTACATCCAGAAGAAAACCGACGCGGACATGCTGTTGTGGCAAGGCTCGTGCCTCGTTCACGACGAATTCAAGGGTATCGAGCTCGACCTGCTGCGCGCCGAGTATCCGGACGCGAAGGTGCTCGTCCACCCGGAATCGCCGGAAAACGTCGTCGCGCAGGCCGATGTGGTCGGCTCGACCACGCAGCTGATCGATGCGGCGGTCAAGCTCGACGCGACGCACTTCATCGTCGCGACCGATCTCGGCATCTTGCACAAGATGCAGCTTGCGGCGCCCGGCAAGACCTTCGTCGCCGCGCCGACGGCCGGCAACAGCGCCACCTGCAAGAGCTGCGCGCACTGCCCGTGGATGGCGATGAACGGCCTCGCGAACCTGGCCGACGTGCTCGAACGCGGTCACAACGAGATCTTCGTCGATCCCGCGATCGGCGAGCGCGCACGCCTGCCGATCGACCGGATGCTCGATTTCGCGGCCGCGCACAAGAAGCGCGTGCAGGCGAGCGGCGATCTGCAGCGTGACCAGCAACTGTTCGCGAACGTGGGGGCTGCGTAATGAATAGCCCCCACGCTCACATTCGTTCGCTGGCCCCCGAGGGGGCGGCCACCCCCCTTGGGGGCGGCTCGGCGGAAGGCGGCGCGAGCGCCGCAGTATCCCCGCTCTTCAACATCGTCCGCGAGCAGTACGGCGCGGCATTCGACGATGCGATCGCGCGCAACGTGGCCGATGCGATCGCGGAAGACGTTGGCACCGGCGACCAGACCGGGCGGCTCGTACCGGGCGGCGGACGTCGCCGTGCACGCATCATCGTGCGCGAGGAGGCCGTGCTGTGCGGCGTGCCGTGGTTCGAGGCTGTGATTGCCCGGATCGATCCGGCGATCGTCGTGCAGTGGCGCTATCGCGAAGGCGATCGTATGTCGCCCGATTCGACCGTCTGCGAACTCGAAGGGCCGGCGCGCGCGCTGCTGACGGCCGAGCGCAACGGATTGAACTTCTTGCAGCTGCTGTCGGGCGTCGCGACCGCGACGCGTCGTTATGTCGATCGCGTCGAAGGCACGCGCGCGAAGATCCTCGATACGCGCAAGACGCTGCCGGGCCTGCGGCTCGCGCAAAAGTATGCGGTGCGCGTCGGCGGCGGTGAGAACCAGCGCCTCGCGCTGTATGACGGCATCCTGATCAAGGAAAACCACATCGCGGCGGCAGGCGGTGTCGGCGAGGCACTCGACGCGGCGTTTGCGCTGGACTCGGGCGTGCCCGTGCAGGTCGAAGTCGAGACGCTTGCACAACTCGATACGGCGCTCGCACATCACGCGCAGTCGGTGCTGCTCGACAACTTCACGCTCGACATGATGCGTGAAGCGGTGCGCGTGGCGAACGGCAAGGCCGTGCTCGAAGTGTCGGGCGGCGTCAATTTCGATACGGTGCGTGCGTTCGCGGAAACGGGGGTCGATCGCATCTCGATCGGCGCGCTGACGAAGGACGTGCGCGCGACGGACTATTCGATGCGGATCGTCGACTGACCGAACGCGCTCGATCAGACAAAAAAGCCGTTGGCGCGCAAACGCCAACGGCTTTTTTCCTGTGCGGCCGCAACCGGGAAGGGTGTGCCGCTCAACGACGCGCGCGCGGCGTGAGCACGCTCGGCAGCGCCTTCGGCAGCGAGTTCGGCCAGTCGCGGCTGTAGTGCAGCCCGCGGCTTTCGCGGCGCGAGTGCGCGCTCTTCACGATCAGCGTCGCCACGTCGACGAGGTTGCGCAGTTCGAGCAGGTCGCGCGTCACGCGGAAGTTCGCGTAGTACTCCTGGATCTCGTCGCGCAGCAGCGACAGCCGGTGCTTCGCGCGTTCGAGGCGCTTGTCGGTGCGCACGATGCCGACGTAGTTCCACATCAGGCGGCGCAGCTCGTCCCAGTTGTGCGCAACGACGACTTCCTCGTCCGCATCCGACACACGGCTTTCGTCCCACGCGGGCAGCGTGGCCGGCGTTTCGGCATCGAAGCCGGCCGCTTCGATCGCCTCGGCCGCCGCGCGGCCGATCACGAGGCATTCGAGCAGCGAGTTGCTCGCGAGCCGGTTCGCGCCGTGGAGCCCCGTATACGACGTTTCGCCGACCGCATACAGGCCCGCGAGATCGGTGCGCCCGGCGAGGTCGGTGACGACGCCGCCGCACGTGTAGTGTGCGGCCGGCACGACGGGAATCGGCTCTTTCGCGATGTCGATGCCGAATTCGAGGCAGCGCGCGTGGATCGTCGGGAAGTGTTCGCGCAGGAACGCTTTCGGCTGGTGGCTGATGTCGAGATACACGCAGTCGATCCCGCGCTTCTTGATCTCGAAGTCGATCGCGCGCGCGACGATGTCACGCGGCGCGAGTTCGGCGCGCGGATCGTGCGCGGGCATGAAGCGCGTGCCGTCGGGCAGCTTCAGCAGGCCGCCTTCGCCGCGCACGGCTTCGGAAATCAGGAACGACTTCGCATACGGATGGAACAGGCAGGTCGGGTGGAACTGGATGAATTCCATGTTCGACACGCGGCAACCTGCGCGCCACGCCATCGCGATGCCGTCGCCGGTCGCGGTGTCGGGGTTCGTCGTGTACAGGTAGACCTTGCCGGCGCCGCCCGTGGCGAGCACCGTATGCGGCGCCTCGATCGTGATCGTGCGGTCGTTGTCGACGTCGAGCGCGTACAGGCCGTGACAGCGGCGGCCGGGCAGGCCGAGCCGGTCCGACGTGATCAGGTCGATCGCGTGGTGGTTTTCGAAGAACGTGATGTTCGGATGCTGGCGTGCACGCGCCGACAGCGTGGCGAGCACCGCATGGCCGGTCGCGTCGGCCGCGTGGATGATCCGGCGGTGGCTGTGGCCGCCTTCGCGCGTGAGGTGGAAGCCGAGCTCGGCCGCGTCGTCCTTCGTGAACGGCACACCCTGCGAGATCAGCCATTCGATCGCTTCGCGGCCGTGCTCGACGATATAGCGCGTCGCGCCTTCGTCGCACAAGCCGCCACCGGCGACCAGCGTGTCGTCGACGTGGTTCTCGATGCTGTCCGCCGAATCGAGGACTGCCGCGATGCCGCCTTGCGCGTTATCGCTCGCGCCCTCCATCATCGACCGTTTCGCGATCAGCGCGACACGTCGCGTGCTGGCCAGGTTGAGTGCGACCGACAGCCCTGCCAGGCCGCTGCCGACGATCGCCACGTCGAATTTCATGCTGCATCTCCATCGTTACGCTTTTGATCTTGTGCGTTCCGGCAGCCGTGGCCGCGGAAAGGGGAGAGCATACCGCGTCGCGCCGGAGCGTGCGCGCAAAACAAAAAGCCCCGCATGTGCGGGGCTTTTCGGTCGCCGTCAGGCTGGCAGAAACCGGAGATTACTTGATCTTGGTTTCTTTGTATTCCACATGCTTGCGGACGACGGGATCGAACTTCTTGATCGCCATCTTTTCCGGCATGTTGCGCTTGTTCTTCGTGGTCGTGTAGAAGTGACCCGTACCAGCGGTCGACTCAAGCTTGATCTTGTCGCGTGCGCCTTTTGCCATGATTGTGCTCCTTGGGCTTAGGCTTCGCCGCGTGCGCGCAGGTCAGCGAGCACGGAATCGATGCCGTTCTTGTCGATCAGGCGCAGGCCGGCGTTCGAGACGCGCAGGCGCACCCAGCGGTTTTCGCTCTCAACCCAGAACCGGCGGTTTTGCAGGTTCGGCAGGAAGCGACGCTTGGTCTTGTTGTTGGCGTGGGAAACGTTGTTGCCGCTCATCGGCGCTTTCCCAGTTACTTGGCATACGCGTGCCATGAGAGCACTCCTAATACGCTAAATTCGGGGTTCGATCGCCGATGAAGGTTCCATCGTACCGCCACGTGATCCATGGCTGCACTCAGAACGCCGAAGCCCTTACAGACAAGGCCCTTCGATGGCTAGAACTGGTTGGAAAAAAGACAGACGGCGATTCTAGCAGAAAAAGTTCAGAAAAATCAAACCTAATTTCGCATCGCCGTTGCGGCGCCGTTGGGCGGGCCGCAACCGCACAGTCTACATCCAACCGGCCCGTGCGAACGAAAAAGTATCACTGGTGCCGATCACGACGTGATCGAGCAGCCTGACATCGACGAGCGCGAGCGCGTCGTGCAGCACGCGGGTCAGGCGGCGATCCTCCGCGCTCGGCTGCACCGCGCCCGACGGATGGTTGTGGGCAACGATCAGTGCCGCCGCGTTGTATGCGATCGCGCGTCGCACGATCTCGCGCGGGTAGACGGCCATGCGCGTCAGCGAGCCGCGCGTGATTTCCTCCATGTCGATCAGGCCGTGGCGCGCGTCGAGGTAGACCGCGGCGAACACTTCGTACGGACGCGCGCCGATCTTCAGCCGCAGGTAGTCCTCGACCGCGCCGGGCGAATCGATCGGCTTCTTCTCGTGCGCTTTCTCCTTCAGCATGCGACGCGCGATCTCGATGACGGCGACCAGTCGCGCGGCGCGCGCGGGGCCGATGCCGGGGTGTGCCTCGAAATCGCCGGTGGTCGCCTCGAGCAATCCGTGCAACGACTTGAACTGCTTGACCAGTGCGCGGGCGGTGGTGAATACGTCGTGCCCGGGCTTGCCCGTGCCGAGCAGCAGGGCGACCAGTTCGTCGTCGGTCAGCGCCGCCGGCCCGCGCTCCAGCAGTCGCTCGCGTGGCCGCTCGGGCCGCCAGCCGCGCAGGCGGCGCTTGCGCCGGTGGATCGGGATGACGCGGCCGGGCGGATCGGCCGGCAGATCGGTGCTGTCGCGGCATTCGACGGGCGGCAAGGCTGGGCAGGGTGACAGCATGCTTGAAACTCCATTGGCGGCGGGCGGTGTGCGCGACGTCGTCGCACTTTCCGCCTTGCGCGCTCAGGTGACTTACAATATTGGTTTTGCGCCGGGCCTTTCGGCCGTATCGGGCGCCGACTGAACGAGTAATTCATGAGCCTCATCGATCTATCCGAAGTGAAGCCCGGTTCCCACGTCACATTGCATTACCGGCTGGCACTCGCCGACGGCGCCGATATCGTCAACACCTTCACCGACAAGCCGGCCACGTTGCTGCTCGGCGCGGGGCAACTGGCGCCGTCGCTGGAACAGATTCTGATCGGCCTCAGGGTCGGCGACCATTCGACTTTTCAGCTAGCCCCCGACCAGGGGTTCGGTCCCCGGAATCCCGACATGCTCCAGCGCGTGACGCTGTCGACGCTGCGCGAGAACGGGATGGTCGGCGACGATTTCACGCCGGGCGAACTGATCGAGTTCAACGCGCCGGACGGCGGCCGATACGCGGGGGTGCTGAAGGAAGTCAGCGAAACCTCGGCACTGTTCGACTTCAATCATCCGCTCGCGGGCCAAGCGCTCACGTTCGAAGTGAAAATCATCGGAATCCTGTAATCATGAGCACCACCGATACGCTGTCCGGGCAGACCGTCGCCGCCGATGCCGAAATCCTGCTGGCCCAGCCGCGCGGTTTCTGCGCGGGCGTCGATCGCGCGATCGAGATCGTCGAGCGCGCCATCGCGATGCACGGTGCGCCGATCTACGTCCGTCACGAGATCGTCCACAACAAGTACGTGGTCGAGGATCTGAAGAAGAAAGGCGCGATCTTCGTCGAGGAACTCGAGGAAGTGCCGGCCGGCAATACCGTGATCTTCAGCGCGCATGGCGTGTCGAAGGCCGTGCGCGACGAGGCCGACGTGCGCGGGTTGCGCATTTACGACGCAACCTGCCCGCTCGTCACGAAGGTGCACGTCGAAGTGGCGAAGATGCGCCAGGATGGCGTCGACATCGTCATGATCGGGCACAAGGGCCATCCGGAAGTCGAAGGCACGATGGGGCAGGTCGAGCGCGGCATGCATCTCGTCGAGAGCGTCGAGGACGTGCAGAAGCTCGAGCTCGCCGATCCCGAACGCATCGCGCTCGTCACGCAGACGACGCTGTCCGTCGACGACGCGGCCGAGATCATCGGCGCGTTGAAGGCCAAGTATCCGAAGATCCGCGAGCCGAAGAAGCAGGACATCTGCTACGCGACGCAGAACCGCCAGGACGCCGTGAAGTTCATGGCGCCGCAGTGCGATGTCGTGATCGTCGTCGGCAGCCCGAACAGCTCGAATTCGAGCCGCCTGCGCGAAGTGGCCGAGAAGCGCGGCGTGGACGCGTACATGGTCGATGCACCCGACCAGATCGATCCGGCATGGGTCGCAGGCAAGCGTCGCATCGGCGTGACGGCCGGCGCGTCGGCCCCCGAAGTGCTCGCCCAGGCCGTGATCGCACGGCTGCGCGAACTCGGTGTGCGCAATGTGCGCGCGCTCGACGGTATCGAGGAAAACGTGTCGTTTCCGCTGCCGCGCGGGTTGAACCTGCCGCCCGCCGCCTGATTGCCGCATCGCACCCGCGGAACACCGAAGCGCGCCTGACGGCGCGCTTTTTTTTTTCCTGTCGAATTCGCAATCGCAACCATTATTCGGATCAATGGTGCAACCGGGTTGCTCTGCGCGCTTCCAAGCGCCTCTCAAAATTGGTTGCAATGCAGGAAAACCCCATCGAATCAGGATTATTGGCGTCCTATAAATGGAGTTACAATGCGCCCGTTTTCAGGCCTGAATGGCTTTGAAATCGGGATTTTGGCAAGGCGCGGGAGACCACTCAATGCATGTGAAGTTGGCTTACGCCATGTCCGTCGCCGCACCGGTTGCAATGCTTGCCGGCTGCAGCAAAAAGAGCGACGACGAGGCGGGGAGGGAGGCTGCGGTGTTCGCGGCACCGCCGGCCAGCGGCGTGCGCGTCGCCGGAACCGGTCGTGCGGCACCCTTTGCGTGCCGCATCGCGCAATGGGGCAAGGACAAGGTAAACGGGGCACGTTTGGCGATCGAGGAAATCAACGCGGTTGGCCTGGCGAACGGCCAGGCAGCGGGCACGCAGGGTGCAGCACAGCAGGCCGCCGGTCGTGGCGTGACAGCGACCGTGCGCGCCGATCGACGCAGGCCGGCACGGGTGCCCGGCGATGCGGGCAGCGTGCCGATGTCGCCGGTCCCCTTTCATTTCGATTCGACGAAACAGCGCGTTGCCGCGAGCAATGACGTCGCGGCGCGCGGTCTGGTTCGTACGAAGGATTCCGACGTAGTCCTGACGAATGTCGGGCGCGGCGTTCGCGGTGCCTCGCGAGGCACCGCGGCACGGAATCCGATCCGCCCGAGTGCGGGGCTCGCCTCGCCCCGGACGGGAAAAGGCACGGATGCCGGGCAACCGGACGATGGCCGTCTCGGCATGCTGCCCTACGACTTCAAGGAGGCCACGAACACCGTCCTCGATGTCGTGACGATTTAGCGACGGGACTCATGACGGCACCGGAACAGTGCGGTGCCGTTTTTGTATCCGCTCCGGCGGCAGGTCCGGCCGTACAGGCCGGGCGGCGCGCGCCGGGACGATCCACCCTTACCGGTATCGACTAGTACCCGCAGTGTCGCCGAGAAGGCGCGATTCCTCGCTTACCCGCGGGGCGCAACGTCCTCCGGCAGCACGGGCCAAGGAGCTTTAAATGGATATTTTCGTCCAGCAGGTTCTCAACGGGCTGGTGCTCGGCAGTGTCTACGCCATCATCGCGTTGGGTTACACGATGGTGTACGGCATTCTCGGCATCATCAACTTCGCGCATGGCGACGTGCTGATGATCGGCGCGATGGTCGCCCTGTCGGCCATCACCGTGCTGCAGAACCATTTCCCCGGACTCGGCAACGTCGCGACGCTGACGATCGGCCTGGGTATCGCCGCAGTCGTCTGTGCATTCGTCGGCTTCACGATCGAACGGGTCGCCTACCGGCCGCTGCGTCGCGCTCCGCGCCTTGCCCCGCTGATCACCGCGATCGGCGTGTCGATCCTGCTGCAGACCGCCGCGATGATCATCTGGTCGCGCAACCCGCTGCCGTTCCCGCAATTGCTGCCGACCGATCCGATCAACGTGATCAAGGCCACCGACACGACGCCCGGCGCCGTGATCTCGGTGACTGAAATCGTGATCATCGCGGTGGCGTTCATCGTGATGGGCGGCCTGCTGCTGCTCGTGCACAAGACCAAGCTCGGCCGCGCGATGCGCGCGATCGCCGAAAGCCCGAACACCGCGAGCCTGATGGGCGTGAACCCGAACTTCGTGATCTCGGCGACGTTCATGATCGGCTCCGCGCTCGCCGCGCTGGCCGGCGTGATGATCGCATCCGAATACGGCAACGTGCACTTCTACATGGGCTTCATCCCCGGCATGAAGGCATTCACGGCCGCGGTGCTGGGCGGGATCGGCAACCTCGGCGGTGCGATGGTCGGCGGCGTGCTGCTCGGCCTGATCGAGCAGCTCGGGGCCGGCTACATCGGCAACCTCACGGGCGGCGTATTCGGCAGTAACTACCAGGACGTGTTCGCCTTCATCGTGCTGATCATCGTGCTGGTGTTCCGTCCGTCCGGCCTGCTGGGCGAACGTGTCGCGGATCGCGCGTAACGGAAGGGAGCAAACAACATGACATCCATTCAACCGATCGAATCCTCGACGTCGCTCGTCGAAGAGCGCAACACCACCAAGACGGTCATCATCGGCCTCCTGACCGCGGTCTTCGTGATCGCGGCGCCGATCATCATCGGCTCGGCCGGCGGCAACTACTGGGTCCGCGTGCTCGACTTCGCGATGCTGTACGTGATGCTCGCGCTGGGCCTGAACGTGGTGGTCGGCTTCGCCGGCCTGCTCGACCTGGGTTACATCGCGTTCTACGCGGTGGGTGCGTACACGGCGGCATTGTTGAGCTCGCCGCACCTGAGCTCGCAATTCGAGTGGATCGCGGCGCTCGCGCCGAACGGGCTGCACATCCCGTTCCTGATCATCGTGCCGATCGCGATGGCGCTGGCGGCGACGTTCGGGATCCTGCTCGGCGCGCCGACGCTGCGCCTGCGCGGCGACTACCTGGCGATCGTGACGCTCGGCTTCGGTGAAATCGTCCGGATCTTCATGAACAACCTCGACCGCCCGGTGAACATCACCAACGGCCCGAAGGGGATCACGGGCATCGATCCGGTGCACATCGGCGACTTCAGCCTCGCGCAGACGCACTCGCTGTTCGGGATCCAGCTGCCGTCGGTCTACATGTACTACTACCTGTTCGTGCTCTGCTCGCTGCTGGTGATCTGGGTGTGTACGCGCCTGCAGCACTCGCGTATCGGCCGCGCATGGGCGGCGATCCGCGAAGACGAGATCGCGGCGAAGGCGATGGGCATCAACACCCGTAACGTGAAGCTGCTCGCGTTCGCGATGGGTGCGTCGTTCGGCGGCCTGTCGGGGGCGATGTTCGGTTCGTTCCAGGGCTTCGTGTCGCCGGAATCGTTCACGTTCTGGGAATCGATCGTCGTGCTGGCCTGCGTGGTGCTCGGCGGCATGGGCCACATCCCGGGCGTGATCCTGGGCGCGGTGCTGCTCGCGATCTTCCCGGAATTCCTGCGCTCGACGATGAGCCCGCTGCAGCACGCGCTGTTCGGTCATGACATCGTCGATACGGAAGTGATCCGTCAGGCGCTGTACGGCCTCGCGATGGTCGTCATCATGCTGTATCGCTCGGAAGGCCTGTGGCCCGCGCCGAAGCATGAGGACAAGATCGCGAAACTGGCGAAGCGCGCCAGCAAGAAGCCGGTGCGCGCTTAATCGACGGACAAGGGGATACACACATGAGCGACAAACAAATCCGACTGTCCGTGCAGGGCGTGAACAAACGCTTCGGCGGCCTGCAGGCGCTGTCCGATGTCGGTCTGCAGATCAGGGAAGGCGAGATCTACGGCCTGATCGGCCCGAACGGCGCCGGCAAGACGACGTTCTTCAACGTGATCACGGGCCTCTACACGCCGGACTCCGGCGAGTTCAAGCTCGACGGCACGGAATACAAGCCGACCGCGGTGCATCAGGTCGCGAAGACAGGCATCGCGCGCACGTTCCAGAACATCCGCCTGTTCGGCGGGATGACGGCCCTCGAGAACGTGATGGTGGGCCGCCACGTGCGCACCAAGCACGGGCTGCTCGGCGCGGTGTTCCAGACGCCGGCCGAACGCCAGGAGGAGCGCGAGATCAAGGAACGCGCGATCGAGCTGCTCGAATACGTCGGCGTGCTGCAGTACGCGGACTACACGTCGCGCAACCTGTCGTACGGCCACCAGCGCCGTCTCGAGATCGCGCGCGCGCTGGCCACCGACCCGAAGCTGCTCGCGCTCGACGAGCCGGCGGCCGGGATGAACGCGACCGAGAAGGTCGAACTCACGCGCCTGCTCGACAAGATCCGCTCGGATGGCCGCACGATTCTCCTGATCGAGCACGACGTGAAGCTCGTGATGGGGCTGTGCAACCGGATGACGGTGCTCGATTACGGCAAGGTGATCGCCGAGGGTCTGCCGCAGGACGTGCAGAAGAATCCGAAGGTGATTGAGGCATATCTCGGCGCAGGGGTGCACTGATGGCAGCGGCAATGTTGAAAATCAAGGGCTTGCAGGTCAACTACGGCGGCATCCAGGCCGTCAAGGGCGTTGACATGGAAGTCCGTCAGGGCGAGCTCGTGACGCTGATCGGCGCGAACGGCGCGGGCAAGACCACGACGATGAAGGCGATCACGGGGCTGAAGGCGTATTCGGCCGGCGACATCGAGTACGAGGGCAAGTCGATCAAGGGCATCCCGACGCACGAGCTGCTCAAGCGCGGCCTCGCGATGGTGCCGGAAGGCCGCGGGATCTTCGCGCGGATGTCGATCGTCGAGAACATGCAGATGGGCGCGTACCTGCGCAACGACGGCGAGCAGATCAAGAAGGACGTCGACCGCATGTTCGGCTTCTTCCCGCGCCTGAAGGAGCGTGCGACGCAGCTCGCGGGCACGCTGTCGGGCGGCGAGCAGCAGATGCTGGCGATGTCGCGCGCGATCCTGTCGAAGCCGAAGCTGCTGCTGCTCGACGAGCCGTCGATGGGCCTGTCGCCGATCATGGTCGAGAAGATCTTCGAAGTGGTGCGTGAAATCTCGAAGGAGGGCATCACGGTGCTGCTGGTCGAGCAGAACGCGCGCCTCGCGCTGCAGGCGGCCGACCGTGGTTACGTGATGGATTCGGGCACGGTCACGATGGAAGGCGATGCGAAGCAGATGCTCGACGATCCGAAGGTGCGGGCTGCGTACCTGGGTGAATGAGTGAGTGAATGAGCGGGCCCGGTGGCGCGCGACGGCAGATGCCGGCCGCGTCGCACACGGGCTTTCGAAAGGCTGTCACGGGATGCCGTGACAGCCTTTTTTTTCGTGTCATGCGATTCCGGTCGAACTTGTGTGGGCGGCCGCGACTCCATTCGACTGTTGCGCCGCGCACGCGGCGCGGGAACGATGGGGGCGGCCGCTCGTTGCCGGTCGCCTGCAAACCGACACATGGGCCGTGTAACATCGGCGGCCCATCGGGACACGGAGAGCGCGCATGAGTCTGGACTACGGTTTCGTGAAGGCGAAGGTGACATCGGTGGCGAAGCTGAAGGGCTCGCCGCATGGCAGCGAGATCCAGTACCACATCCACCTGACGCTGGCGTTGCCCGGCGGCGACTGGGACGTCGCGATCAACGTCGGCACCAACGACGCGGACGACCTGCTGAACTACAAGCTCGTCTACGATTTCCACCACCCGATCACGCAGACGCTCGCGGCCGCGGCCGAGGGCTACACGGACCTGACGGGGCAGGCGGCATTGCCCGCGCTCGACTACCTGCGCAGCGACATCCTGAACGAAACGGGCGCATGGCGCCCGAGCGCCGTGATGGACGGCACGGAGAATCAGGAGCCGATCCCGTCGCTGCTGCGGCTGGTGAACACCGCGCAGTCGCAGGGGCTCGACGTCGTCGTGTTCGGCCGCTCGTATTCGGAAGGCAACGGCATCCACGACACCCACATGAACCAGGGGTCGACCGGCGCGAACTATCTGCACCGCGCGGGCGACGACCACAACGATCACAACGACATCTGGCAGGACGGCGCGCTGATCGTGCGCGTGAGCGATACGCAGTGGGCCGCGTATTTCGCCGCGTTCGAGCAGCAGGCCGTGCCGACCGACGCGCTCGGCAATCCGCTGCCGGGCGCGGGGCCGATCACGCGCTGACGTGGCGGGCGGCCGGCCTCTGCTTCACGCGGCCGGCAGCGTCTTGCCGAACGAGATGCGTTCCTCGACGCGATAGCCGAGCGCCGCGTAGAAGCGGCACGCATCGTCGTTGCCGGGCAGCACCTGCAGATTGATCTTCAGGCAGCCGCGCGCGGCGAGCGCGCGTTCCGCATGCGCGATCAGCGCGCGGCCGATGCCGAGCCGGCGTGCGTCGTTCGATACGCCGAACGAGTAGAGCCAGCCGCGATGCCCGTCGAAACCCGCCATCAGCGTGCCGACCACGCGCGCGCCGCTGGTCGCGACGAAGAACAGTTCCGGCTGCGTCGCGAGCTTCAGCTCGATCGATCGGAGCGGATCGCGGTGCGGCGGCGCATCCGCGTCTTCGTACTGCGGGAATGCGTCGCGCCATACCGCGAGCACGGCATCGGTGTCGGCGCGTTCGAACGGGCGGATTACAACGGCATCGGCGGCGGCATCCATCGCGGCGGTCTCCTTAGAGCGTGTCGAGCACCGACCGCAGCATCGCCATCATCTGGTCGATTTCCTCGGTCGTCACGTTCAGTGCGGGCATGAAGCGCAGCAGGTTCGGCCGCGCGGCGTTCAGCAGCAGGCCGTCGGGCTGCATGTCGCGGGCCTTCTCGACGATCTGCGGGCCGATGTCCTTGCCGAGCAGCAGCGCGCGCAGCAGGCCTTCGCCGCGTTCGCCTTCGAAGCCGCGCTCTTCCGACAGCTCGAGCAGCTTGCGCTTCAGGTATTCGCTGCGCGCACGCACGCCTTCGAGGAAGCCCGGTGCGACGAGCTGCGAGATCACCGAATAGCCGACCGCCGTCATCAGCGGGTTACCGTTGTACGTGCCGCCCTGGTCGCCGGCCTCGAACACCGCGAACTCGGCCTTCGACAGCAGCGCGCCGAGCGGGGCGCCGCCGCCGATGCCTTTCGCGAGCGTCATGACGTCCGGCTCGATGCCGGACAGCTCGTACGCGAACAGCGTGCCCGCGCGGCCGCAGCCGCTTTGCACTTCGTCGACGATCAGCAGCAGGTCGTGCTGCTTCGTCAGCGCGCGCAGCGCCTGCATGAATTCACGCGTGGCCGGAATCACGCCGCCTTCGCCCTGGATCGGCTCGAGCATCACCGCGACGGTCTTGTCGGTGATCAGCTTCTCGACCGAGTTGATGTCGTTCAGCTCGGCCTTCGGGAAGCCCGGCACCTGCGGCGCGTAGATCGTGTCCCAGCCCGGCTTGCCGCTGGCCGACATCGTCGCGAGCGTGCGGCCGTGGAAGCTGTGGTCGAACGTGATGATCTCGTACGCGCCGTTCTTGAACTTGCGGCCCCACTTGCGCGCGAGCTTGATCGCGCCTTCGTTCGCTTCCGCGCCGCTGTTCGTGAAGAACACCTTGTCGAACACGCTGTGCTGCGTGAGCAGGCCCGCGAGCTTCGCCATCGGTTCGTTGTAGAACGCCGGCGACGGGTTCAGCAGCTTTTCCGCCTGCGTCTTCAGCGCGTCGACGATGCCTTCGTTGCAATGGCCGAGGCTGTTGACGGCCCAGCCCTGGATGAAGTCCAGATAGCGCTTGCCCGTGTGATCGTAGAGCCACGAACCCTTGCCGTGCGTAAACACGATGTCGGGGCGGTTCGTGATGTACATCAGCGAGTCGATCGGATAATCGTTCAGGGGCATGGCAGCAGACTCCAGCGGACGTTGAAAGGGAAACAGGCAATAAAAAAGCCACGGAAGGCCGTGGCTGGTGGGTCGAACAGCTTGTGCGTAACCGGTGAAGCGGTGTGGGTTACGCGCGAGTCCGTGACGAGCCTGCGGCATCCGGGCGGAGCGGCGAGCGGCGACGTCGAAGGGCGGACAGGAAGCAGTTCATGTGCGCAAGCATAAGGCATCCCGCGCGTCACTGTAAACCGCCGCGATGCCACGGATGTGACATCGCGGCGCGCAGTGCCGCACGCGGGTGCGCGGGCCTCAGACCGGATGCGCGAGATCGGCGGCGCTCGTGAACGAGTCCGCGTAGAACTCGTCGGCCGGCAGCGCGTGGTGCTGCGTGAAGTCGCGCTGCGCGGATTCGACCATCACCGGCGCGCCGCACGCGTACACCTGGTGGCCCGACAGGTCGGGCAGATCCTCGATCACCGCGCGATGGACGAAGCCGGTGCGGCCCGTCCACTGATCGCCGGCGTCCGGCTCGGAGAGCACCGGCACGTACTTGAAGTTCGGGATCTCGCGTGCCCACTGCTCGGCCAGTTCGCCGAGGTAGATGTCCTTCTTGCGGCGTGCGCCCCAGTAGAGCGTCATCGGGCGCGTGATGCCCGTGTGCTTCACGTGCTCGATGATCGCCTTGATCGGCGCGAAGCCGGTGCCCGATGCGAGCAGCACGATCGGCTTGTCGGAATCCTCGCGCAGGAAGAACGTGCCGAGCGGGCCTTCGAAGCGCAGGATGTCGCGCTCCTTCATCGCGCCGAACACGTGGTCGGTGAACTTGCCGCCCGGCATGTGGCGGATGTGGAGCTCGACCGGGCCTTCCTCGTGCGGCGCGCTCGCCATCGAGTAGCTGCGGCGCGAGCCGTCCTTCAGGATGAACTCGACGTACTGGCCCGCGAGATACTGCAGGCGTTCGTTGGCGGGGAGCTGTAGCTTCACGACCATCACGTCGTCGGCCTTGCGCTCGAGCGCGGCGATCCGGCACGGCAGCTTCTTGACCTGCACGCCGTCGACGCCGGCGATTTCACGCACGTCGATTTCGAGATCGCACTGTGCCTTCGAGCAGCACAGCAGCGCGAGGCCGCGGGTGCGCTCGTCGTTGGACAACGCCGACGCGGCGTGCGGGCCCTGTTCGATCTGGCCCGACACGATCTGGCCCTTGCACGAGCCGCACGCGCCGTTCTTGCAGCCGTACGGCAGATGGACGTTCTGGCGCAGCGCGGCCGCCAGCACGGTTTCATCCGACTCGACCTGGAATTGCCGGCCGCTTTGCTTGAGAGTGACGTTGAATGCCATAGAACCAAACTAGAACAAAATGGGGGGACCGTGCATGTCGGGCACGGCAGCTACAATGCAAACCCGTTGCGCGTCGCGCAACGGTGGCTACTGATTTCGCAACCAACATGATCGCGACTCGAATCCTGCGCCGGCCGCGCGCACTGATCGTCGGCTGCGGCGACGTCGGCATGCGCTGCGTCGCGCAATGGCGCGACGCGCGCCGCAACCTGCGGATCTTCGCGCTGACGAGCCATCCGGCCCGTCGCGACGAACTGCGCGCCGCGGGTGCAACGCCGATCGTCGGCAACCTCGATCGCCGGGCGACGCTTGGCCGCCTCGCGGGCCTGGCCCGCACGATCCTGCATCTCGCACCGCCGCAGTCCGATGGCCGCGACGACCGGCGCACGCGTGCGCTGATCGCCGCAACGACCGTGCCTGCGCGACGGCCACCGGTGCCGCCGGCCTCGGCGGTCGGCCGGCTCCGAACGCTGCGCACCGCTACCCGACAGGCCGGCGCGCCCGTTCGGGCAGCGCGTATTGTACCCGACGGCCTTCGTGCGCCGAGGCTCGTCTACGCCAGTACGACGGGCGTTTACGGCGATTGCGGCGGCGCGCGCATCGACGAGACGCAGCCGCTGCGCCCCGCGAATCCGCGCGCGTTCCGGCGCGTGTCGGCCGAGCGGCAACTGCGTGCGGCGACGGTGCGCGGCGTGCTGTCCGCGCGCATCGTGCGGATTCCCGGGATCTACGCGGCGAACCGTCTGCCGGTCGCACGGCTCGAGCGCGGCACGCCGGCGCTCGAACCGGCCGACGACGTCTACACGAACCACATCCACGCGGACGATCTCGCGGCGATCCTGCGCCGCGCGGCCGAACGCGGCAAGCCGGCGCGCGCCGTGCACGCGTCGGACGACAGCGAACTGCGGATGGGGGAGTATTTCGACCGGGTCGCGCAGGTGCTCGGCCTGCCGAGGCCGCCGCGCGTCAGCCGCGCGGACGCCGAGCGTCAGCTCGAACCGACACTGCTGTCGTTCATGCGCGAGTCGCGGCGCCTGTCCAACGCACGGCTCAAGGCCGAATTGTGCGTGACGTTGCGCTATCCGACCGTAGATGATTTCCTTCAAACGCTCGCGCCGGGCAGCGCGTCAGGTGAGCGCCGGTAACGCCTCGATCAGCAGGAAGCACAGCAACGCGCCGATCAGCGCGCCAATCAGGTTCGGATGATATTTGTGCTTCCGGTGCATCGTGGCCAGCAGGCCGCCGATCACGATGACCCCGACGACCGCGAACGCGATCATCACGTACGACAGTTCAAAAGTATGGTTGCTCATGATGTCTCCCCTGCATCGCTGCTCGTACAGCTTGTGATTTCAGTATAGCGGGGGAACATGCGGCCGAGATGCGGTCGAACGTCGAACGGTCGTGCGGATTTTCCCTTACAGGGTTTTGACGGTATTGCGCAGCGCCGAAAGGTCGGCGTCATCGAGCCAGCGCCACGCGCCGGGCGCGAGATCGTCCGGCAGCGTGAAGCCGCCGATGCTTTCGCGATGCAGCGCTTCGACGCGATTGCTCGCCGCCGCGACCATGCGCTTGACCTGGTGATACTTGCCTTCGAGGACGGTCAGCGCGAGTGCGTGCGGGTCGCGCGCGTCGGCGGCGACCGCCGCGATCGGCTTCGGCTCGCCGTGCAACTGCACGCCGGTGCGCAGCGTGTTCAGCTGCGTGTCGTCGAGCGGGTGGCGCACGGTTGCCACGTAGGTCTTCGGCACCTTGCGCTTCGGCGACGTGTACGCGTGCACGAACTGGCCGTCGTCGGACAGCAGCAGCAGGCCCGTCGTGTCCTGGTCGAGACGCCCGACGCACTGCACGCCACGCGCGACGAGCGGCGCAGGCAGCAGGCTGAACACGCTTGCGTGGTGTTGCGGGTCGCGTGAGCACTCGTAGCCGGCCGGCTTGTTGAGCGCGAGATAGGCGCGTGCGTGGAACGGCCACGCCGTATCGTCGACCGAGAACACGAGGCCGTCGGTATCGAACGCGGCGTCGGGGTCGGTCGCGCGGGCGCCCGCCACGCTGACGCGGCCGGCTTCGATCAGGCCGCGGCACTGGCGGCGCGAGCCGAAGCCCTGGGTGTAGAGAATGCTTTCGAGATCCATAGCGCGCGCATTCTATCAAGCGACGGCGCGCGACCGGCATGAACGTGCATGCGCTGGTAAGCTGCCGGTACGCCGCGCGGGGCGCGGCGCCCGTTCATTCTTCACGGAAAGTCCATGCCTTTTGCTTCGTTCCCGTTCGGCCGCCACGCCGCTGCCGTCATCGTTGCCGCGACCGTCTCGTCGGCCGCGTTCGCGCACGCGCACCTCGCGAAGAGCGATCCGGCGGCGGGCGCGTCGGTGGCTGCCGCACCGGCCGCCGTCACGATCGACTTCACCGAGCCGCTGGAGCCGGCGTTCAGCTCGATCGTCGTCGTCGACGGCGACGGCAAGACGGTGTCGGACGGCCGTGCGCGCATCGACGCGTCGAATCGCAAGCGGATGTCGGTGCCGCTCACGGCGGCCGGCACCGGCGCCTATACGGTGAAATGGGTGGCCGTCGCGGCCGACGGGCACCGCACGCAGGGCGCGTACGGCTTCAGCGTGAAGTGACGCAACGGTGGCGGCAGGCCCGTCCCAGGGCTGCCGTCGCCCCTATCCGACAGGGAGTCCCGCATGAATCCGACGACGCTCGACGCACTCGCCGATTTCCCCCGTCAGCTCGAAGCGCATTTCGCGGCCGTCCCCGACGGCTACGCGCGCTGGACGCCCGATGACTGGGCCGGGATTCCAAGCGAGCATTTTTCGCCGCTCGGGCAGCTCTGCCATGTGCGCGACATCGAGATCGACGGCTATCACGTGCGGCTGCGGCGGATGCTCGACGAAGACCGGCCGCTGCTCGTGTCGATCGACGGCGACGCACTCGCGATCGAGCGCCGCTACAACGATGCGTATGCGTCCGACGTGCTGGCGGCGATCCGCGAAGCGCGGCGCGAGACGCTGGACCTCGTGTCGCGTCTCACGCCCGAACAGCTCGCACGCACCGGGGAATTCGACGGCTACGGTTCGCTGACCGTGCGCGGGCTCGTCCACTACCTGTGCAGCCACGACCAGCAGCACCTGGCCGGCATGCAGTGGCTGCTCGGCAAGATCGACGCGACGCTGTATGCGCGCTGAGCGGGCGCCGGGATAGGCGTCAATCGATCGAGGGCGGATTCCGGCGCGGTTGTCGGTGCGGCAGGCTGCACACCCGCGCTTCGATTGGATCGTTTTTCTGGATAATCCATCCAGCGTTGCCCGGCTGACCGGCGCGTCGCGCGTGCCTACACTCCAAGCTTCGTTCAACGAGAAAAGGAGTCAACCGTGGCAACTCATACGCTCGCAGACAAGGTCGTCCTGATCGCAGGCGGCGCAAAGAATCTCGGCGGCCTGATCGCGCGGGATCTGGCGAGCCACGGTGCGAAGGCCGTGGCGATTCACTACAACAGCGCGGCGTCGCAGGCGCAAGCCGAGGAGACGGCCGCCGCGGTGCGTGCGGCCGGCGCGGAAGCGGCTACGTTCCAGGGCGACCTGACGACGGCCGCCGCGGTCGAGAAGCTGTTCGACGACGCGAAGCAGCGCTTCGGCAAGATCGACATCGCGATCAACACGGTCGGCAAGGTGCTGAAGAAGCCGTTCACCGAGATCAGCGAGGCCGAGTACGACGAGATGTTCGCGGTCAACAGCAAGTCGGCGTTCTTCTTCATCAAGGAAGCGGGGCGGCACCTCGAGGATCACGGCAAGCTCGTCACGCTCGTGACGTCGCTGCTCGGCGCGTTCACGCCGTTCTATGCGGCGTACGAAGGGTCGAAGGCGCCGGTCGAGCATTTCACGCGCGCGGCGTCGAAGGAGTACGGCGCGCGCGGGATCTCGGTGACGGCCGTCGGGCCGGGGCCGATGGACACGCCGTTCTTCTACCCGGCCGAGGGCGCCGATGCGGTCGCGTACCACAAGACGGCGGCCGCGCTGTCGCCGTTCAGCAAGACGGGCCTGACCGACATCGAGGACGTCGTGCCGTTCATCCGCCATCTCGTCACCGACGGCTGGTGGATCACGGGCCAGACGATCCTGATCAACGGCGGCTACACGACCAAGTAACCGGCCCGGCAACGGGCCGCGCGGCGCACCGCAATGGCGCGTTTGCGTGGACAATGGACGGGCGCGCGGCTTCGCGGCTGCGTGCCCGTTTTCTCTGTGCCGCCGACCCTGGCCGCGACGTGCGACGGCTGGCGGCGGCGTTCGTCCGAACCTACGTTCCCCGCCGATGGACAAGCTGGATCAGGTCAGAATCTTCCTGCAGGTTGCCGAGATGGGCAGCTTCATCAAGGCCGCGCATGCGCTCGACGTGCCGCGCGCGACCGTGTCGGCGGCCGTCCAGCAACTGGAGACGGGGCTCGGCACGCGCCTCTTGCACCGCACGACACGCCAGGTGCAGCTGACCGCCGACGGCGCGCTGCTGCTCGAACGCGGCCGGCGCCTGCTCGCGGAGGCCGACGAACTCGACCGCCTGTTCCGCCGCCGCGACCGCGACGTGATCGGCCGGCTGAACGTCGACGTGCCGAGCCGGATCGCGCGCCGCATGGTGGCGCCCGCGCTGCCGTCGCTGTTTCACCGTTATCCGAAGCTGCAACTGTCGCTCGGCTCGACCGATCGTTCGATCGACCTGGTGCAGGAGGGCGTCGACTGCGCGATCCGCGTCGGGCGGCTTGCCGACAGCAGCCTCGTCGTTCGGCCGCTCGGACAGTTCACGCTGATCAATTGCGCGAGCCCCGACTACCTGCGCGAATGCGGCGTGCCCGAGCATCCGGATGCGCTCGCGCACGGACACTGGGCGATCGGCTATGCGTCGCCGACGACCGGGCGCGAACTCGACTGGGAATACTGCACGGACGGCCAGCGGCACACGCTCATGCTGCCGAGCCGGGTGATCGTCAACAATGCCGAAACCTATATCGCCAGCTGCATCGCCGGGATGGGGCTGATCCAGATTCCGCGCTTCGACGTCCAGCATCTGCTCGACAGCGGCGCACTCGTCGACGTGATGCCCGGCCACCGCGCCGCACCGATGGACGTGTCGGCCGTGTACCCGCACCGGCGCCATCGTTCGCGCCGGCTCAATGCCTTCATCGAATGGTTCGGGGAACTGATGGCGAGCGCGCTGACGCATGGCGGGGAGGAGACGGAGGGCGACTGACCGGCACGGCCGGATCGCGTCACGTGCCGTCGTGCCTGTTTCAGCCGGGCGGCGCCGCGAACTGCCGGCTGCGCCCGGTTTCCCGCACCGCATCGATCAACGCCGCGGCGGCGCCGTCCGGTTTCGCCGCGAATGCGTAGAAACGCGCGGCCGGCAGCGCCGGCAGGCCGTCCTGCGGGCCGCATTCGCGCAAGCCGTCGCGCAACTGGCTGCGCGCCAGCGCGGTGACCGCGAAGCCCGCGAGCGCGGCCGACACGCAGCCGGCCATGCTGCTGCTCTCGAACAGCACGCGGAACGGCCGCAGCGCGGCGGCGAGTGCCGCCACGGCGGCTTCGCGATAGACGCATGGCTGCGGAAACAGCGCGAGCGGCACGTCGTCGCCGGCGTCGAGCGTGCGATCCGACGCGAACGCCCACACGAGCGGTTCTTCCCACAGCAGTTCGCCCGGCGTGTCGACCTGCCGGCACTGCTTGCCGAACACGACGTCGAGCCGGCCGAGCGTCTGCTCGCGCAGCAGCGACGCGGTGATCCCGACCTTCAGCTCGATCGACGTGCGCGGGTGGCGGTCGCGGAACGTGCGAAGCACGTGCGGCAGCCACGCACCCGCGAAATCCTCCGATGCGCCGACCCGCAGCGGCCCGTGCGCCGGCGCGCCGCGCAGCCTTGCGCGCACGTCGCGCTCCATGTCGACGATGTTGCGTGCGTACGCGTACAGCGTGTCGCCGGCCGGTGTGAGCGCGATGCGACGGGTGGTGCGCGCGAGCAGCACCGTACCGGCCGCCTGTTCGAGCCGCTTGATGTGGCCACTGACGGCGGATGGCGTCAGCGCGAGCCGTTCCGCGGCCGGCGCGAATCCACGGCTGTCGACGACTTCGAGGAAGGTGCGCAGCAGCGTGATGTCGAGCGAGGTCGACGCGGGATCGGTCAGCGGTTTCATGGATCAATTCAACGCGATACTCGAAGAATGAACCATGATACTCCGTGAATCGTGATGAAAGGCCGGCCTACCATCGTGCACTCGGATCCACCCAACGGAGTGCACGATGACGACCTATGCGCATGCGACGACCGCGTCGCTCGACCTTGCCTATCTCGAATGGAACCCGCGCGGCGAGCGCGTGGCCGTGCTGCTGCACGGCTGGCCGGACAGCCCGGTCGGCTGGGACGCGGTCGCGGATTTGCTCGCCGCGCACGGCTACCGCGTGCTCGCGCCCGCGCTGCGCGGTTTTGCGCCGACCCGCTTTCGCGATGCATCCGTGCCGCGCAGCGGCCAGCTCGCGGCGCTCGGGCGCGACCTGCTCGACTTCGTCGATGCGCTCGGCATCGAGCGGCCCGTGCTGGTCGGGCACGACTGGGGCGCGCGGGCGGCCGCGAACGCGTGCGGGCTGCGCGAAGGCGCCGCATCGCATCTCGTGATGCTGTCGGTCGGGTACGGCACCAACGATCCGGGGCAGCCGCTGTCGCTGCAGCAGGCGCGCAACTACTGGTATCACTGGTTCATGGCGACGCCGCGCGGCGAGCAGGCGTTGCGCGACGATCGTCGCGCGTTTGCCCGCCTGATGTGGGATACATGGTCGCCGCCGGGCTGGTATCGCGACAGCGATTTCGACGCGGCCGCCGCCGCGTTCGACGGGCCCGACTGGATCGACGTCGTGCTGCATTCGTACCGGCATCGATGGGGATTCGCACCGGGCACGCCGGCCTATGCCGACGACGATGCGCGGCTGAATCCCGCGCCGGTGCTGGCGTTGCCGACGCTCGTGCTGCACGGCGGCGCGGACACCTGCAATCATCCGGACAGCTCGGCCGGGCGCGAGCGGTTCTTTGCGGGGCGCTACGCGCGGCAGGTGCTGGACGGCGTCGGCCACTTTCCGCAGCGCGAGGCGCCGGCGGCAATCGCCGACGCGATCCTCGGGTTCTGCGAGCCAGGCTGAGGCGCACCGGCGTGGCCGGCGCACGGTGGATCAGCCGCCGACGCGGGCCGCGAGCAGGTCGGCGAGGCCGAGGTTCCTGAACATCTCGCGGCGAATCCGGTCGCCGACGCGGAACACTTCCTCCGCGCCGTCCTGCGACGGATCGACGAACACGCGGTACGGGCGCTTGCCGGCCGGGGCGGCGACGATGCCGGCAATGGCTGTCGCGACGGTGCCGGCATCGGCGTCCGCCGGTTCGAGCGCGGCGAGGCCTTGAAGCGCCTGTTCGGCGACACCCGCATAGGGGCCGTCGACGTAGGCGGCCTGAATGGCCGCATCGGCCGGCTTGCCTGCGTGGGCGAAGTGATTCGTGCCCTGGGTGAAGGCGCCCGGCACGACGATCGACGTCTCGATCCCCCAGCGGGCCAGTTCGGCCGCATAGGACACCGCGAGCGAATCCATCGCGGCTTTCGCGGCGAAGTAGGGTGCGAGGAACGGCGGCGTACCGCCGCGCGCGGACGACGACGACACCCAGACGAGCAGCCCGCGCCCCTGGCGGCGCAAGTGCGGCAGCGCCGCGCGGTTGACGCGCTGGGTCGACACGACGTTGATGTCGTAGAGCTCGCCGATCTGCTCGGGCGTGAACGCTTCGGCCGGGCCGAACACCATGTGGCCGGCGTTGTGGACGATGACGTCGAGGCGGCCGGTGTCCGCGATCACGCGATCGATGGCGGCGCCAACGGACGCGTCGTCGCCGACGTCGAGCTCGACGGTGCGCAGGTCGACGCCGTGTTCCTGCGCGTAGGCGGCGATGGCGGTGACGCGCGGCGCGTTGCGGCCGGTGCTGTCGCGCATCGATGCGTAGACGGTATGGCCGGCGCGGGCGAGCGCCTGGGCCGTCAACAGGCCGAAGCCGCTGGACGCGCCCGTGACGAGAATGACTTCCTTCATGATCGATCTCCGGTAAGCGGTGGGCATGGCAGGTGGCCGGTCAGCACATGCCGCCGTTTGCGCGCAGGACCTGGCCGTTGACCCACGCGCCGTCGGGGCCGGCGAGGAACGCGACGACGCTGGCGATGTCGGCGGGCTGGCCGAGCCGCTCCAGCGGATTCAGCTTCGCGAGCCGATCGACGAGTTCGGGGCTCTTGCCCTGCAGGAACAACTCTGTCGCGACCGGCCCCGGCGCGACGGCGTTCACGCTGATGCCGCGGCCGCGCATCTCCTGCGCGAGCACCTGCGTCAGGCTTTCGACCGCCGCCTTGCTGGCGACGTACACACCGTAAGTCGGCATGCGCATGCCGATCACGCTGGTCGACAGGTTGATGATGCGTCCGCCGTCGCGCACCCGCCTGGCCGCTTCGCGGCAGACGTTGAACGTGCCTTTCACGTTGATGGTGATCGTTTCGTCGAAGAGCGCATCGTCGCAGTCGGCGATGGTCGCCAGCTTCATCACGCCCGCGGAGTTGACCACCACATCCAGACCGCCGAATGCTTGTTTTGCGGCGTCGAACAGCGCGACCACGGCCGCCGGATCGGCGACGTTCGCCTGCACCGCGATAGCATGGCCGCCGTCGGCGACGATCGCGTCGACCACGTCCTGCGCGGGGCCGGCGCCGCCGGCATAGTTCACGACGACGCTGAAACCGTCGCGGGCGAGACGGCGGGCGATTTCCGCACCGATGCCGCGCGACGAGCCCGTGACGAGGGCGACCTGTTCCGATGTGCTCATGTCCTGCTCCTTGGTTCGTGAGTGCCGTGCGTTCCGGCGACAGGACTAATGTAGGCTCCCTCGATCAATAAAAATAATGAATAATGATCAGATCAAGAATGACTGAAAGTATGTCTTATGGCATTCGACAGCAGGCTTTTGAGCGGGATCGGCGTGCTCTCGGCGGTGATCGAGGCCGGCACCTTCGCGCGCGCCGGCGAGGCGATGGGGTTGACGCAGCCCGCGGTGAGCCGTGCCGTCGCCCGGCTGGAGGAGCGCGTCGGCATCCGGATCTTCAACCGCACGGCCCGTGCGATCACGCTGACCGACGAAGGGCGGCGTTTCTATGAAGCGGTCGCGCCGCTGCTGGCCGGCATCGAGGACGCGGCGATCGACGCCGGCCAGTCGAAGGCGCGTGTCAGGGGGCGGCTGCGCGTCAACGTCGACGCGACTTTCGGCCACTACGTGCTGGCGCCGAAGATGGCGGAGTTTCTCGACCGCTTTCCCGACCTGTCCGTCGAGATCAGCGTGCGCGACCGGATGGGCGACCTCGTCGCCGACGGGTTCGACGTGGCGGTGAGGTTCGGCATTCCGGACCCGTCGTCATACCGTGCGCGGCTGCTGCTGGAAACGCGCGTGCTGACCTGCGCGTCGGCGGCCTATGTCGCGCGCCATGGCGAACCGCGGCACCCGCGGGATCTCGCGAGCGGGCATCGCTGCGTGCTGATCCGCGATCCGGTGACGGGGCGGCCGTTCGAATGGGAATTCCATCGCGGCAAGGAGGTGATGCCGTTCGATGCCGCCGGCCGGCTGATGGTCAACGATACGGGCATGCTGCTCGGCGCGTGCCTCGGCGGCGCGGGGATTGCCCAGCTGCTGGAACTCTATGCGCGCGACATCCTTGCCGACGGGCGGCTGGTGCTGCTGCTGCCGGAATGGGCGGACGAGACGTTTCCGCTCTACGCGTATCACCACGCGTCCAACCTCGTTTCCGCGAAGGTGCGCGTGTTTCTCGACTTCGTGCGGGCGTTGATGGCCTGAGCCCGAGCCTGAACTCGGCTCGGCGTGCCGACGGCGGCTTTCCCGTCCATTCATTCGGTGCGATGCGGAATGCTGTCCGGGAACGGGTAGGGCGCGTGCGGGCCCGGCCAGTCGGGCACCGGCGGCGCGGTCAGAATGTCGCAGCCGGTCAGCATGAGCGACAGCGCCACGGCGAGCGCGCGGCGGCAGAGCGGAAATGAAATCGGGCGCATGGACATGGCGTGCCTCCGTGCCGCGCATCCTCATGACGCTTGGACTGTTGCGCGGGGCACGCGTTGCGGCGCGGGCGGCAAAAACAAAAAACCCGCGAAGCGGCGACCTTGCGCGGGTGTCGGCAGGCGCAGCGCTTCACGCTGCGAGAATGCTGGTGCCCAGGGCCGGAATCGAACCGGCACGCCTTGCGGCGGGGGATTTTGAGTCCCCTGCGTCTACCAATTTCACCACCTGGGCTTGATCCTGGCCGCGCATGCGATGGTGCGCGGCGAAACGCGGATTATGTCCGAAATCCCGCTGCCGGGCAAGCTGCCCGGTTGCGGGCCGTGCACGTCACTGACTGAGGTAGACGAATCGGCCCTGCTTGACGATCCCCATCACGCTTGCGCGCTGGTCGAGTCCCACATGATCCTTGTCGCTCGTGTTGACGACACCGTTCGGCACGACGAGCTCGTGCGCGCGTTCCAGCTCGCGCCGCAGCGCCGCGCGAAACGCGGGCGTGCCGGGCTGCGCGGCCTTCAGCGCGCGGCCGACCGCGTCGGCGAGGCGCGGGTAGACGCCCGCCGCGTCGCCCGCGAACTGCGTGACCGTGCCGGCGCCGTACTTCGCTTCGTACGCGTCGACGAACGCGAGCGCGGCCTTGCGGGCCGGATGATCGGCCGGCAGCGTGCGCGCGACGACCACCGGCTGGGTCGGGAACAGCGTCCCGTCGACATCCTTGCCGCCGAGCTTGATGAATTCCGGTGTCGCGATCCCGTGCGTCTGGTAGACCGGGCCCTTGTAGCCGCGCTCGATCAGCGTGCGCTGCGGCAGCACGGCCGGCGTGCCCGAGCCCGCGATCAGGATCGCGTCGGGTTTCGCTGCGATCAGCTTCAGCGCCTGGCCCGTGACGCTCGCGTCGGTGCGGTTGAAGCGCTCGGTCGCGACCACGCGGATCTTGCGCAGGTCCGCGAAGCGCGTGAACTCGTTCAGCCAGCTGTCGCCGTAGCTGTCCGCGAAGCCGATGAAGCCGACCGTCTTCACGCCGTGGTTCGCCATATGGCGCGTCATCACGTCGGCCATCGCGCGGTCGCTCTGCGCCATCTTGAACGCCCAGGTCCGCGCGCCTTCCTGCGGCTCGACGATCGCGCCCGAGCCGACCAGCGTGATCATCGGCGTCTGCCCGGCGGCCACCGCGTCGAGCGCCGCGAGCGCGGCCGGCGTGATGTTCGGCCCGACCACGACGTCGACATGATCCTCGTCGACCAGCTTGCGGATGTTGCGCACCGCGGTGCCCGGGTCGGATGCGTCGTCGAGCACCGTTACCTGCACGGGCTGCCCGGCGATCGTCTTCGGCCACATCAGGATCGCGTTCTTGCTCGTGATGCCGATCGCGGCGGCCGGGCCGGTCGACGACAGGTCGACGCCGACCTTCAGGTCGGCATGCGCGGCGGCGCAGGCCAGCACGAGGGCGCCGGCAGTGGCGCGGCGCAACAGGGCGGGAAGCGTCATGCGGAATTCTCCGTCGGACAGCAAAAAGGGGCGCGATGGACGCCCCCGTGTTTATACACGCCGCTCAGAGTTCGTACGATTCGGATTCGCCCTTGAGCGCCTGCTCGATCAGCTTGCGGTTCAGCGTCGGCGACAGCAGTTCGACCAGCGTATACACATAGCTGCGCAGGTAGGCGCCCTGCTTGAGCGCGACGCGCGTCACGTTGCTGCCGAACAGGTGGCCGACCGGGATCAGCCGCAGGCCGCGGTCGCGCTCGGGATTGAACGCGATGTCGGCCATGATGCCGACGCCGAGGCCGAGCTCGACGTAGGTCTTGATCACGTCGGCGTCGATCGCCTCGAGCACGATGTCCGGCGACAGCCCGCGCAGCGCGAACGCATGGTTGATCTTCTTGCGGCCCGCGAACGCATCGTCGTACGTGATCAGCGGGTACTGCGCGAGATCGTCGAGCGTGACCGGCTTGCGTTCGAGCAGCGGATGGTCGGCCGGCACGACGGCCGCGTGGTGCCACTGGAAGCAGGGCAGCGACACGAGTTCCTTGTAATCGGAGATCGCCTCGGTCGCGATCGCGAGATCGGCCTGGTCGTGGATCACCATCTCGGCCACCTGCGTCGGGCTGCCCTGCAGGATCGACAGGTGGACCTTCGGGAAGCGCTTCTTGAACTCGGCGATCGCGGCCGGCAGCGAGTAGCGGGCCTGCGTGTGGGTCGCGGCGATGGTCAGGTTGCCCTGATCCTGCGCGGCATAATCCTTCCCGACCCTTTTAAGGCTTTCAACCTCCTGGAGAATCCGCTCGACCGACGCGAGGATGATCCGGCCCGGCTCGGTGAGCGAGCGCACGCGCTTGCCGTGCCGCGTGAAGATCTCCACGCCCAGCTCGTCCTCGAGCTCGATGATCGCCTTCGATACCCCCGGTTGCGACGTGTAGAGCGCCTTGGCGGCCTCGGTGAGATTGAAATTCTGCCGGACGGCCTCGCGCACGAAGCGAAATTGGTGCAGGTTCATTTATAACCCTTCCGCATATCAACAGAATTTTTTAGTCGTTTGAAATATAAGGCGAGTTTATTACGATTCACCGGAGTTTTTCAAATATGGATATCTGTTTTCGTCATTAGCAATCCAGCCGGGCAGCGGAAGGCCGGCGATAGCGGCGGAACGGAGATTCGGGCGCGACGTGGCTAGGACGTCGCGCGGTCACCACGAAAACCCTGGGGTCCCCGAATGTATCAGTACGACCAATACGACCAGACGATCGTCGACGAGCGTGTCGCGCAGTACCGCGATCAGGTGCGCCGCCGGCTGTCGGGCGAGTTGAGCGAAGACGAGTTCCGTCCGCTGCGCCTGCAGAACGGCCTCTACATGCAGCGCCACGCGTACATGCACCGCATCGCGATTCCGTACGGCAACCTGCGCAGCGACCAGCTCCGGATGCTGGCGCGCATCGCCCGCGAACACGACCGCGGCTACGGTCACTTCTCGACCCGCTCGAACATCCAGTTCAACTGGATCAAGCTGGAAGAAACGCCCGAGATCCTCGCGAAGCTCGCGTCGGTGCAGATGCACGGCATCCAGACGTCGGGCAACTGCATCCGCAACATCACGGCCGACCAGTTCGCCGGCGTCGCGCAGGACGAAGAGATCGATCCGCGTCCGTGGTCGGAAATCCTGCGCCAGTGGTCGACGTTCCATCCCGAATTCGCCTGGCTGCCGCGCAAGTTCAAGATCGCGGTGTCGGGCTCGAAGGACGACCGTGCGGCCGTGCAGATCCACGACCTCGGCGTGTACCTGAAGAAGAACGCGCAGGGCGAAGTGGTCGCGAGCATCCTCGCGGGCGGCGGCCTCGGCCGGACGCCGATCATCGGCGCGGTGATCAAGGAAGACCTGCCGTGGCAGCACCTGCTCACCTATTGCGAAGCCGTACTGCGCGTGTACAACCGTTACGGCCGCCGCGACAACCTATACAAGGCGCGCATCAAGATCCTCGTGAAGGCGCTGTCGCCCGCGAAGTTCGCGCAGCAGGTCGAGGAAGAGTGGCAGCACCTGAAGGACGGCCCGTCGACGCTCACGCAGGCGGAAGTCGACCGCGTGTCGCAGTACTTCCAGCCGCCCGTCTACGAGAAGCTGGCCGACACCGACGCATCGTTCGAACAGCACCTGCTCGAGAACAAGGCGTTCGCGCGCTGGGTCGAGCGTAACGTCGCCCCGCACAAGGTGTCAGGCTATGCCGCCGTCACGCTGTCGCTGAAGGATCACCGTATCGCGCCGGGCGACGCGACCGACCAGCAGATGGATCTGGTGGCCGACTGGGCCGACGCTTACTCGTTCGGCGAGCTGCGCGTGTCGCACGAGCAGAACCTGATTCTCGCGAACGTGAAGAAGCGCGACCTGTTCGCGGTGTGGGAAAAGGCGAAGGCAGCCGGTTTCGCGACGCCGAACATCGGCCTGCTGACCGACATCATCGCGTGCCCGGGCGGCGACTTCTGCTCGCTCGCGAACGCGAAGTCGATCCCGATCGCGCTGGCGATCCAGCAGCGTTTCGACGATCTCGACTATGTGTACGACCTCGGCGACCTGTCGTTGAACATTTCCGGTTGCATGAACTCGTGCGGTCACCACCACGTCGGCAACATCGGCATCCTCGGCGTCGACAAGGACGGCGCCGAGTGGTACCAGGTGTCGCTCGGCGGCGAGCAGGGCACGGGCCGGAACGGCGCGCGCCTCGGCCGCGTGATCGGGCCGTCGTTCTCGGCGGAAGAAGTGCCCGACGTGATCGCGAAGCTGATCGACACGTTCGTCGAATCGCGCGTCGACGGCGAGCGCTTCGTCGACACGTACGACCGCATCGGCATCGCGCCGTTCAAGGAGCGCGTGTATGCGGCGCGCCAGGCAGTGAACGCGTAACCAACCGGGTAGAAGGAATTAGCAGATGGCTTCGATTATCAAGAACCGCGCAGTGATCGACGATGCATGGCAGGTCGTGCGCGCGGCGGAAGACGGCGCACTGCCCGCGGTCGACGCGTTGCCGGCCGGCAAGGTGCTGGTGCCGTTCGCATTGTGGCAGGCCGAGCGCGCGGCGCTCGTCGCCGCGAAGACGAAGGACGAGCTCGGCGTATGGCTCGCACCGGACAGCGAGCCGGCCGATCTCGTGGCCGATTTCGGCGCGATTTCGCTGATCGCCGTCGAGTTCCCGCGCTTCGCGGACGGCCGCGGCTACAGCATCGCGCGCCTGCTGCGCGAGCGCCACGGCTGGACGGGCGAACTGCGCGCGATCGGCGATGTGCTGCGCGACCAGTTGCTGTACATGTCGCGTTGCGGCTTCGACGCATACGCGGTGCGCGCCGACAAGGACATCCACGACGCGCTGAATGCGTTCACGGAATTCACGCAGCGTTACCAGGGCGCGTTCGACCAGCCCGAACCGCTGTTCCGCCGCCGCGGCGCGACGCCCGACGCGAAGGTGAGCGCATGAGCACCGCGACCGCTACCGCGCTGACGCCGGAACTCGCCGCGAAGGTCGAGCGCCTCGACGCGCTGCTCGCGCAGATCGGTGCCCGTCACGAGCAGGTGAAGTTCGCGAGCAGCCTCGCGGCGGAAGACATGCTGCTGACGCATGCGATCCTGTCGAAGGGCGTGCGGATCGGCATCTTCTCGCTGAACACGGGCCGCCTGCACGCGGAAACGCTCGGCATGATCGACCGCGTGCGCGAGCGCTACGGCTACGAGATCGAGCAGTTCCATCCGCAGCAGGACGCGGTCGACCAGTATGTCGCCGAGCACGGCCTGAACGCGTTCTACGAGAGCGTCGAGCTGCGCAAGTCGTGCTGCCACATCCGCAAGGTCGAGCCGCTGAATCGCGCGCTCGCGGACGTCGGCGCATGGGTCACGGGCCAGCGCCGCGAGCAGTCGGTCACGCGTGCCGAGCTGCACGAGGAAGAGCAGGACGAAGCGCGCGGGATCGCGAAGTACAACCCGCTCGCCGACTGGACGGAAAGCGACGTGTGGGCGTACCTCGAGGCGTTTGACGTGCCGGTGAATCCGCTGCATGCGCGCGGCTACCCGAGCATCGGCTGCGAGCCGTGTACGCGGGCGATCCGTCCCGGCGAGGACAGCCGCGCGGGCCGTTGGTGGTGGGAGTCGCGCGATACGAAGGAATGCGGCTTGCACATCACGACGATCACGCCGATTCCCGCGGACGCCGCTGCCGGCGCCACGCACTGAAAGCCTGACAAGAAACTGAATATTGCGCCGCCTGCGACAGCGGGCGGCACGAACCCAGAAGAGAAGGACTGAAATCATGAGCACGACGCTCGAGCAATCCGCCTTTGCCCCGCCCGCCGGTGCCGACAACCGCATGGGCCACCTCGACTGGCTCGAAGCCGAGTCGATCCACATCCTGCGCGAACTGGTCGCCGAATGCAGCAAGCCGGCGCTGTTGTTCTCGGGCGGCAAGGATTCGGTCGTCGTGCTGCATCTGGCGCTGAAGGCATTCGGCCTCGGCGCGAACCGCAAGACGACGCTGCCGTTCCCGCTCGTGCACATCGATACGGGCCACAACTACGAAGAAGTGATCGACTTCCGCGATCGCCGCGCGCAAGAACTCGGCGCCGAACTGGTCGTCGGCCACGTCGAGGATTCGATCAAGCGCGGCACGGTCGTGCTGCGCCGCGAAACCGATTCGCGCAATGCCGCGCAGGCCGTCACGTTGCTCGAGACGATCGAGCAGCATGGCTACACGGCGCTGATCGGCGGCGCGCGCCGCGACGAAGAGAAGGCGCGTGCGAAGGAACGCATCTTCTCGTTCCGCGACGAATTCGGCCAGTGGGATCCGAAGGCGCAGCGCCCGGAACTGTGGAGCCTGTACAACGCCCGCTTGCACAAGGGCGAACACCTGCGCGTGTTCCCGATCTCGAACTGGACCGAGCTCGACGTGTGGCAGTACATCGCGCGCGAAAACCTCGAACTGCCGTCGATCTATTACGCGCACCAGCGCGAGATCGTGCGCCGCAACGGGCTGCTCGTGCCCGTCACGCCGCTCACGCCGATGCGTGACGGCGAGACGAGCGAGCTCGCGCAGGTGCGCTTCCGCACGGTCGGCGACATTTCCTGCACGTGCCCGGTCGAGAGCGACGCGGACGACGTCGAGAAGATCATCGCCGAGACGGCGGTGACCGAGATCACCGAGCGCGGCGCGACCCGGATGGACGACCAGGCCTCCGAAGCCGCGATGGAACAGCGCAAGAAGCAAGGTTATTTCTGAAGCACACGAGGACATTCACATCATGAGCATCATCGAGAACACCGAAGACCTCGGCGTGCTGCGCTTCATTACCGCAGGCAGCGTCGACGACGGCAAGAGCACGCTGATCGGCCGCCTGCTGTACGACAGCAAGGCCGTGCTGTCCGACCAGTTGTCCGCGCTGTCGCGTGCGAAGAACAAGCGCACGGTCGGCGACGAGCTCGACCTCGCGCTGCTGACCGACGGCCTCGAAGCCGAGCGCGAGCAGGGCATCACGATCGACGTCGCGTACCGCTACTTCGCGACCGCGAAGCGCAAGTTCATCATCGCCGATACGCCGGGCCACGAGCAGTACACGCGCAACATGGTGACGGGCGCATCGACCGCGCACGCGGCGATCGTGTTGATCGACGCGACGCGCATCACGGTCGAAAACGGTGTCGTGCAACTCCTGCCGCAGACCAAGCGCCACAGCGCGATCGTCAAGCTGCTCGGGCTGCAGCACGTGATCGTCGCGATCAACAAGATGGACCTCGTCGACTACAGCGAAGCGCGCTTCAACGAGATCCGCGACGCATACGTCACGCTCGCGAAGCAGCTTGGCCTGAGCGACGTGCGCTTCGTGCCGGTATCGGCGCTGAAGGGCGACAACATCGTCGGCGCGAGCGAGCGCATGCCGTGGTACGCGGGCGAGCCGCTGCTCGACGTGCTCGAATCGCTGCCGGTCGAGACGCAGGCGCATGACGCGCTGCGCTTCCCGGTGCAATGGGTCGCGCGCCAGGACGGCAGCTCGGCGGACGATTTCCGCGGCTACATGGGCCGGATCGAGTCGGGCGAAGTGAAGGTCGGCGACGAGATCGTCGTGCTGCCGTCGAACCGCACGGCGACGATCGCGGAGATCGTCGCGCCGGTGCCGGGCGGCACCGCGTCCGTGCCGCACGCATTCGCGGGCCAGACCGTGACGATCCGCCTCGCGGAAGACGTCGACGTGTCGCGCGGCGACATGTTCGTCACGTCCGGCGAGCCGGTCGAGCCGGCGAAGAAGCTCGAAGCCGATCTGTGCTGGTTCGACGAGACGCCGCTGTCGCCGCAGCGCAAGTACCTGCTGAAGCAGACCACCAGCACGGTGTTCGCGAAGATCGGCGGCGTCAAGCAGGTGCTCGACGTGCACACGCTGTCGCACGCGACCGACCGTCACGATCTGAAGATGAACGACATCGGCCGCGTCGCGCTGACGCTGCAGAAGCCGATCGTGTGCGACACGTACGACGCGCATCCGGGTACCGGTGCGTTCGTGCTGATCGACGAGGCGACGCATCACACGGTCGCCGCAGGGATGATCCGGGCGTTTTCGGCATGACCGGGCAACCGCGCCGCTTCGCGGCGGCGCGGGCCGGAGCCGACGCCCGCTGGAAGGCGAAGCGACAAACATGGGCAAGGTGTATCTGATCGGAGCAGGGCCGGGCGCGGCCGACCTCATCACGGTGCGCGGCGCGCGGCTGCTCGAGCAGGCGGACGTCGTGCTGCATGACGCGCTCGTCGAGCCCGCGATGCTCGACTACGCGCCGAATGCGCGCCGGATCGCCGTCGGCAAGCGCTGCGGGCAGCGCTCGACCGCGCAGCACTTCATCAACAAGCAGATCGTCGATGCGGCACGCGAGCATGCGTGCGTCGTGCGGCTGAAGGGCGGCGACCCGATGCTGTTCGGTCGTGCCGAAGAGGAGATGCGCGCGCTGGAAGCGGCCGGCATCGACTACGAGGTCGTGCCGGGCATCACCGCGGCGCTGGCCGGGGCGGCGACGCTGAAGCGTTCGCTGACGTTGCGCGGCGTATCGCGCAGCGTCGCGTTCGCGACGCACAGCCGCGCGCCGGGCAGCGACGAGATTCGCGAAGCCGCGCGCGCCGATTCGATGGTCTATTACATGGGCCGCGACAGCGCGCCCGGCATCGCGCAGGAGCTGATCGACGCGGGCCGTGCGCCGGCGACACCCGTGGCGATCGTCGAGGCGTGCAGCACCGCGCGCGAACGCACGCTGACGCTGACGCTCGCGCAGATGGCGGCGGGCGACGCGCAGGCGTGGCTCGATCCCGCGGAACCGAGCCTGCTGATGATCGGCGATGCATTCGCCGAGCGCGCCGGGCAGGCGAAAGCGGGCGATGCGCTGCAAAATGCGGCCTGAGCGGAATCCGGCTGGGGTCCCAAACGAAAAAAGCGCTGGCGGAAGCCGGCGCTTTTTCTTTGTGGGCCGTGACTGCGTGATTTACGCGCCGTCGCCGATCTGGTCGATGCAGTAGCGCGCGATCGCGTCGAGCACGCCGTCGTCTTCGCCGACGGCCGTCGCGCAGCGGATCTCGACACCCGGATGCACGGCGCGGCACGCGTCGACGAGCTGCGGCAGGTCGCGGCGGACATGGCCGCCCTGGCCGAAGAACACGGGCACCACGGTGATGTGCGTGCAGCCGGCCGCGACTTGCGCGGCGACCGCGTCGCCGAGCGACGGCGTCATCAGTTCGAGGAACGCGAGCGACACCTGTGCGGCGGGGGAGGGGGCGCCGCGCAGCCGCGCGGCGAGCCGCTCGAACGGCTCGGCCCAGCGCGGGTCACGCGCGCCGTGGCCGAACAGGACGATGCCGTGCGAATTCATGTCGAAGCCTCCGTCGTGACGCGGCGCTCAGTGCCGGTCGACCCACTTGAGCGCGAACAGGCCGAGCGCGAGATAGATCAGGCCCGGCGTCGCCGCGGTGAGCGGCGCGGGCCACGTGTTCAACGTGCCGATGTGCGAGAACAGCGTGTTGAGGAGCTGGAAGCTCATGCCGAGCATGATGCCGCCGAACACCTTCACGCCGACCACGCCCGCACGCGTGTGCAGGTACGCGAACGGCAGCGACAGCACGAGCATCACGAACACCGCGAACGGATACAGCAGCTTGCGCCACAACGCGATGTCGTAGCGCTGCGTGTCCTGCTGGTTCTCGTGCAAATGCTGGATGTAGCGGAACAGGTTGATGATCGACATGCGATCCGGCGACACGAGCAGCACCGACAGGATCTGCGGCGTCAGGTCCGAGCGCAGCCGGTATTCGGGCAGCGATACCTGCTGCGACCGGTACACGGGGTTCAGCGCGTCGGCCGGCTGGCCGCTGATCGGCTTGATCGGCGTCAGCTCGGTTTCGTTGACGCCCTTCAGCAGCCAGTGGCCGGGCGGCTCGTAGCGGCCCGTCTGCGCGATCCGCACGTTGCGCAGCTGGAATTTCGAATCGAATTCATAGATGCGCACGTTGCTGATCGTCGAGTCGGGCGACAGGCTGCCGACGTTGACGAAGCGCGTGACCTGCTCGCCGTTCTCGCGGGCCGCGAGCGTGTCCTTCACCCACACACCCGACTGGAAGTTCGACGACACCGACGCGCCGAGCGCCTGCAGCCGCACGCGTTCGGACAGCTGGTCGGCGTACGGGCCGACGAATTCGCCGATCAGGTAGGTGATGATCACGAGCGGCACGCCGATCTTCAGCAGCGAGCGCAGCGCCTGGTTGGTCGCGAGGCCCGACACGCGGAAGATCGTGAATTCCGAGTTCGCGGCCATCTGCGCGAACACGTAGATCGCGCTGATCAGCGCGGCGACCGGGATGATTTCGTAGAAGCGCGACGGGGTCTGCAGCGCGACGCGCAGCACCGCGTAGCCGAACTTGTAGTTGCCGTGCCCGACCGAGTTCAGTTCGCTGATCAGGTCGAAGAAGAAGAACAGGCCCGAGAACGCGAACAGGATGAAGACGAACGTGACGTAGATCTGTCGCGCGAAGTACTTTTCATAGAGCCGCATCGATCATGCTCCCGAGCGGCCGAACAGCGCGCGTGTAAACAGCGGACGATTGCGCACGCGCAACCAGAAGATGAACGCGACGATCGCCGCGACGACCAGATGCAGGCCAACGAGGCCGACTGCGAACGACATCTTGCCCTGCTCGATCTGCGACTGCACCACGTTCAGCAGGTTCGAGTACGTGAGGTAGATCAGCACGGCCATCACGAGGTTGATCGTGCGGCTGCGGCGCGGGTTCTGGTACGACAGCGGAATGCCGAGCACCATCAGGTTGATCGCGATCAGCGGCAGCCCCGCGCGCCACGCGAATTCCGCGAGGTTGTCGTTCGTCGGGTTGCGCAGCAGGTCCGGCGTCGGCGTGCTGTTGGTGGTCTGCACGTTGGTGACCGGGGTGCTCGTGATCTTCACGCCATAGCGCTCGAACTCCATGATCTTGAAATTCGGCTGGCCGGGCGTGCCGTCGTAGCGGCGGCCGTCCTCAAGGACCACGAAGCGGCTGCCGTCGCGCGTTTCCGTGTGCCCCGTCTGCGACACGACCACGTTGACCTTGCCGTTCTCGGTCGAGGTCACGAACACGTTCTGCACCTTGCTCTGGTCGGGCGTCATCTTCTCGATGAAGAACACGCGGTGGTTCGAGGCCGATTCGCGGAACTGGCCCGGCGCGAGCAGCGAGATCTCGTCGCGCTGCTGGAAGCGCGCCTTGATCATCTTGCTTTGCTGGTTCGACCACGGCCAGCCGACGAACGCGAAGAAGGCGATCAGCAGGATGATCGGCGTGGCGAACACGCCGATCGGCTTGATGAGGCGCGTGAGGCTCACGCCGGACGCGAGCCACACGACCATTTCGGAGTCCCGGTACCACCGGGTCAGCACGAACAGGATCGACACGAACAGCGTGACGACGAGCATCACGGCGAGGTAGCCGATCACGGTGAGGCCGATCAGCACGAGGACGTCCCGCGGATCGATTTCACCGGACGCGGCGTAGCCGACGATGCGGATCATCATCGTCGTGAGCATGATCGTGAGCAGCACCATGAACACGGCGCCAGCCGTATACGCAAGCTCGCGCTGGAGGGAGCGTTCGAAGATCATTCTTGATGAGAAGAGGGCGGGAGGCTGCGCACGCGTGGTGGAGCGCTCGCGCCGCCACGGGAAAAATAGCGGATAATTGCGGCTTTCATCCTTAGCCCAGATTTTATCCGAGGACAAGCGCGATGGACTTTAGCATAAAAGGCTGTGATTGGAGCAAAGGCGAGGCGAAGGGGTTCCTGACCGGGAAGTCCGACTGCATCGTGCTCGGCATCTTCGAGGCGCAGACCCTGTCGGGCGCGGCGCTCGATATCGACACGGCCACCAAGGGGCTGATTTCGCGCGTGATCAAGGCCGGCGACATGGACGGCAAGCGCGGCAAGACGCTGTTCCTGCACGAAGTGTCGGGCATCGGCGCGTCGCGCGTGCTGCTCGTCGGCCTCGGCAAGCAGGATGCTTTCAATCAGAAAGCCTATAACGATGCCGTGACGGCCGCATGGCGCGCGCTGCTGGCGACCAAGGTCGTCCAGGTCACGTTCACGCTCGCGCAACTGCCGGTCGACGAGCGCAGCTCCGACTGGGGCGTGCGCGCGGCAATCCTCGCGCTGCGCAACGAGACCTACCGCTTCACGCAGATGAAGAGCAAGCCGGAGCTGGCGTCGCACACGCTCAAGCGCGTCGTGTTCAGCGTCGATCCGTCCGACGAAAAGGCCGCGAAGGTCGCGGTCAAGCAGGCCGTCGCGCTCGCGAACGGGATGGATCTCACCCGCGACCTCGGCAACCTGCCGGGCAACGTCTGCACGCCGACCTACCTCGGCAACACCGCGAAGAAGATCGCGAAGGATTGGGGCCTGAAGGCCGAAGTGCTCGGGCTCAAGCAGATCCAGGCGCTGAAGATGGGCTCGTTCCTGTCGGTCGCGCGCGCGTCGGTCGAGCCGCCGCAGTTCATCGTGCTGCACTACCAGGGCGCCGCGGCGAAGGCCGCGCCGGTCGTGCTGGTCGGCAAGGGCATCACGTTCGACACGGGCGGCATCTCGCTGAAGCCGGGCGAGGGCATGGACGAGATGAAGTACGACATGTGCGGCGCGGGTTCCGTGCTGGGCACGATGCGTGCGGTCGCCGAGATGGGCCTGAAGATCAACGTCGTCGCGATCGTGCCGACCTGCGAGAACATGCCGGGCGGCAACGCGACGAAGCCGGGCGACATCGTCACCAGCATGAAGGGCCTGACGATCGAGGTGCTGAACACCGACGCCGAAGGCCGTCTGATCCTGTGCGACGCGCTCACGTATGCCGAGCGCTTCAAGCCGGCTGCGGTGATCGACGTTGCCACGCTGACGGGCGCGTGCGTGATCGCGCTGGGCGGCCACAACAGCGGCCTGTTCTCGACGGACGACGCGCTCGCGGGCGAGCTGCTCGACGCGTCGCGCGAGGCGAACGACCCGGCATGGCGCATGCCGCTCGACGACGAGTACCAGGATCAGCTGAAGTCGAACTTCGCGGATCTCGCGAACATTGGCGGGCGTCCGGCCGGCGCCGTGACGGCCGCGTGCTTCCTGTCGCGCTTCACCGACAGCTATCCGTGGGCCCACCTCGACATCGCGGGCACCGCATGGAAGGGTGGCGCGGCGAAGGGCGCGACGGGCCGTCCGGTGCCGCTGCTCGCGCAGTTCCTGATCGACCGCGCCGGCCAGTGATGGCGGTGTTGACGACGCTGCGGGTACGCGGGCAATGACGCGGATCGATTTCCACTCGAACGTCGGCGATTCGCTCGCGTACGCGTGCCGGCTGCTGCGCAAGGCCTACCTGGCCGGGCAGCCGGTCGTCGTGCTCGCCGAGCCCGCGCGCCTGCGCGCGCTCGACGAGCGGCTCTGGACGTTCTCGCCGCTCGATTTCATCCCGCATTGCGGTGTCGACAGCGAGCACGCCGCCGGCACGCCGATCGTGCTGGCCGCGGATCTCGACCGCGCGCCGCATCATCACGTGCTGCTGAATCTCGGCGCAGCCGTGCCCGCGCAGTTCGCCCGCTTCGAGCGCCTGCTCGAAGTGGTCGGCAATGCGCCGGACGAGCTGGCCGCGGGCCGCGATCGCTACCGGTTCTACCGCGACCGCGGTTACGCGCTGAACAACTACAAGCAGGGCAGCTAGCCGCAACCGTCAACGGAGTGTTCCCGTGACCGAAGCCGATTCATCCTCGATCCCGACGCTGACCGACGTGCTGGTGCCGGGCAAGCCGGTGCCAGCGCGCTCGCCCGCGCCAGACGTACCGCAGCCGGCGGCCAACGCGGCGATTCCGGTGCTCACCGACGTGGTCGTGCCGCACGCCGCAGATGCGGCGCCGGCCGATTCCATCCAAAGTGAACGCGACCCCGATTCCGTCGTGGTCGAATGCGTGCCGACGCCGCACGTGCCGGGGGTCGAACTGCCGGGCGACGTGGCGACGGTTGCCGCGGCAGCGATGGGCGAGACCGACGCGCCGGCCGAACCCGGCGCCGCGGAGCACGTGGTCGCCGAAGATTCGGCGGCAATGCGCGCGCCGCTGCAATCGTCGCTGGCCGACGCCGATGTGCCGCTACCCGCGTTCGTAGCGGTGGCGCACGAGGCGGTGGGGCACGCGCGTGAAGTGCACCTGCCGGAGGCCGTCGTACCAGTCGCTGCGCTGCAGCCGGAAGCGCAGGCTGCAGCCGGGCTGACGCCGGAAGATGCACAGCACATCGCCGAGCGCCTGCGCAATCGCCTGACGAACTATCTTACTGGGGAAGGGCGCGACGCGATCGAAGCCCGCTGTCGCGATGCGCTGCATGAGCACTCGGCCTGGCTGGTCGGCCAGATCACGCGCGAAGTGGCGCTGGCGCTGGAAACCGAGGTGATGGACTGGGTCCGCGACGCGGTCGACGAAGAGATCGCACGACGCCGCGCCGGTCATTCCGGCTAAGCAACGGGCGTTTCGCTGAAAAGCGGGGTGCGATTCCAGTAAAGGCCGGTGAAGCTACCGGCGGGGTACTGCACGGGTGAGTCGGATATGCCCGCCAGTCGCCGGAATCCGGCAGGTTGGCTATTCGGCCCGGGCGTTCGGATCAGCGCACCGACAGCACCCATTGCGCGAGCGTGTGGGCTTCGCTGTTCGTCAGTTGCGTATTGGCGGGCATCGGCACGCCGCCCCATACGCCGACGCTGCCTTTCACGATCGACTGGGCAAGGTAATCGACGGCGTCGCCGCGCGGCGCATACTTGCCGGCGATGTCGTGGAACGACGGGCCCATCAGCGGCTTGCCGATCGCGTGGCAGGCCATGCAGTTCTTGCGCTGGGCCAGCGCGAGCCCGTCGGCCTGGTCGGCGCGCGCCGCTGCCCCGCTGCCGATCAGCAAGGTGGCGAGCAGGACGCGCAATATCGAGTGTTTCATGCGGTTCTCCGCCGGCGGGGACGGCCGGCTACATGGTCCGCGCATTATAGAAGCAAAGGGAAAGCGCGTTTTGCGCGTTCCCCGGCGGCCATGTTTATCGGGGTCGCATGGCTTGACGTGCCCGGATCAACCCGTAACGGCGCCCTGGTTCGCCGGGCGGGCGAGCGCCGCGAATTTCGCGAGCACGCCGCGCGTGTAGCGTGGCGCCGGCTGTTGCCATGCGGCGCGGCGGCGCGCGAGTTCCGCATCGTCGACGTTCAGTTGCAGCAGCAGCCGATGCGCGTCGATCGTGATGGAGTCACCCTCTTCCACGAGCGCGATCGTGCCGCCGACGAACGCCTCGGGCGCAACGTGGCCGACCACCATCCCCCAGGTGCCGCCCGAGAAGCGGCCGTCCGTGATGAAGCCGACCGATTCGCCGAGCCCCTTGCCGATGATCGCCGACGTCGGCGCGAGCATTTCCGGCATGCCGGGGCCGCCCTTCGGGCCGAGGTAGCGCAGCACGAGGATGTCGCCGGCGCGGATCCGGTCGCCGAGAATCGCATCCATCGCGCTTTGCTCGTCGTCGAACACGCGTGCCGGGCCCGTGATCACCGGGTTCTTCAGGCCGGTGATCTTCGCGACCGCGCCGTCTTCCGCGAGATTGCCCTTCAGGATGGCGAGGTGGCCTTCCTTGTACAACGCGCGGTCGATCGGGAAGATCACGTCCTGGTCCGCGCGCGGCACGCTCGGCACGTCCTTCAGCTCGTCGGCGAGCGTGCGGCCGGTGATCGTCATGCAGTCGCCGTGCAGCAGCCCCGCGTCGAGCAGGAGCTTCAGCACCTGCGGAATCCCGCCGGCCCGGTGCAGGTCGGTCGCGACGTACTTCCCCGACGGCTTCAGGTCGCAGATCACGGGCACGCGCTTGCGGATGCGCTCGAAGTCCTCGATCGTCCAGTCGACCTCGGCCGCGTGCGCGATCGCGAGGTAGTGCAGCACCGCATTGGTCGAGCCGCCCGTCGCCATGATCACCGACACCGCGTTCTCGATCGACGCCTTCGTGATGATGTCGCGCGGCTTCAGGTCGCGCTTCACGGCTTCGACGAGCACGCGCGCCGATTCGGCAGCCGAATCGACCTTCTCCTGGTCGGGGTTCGCCATCGTCGACGAGTACAGCAGCGACATCCCGAGCGCCTCGAACGACGAGCTCATCGTGTTCGCGGTGTACATGCCGCCGCACGACCCCGACGTCGGGCAGGCGTTCTGCTCGACGCCTTCGAAATCCTCCTGCGACATCCGGCCCGCGGTGAACTCGCCGACCGCCTCGAACGACGACACGATCGTCAGGTCCCGGCCTTTCCAGTTGCCGGGGCGGATCGTGCCGCCATACACGTAGATGCCCGGCACGTTCAGGCGCGCGAGCGCGATCATCCCGCCCGGCATGTTCTTGTCGCAGCCGCCGACCACCACCACGCCGTCCATCCATTGCCCCTGCACGCAGGTCTCGATGCAGTCGGCGATCACCTCGCGCGACACGAGCGAGTACTTCATGCCTTCGGTGCCCATCGACATGCCGTCCGAAATCGTCGGCGTGCCGAAGATCTGCGGGTTCGCATCGGCCGCCTTCACGGCCGCGACGGCCGCGTCCGACAGGCGCTGCAGGCCGGAATTGCACGGCGTGATCGTCGAATGGCCGTTCGCGATGCCGATCATCGGCTTGTCGAAATCGTCCTTCTGGTAGCCGAGTGCGTAATACATCGAGCGGTTCGGCGAGCGGGCCACGCCTTGCGTGATGTGCTTCGAGCGACGGTTGTAAGCCATGGGGGACTCCATCGTTGTCTGGGCAACGCCGTCGAGCGGCGAGCCGGTACGGATCAGTCAAGCATGGAGTGTCCGGATTGGGATGTCCAATATATTATTTGTCGCTTATTAAGTCGTTCTTCGAATGAGAGAGCCATGGCCGATCCGACTCCCGACCTGCGCCAGTGGCGCTATTTCGTGACCGTCGCCGACGAGCGCCATTTCGGCCGCGCGGCCGAACGCCTGTCGATGACGCAGCCGCCGCTGTCGCAGGCGATCCGTGCGCTCGAGGATGCGCTCGGCGTCGCGCTGTTCGCGCGCACCAAGCGCTCGGTGGCGCTGACGGCGGTCGGGGCGGCGCTGCTGCCGGACGTGCGCCGGCTGCTTGCAGCGGCCGATGCGTTGCCGCCGCTGGCGCGACGGCTCGCGCGCGGCGAGGCCGGCTCGCTGTCGCTCGCGTTCGTGTCGACCGCCGATTACGGGCTGCTGCCCGCGCTGCTGCGGGCGTTCGGTGCGCGCTATCCGCAGGTGCGGCTGCAACTCGCGGAGGCGACGAGCGACGTGCAGATCGACGAGCTCGTCGCGGGGCGCATCGACGCGGGGCTCGTCATTCCGCCCGTGCCGCCGCGCCACGCGGCCGGGCTGTCGTACCTGCCCGTCATGCGCGAGCCGCTGGTGGTGGCGATGCCGGCGGCGGCGAGCGATGCGCCGGAAGACGAGCCCGTCCGTCTCGCCGAGGTTGCCGCGTTGCCGCTCGTGATCTTTCCGCGTCGTCTGGCACCCGGCTTTTATGACATCATTACGGGCTGCTACGGCGCGGCGGGGGCAACGCCGCACATCGGCCAGGAGGCGATCCAGATGCAGACGATCGTCAGCCTCGTGTCGGCCGGCATGGGCGTCGCACTGGTGCCGCAATCGCTGCGTAACCTGCGGCGCACCGGCGTGGTCTACCGGCCGCTTGCCGATCACGCGCCGGTCGTCGAGACAGGCCTCGTGTGGCGCACCGGTGACGTGAGCCCCGTGCTGGCCGGCTTCATCGATGTCGTGCGCGCGCAGGGCCTCGCCACGTGACGTGAACGATGACGCGCCGGTGCCGTCCAACGCGCGGTGCGGCGCGTTTGCGACGGCCGTACCGCATTCGAAAACTTCTTCGCTAACCCATGATCATTCACCCGAATTTCGACCCCGTTGCGATCCATCTCGGGCCGCTGGCCGTGCGCTGGTACGGGCTCATGTATCTCGTCGGCTTCATCGCGGCGATCGTCGTCGGCCGGATCCGGCTGAAGCTGCCGCACGTCGCGGCGCAGGGCTGGACCGCGAAGGACATCGACGACATGATGTTCTACGGCGTGCTCGGCACCGTGCTCGGCGGCCGGCTCGGCTATGTGCTGTTCTACAAGGCCGATTTCTACTTCTCGCATCCGCTCGACGTATTCAAGGTGTGGGAAGGCGGCATGTCGTTTCACGGTGGCTTCCTCGGCGTGACGCTCGCGATGATGTTGTTCGCGTGGCAGCGCAAGCGCCACTGGCTGCAGGTCACCGACTTCGTCGCGCCGATGGTGCCGACGGGGCTCGCGGCCGGCCGGCTCGGCAACTTCATCAACGGTGAGCTGTGGGGCCGCGTGACCGACCCTTCGGCACCGTGGGCGATGCTGTTCCCGGGCGCGATGCGCGACGATGCGGCATGGTTGCCGAAGCATCCGGAGCTCGTCGAGAAGTGGCATCTTGCCGACGTGTTCATGCAATACCAGATGCTGCCGCGCCATCCTTCGCAGCTCTATGAAATCGCGCTCGAAGGCATCGCGCTGTTCTTCGCGCTGTTCTTCTTCGCGCGCAAGTCGCGGCCGATGGGCGCCGTGTCCGCGCTGTTCCTGATCGGCTACGGCCTCGCACGTTTCACGGTCGAGTTCGCGCGCGAGCCCGACGACTTCCTCGGCCTGCTCGCGCTGGGCCTGTCGATGGGGCAGTGGCTGTCGCTGCCGATGATCCTCGCGGGCGTCGCGCTGATGGTCTGGGCGTATCGCCGCCGCGCGGCGCATGCCGCTGCGTGACGCGATGTCGATGCACGTGCGATCGGCGCGTGCATCGGCGCCATGCAGGTCAACGCAAAACGCCGGCCCTCGGGCCGGCGTTTTTCATTTCGGACTGCCGTGCGCTGCGCGTTACTTCATCTGCACGGAGCCGTTGACGGTGACCGACACGGTGGCCTTGCCGCCTTCGACCGCGATCGGCGCGCTCATCTTCGCGCTGTCCATCGGCGCCGCGGCCATCGCCATCATGCGCGGGTACGGCTGTACGTTGCGGCCGCCGCCGACGTTCACGTCGCGGATCGTGTAGCTGCCGTAACCGAATGCCTTCGCGGCTTCGTCGGCGCGGGCGCGGAACGACTTGATCGCTTCGGTCGTCAGCTTTTGCTCGGCCGCGCGCTGCGCTTCGGGCGACAGCGAGAACTCGACGTTCGCGACCTGCATCAGGTTCGACAACTGGCCCGCAAGCTTCGACGCGGCAGCGAAATCGCGCGATTCGAGCGCCACTTCAGTACGACCGCGCCATGCGGAGATCTTGCCGTCACGATCGGTGCTCGGGTACACGGAGAATGCGCCCGTGTGTGCAGTGACGCCCGATACGCCCTTCGCCTGCGACAGCGCTGCATCGGCGCGCTGGTTCAATTGCGCGGTGAGGCTGCCTGGATCCTTGGCCTGCTGCTCGTAGAACAGCGTGATGTGGATGATGTCCTGCGGCACGTCCGCGCTGGCCTGCGACGACAGCGACAGCACGCCTGCCGGCTCCGGAAAGTGCGGGTTCGCGGTTTGCGCGTGCGCGGCGGTCGACGCGAGCGTCAGCGCGGCGGGAACGGCGGCGGCAAGGGCGAGCGACAGCGCGAGTGCGGATTTCTTGGTCATTGTTGGACTCCTGGTGCGAGGGCGTGCACGCGGATTGCGCGTGCACGACGCGGGCGTACCGCGCGACAAAAAAAACGACAGCCGGCCCGATCGGCCGACAGCGGTTGCTTAGGCCGCGCGAACGTGCCGCGAGTTCCGTTGCGGCAGTGCATCCTGACCAGATTTGACCTTTGGCGTGCGCCTACTTCATCAGCTTTTCGGTGATGAAGCGCCATTCGGCGCGCGTGACCGGCGTGATCGACAGCCGGTTGCCGCGCGCGAGCACGCGCATGTCGGCGAGTTCGTCGTGTTCGCGCAGCGCCGCAAGCGGCACGAGCGGCGTCTTTTTCACGTAGCGCACGTCGACGAGCAGCCAGCGCGGTGCTTCCTGCGTCGACTTCGGGTCGTAATAGGGGCTTGTCGGATCGAACTGCGTGGGGTCGGGGTAGGGCGTCGACGACACTTCGGCGAGGCCCGCGATGCCCGGCTCGGGGCAGCTCGAGTGATAGAACAGCACGCCGTCGCCGATCTTCATCGTGTCGCGCATGAAATTGCGCGCCTGATAGTTGCGCACGCCGGTCCACGGCAGCGAGCGCTGCGGTGCGTTGGCGAGATCGTCGATGCTTGCTTCGTCCGGTTCGGACTTCATCAGCCAGTATTGCATGGATCGTGATCGACGCAGAAAGAGGCTGCTACAAAAGAAAACGGCACCGGGCTTCGCCCGATGCCGTTGGATAGGCCCCCGCCTTGGCCGCTAGGCCGGCATCCTGAACCTGAGGTTCAGAATTGGTCGCAGTTAGCAGCACTTCGGGTACATCAGACAGAGTGACGCGCGCGCCCGTGCTACAAATTTCCGCAACCGTGCACATGGCATTGGTTCAAGGAATATATGACCTTGGCGAACCAGGCAGGGAAGCTGACTGAACTGTGATTCGATGCGCCAATTTGACCACCGTTGATCGCCGAGATCAAGGGGAATCGACGCATCGATTGAAACGTTACTGCGTCTCGTGCTGTGCGAGCACCGCGCCGAGCTGTTCGTTCATCTGGTGCATTGTACGACGGATTTCCTCCGCGGGAAATGCTTCACCGTGCCGCACGCTCGTTTGCAGCCGCAGCAATTCGGACGCGAGCGACAGCGCCGCCATCACGGCGATGCGATCGGTGCCGCGTACCGAGCTGTTCGAGCGGATTTTCGACATTTCGGCGTCCACGCGCGCGACCGCTTCGAGCAGTGCCGCTTCGGTCTCGGCCGAGCAGGCGAGCCGATAGGCCTGACCGAGAATCGAGACTTCGATCTGCTTGGTGCTCATGCATGTTCTCCATGGCTGGCCGCGTCATCGCCATCCGTACGCGCCTGCGCATCCAGCAGGTCGAGCTGGTTGTCGGCTTGCTCCGCATTTTTCGAGCGCGGCAGCTTTTCGAGAATCGCGTTCAGTTTCACCTGGGCGTCGTCGATCTTTGCCGACAGCGTGTCACGCTCGGCCGCAAGTGCATTGCGTTCATCGCGCAGTTGCGCGAGTTCCGCGCGGACAGCGTCCGCATCCGCGCGCAATTGCGCGACCTGCTCCTCGAGCGCGAGCCGTTCCGAGTGATAGCGCTTGTTCAGCGAAATCAGACGGCCAATATTTTGAGATAGGGTTTCGAGTTCGTTGAGCATTTGCTGCGTCCTCTAAAGACCCAGCATTTTAGCGCGGAATAACGCGCAATCCGACATCTGTAACGTTTCCAGTCGTAACACCCCTGCTTCTTGCCGCGAATCAGCGCGTCCCGTGCGTGTCCGGACGCTTCCTTGACGCTCGCGCGACCCGCTCCTAAACTGGCGCCGCCTCGGTGCTCGCGCGTGGAACGCGCGGTTAAACGGGAAGCAGGGCGCGGGCGCCGGAAGCCTGCCAACCTGCGCTGCCCCCGCAACGGTAAGCGGCCGCGTCTCGTGACGCAGGCCGGCTCGGGCGCGTTTCGCGTGCAGCTCCTGCATGCGGACGCGGGCCACTGCGCGTCATCGCGCGGGAAGGCGAGCCGGACCGCCGCCAGCCCGGATACCGGCCGAGACGGGGAGCCCGCACGGGCTTCGTGACGCGCGGCCTGCGGGGAGGCGGGGCGCGCAATGCTTCACGGAACCTTCTTCGATGCTGACCCCAATCGTCCGCGCGGCGCTCACGTCACGACCGGCCCGCTGCCGCAAGCGGGGGCGCGGTACGTCGTGTGCGGCGCCGTGCGCGGCATGAGCGCCGCGCGCGCCACCGCGATCTGGGCCGCGCTGGCGGCGGCGGTCGCGCTGCTGTTCGTCGCGTCGCTGTCGATCGGCAGCGTGCCGATGTCGCCATGGCAGGCGCTCGCGTCGCTCGTGCCGCATGGCGGCGACGCGCTGTTCGCCGATATCGTTCGCTCGCTGCGCCTGCCGCGCGCGCTCGCCGGCTTCGCATGCGGCGCGTTGCTCGCGCTGGCCGGCGCACTGCTGCAGGTACTGTTGCGCAATCCGCTCGCGGAGCCGTACGTACTCGGCGTGTCGGGTGGCGCGGCCGGCTTCGCGCTCGTCGCGATGATCGCGGGCGGCGCGTGGTGGCTCGTCGATGCGTCGGCGTTCGCCGGCTCGATCGTGTCGGTCGCACTCGTGCTCGGTCTCGCGCGCCGCGAGCTGGGGCGCGGCGATTCGCGCGACGCATCGCCGCGTTTGCTGCTCACGGGCGTCGTGATCGCGGCGGGGTGGGGCGCGATCGTCACGCTGCTGCTGTCGCTCGCGCCCGATGCACGGTTGCGCGGAATCATCTTTTGGCTGACCGGCGACCTGAACGGCGTGACCGCGCCGTGGTTCGCGTGGGGTGCGTTGTTGCTGGCCGCCTGCGTCGCGCTGCCGGCCGCGCCGCAACTGAACGTGCTGCTGCGCGGCGACGCGACCGCGCTCGCGCTCGGCGTGCCCGTTGCGCGCCTGCGCGTGCGGATCTATCTCGTCGCGTCGCTGGCCGCCGCGGCCGCGGTGACGACGGCCGGCACGATCGGCTTCGTCGGCCTCGTCGTGCCGCATGCGCTGCGGCTCGCCTTCGGCAACGACCAGCGCATGCTGCTGCCGGCCGCGATGCTCGCGGGCGGCGGCGGCGTGATGGCGGCCGACCTGCTCGCACGCACCGTGATTGCGCCCGCGCAACTGCCGGTCGGCGTGATGACCGCGCTGATCGGCGTGCCGGTGTTCCTGTGGATGTTGTTGAGGAGGCCGATGCGATGACGGGGGCCGCACTGCACGCCACGGCCGGCGACATGAACTACGCGGCCGTCGGCCTGACGCTGAAGGCCGGCGCGCGTACGCTGCTCGACGGCTTCACCCAGGTGTTTCGGCCCGGCGAGATCTGGTGCGTTGCCGGGCCGAACGGCGCGGGCAAGACGACGCTGCTCGCGACCCTCGCGGGGCTGCAGCCGCCGGCCGGCGGACACGTCGAGATCGACGGCCGGCCGCTTGCCGCATGGCCACCCGAGCAGCTCGCGCAGCGCCGCGCGCTGATGCCGCAGCAACTGCACGACGCATTCAGCGCGACCGTGTTCGACACGGTGCTGCTCAACCGCTTTCCGTATCTCGGCGGCTGGGGCTGGGAGCGCGATGGCGACCACGCGGCCGCGCGCGACGCGCTGGCGACATTCGACCTGACCGCGCTCGCGTCGCGCGACGTGCTGTCGCTGTCGGGCGGCGAGCGGCAGCGCGTCGCGCTGGCCGCGACGCTGTGCCAGGACGCGCCGTCGATGCTGCTCGACGAGCCGCTCGCGCATCTCGACCTGCATCACCAGATCGATTGCCTGACCGCGCTGGCCGCATGGGTCGACGCGGGCCCGCGCACGGTGCTGTTCTCGTGCCATGATCTCAATCTCGCGCGGCGTTTCGCGACGCATGCGCTGTTGCTCGACGGCCGCAGCCACGCGTGGGCCGGCCCCGTGCACGACGTGCTGACGCCCGAGCGCGCGAGCGACGCGTTCGGCTATCCGCTCGTGCTGATCCGCGAGAACGGCCGCGATGCGCTGCTGCCGGCGTGGCCCGAGCGACAATGACCTTTTCCTTTCCGATGCGCGGCGCACACCGCGCCAACGACACGGCTTTTCGATGACGACCCCGACCCCCTTCCCGCCCGCGATCGCGCCGCTCGACGAGGTGCTGCGCAAGCGCCTGCAGCACGTGATCGACCACAAGACCAAGCCGCCCGGCAGCCTCGGTCAGCTCGAGGCGGTCGCGTTGCAGATCGGCCTGATCCAGCACACCGAGCGGCCGGTCCTGCAGCGTCCCGTGATGATCGTGTTTGCCGGCGATCACGGGATTGCCGCCGAGGGCGTGAGTCCTTATCCGCAAGCGGTGACCGCGCAGATGGTCGCGAACTTCCTCGCCGGCGGCGCGGCGATCAACGCGTTTTCGGGCGTGGCGCAAAGCACGCTCGAGATCGTCGATGCGGGGGTTGCGTCGCCGCTGCCGCTGTCCGACCGGCTCGTGTCGCTGCCGGTCGCACGCGGGACGCGCAACTTCGCCGCAGAGCCGGCGATGACGCGCGACGAGGCGATGACGGCGCTCGCCGCCGGCGCGGCGCGCGTGCGCCTGCATGCGTCGCTCGGCACGAACGTGATCGGCTTCGGCGAGATGGGAATCGCGAACACGTCGTCGGCCGCGTGCCTGATGAGCCGCCTGCTCGGCGTGCCGATCGACGCGTGCGTCGGGCGCGGCACGGGCCTCGACGACCAGGGTCTCGCGCACAAGCGCGCGGTGCTCGGCCGTGCGCTCGTCAAGCACTCGCACGCGATCGCGCCGCTCGATGTGCTCGCGACGTTCGGCGGCTTCGAGATCGCGATGATGACGGGCGCGTATCTCGCGGCCGCGAGCGAGCGGATGACGATCCTCGTCGACGGCTTCATCGCGACGGCAGCGCTGCTGGTTGCCGAGCGCATCGCGCCCGGCGTGCGCGACTACTGCGTGTTCTCGCATACGTCGCACGAGGCCGGGCACCGGCGCATGCTCGAGCATTTCGGCGCGAAGCCGCTGCTCGCGCTGGACCTGCGGCTGGGCGAAGGCACCGGTGCCGCGCTCGCGCTGCCGCTCGTGCGGGCGGCCGCCGCCTTCCTCACGGAGATGGCGAGCTTCGAGTCCGCCGGCGTCGACAATCGTGACGCCTGATCGCGCGCGCGGCGTGCGGGCCGAACTGCGCTACTTCTTCGTCGCGCTCGGCTATTTCACGCGCGTGCCCGTGCCGCGCGCGATCGGCTACGCGGCCGGCGATCTCGACCAGGCCGCGCGCTATTTCCCGCTCGTCGGCGCATGCGTGGGCGTGTGGGGCGCGCTCGTGTATCTCGCTGCGCTGCGCGCGCTGCCGCCGTCGATCGCGGTCGGGTTGTCGATGGCAGCGACGCTGCTCGCCACGGGCGCCTTCCACGAGGACGGCCTGGCCGACAGCTGCGATGCGTTCGGCGGCGGCTATACGCGCGACGACGTGCTGCGCATCATGCACGACTCGCGGATCGGCACGTTCGGCGCGGTCGCGCTCGTGATCTCGCTCGGCGTGAAATGGCAGGCGCTTGCGTCCATGTTGCCGTTGCGCGCCGCGTGGACGATGATCGCCGCGCACGCGGCGAGCCGCGCGGCGGCGGTGAGCCTGCTGATGACGCTCGACTACGTGCGGCCCGAAGGCAAGGCGAAGCCGGTCGCGCAACGGATGGGCGCACGCGCGGCATGTGTCGCGGCGCTGTTCGGATTGCCCTGGCTGTTCTGGCCCGACTGGCGCATGGGTGTCGCCGCATGCGTTGCGCTCGTGCTCGTGCGCGCGTGGGCCGCCCGCTATTTCGTGAAGCGGATCGGCGGCTATACGGGCGACTGTCTTGGCTTCACGCAGCAACTGTGCGAACTGGCGATCTATCTCGTGGTGCTCGGATGGACGTCGTCCTGATTCGTCATCCGGCCGTCGGCATCGAGCCGGGCATCTGCTACGGACGCAGCGACGTGCCGCTCGCCACGCCGGCCGAGGCCGGGGCGAAGGCGGTGCGTACGCATCTGTCTGCTATCGGCGCGCCGCTTCCCGAACAGGTCTGGACGAGCCCGCTGACGCGCTGCGCGTCGGTGGCCGAACGGCTCGCGCAGGCATGCGACGTGCCGTTGCGGCGCGACGCGGACTGGCAGGAAATGGATTTCGGCGCGTGGGAAATGCGGCGCTGGGACGATATCGATCGCGCGGCGCTCGATGCGTGGGCGGCCGACCTGATGCATGCGTGCGCGCATGGCGGCGAAAGCGTTGCGCGGTTTGCCGCGCGGGTTGCGCGGCGAGCCGACGCAGTGGCGCAGTTCGACCGGCCGCAGTGGGTCGTCACGCATGCGGGCGTGATCCGCGCGTTTGCATCGCATGTGTTGCGCGTGCCGCTCGATACATTGCTGTCGCGATCCGTACCGACAGGGGGGGGCGTCTGGCTGCGCGCGGATGCTGCCGCGCGAACGTGGGACGTGATGCACTGGGACGAATAGGCGCGCTGGCCACTGCGTGTGAACGACGGAGCGCGCGGTCAATTCGTCTCGGGCATCTGGCACGCGATGACCGCGCAAGTCACCGGAAATCAGCGCACCGCCCGCCGCGCACGCGCGGCATCGAGAGCCTCGCACAGCGCGGCCGCGCCCTGCGCGATCCGCGGCGCCGGCCGTGTGAGCACATCGCCGTCGATCGCGAACAGGTTGTGGCGTGCCACGGCCGTCAGTGCGGGCCACGTGCGCCAGCGCGCCAGGCTCGGCAGTGGTTCGTCGGCGCGCGTCGTACCCGCACTCGTCGTCACGATCGCCTCCGGATTCGCCGCGAGCACGGCCTCGTCGGTGACGGTCGGCACGAGCGGCTTGAGCGATGCGAACACGTTGCGGCCGCCGCACAGCTCGATCACGTCGTTGATCAGGTGCGCACCGTTGAGCGTCATCAGCGGCCGATCCCAGACCTGGAAGAACATCGTGACAGGCGCTCGCGCAGCGTAACGCGTGCGCAGCGTCGCGATGTCGCGCGCATAGGCGGCCGCGGCCGCATCGGCAACCGGTTGCGTGCCGAGCAGCGTGCCGAGCCGGCGCAGCGACGACGCGACGTCGTCGAGATGCTTCGGTTCGCTGAAGAACAGCGGGATGTGCAGCGCGCGCAGCGCATCGGTCTGCCGCTCGGCATTGCCGTGCCGCCAGACGACGATCAGGTCGGGCTTCAGCGCGGCGATCCGCTCGAGATCGAGCGCCTTGTTGTCGCCGACGCGCGGTATCGCTTGCGCCGCGGGCGGATAGTCGCTGTACGTGACGGTGCCGACGAGCTTCGCGCCGCCGCCGGCCGCGTAGACGAGTTCGGTCGCGTGCGGCGCGAGACTGATCACGCGTTGCGCGGGCGCCGGCAGCGTGACGGTATTGCCGGCGTCGTCGCGTGTCGTGACATCGGCGTGGGCGCGTGGCGCGTAAGCGAACGCAGCCAATAGCGCGATTGGCGCGAGCCGCTGAAACGTGCATGAATTCATGCGGAGTCCCGTTGCAGCGTCGGCACGCAGTGCGCGAGCGCATCGCCGAGGCGCTGCCATTCCGTTTCGCTGCCCGGCAAGCCGACGCGTACGCTCGACGGGGTCGGGAAGTGCCGCGTCCAGACCCCGCGTGTCGCGAGTGCCGCGTGCAGTGCCGCAGCGCGCGGGTCGTCGGTCCAGCTGAAGAGCGGCGTCGCGCGAACCGCGAAGCCGTGCGCGCGCAGCAAGGCGGCCAGCCGTTCGCCGTCGGCCGCGAGCCGTTCGCGGGCGGCGGCCTGCCATGCGCGGTCGGCGAACGCCGCGGCGACTGCATGGCGGGCAGGGCCGCCGACCGTCCAGGCGCCGAGCATGTCGCGCAGCGCGACGATCCGGTCAGGACAGGCGAGCACGAAGCCTGCGCGGATGCCGGCGAGCCCGAAGAACTTGCCGACCGAACGCAGCACGATGAGCCCGGGGCGATCGACGTGTGGCGCGAGCGACCGCGTCGCGCCCGTATCGGCGAATGCCTCGTCGACGATCAGCGTGCCACCGCGCGCGGCCAATTGCGCGTGCCAATCGAGCAGGCGTTCGGCCGGCACGAACTCGGCGGTCGGATTATTCGGATTCCCGACGATGACGTGACGCAACGTCGCTGGCAGCGTATCCGTGTCGATGTCGAGCGCGACGACGCGATGGCCGTGGCGCGCGAAGGCGGGCGCGTATTCGCCGTACGCGAGCGCCGCGACGCCGGCGTCGCCGGTCGGCAGCAACGCGGGCAATGCACGGATCGCGGCCTGGCTGCCGGCGACCGGCAGCACGTGTGCGGGATCGGGCGCGTGGTAGTACTGCGCGGCGCAGGCCGCGAGGCCGTCGCCGTCGTCGGGCAGCCGGCGCCACGCGTCGGCCGGGACGGGCGGCACCGGATAGCCGACCGGATTGATGCCGGTCGACAGGTCGAGCCACGCGTCGTACGGAATGCCGTGGCGGCGTGCAGCCTCATGCAGGTTGCCGCCGTGTGCGATGCGGGTGTCAGACATGATGGGTGGCCATGGCGAGTGCGCCGCTCGCGACCAGCAGCGCGAGCCACAGGGCGAGCGTGCGCGTGACGAGCGACAGCGCGGCGGCGATGTGGACGGCGGTCGCCGTGGCGCCGGTGCCGAGCGCGGGACGGTCTTCGATCTCGCCGTGATAGACGGCCGGGCCGCCGAGCTGCACGTTCAAACTGCCGGCACCGGCGGCCATCACCGGGCCCGCGTTCGGGCTGTCCCAGTGGCGCGCCTGCGTGCGCCAGCAGCGCCACGCGGCGGCCGTGTCGCCGAGCAGCGCGTAGCTCGCGGCCGTGAGGCGCGCGGGAATCCAGTTCAGCGCGTCGTCGAGGCGCGCGGCGGCCCAGCCGAAGGTCAGGAAGCGCGGCGTGCGGTAGCCCCACATCGCGTCGAGCGTGTTCGCGAGCCGGAACAGCAGCGCGCCGGGGCCGCCTGCGACGACGAACCAGAAGAGCGCGCCGAAGATCGCGTCGTTGCCGTTCTCGAGCGCGGATTCGACGGCCGCGCGCGACAGCGCGCCTTCGTCCGCGTCGCTCGTGTCGCGCGACACGATGCGCGCGGTCAGCGCGCGGGCGGCGCCGAGGTCATGCCGCAGCAACGCGGCAGCGATCGGCGCGACGTGGTCGGCGAGGCTTTTCGCGCCGAGCGCGAACCACAGCAGCGCGATATGCAGCGCGGCCGCGAGCGGCCACGGCAGCACGGTCGTGAGCCATGCCGCGATGGCGACCGGCGGCACGACCGCCGCGACCCACGCGGCGACGCCGATCACACGGCCGCGCCGGCCCGTGTTCAGCGCGCCTTCGATGCGCGCGGCGAGGCGGCCGAACGCGACGAGCGGGTGCCAGCCGGCCGGTTCGCCGAGCGCGCGGTCGACGATCGCGGCCGCAACCGCGAACATCGCGACGACGGGCAGCGACAGCATCAGCATGACGGTGCTCCCGTCTTGAGGTCGAGCGGCAGCCCGGCGACGAGCAGCGTCACGCGTGTCGCGAGCGCGGCGACGCGCTGGTTCAGGCGGCCGAGTTCGTCGACGTAGCGGCGCGTGACCGACCCGAGCGGCACGACGCCGAGCCCGATTTCGTTACTGACGACGATCACCTTCGCGCGCGCGCCGCGCAACGCGTGCTCGAGCCGCTCGACCTGCGCCGCGTACTGCGCATCGTCGAGCGGTTCACCGTCGGCGGGACACAGCAGGTTCGTGAGCCACAGCGTCAGGCAGTCGACGAGCAGGCACGCGTGCGGATCGTCGAGCCGCGCGAGCGTGCCGGCAAGATCGACGGGCGCGTCGGCGAAACCCCAGTCGGCCGGCCGGCGCGCGCGATGGTGCGCGATGCGCTCCGCGAACTCGGCATCGGCGGCGGTCGCGGTCGCGATGTAGGTGACGGGGAGGCCGCTGTCGGCGGCGAGCCGCTCGGCATGCGCGCTCTTGCCCGAGCGCGCGCCGCCGAGGACGAAGGTGAGGTCGTGCGGAATCATCGCGTGATTGTAACGGCGCGGGCAGGGCGGCGCGGGGGATAATGCGGCCTTTGCTTCGCGACGACCTTTACACGATGAATGCACCCGAGCCGCGGCCGCGCGGCACGCTGATGATCCAGGGCACGACGTCCGACGCGGGCAAGAGCACGCTGGTTGCCGGCCTGTGCCGGCTCGCCCGCCGCGCGGGCGCGCGCGTTGCGCCGTTCAAGCCGCAGAACATGGCGCTCAACAGCGCGGTGACGGCCGACGGCGGCGAGATCGGCCGCGCGCAGGCGCTGCAGGCGCTGGCCGCGGGCGTCGCGCCGCATACGGATTTCAACCCCGTGCTGCTGAAGCCGACGAGCGATCGCGGCGCCCAGGTGATCATTCACGGCAAGGCGCGCATGAACCTCAATGCGCGTGCGTATCACGACTACAAGCCGGTCGCGTTCGATGCGGTGCTCGAGTCGTACGCGCGCCTGCGCGCCGGCTACGACACGGTGATCGTCGAAGGCGCCGGCAGCCCGGCCGAGATCAACCTGCGCGACGGCGACATCGCGAACATGGGTTTTGCCGAACGCGTCGACTGCCCGGTCGTACTGGTCGCCGACATCGACCGCGGCGGCGTGTTCGCGCATCTGGTCGGCACGCTCGCGTGCCTGTCGGACAGCGAGCGCGCGCGCGTGCGCGGCTTCGTGATCAACCGCTTCCGCGGCGATTTCAAGTTGCTCGAACCGGGGCTCGACTGGCTGCGCGCGCAAACGGGCAAGCCGGTGTTCGGCGTGCTGCCGTACCTGCACGGCCTGCTGCTCGACGCCGAGGACATGCTGCCCGCCCAGGCGCGCAGCGCCGCCGCACGGGGCGACGCCGGCGTGCTGCGCGTCGTCGTGCCGGCGCTGCCCCGCATCAGCAACCACACCGATTTCGATCCGCTGCGTGCGCATCCGCAGGTCGAATTCACGTACTGGAAGAGCGGCCCCGTGCCGGACGCCGACCTGTTGATCCTGCCCGGTTCGAAGAGCGTGCAGCGCGATCTCGCGTGGCTGCGCGACGCGGGCTGGGACACGCTGATCCGTGGCCACCTGCGCTACGGCGGCAAGGTGATCGGCATCTGCGGCGGGATGCAGATGCTCGGCCGCACGCTCGACGATCCGCTCGGCCTCGAAGGCGCGCCCGGCAGCGTGCCGGGGCTCGGGCTGCTCGATTTCGACACGACGCTGCAGCCCGACAAGACGCTGAAGAACGTGACGGGGCAGCTCGCGCTGCCGGGCGGGGCCCCGGTGCGCGGCTACGAGATCCACATGGGCGATACGCACGGGCCCGCGCTCGCGTCGCCCGCGCTGGCGCTGGCCGCCGACACCGCGCGGGACGGCACACGCCCCGACGGCGCGGTGTCCGACGACGGCCAGATCCTCGCGACCTACGTGCACGGGCTGTTCGACTCGCCCGACGCCTGCACGGCGCTGCTCGCGTGGGCCGGGCTCGACGGCGCGGAGCGCATCGACTATCCGGCGCTGCGCGAGGCATCGCTCGAACGGCTGGCCGACACGTTCGCGAACCATCTCGACCTCGACGCGCTGTACGCCGAGTTTCGTTGACGCGACGCCGGCCCGTGCTCGCTTTTTCCGCCGGATCGCGTACAACACAGAAGGGCGGAGGTCCGCCTGGAGGAGTGCGACGATGAAGGCTCGATGGTGGTGGAGCGTGCTGCTCGCGGCGCTGCTGGGCGCGTCGGCGGTTGCGCACGCGTGCGATTCGTCCGCACCGGGCGGCAGCCAGTCCGGTTCCGGCGACGCCACACAAGGCAAGAGCGGTTACTGAAGCAGGCTGCGGGGCATGATCGGTCATGCCCCTTTTTACGTCTCTATTAACTCCTTATGGGAATCAGTTAAAGCGAATTGGCGTGTTTATCAGTCGAATTGATTCGAATAGAGTGCGATCCATTCACACCACTCCCGAAGGAATTCGCCATGAACCCCAATCGCCTCAACGATTTCGCCGCGACCCTGCTGCGCGTCGCGCTCGGCGTGCTGTACCTCGCGCACGTCGCGCAGAAGGTGTTCGTCTTCACGCTGCCGGGCACCGCGCAGTTCTTTGCGTCGATCGGCCTGCCGGGTTGGCTCGCGTACCTGACGACGTTCGTCGAACTGGCCGGCGGCCTGGCGCTGCTCGCGGGCTTCCGCGTGCGCGTCGCCGCGCTCGTGCTGCTGCCGTTCATGCTCGGCGCGGTTGCCGCGCATCTGCCGAACGGCTGGAGCTTCGCGTCACCGCACGGCGGCTGGGAATATCCGGCGTTCTGGGCCGTCACGCTCGCCGTGCAGGCGCTGCTGGGCGGCGGCGCGTTCGCGCTCGGCGCACGGGAGGCCGCGGTTCAGCGTGCGTAACGGGGAAGTAACCCACACGGCGCGGCGCAACCCGTTCCGGTGACACCCCGTTTGCCGATATCATCGCTCCCTGTATCCGCAATCGAGCGGCGCTTGCCAGGCGGTGGGCGCCGCGCGGCTTTTTCGGGGGAATTCATGACGGTGATCGTGGTGGCGAATCCGAAGGGCGGCGTGGGGAAGAGCACGCTGTCCACCAATCTTGCCGGCTATTTCGCGGCGCAGGGCGCGTGGGTCGCGCTCGCCGACCTGGACCGGCAGCAGTCCGCGCATGCGTGGCTCGACCTGCGGCCGGCCGGATTGCCGCCGATCGAGGCGTGGGATCTCGACCCGGACGCGCCGACGAAGCCGCCGCGCGGCCTCGAGTACGCGGTGATCGATACGCCGGCCGGCCTGCACGGCAACCGGCTCAACGTCGCGCTGCAACTGGCCGACAAGGTGATCGTGCCGCTGCAGCCGTCGATGTTCGATATCCTGGCCACACAGCAGTTTCTGGAGCGCCTCGCCGACGAGAAGGCCGTGCGCAAGGGCAACGTCGAGGTCGGGATCGTCGGGATGCGGGTCGATGCGCGCACGCGCTCGTCCGACCAGCTTCATCGCTTCGTCGAAGGGCTCGGCCTGCCGGTGCTCGGCTACGTGCGCGACACGCAGAACTACGTGCAGATCGCCGCGCACGGGCTGACGCTGTGGGACGTCGCGAAGAGCCGCGTCGAGAAGGATCTCGAGCAGTGGCGGCCGATCGTCGAATGGGCCGAACGCCGGGCGCCGAAGGCAGGGAAGACGGAGAGGGCTGCCAAGGCGTCCTGATCGCGCGGCCGCTGCCGGGCGGCGCGCGATGAAATGAGAAAGGGCCGGATGCCGTCGAGTACGGCATCCGGCCCTTCGACCACAAGCGGGCCCGCCGCGCCCGCGCGCCATGGCACGCGGGCAGGTGGCCGGGTCAGGTCCAGTTCTGCGTCGGCACGTGATCGCGGTGGCCCTTGATCTTGTTGCCGTCGTCCATGAACACGAGCTTCGGCTTCCAGCCGGCCTGCAGCTCGGCTTCGTCGACCATCGCGAAGGCCGCGATGATCACGAGGTCGCCGAGTTGCGCGCGACGCGCGGCCGAGCCGTTCAGCGAGATCATCCCGCTGCCGCGCTCACCCTTGATCGCGTACGTCGAGAAGCGCTCGCCGTTGTTGATGTTCCAGATGTCGATCCGTTCGTTCTCGATGATGCCCGAGGCTTCGAGCAGGTCTTCGTCGATCGCGCACGAGCCTTCGTAGTGCAGCTCGCAGTGCGTGACGGCCGCACGGTGGATCTTCGATTTGAGCATGTGGCGCTGCATGGTGTCTCCGTGATGCGTGAGAGGCGAGGGCGGGGCGGCCCGTCAGATTTCCAGGTTGTCGATGAGGCGCGTCGCGCCGAGCTTCGCGGCGGCGACGACGACGAGCGGTTCGCCGGCTTCGAGCTGGGCCGCGTCCGGCGCGATCAGGTTCGCTCGGCGGCGGATCGAGATGTAGTCGGGCGCCCAGCCGCGGCCGGCCAGATGCGTGCGGGCCAGTTCCTCGAGCTTGCCGAGGTCGCGCTCGCCGCCGAGCACGCTTTCGCGGATGCGCTGCAGCGTCTTCGCGAGTTCGGGCGCCTCGCCGCGCTCGTCGGCCGACAGGTAGCGATTGCGCGACGACAGCGCGAGGCCGTCCTCGTCGCGCACGGTTTCGGCGGCGATGATGTCGACCGGCAGCGCGAGCTGCTGGCACATGCGGCGCACGATCATCAGCTGCTGGTAGTCCTTCTTGCCGAACACGGCGACGCGCGGCTGCACGCAGGCCATCAGCTTCGCCACGACCGTGCACACGCCGGTGAAGAAGCCGGGCCGGAATTCCCCTTCGAGGATCCCGCCGAGATCGTCCGGCGGCAGCACGCGGTATTCCTGCGGTTCCGGGTACATGTCGCGCTCGGTCGGCGCGAACAGCACGTAGACGTTTTCCTTCTGCAGCTTCTCGATATCGTCCTGCAGCGTGCGCGGATACTTGTCGAAATCCTCGTTCGGGCCGAATTGCAGCCGGTTGACGAAGATGCTCGCCACGACCGGGTCGCCGTGCTGGCGCGCGAGGCGCATCAGCGACAGGTGCCCTTCGTGCAGGTTGCCCATCGTCGGCACGAACGCCGTGCGGTTCTGTCCGCGCAGCTGGTCGCGCAGTTCATGGATCGAGCTGATGACTTTCATGATCGGGTAGCGGGTTCCTCGCGCTGGCGCGCGTTGGCGCCGCAGCAGCGGCGTCGGGGTCGAAGCGGAGAACGCCGGCGCGCGGGCGGCGCATCGGGCGTCGGCGGATTGTAGAGGATTTGGCCGCCAAACGCATCGAAAAAAGAACGGTCGTTCACTTTTTAATCGGGCGTGCCGGCAACCCCGCGCGCGGCCGCGCTGGACTGCGGCGTAGCGGCGAGCGTGCCGGGATGAAGCGGGAGAGCGGGAAGGGCGGGCGCGGGTGTTACGCGGGCAGGTACGCGAGACGCACGTAGATCGGCGCGAACGGCTCGGCCTGCGTGATTTCGAGGAGCGACTCGCGCGCGAGTTCGAGCATCGCGATGAAATTCACGACGACGACCGGCACGCCGCGCGACGTGTCGAACAGCTCGGCGAACTCCATGAAGCGCGCGTTCTGTAGCCGGCGCAGGATCAGACTCATGTGCTCGCGCACCGACAGCTCCTCGCGCGAGATCTTGTGGTGCTGGACGAGCTTCGCGCGCTTGAGCACGTCGGCCCATGCGGCGCGCAGGTCGTCCGAATTCACGTCGGGGAAGCGCGGCGTGACGCTCTGCTCGATGTAGACCTCGGCGCGCAGGAAGTCGCGGCCGAGCTGCGGCAACTGGTCGAGCCGCTGCGCGGCGAGCTTCATCTGCTCGTATTCGAGCAGGCGGCGCACGAGTTCGGCGCGCGGATCCTCGGCTTCCTCGCCGGTGTCGGCCTTCTTGACCGGCAGCAGCATCCGCGACTTGATCTCGATCAGCATCGCGGCCATCAGCAGGTACTCGGCCGCCAGCTCCAGGTTCGACGTGCGGATCTGGTCGACGTAGCCCAGGTATTGCGCGGTGACCTGCGCCATCGGGATGTCGAGCACGTTGAAGTTCTGCTTGCGGATCAGGTAGAGCAGCAGGTCGAGCGGGCCTTCGAAGGTCTCGAGGAAGACCTCGAGCGCATCGGGCGGGATGTAGAGATCCTGCGGCAGCTTGAAGAGCGGCTCGCCGTACAGGCGAGCGAATGCCGCGACGCCGTCGACCGTGTCGGGCGTCGAATCGGCGCCCGCGGGCGCGGCGATCGCGTCGTCCTGCCGGGCGGCGCTGGCCTCGTCGGCGGCGCTCACGTCGTCAGAAGTTCTGGTAGTAGACGTACGACGTTTGCTTCACGCGCGATTCCTGCTGCTCGGCGCGCTCTTCGAGGTCGATCGGCTGCTTGTCCCACAGCAGGGAACGGCCCTTGCGCTGCTCGTCCTCGAGCGTCGGCTTCTGCTGCTTGAGCTGGTTCAGGAACTGCGTGACATCGGACTGGTACGGCATGGCTGGATTTTCCGTTTCGGGCGGCGCACGATGCGCCGGATTCACGATGGCGGGATTTTACCGCATCGCGGGAACGGCCGGCGTCAATCGCGCGTCGAATCCGCGGGCCGGCAGGTGGCGGGCGCCCGGAAGCGCACCGTCACGCAGGGCGCTGCGGTCCAGGCGGTTTACAAACATTAAGCTTTGGTGCCGGCACCCTGTGGTCAAATACAGGGTTTTCCACAAAACCGTGATAACCGAGGGCGAGGTCATATTTGGCGGGGCAGTCGAACCAGCAAGCACACACGGCACATGACGCGGTCCCGCGCGTGGAACGCAATCGCGCCCGCGCCGCGCGGGTGGCCCTTGCGGGTTGCCTTGCCGCATGCTTCGCGCTGCCGGCCCACGCGAAGTACGACGTCGACATCGACGCGCCGCGCTCGGTTCGCAAACTGCTCAAGTCGCATCTCGACATCGCGCGCTTCGCGAAGCGCGACGACATCAGCGACGACCAGTTCGACTTCCTCGTGACCGCCACGCCGCAGCAGGTGCGCGACCTGACCGCGACGGCCGGCTATTTCTCGCCGGTCGTGCGCACCGACGTGCGCACGCGCGACGGCAAGCGCGACGTGCGCATCGCGGTCGATCCCGGGAAGCAGACGATCGTGTCGAGCGTCGAGCTGACGTTCAAGGGGCCCATCGACACCGAGGATCCGAAGCAGGAAGCCGCGACCCGCTTCGCGTTCTCGCTGAAGCCGGGCGATCCGTTCACTCAGTCCGACTGGGACGGCGCGAAGGGCGCGGCGCTCAGGCAACTGCAGTCGCACCGCTATCTCGGCGGGAAGATCGCGTCGTCCGAAGCGCGCATCGACCCGCGCACGCAGCGCGCGATGCTCGCGGTCACGTTCGACAGCGGCCCGACGTTCACGATAGGCAAGGTCGACGTCGACGGCGTGCGGCGCTATCCGGAAAAGATCGTCACGAACGTCAATCCGCTGTCGGAAGGCGAGATCTACGACGTGCAGCGGATCACCGAACTGCAGCGGCAGTTGCAGAACACGCCGTATTACGCGAGTGTCGCAATCGATGTCGGCGACGATACGGCGAAGCCCGAGCGTACGCCCGTGCACGTGAAGGTCAGCGAGTTTCCGTACAACAACATCCGCGGCGGCGTCGGTTTTGCCACCGATACCGGGCCGCACGTGCAGGGTTCCTACACGTATCTCGACACGTTCGGCGCCGCGTGGCCGCTGACCGTGTCGGGCCGGCTCGACCAGATCCAGCAATACGGGCAGGTCCAGCTGTCGATGCCGCCGGGCGAGAAGGGCTGGACCAACAGCGTGCTCGCGTCGTACACGAACACCAACGTGTCGGACACGCGCATCTACAGCGCGCGGGTCGGCGCGCAGCGCACGCGCACCGGCCAGTTCATCGACTATTCGTATTCGCTGATGTACTACCAGGACCGGCTCGACCAGAACGGCGCCGGGCCGACCACGAGCCGCGCGCTCGTGCCGCAATGGGCGTGGACGCGCCGCAACGTCGACGATCCGCTGTTTCCGCGTTCGGGCAACCTGATCCACGCGGAGGCCGGCTTCGCGGTCAAGGGCGTGCTGACCGACCAGTCCTTCATCCGCGGCTACGCGCGCGGCCAGCAGTACCTGCCGATCGGCAAGCGCGACCTGTTCGTGTTCCGTGCGGAGCTCGGCGGCGTGTTCACGAGCGGCAGCTCGACCGGCGTGCCGGCGTCGCTGCTGTTTCGCGCGGGCGGCTCGAACTCGGTGCGCGGCTACGGCTACCAGAGCATCGGTAACAGCGTCGACGGTTCCGTGCTGCCGACCAAGTACCTGATGACGGGCACCGCCGAATACCAGCACTGGTTCAACCGCGACTGGGGCGCCGCGACGTTCTTCGACATCGGCACCGCCACCGATGCGTGGGGCGAGCGCGTGTTCTACCCGGGTGTCGGCATCGGCGCGCGCTGGCGCAGCCCCGTCGGCCCGATCAACGTCGACGTCGCGTACGGGTTGCGCAACCATAGCGTGCGCCCGTACCTGACGCTCGGCATCGCTTTCTGACCGTACCGCTTCACCGACGACGAACCGCATGACGAAGGAGCCGAACGACACGCCGCCGCCTCACGATCCGGACTCGCCCGACGGCGCGCCCGACGCGCCGCCGCGCGCGCCGCGCCGCGGGCCTGTCGCGCGGATCGGGCGGTTCGTCGCGTGGACGCTTGTCACGGTCGTGCTGCTCGTCGTGCTGGCGGTCGGCCTCGTGCTGGCCGCGGCGACGACCGAGCACGGCACGCGGCTCGCGTGGCAGGTGGCTGGCCGCGTGCTCGGCGCGCGGCTCGCGGGCACGCTCGACGGCGGCTCGCTTGCGACCGGCGTGCGGTTGCGCGGCTTCGCGTGGACGAGCCCCGACGGCACCGGCACCGAAATCCGCATCGACCGGCTCGACGGCCGCTGGGCCCTGACCCGCGCGCCGTGGCGGCTGTCCATCGCGTACCTTCGCGCCGGCACGATCGACGTGCGGATCGCGCCGGGGCCGTCGACGCCGAGTACGACGCCGCAGGACCTCAGCCTGCCGCTGCAGTTGCGGATCGACGATCTGCGCGTCGATCATCTCGCGATCCACGACGGCGGCTCGACGACGCAGCTCGACCATATCGCGCTGAACGGCCGCAGCGACGGCCGTCACCATGAACTCGTGCTCGCGGGCATCGATACGCCGTACGGCGCGCTGACCGCGCGCGCGAAGCTCGACGGCGTGAAGCCGTTCGCGCTGACGGGTGACGCCACCTATGCGGGCAAGCTGTCCGACGAGCCGGTCGACGCGCGTGCGCGCGTGTCGGGCTCGCTCGAGGCGCTCATCGCCGAAGTCGACGCAAGCGGGATGAAGCTGAACGGGCGCGCGCACGTCGAGGCCGCGCCGTTCGGGGCGGTGCCGCTCACGCGCGCATCGCTCGCGTTCGATCACGTGAACCCGCAGGCGCTCGCGCCCGGCGCGCCGGCCGCCGATCTCGCGGTGCGCGCGGAACTCGCGCCGGTGACCGCGCCGGCCGGGGCCGAGCCCGCGAAGGGTTTCGCGGTGACCGGCCCGGTGTCGATCGTCAACGCGAAGCCCGGTACGCTCGGCGAGCATTTGCTGCCGGTGATCGACGCGCACGCGAACGTGCATCTCGACGCGCACGCGCAGCGGATCGACGATCTCGCGCTGAAGCTGATTCGCGACGGCAGCGTGACAGGCAACGGCACGCTGACGGGCGGCAAGGGCCGCTTCGACCTGAAGGTCGCGAACCTCGACCTGAATGCGTTCGTCGCCGAGCTGCGGCCGATGCGCCTCGCCGGCCCGCTCGGCGTGACGCTCGCGGGCGATGTCACGACCGTCGACTTCAACCTGAACGATCCGAAGCTCGCGCTCGGCGCCCGCGCGAAGGTTGCGCTGACGCCGCAGCAGACCGTGCTGACCGACGCGCGCGTGACGGCGGGCAAGGGCCGGATCGACCTGACGGGTGTGTTCCGCCACGATGCGCATTCGAGCTATGACGCGAAGGCGACGCTGACCGCATTCGACCCGCTGCTGCTCGCCGCGATGAGCGCGCCGAAGGCGGGGGGCGGCAAGGCGCCCGCCAAGGCCACGAAAGCGCCTGCCCCGCGCGGCGAGACGCGCGTGTCGGGCACGCTGACGGCGTCGGGCGCATTCGCGCCGCAGGTATCGACGAAGGCGACCTTCAAGCTCGGCGACAGCCTGTACGACGGCGTGCCGCTGACCGGCGCGGGCGTCGTGCAGCTGGCCGGCTCGCGCATCTTGCCGAGCAACGCGAACCTGTCGATCGCGGGCAACCACGTCGACCTGCGCGGCAGCTTCGGCGCGCCCGGCGACCGGCTGCGCTTCGTCGTCGACGCGCCGCAGCTCGACCGGCTCGGCTTCGGCGTGCAAGGGCTCGTGCAGGCGCAGGGCGACCTGACCGGCAGCTTCGCGCACCCGAACGTGACGGCCACCTACAAGGCCGAGCACGTCGTCGTCGGCTCGAACCGGATCGGTGCCGCGCAGGGCCGCGCGGACATCCGCGACGGCGCGCACGGCGCGCTCGTGTTCACGGCCGATGCGTCCGACCTCGCGCTCGGCTCGCTGAAGCTGAAATCGCTGCGCGCGAACCTCGACGGCACGCGCGCGAAGCACACGCTCGACGCGTCGGCGCTCGGGGCGGCCGGCGGCCGCGTGATCGACGTGACGCTTGCGGCGAATGGCGGCGTGGTCGAGAACCGCGACGGGATGCGCTGGGACGGCACCGTCACGCGTCTTGCCAACCGCGGCACACCGGCCATCGCGCTGCAGTCGCCGCTGACCGTGTCGGCCGGCGCCGGCCGTGTGACGCTCGGCGCGACGCGGCTCACGCTCGAAGGCGCGGCGATCGACCTGAAGTCGTTCGTGTTCGATCACGGCCAGATGCGCTCGGCGGGCTCGGTGACCGGTGCGTCGGTCGCGCGTTTCCTCGAGGTCCGCCAGGAACTGACGGGCCAGCGGCCGCCGGTGCGCACCGACGTCGTGCTCGATGCCGACTGGGATTTCTCGCTCGGCGCGAACGCGACAGGCTACGTTCAGGTGAAGCGCCGCGGCGGCGACGTGACGATCGAAAGCGGGCGCGGCATCGCCTCGCTGGGGCTGACCGACCTGTCCGCGCGCGCGAGCTTCACGCCCGGCAACCGGCTCAACGTGACGGCGCTCGCGAAGGCGAGCCGGATCGGCACGCTCGACGCGAACGTCGTCGTGCCGTTCGCGCTGCGCGACGGGATGTTCGGCGTGGTCGACGACGGCCCGCTGTCGGGTCGCATCGACGCCGACATCCCGGCGCTGAAGACGACCGGCAACCTGTTCGGGCCGAGCTACCTGCTCGGTGGGCGCGCGGCGCTGAAGCTGACGGTCGCCGGCACGCCGGTGAAGCCGAACCTGTCGGGGATGCTGACGGGTGACGACCTGTCCGCGACGCTCATCGACCAGGGCGTGCAGTTGAAGGACGGCATCGTGCGCGTCAAGCTGTCGGACAACCTCGTCGAATTCCAGCAGGTCGAGTTCCACGGCGGCGACGGTACGCTGCGCATGCTCGGCCGCGTGCGCCTCGACGGCGAGGCGCCCGACCTGACCGCGAGCATCGTCGCGGACAAGCTCGAGCTGTTCGCGGCGCCGGACCGCAAGCTGTCGCTGTCGGGCAAGGCGACGGTCGCGAACGACGGACCGCGCGGCGCGCTGTCGATCGACGGCAAGTTCGTCGTCGACCGCGCATTGTTCGACCTGCCCGAGGAATCGGCCCCGCACCTGTCGGACGATGTCGTGATCGTGCAGCCGGGCGGCACGGTGCGCGGCGAGACGCCGACCGGCACCGCGGTCGCGAAGCCGAAGCCGGCCGAGGACAAGCCGGCGCCGTCGCTCGCGCCGCGCGCGAATGTCGACATCGGCCTTGGCAACAACTTCCGCTTCAAGGGCCACGGAGCGGATCTCGGGCTACGCGGCACGATCACCGTGATGAGCGCGCCGGGCGTGCCGCTGCGCGCGGTCGGCAACGTGCGCGTGACCGAAGGATCGACGTACACGTCGTTCGGCCGCAAGCTCGCGATCGAGAATGGCTTCTTCACGTTCAACGGCCCCGTGTCGAACCCGGGCGTCAACATCCTTGCGATGCGGCGCAACCAGGAAGTCGAGGCCGGCGTGCAGGTCACGGGCACGATCCAGTCGCTGACGGTCAAGCTCGTGTCGGAGCCGAACGTCACGGACAACGAAAAGCTGTCGTGGCTGCTGTTCGGCCACGGCACCGACCAGGGCAACAACGTCGGCCAGCAGGGGGCGATGACGGCGGCGCTCGGGCTGCTCGGCAGCGTGACCGGCAAGCGCGTCGCGCAGACCTTCGGTCTCGACGAGGTCTCGGTCGGCCGCAGTGAAGTCGGCCTGACCGATCCGCAGGTCGTGCTGGTGTCGAAGGCGATCAACGAGCGCTTCGTGCTCGGCTTCGAGCAGGGGCTGCAATCGGCGGCGAACGCGTTCAAGGCGACGATCAACCTGACGCGTTTCTGGTCGGTATCCGCGTACGGCGGCACGTTCCAGGGCGTCGACCTGAACTACACGCGGCGTTTTGATCGCTGGTTCAGCAGCGACGGCGCGCGCGGGCGGCGCGCCGAGCAGCCATGAAAAAAGCCCCGCACATCGTGCGGGGCTTCGTTTTTGCGCAAGCGGCAGCGCGTTCGGCTTACTTCACGCGCATGCCGGGCTTCGCGCCGCTGTGCGGCTCGAGGATGTAGAGGCCCGGCTCGGCCTTCTCGTCGGTGGCCGACGCGGCGAGTACCATCCCTTCGGACAGGCCGAACTTCATCTTGCGCGGCGCGAGGTTCGCGACCATCACGGTCAGCTTGCCGACGAGTTGCTCGGGCTGATACGCGGACTTGATGCCCGAGAACACGTTGCGGGTCTTTTCCTCGCCGACGTCGAGCGTGAGCTGCAGCAGCTTGTCCGAGCCTTCGACGGCCTGGCACGCGACGATCTTCGCGATGCGCAGGTCGATCTTCGCGAAATCGTCGATCGAGATCGGTGCGTCGTCCGCGCCGTTCACGACAGCCTGCTTCGCGTTCGCCTTCGCGTTGTTCTTCGCATCCTTCGCGGCGTTCGCGCTCGCGACGGCCGCGCCGGTGGCTTCGGCCTGCAGCGAATCGCGGTTCGCGGCCAGCAGCGCCTCGATCTGCTTCGGGTCGACGCGCGTCATCAGGTGCTGGTACGCCTTGATCGGCTGCTCCGACGACAGCGGCTTCGCGGCATCGGCCCAGGCGAGCGGCGCGATCCCGAAGAACGACTCGACGGCTTCGGCCACGCGCGGCATCACCGGCTTCAGCGCGAGCGACAGCAGGCGGAACGACTCGAGGCTCACGCTGCAGGTTTCGTGCAGCGCGACCGCGTTGGCCGGATCCTTTGCGAGATCCCACGGCTTCGCGCCGTCGACGTACGCATTCACTTCGTCCGCGAGCTCCATCGTGTGGCGCAGCGCGCGGCCGTACTCGCGTGCTTCGTAGTGCGCGGCGATCTGCGGGATCGCCTCGCGCAGCTTCGCGACGAGCGGATGGTTCATCGCGCTGTCCTGCACGCGGCCGTCGAAGCGCTTGATCAGGAAGCCTGCCGCGCGGCTCGCGATGTTCACGTACTTGCCGACGAGGTCGCTGTTCACGCGCGCCTGGAAGTCGTCGAGGTTCAGGTCGATGTCTTCCATCGTCGCGTTCAGCTTCGCGGCGAAGTAGTAGCGCAGCCATTCGGGGTTCAGGCCCGTGTCGATGTAGCTCTGCGCGGTGATGAACGTGCCGCGCGACTTCGACATCTTCGCGCCGTCGACCGTCAGGAACCCGTGCGCGAACACGTTGGTCGGCGTGCGGTGGCCCGAGAACTCGAGCATCGCGGGCCAGAACAGCGTGTGGAAGTACAGGATGTCCTTGCCGATGAAGTGGTACTGCTCGGTGGTCGAGCCCGGGCGGACCCACGCATCGAAGTCGATGCCGTTGCGCTCGCACAGGTTCTTGAAGCTCGCGTAGTAGCCGACCGGCGCGTCGAGCCACACGTAGAAATATTTGCCGGGTGCGCCCGGGATCTCGAAGCCGAAGTACGGCGCGTCACGCGAGATGTCCCAGTCGGCGAGCTTGGCTTCGCCGGCGTCGCCGAGCCATTCGCGCATCTTGTTGGTCGCTTCGGGCTGCGCGAGGCCGCTCACCCATTCGCGCAGGAACGTTTCGCAGCGCGGATCGGACAGGCGGAAGAAGTAGTGCTTCGAGGTCTTGCGCACCGGCGTCGCGCCCGATACCACCGAGTACGGGTTCAGCAGTTCGGTCGGCAGGTAGGTCGAGCCGCACACTTCGCAGTTGTCGCCGTACTGGTCCTTCGCGTGGCACTTCGGGCACTCGCCCTTGATGAAGCGATCCGGCAGGAACATTTCCTTGACGGGATCGTACGCCTGCTCGATCTCGCGCTCGGCGATGAAGCCGGCGTCCTGCAGCGCGACGTAGATCTTCTCGCTCAGCACGCGGTTCTCGTCCGAATCGGTCGAGTAGAAGTTGTCGAACGACACGCCGAAGCTGTCGAAGTCGCGCTTGTGTTCGGTCCACACGCGATCGATCAGCTGCTTCGGGGTCAGGCCTTCCTTCTCCGCGCGCAGCATGATCGGCGTGCCGTGCGTGTCGTCGGCGCCGATGTAGTAGACCTCATGGCCATGCATTCGCAGCGTCCGCACCCAGATGTCGGTCTGGATGTACTCGACCAGGTGGCCGATGTGGATCTGCCCGTTGGCATAGGGCAGTGCGGACGTAACGAGGATCTGGCGGCCACCTTGCGGCGCCGCAGCCTGCACGGAAGTGAGGTCGGATGCGGACATAGGGTCTGTAGAGGAACAGCGGAAAAACGACGGGAAACTGCGATTCTAGCAGGGGTGCGCAACAGCGACGCGGGCGGGCGCCCTAGGACCGGGCGCCGAAACGGGCGGGGCCGCGCATGCGGCGTGCCCGACGGTGCGGTGCTGCGATGCAGCACGAATTCTGCGGGCAAAAAAAACCGGGGCGGATACGGCCCCGGAGCAACAACGACAAGAGGAGAATGGTGACGCGCCGGCAACACCAGCCGCGTACCGTAAATACTGACCACGGCCTGCGACAGAAGTTCGAAAATTTTTTCGATTTGTTACCGGCTCCGCCGGAAGCCTTGTCCGGCGGGGCTGCGCGGGCGGCGGGCCCGCGCGTTCCCCTCGTCGCGCGCTTACTGCGCCTGCGCTGCGCGCAGGTAGATTTCGACGCGGCGGTTCTGTGCGCGGCCGGCTTCGGTCGCGTTGTCCGCGATCGGGTTCGATGCGCCCATGCCTTGCGCCGACAGGCGGCCGCCGTTCACGCCGCGCTGCGCCAGTGCGTTCACGACGCTTTGCGCGCGGTTCTGCGACAGCGTCTGGTTCAGCTGGGCCGAGCCCGTGCTGTCCGTGTAGCCGACGATCGAAGCCGTCACTTGCGGGTTCTGGTTCAGCGTCGTCGCCAGGTCGTTCAGCAGCGGCGTGAAGGCCGGCGTGATCGCGTACTGGTTCGTCGCGAACGTCACCGAGCTCGGCACGTTCAGCTTCAGCGAGCCGTCCGGCTGCTCGGTCACTTGCGTACCCGTTTGCGCTGCCGACGGTGCGAGCTTGTTCTTGATCGCCTGCCAGTTGTAACCCGTCACGCCGCCGACCAGTGCGCCGACGCCAGCGCCGATCGCCGCGCCCTTGCCGCCGCCCGCCAGTGCGCCGATACCTGCGCCCAGTGCCGCACCCGTGCCGGTACCGACGGCCGCGTTGTTGCCTTGCTGCGTGGCGCAGCCTGCCAGCAATGCGCCGGCCAATGCGAAGACGGACAAGCGGGTCGCGATTTTCATGTTCATCTTGGATTCCTCTCTTGGTTGAACGAGTCGACAACGACGACAAACAACAGTTACGGCTCCCTGCGCGGACCGTCCGAAAAGGAAGGCCGGCCTGCGCTCGCGGCAGCCGCCGAGGCGGTCGCATGCCCTGTCCGTCAGCGTGGCTGTTCAGGCAGGGCGACGCGTCAGCCTCTACAATATAGGCGGTGAGTGGCCGATTTGGCCCTATAGCATGCCGCACGCGAAGAGTGCGCCGGGTCGCGCGTTCGCGCAATGGCATGCAACAGATTCTTTCACTTTTCCCGATTTTCGCGCGGTAATTTGATATTTTTTGACGTTTGCGCGCGAGAAAAACGTTTTCACGGAGTTTCGATGAGCATTGACCGGGCACAAGTCGACGCCGCTTTGGCGGCTGTCGTCGACCCCAATACCGGCCGTCCGTATGCGGCGAACAAGGGCGTGCGCAACGTCGCGATAGACGGCGACGTCGTGGCGCTCGACGTGGTGCTCGGTTATCCCGCGCGCAGCCAGCACGACGACGTGCGCGCCCGCATCGCCGCGGCGCTCCAGGCCGTGGCCGGCGTGCGCGACGCGCGCGTCGCGGTCTCGCAGGAGATCGTCGCGCACACGGTGCAGCGCGGCGTGAAATTGCTGCCGAACGTGAAGAACATCGTCGCGGTCGCGTCGGGCAAGGGCGGTGTCGGCAAGAGCACGACGGCCGTCAACCTCGCGCTCGCGCTTGCCGCGGAGGGCGCGTCGGTCGGCATCCTCGACGCCGACATCTACGGTCCGTCGCTGCCGACGATGCTCGGCATCCACGGCCAGCGCCCCGAGTCGCCCGACAACCAGTCGATGAACCCGCTCGTCGGCCACGGGCTGCAGGCGAACTCGATCGGCTTCCTGATCGAGGAAGACAACCCGATGGTGTGGCGCGGCCCGATGGCGACTTCCGCGCTCGAGCAGCTGCTGCGCCAGACCAACTGGCGCGAGCTCGACTACCTGATCGTCGACATGCCGCCCGGCACGGGCGACATCCAGCTGACGCTCGCGCAGCGCGTGCCCGTCACGGGCGCGGTGATCGTCACGACGCCGCAGGACATCGCGCTGCTCGATGCGAAGAAGGGCCTGAAGATGTTCGAGAAGGTCGGGATTCCGATCCTCGGCATCGTCGAGAACATGAGCATCCACACCTGCTCGAACTGCGGCCACGAGGAGCACATCTTCGGCGCCGGCGGGGCCGAGCGGATGGCGAAGGAGTACGGCGTGAACGTGCTCGGCAGCCTGCCGCTCGACATCGCGATCCGCGAGCGCGCCGACAGCGGCACGCCGACGGTCGTGGCCGATGCCGACGGCGCGCTGGCGCGTCGCTATCGCGAAATCGCGCGCGGGGTTGCGCTGGCGATTGCCGAGCGATCGCGCGACATGACGTCGAAGTTCCCGTCGATCGTTGTTCAAAATACGTAAAACCCTTGCGGGGCGGGGCCTCACGCTGTTTACGGCGCCGCGAGGCGCGGTATCATGGCGACTTTTCCCGGGTCCCTTTACCCGCCCGGCGCGGCCGTCGTGTCAAACGGCCGTCAGCCGGCATGAGGATCGAATGAAACAACGACATCACGGCGTGTACGCCGGCCGCGTGCGGTGCGCGCTGCTGGCCGCCGCCGCGCTGGGCCTGCTGGCCGGCTGCACCTCCTTTTCCTCGTCGCACGAAAAACGGGCCGACGCACAGCTGCAGCCGACGGTCGGCTCGCAGGCGCGCGGCGCGGTGACGTTCGTCGAGCGTCCGGACGGCGTGCAGGTTACCTACAACCTGGCCGGGCTGCCGCCGAACAGCGATCACGCCTTGCAGGTACACGAACGCGGCGATTGCAACGCGGGCGACGGCTCGAGCGCCGGCCAGGTGTTCGCGCCGGCGGCCGACCGGCTGCGCGCGGGTGCCCGCGTCGCCGGCGATCTCGGCAACATCCACGCGGACGCGAACGGCGTCGCGGCCGGCTTCATTGTCGCGCCCGATCTGGCCCTCGATGGCGTGCGTTCGGCGATGAACCGCGCGGCGCTGGTGCACCGCGAACCGAGCGATCCCGCGTTTCCGCAGCATGGCGCGGGGCCCGCGCTCGCCTGTGGCGTGATCCGTTGACGGCCGCCGCGTGCGTGCGCCGATGATCGCGTAAAATGTCGGCCTTTCCCTGGCCGCCGTCCTGAATGGCGGCCTTCGTTTCCCGTCACGCAGCGTTTGCAGGCGCCCCGATATGAGCATCAAGTCCGACAAATGGATTCGGCGCATGGCCGAAGAGCACAAGATGATCGAGCCGTTCGTGCCCGATCAGGTCCGCGCGTCCGAGGACGGCCGCCGGATCGTCAGCTACGGCACGTCGAGCTACGGCTACGACATCCGCTGCGCGGACGAATTCAAGATCTTCACGAACATCAACTCGACGATCGTCGACCCGAAGAACTTCGACGAGGGTTCGTTTGTCGATTTCAAGGGCGACGTGTGCATCATCCCGCCGAACTCGTTCGCGCTGGCCCGCACCGTCGAATATTTCCGCATCCCGCGCACCGTGCTGACGGTCTGCCTCGGCAAGTCGACCTATGCGCGCTGCGGGATCATCGTCAACGTGACGCCGTTCGAACCCGAGTGGGAAGGCTACGTCACGCTGGAATTCTCGAACACCACGCCGCTGCCCGCGAAGATCTACGCGAACGAAGGCGTCGCCCAGGTGCTCTTCTTCGAGAGCGACGAAGTGTGCGACGTGTCGTACGCGGATCGCGGCGGCAAGTATCAGGGGCAGCGTGGTGTCACGCTGCCGAAAACCTGATCTGGTTGCATAACGTCTCACCAGTTTCCGGGTGACCGCTGCGCGTGACGCGCCGCGGTCGTTCTTTTTGGAGAATCGCCCATGAAGTTTCGTTTCCCCGTCGTCATCATCGACGAAGATTTCCGCTCCGAGAACATCTCGGGCTCCGGCATCCGGGCGTTGGCCGAAGCGATCGAGAAGGAGGGCGTCGAAGTCCTCGGCCTCACGAGCTACGGCGATCTGACGTCGTTCGCGCAGCAGTCGAGCCGCGCGTCGTGCTTCATCCTGTCGATCGACGACGACGAACTCATGCTCGGCGAGACCGGCCAGGACGGCGAGCTGCCCGAGCTCGCGACCGCGATCATCGAGCTGCGCGCGTTCGTCACCGAAGTGCGCCGCCGCAACGCGGACATCCCGATCTTCCTGTACGGCGAGACGCGCACGTCGCGCCACCTGCCGAACGACATCCTGCGCGAGCTGCACGGCTTCATCCACATGTTCGAGGACACGCCGGAGTTCGTCGCGCGCCACATCATTCGCGAGGCGAAGGTCTATCTCGACTCGCTCGCGCCGCCGTTCTTCAAGGAACTCGTGAAGTACGCGGACGAAGGCTCGTACTCGTGGCACTGCCCGGGCCACTCGGGCGGCGTCGCGTTCCTGAAGAACCCGCTCGGCCAGATGTTCCACCAGTTCTTCGGCGAGAACATGCTGCGCGCGGACGTCTGCAACGCCGTGGACGAACTCGGCCAGCTGCTCGACCACACGGGCCCGGTCGCGGCGTCCGAGCGCAACGCGGCGCGCATCTTCAGCGCGGACCACCTGTTCTTCGTGACCAACGGCACGTCGACGTCGAACAAGATCGTCTGGCACGCGACGGTCGCCCCGGGCGACATCGTGCTGGTCGACCGCAACTGCCACAAGTCGATCCTGCACGCGATCACGATGACGGGCGCGATTCCCGTGTTCCTCACGCCTACGCGCAACCATTTCGGCATCATCGGGCCGATCCCGCGCGACGAATTCAAGCCGGAGAACATCCGCAAGAAGATCGAGGCGAACCCGTTCGCGCGCGAAGCGATGCGCGAGAACCCGGACATGAAGCCGCGCATCCTGACGATCACGCAGAGCACGTACGACGGCGTCGTCTACAACGTCGAGATGATCAAGGACCTGCTCGGCGACCTGCTCGACACGCTGCACTTCGACGAAGCGTGGCTGCCGCATGCGACGTTCCACGACTTCTACCGCGACATGCACGCGATCGGCGACGGCCGTCCGCGCACCGGCGCGCTCGTGTTCGCGACGCACTCGACGCACAAGCTGCTCGCAGGCATCTCGCAGGCCTCGCAGATCGTCGTGCAGGATTCGGAGAACCGCACGTTCGACAAGCACCGCTTCAACGAGGCGTACCTGATGCACACGTCGACGAGCCCGCAGTACGCGATCATCGCGTCGTGCGACGTCGCGGCCGCGATGATGGAGCCGCCGGGCGGCACCGCGCTCGTCGAGGAATCGATCGCCGAGGCGATCGACTTCCGCCGCGCGATGCGCAAGGTCGACGCCGAATACGGCGACGACTGGTTCTTCAGCGTGTGGGGCCCGGACAACCTGTCGGAAGAAGGCATCGGTTCGCGCGAGGACTGGATGCTGAAGCCGAACGACCACTGGCACGGCTTCGGCCCGCTGGCGGAAGGCTTCAACATGCTCGACCCGATCAAGGCGACGATCATCACGCCGGGGCTCGACGTCGACGGCGAGTTCGGCGAAACCGGCATTCCGGCCGCGATCGTCACGAAGTACCTGGCCGAGCACGGGATCATCGTCGAGAAGACCGGCCTGTATTCGTTCTTCATCATGTTCACGATCGGCATCACGAAGGGCCGCTGGAACTCGATGGTGACCGAGCTGCAGCAGTTCAAGGACGACTACGACAACAACCAGCCGCTGTGGCGCGTGCTGCCGGAATTCGTCGCGCAGCATCCGCGCTACGAGCGTGTCGGCCTGCGCGACCTGTGCACGCAGATCCACGACGTGTACCGCGCGAACGACATCGCCCGCCTGACGACCGAGATGTACCTGTCGGACATGGAACCGGCGATGAAGCCGTCGGACGCGTTCGCGAAGCTCGCGCACCGCAAGATCGACCGCGTGCCGCTCGACGAGCTCGAAGGCCGCGTGACGAGCATCCTGCTCACGCCGTACCCGCCGGGCATTCCGCTGCTGATCCCGGGCGAGCGCTTCAACAAGACGATCGTGAACTACCTGCGGTTCGCGCGCGACTTCAACGAACGCTTCCCGGGCTTCCACACCGACATCCACGGCCTCGTCGCGGAAGAGGTGAACGGCCGGGTCGAGTACTTCGTCGACTGCGTGCGCGACTGATGGCGACGCACGGACGAATCCAGGCGATGCGTGCGGCGCTGGCCGCGCTCGTCGTCTGGGCGGCAGGGTCGGCAGGGCTGGCGGGAGTCGGGGCCGCGCACGCGGAAGTCGCGGCGGCCGACCCGATCGACGTCGCGATGCGGCAGTGTCTCGCGCGGCGCGACCGGTCGTCGCCGGCCGGCCAGATCCAGTGCATGGGCGAGGCGCAGCAGCAGTGGCAGGCCGTGATGGACGGCGCGTACCAGCGCCTGTTGAAGGATGCGCCGGCCGATGCGAAGCGCGGCTGGCAGGACAGCCAGCGCCATTGGCTCACGTGGCGCAAGGACGAAGTGCTTCTGCTGAAGGCCGTGTACGACACCACGCGCGGGACGTCGTACGCGATGTCGAGTGCCGACCTGCAGCTGCAGCCGGTGCGCGACCGTGCACTGGCGCTGCGCTGTGCGGCCGATCGCTATGCGCCGCCGCCCGCCGCCGTGCCGGTCGCGGCCACGAGCGGCGCGCAGGGCGGCGCGGGTGATGCCCCGAGCGCGGCCCAGGGCGGGGCCAAACCGAACGCCAAGCCGGCGAACGCGCCGCGCGATCCGGCCGTGCGCCGCGTGCGGCCGTGCGAACAGGACGCCGCGTGCGAGCATGCGCTGTTCGACCTGAACCGCTATTACCAGAAGCTGCGCCGCAAGATGCCCGCGCATTCGGCCGCGACGCTCGTCCGCGCGCAGCGCGCGTGGGTCGGGTTCCGCGATGCGACGGCACCGCTCGTCGGCGAGGACGGCCGCGTCGACCTGATCGGCGCGCGCATCGCGACGATGAAGCGGCTGTCGGAGACGGCCGGCAACAAGTAAGCGCAATGGCGACGCCGGTGATCCGGCGAGACGGCAAAAAGCAAAACGGGCACCCGAGAAGGTGCCCGTTTTTCATTTGGCGGCCGTGATTCAGGCGGGCCGTTGCGTATCGAGCTTGCCGAACCACGACGGCACGAGCGCGACCGCATCGTCGAGCGACGCGAGCACGTGCAGGCTCAGCGCGACGATTTCGGGCGTCGGCGCCTTCAGGTCGGGCACGGTAATGACCGATGCACCCGCGCCGGCGGCCGATTGCGCGCCGAAGTCGCTGTCCTCGAACGCGACGCAGGCGTGGGCCGGCACGCCGAGGCGTTCGGCCGCGAGCCGGTAGACGGCCGGGTCGGGCTTGCCGCGCGCGACTTCGTCGCCGCCCGCGATCGCGCGGAAGAACGGCAGCACGCCGACCGCGTCGAGCCGCACGCGGATGACCTCGCACGCGGACGACGACGCGACCGCGCACGGAATGCCGGCTTGCGCGAGCGCGTCGAGCAGCGCCAACGCGCCCGGCTTCAGCGGAAACTTCGGGTGCGGTTCGGGCGCCGCGAGCTGCTCGCGCACGCGGATGCGCACCGCGTCGAACGTATCGGGGTTGCCGATCAGCCGCGCCAGGATGACCTGGCCTTCGGCGAACGAGCGGCCGACGATCTGCAGGTAGTCGGTGGCGGTCAGCGTGACGCCGTGCGCATTCGACACGTCGATCCACGTGTTCATGATGGTCCGCTCGGAATCGACGAGCAGGCCGTCCATGTCGAAGAGCGCGGCGGAAAAGGTCATCGGCGGCATTCGGGAAGCAGGGAAGGCGATGGGCGGCGCGACGGCCGCCCGAATGAAAAACGGACGCCGAGGGCGTCCGTCCGGAACGGCAGGCTTACTGGCCGAGCGCGGCGCGCGCCGCCTTGACCGCCGCACGCACCTGGTCGGGCGCGGTGCCGCCCGGGTGGTTGCGGCTCGCGACCGAGCCCTCGAGCGTCAGGTAGCCGAACACGTCTTCGCCGATCAGGTGCGCGACGTTCGGCAGTTCCTGCTTCATCTCGTCGAGCGTCAGGTCGGCCAGGTCGATGCCGCGGTCGTCGCAGATCTTCACGGCGTGCGCGACGGCTTCGTGCGCATCGCGGAACGGCAGGCCGCGCTTCACGAGGTAGTCGGCGAGGTCGGTGGCGGTCGAGAAGCCCTGCAGCGCGGCCGCGCGCATCGCGTCCGGCTTCACGGTGATGCCGGCCACCATCTCGGCGAAGATCCGCAGCGTGTCGGCGACGGTGTCGACCGTGTCGAACAGCGGTTCCTTGTCTTCCTGGTTGTCCTTGTTGTACGCGAGCGGCTGGCCCTTCATCAGCGTCAGCAGCGCCATCAGGTGGCCGTTCACGCGGCCCGTCTTGCCGCGCGCGAGCTCGGGCACGTCCGGGTTCTTCTTCTGCGGCATGATCGAGCTGCCGGTGCAGAAGCGGTCGGCGATGTCGATGAAGCCGACGCGCGGGCTCATCCACAGCACGAGTTCTTCGGAGAAGCGCGACACGTGCGTCATCACGAGCGCGGAAGCCGCCGTGAATTCGATCGCGAAGTCGCGATCCGACACCGCGTCGAGCGAGTTCGCGCAGATGCCGTCGAAGCCGAGCGTCTTCGCCACCGCGTGACGATCGATCGGATAGCTCGTACCGGCGAGCGCGGCCGCGCCGAGCGGCAGGCGGTTCACGCGGGTGCGGCAGTCGCGCATGCGCTCCGCGTCGCGCGAGAACATCTCGACGTATGCGAGCAGGTGGTGGCCGAACGTGACGGGCTGGGCGACCTGCAGGTGCGTGAAGCCCGGCATGATCGTGTCGGCGTTCTGTTCCGCGAGGTCGAGCAACGCGCCGCGCAGGTCGTTCAGCAGGCCGCCGATGCGGTCGATCTCGCCGCGCAGCCACAGGCGGATGTCGGTCGCGACCTGGTCGTTACGCGAGCGGCCCGTGTGCAGGCGCTTGCCGGCGTCGCCGATCAGCGCGGTCAGGCGCGCCTCGATGTTCAGGTGAACGTCTTCCAGGTCGAGCTGCCATTCGAATTCGCCGCGCTCGATTTCACCCTTGATCTGCGTCATCCCGCGTTCGATCGCGGCCAGGTCGTCGGCGCTGATGATCTTCTGCGCGGCGAGCATGTTCGCGTGCGCGAGCGAGCCGGCGATGTCGACGAGCGCGAGGCGCTTGTCGAAAAATACCGACGACGTGTAGCGCTTGACCAGCTCGGACATCGGTTCCGAGAAGCGGGCCGACCAGGCCTCGCCCTTTTTGTGCAGTTGGGACGTCATGGCGATTCTTCGAAGGGAGATTGAGCGGCGTGCGCCGCCGAGGAATCCCGCGATTCTAACATTCGCGGGCCTGCCCGCCGCGGTGCGCGGCCGTTCGCGGCGGCCTGCCGACCGTGGCCGGCGCGGGCCGGCCCGTTCAGTCGCGCACCAGCACGACCAGCTTCAGGTCCTCGCGGTGCGCGGGCTTCAGCGTGATCTGCTGGTACACGAGGCGGCCGTCGGCCGGATGGTCGAATTCGCGCAGGCCGCCTTCGCGTTCGAATACGTCCTGCGATGCCCAGTACTGCGCGAAAGCGTCGCTGCCGGCGGTCAACGCGTCGATCAGTGCGCGCGTGGGCGCATCGGTCAGGTGACGGATCGAATCGGCGCGGAATTCGGCCGCGAGCCGCCGCGCGCGGGTTTCCCAGTCGACGATCAGCGTGCGCGCGGCCGGCGACATGAACGTGAAGCGCAGCAGGTTGCGGTCGTGCTCGCCGTCGAGCCAGCCGGAAAAGAGCGTGGCGGCCGGCGCATTCCAGGCGAGGGCGTTCCATTGCCGGTCGAGCACGTACGCGGGCGTCGCGATGGCCGTGACGGTCGCGGCGAGCGTCGGCGGCAGGTCGCCGGCCGCGACGTCGGGCTCGGCCGGGTCGCGCTGCGCGGCTAGCTCGAACAGGTAGGCGCGTTCGGCCTTCGACAGTTGCAGCGCGACGGCGATCCGCGCGAGCGCGTCGGCCGACGCCGACACCGGGCGGCCCTGTTCGATCCACGTGTACCAGGTCGGGCTGACGCCGCACAGTTGCGCGACTTCCTCGCGCCGCAGCCCCGGCGTGCGGCGGCGCGGGCCGGGCGGCAGGCCGACGGCCTGCGGCGACAGCCGCTCGCGGTGGGCGCGGATGAATTCGCCGAGTGCGCGGGCGGGCGAGGCGTCGAGCGGCGGGACGGGAGCGGAGGACGGGTGGTTCATGCGGAAACGGCGAAGTGGAAACGGGGGCGCGGCAACGGTCAGGCAGGTGTATCGAATACCAGAATAACTGCTTAACTTGTACTGGTACAAACGCAGGCCTATTGTAGCGGCTCGCGCGCTGGCAGGGCAGCGCGCGTCCCACAAAACGCGTTGCATGGGGCCGGAGCAGAGGCTGAGGCGTCTGTCGCACCGGCAACGGTACAAAGGAGCGAACGATGAAACACCACGACCAGGTCGCCGACGCATTCGGCACGACGGCCGCCGCCTATCTGACGAGCACGGTCCACGCGACGGGTGCCGATCTGCAGACGCTCGCGGACACGGTGCGCGCGACGCCCGATGCCGCGGTGCTCGATCTCGGCTGCGGCGCCGGCCATGCGAGCTTCGCGGTCGCGCCGCACGTGCGCGACGTGGTCGCCTACGATCTCGCCGCGCAGATGCTCGCGACCGTCGACGCCGCCGCGCGCGAACGCGGGCTCGCGAACATCCGTACGCAGCAGGGGCCGGCCGAGCAACTGCCGTTCGACACGGCGACGTTCGACTGGGTCGTGAGCCGGATGAGCGCGCACCACTGGCACGACATGCGCGCGGCGCTCGCCGAGGTGCGCCGCGTGCTGAAACCGGGCGGCCGCGTGTTGATGATCGATATCGCCGGCAACGACCATCCGCTTCTCGATACGTACCTGCAGGCCGCGGAGGTGCTGCGCGATGCGTCGCACGTGCGCGACTACCGGGCGGACGAATGGCTCGTGATGTTCCGCGAAGCCGGCTTCGACGCGCACGTGCACAGCCGCTGGCGGCTGCCGATCGATTTCGATACGTGGGTCGCGCGCATCCGCACGCCGGCCGACAGCGTCACCGGTATCCGCGCGCTGTGGGCGCATGCACCGGACGAGGTGCGCGGCTACTACGCGGTGCAGCCAGACGGGTCGTTCGAACACGACGCGTTGCTGCTCGACGCGCACTGAGCGCGAGGTGCACCGGCAGGGTTTCGCCCGCGCATGAAAAAGCCGCGATACGCATCATCGCGTATCGCGGCTTTCAAGACGTCAGTCGGTGCGGAATTATGCCGCGCCGCAGGCGGATCAGCCCGTGTTGCGCAGGCCGGCCGCGATCCCGTTGATCGTCAGGTGAATCCCGCGGCGCAGCCGCGCGTTCGTGTCGCCCGCGCGGTGGCGCTTGATCAGCTCGACCTGCAGGTGGTTCAGCGGATCGAGATACGGGAAGCGGTTCTTGATCGAGCGCGCGAGCAGCGGGTTGGTCGCGAGGCGGCCTTCGTGCCCGGTGATTTCCGCCAGCGCCTGCGACGTGCGCTCCCATTCCGCGACGATCCGCTCGAACACGTGCTTGCGCAGCTTGCGATCGGAAACGAGCTGCGCGTAGCGCGACGCGACCGCGAGGTCGGTCTTCGCGAGCACCATGTCCATGTTCGACAGCAGGTTCGAGAAGAACGGCCAGGTCTTGTTCATCTTCTTCAGCAGCGCGACACGCTTCGTGCGCTCGGCGTCGTCCTGCGCGCCGTCGAGATACGCGCTCACCGCGCTGCCGAAGCCGTACCAGCCCGTCAGCAGCAGCCGGCACTGGCCCCACGAGAAGCCCCACGGAATCGCGCGCAGGTCCTCGATCTTGCGCTGCTTCGGATCCTGCAGCTTGCGCGACGCCGGGCGGCTGCCGATGTTCAGCTCGGCGATCTCGGTGATCGGCGTCGACGAGAAGAAGTAGTCGGTGAAGCCCGGCGTTTCATAGACGAGCGCGCGGTACGCGGCCATCGCCGAATCGGACAGCGTCTGCATCGCGGCCTCGAACGCCGGCAACAGCGCGGGCGCGTTGTTCTGCGGCAGGAGCGTCGCTTCGAGCGTCGCGGCGACGACCGTCTCGAGGTTCCGGCGGCCGATCTCCGGGTTCGCGAACTTGCTCGCGATCACCTCGCCCTGTTCGGTCAGGCGAATCTGGCCGTTCACGGTGCCCGGCGGCTGCGACAGGATCGCCTGGTAGGTCGGGCCGCCGCCGCGGCCGACCGTGCCGCCGCGGCCGTGGAACAGGCGCAGCGTGATCTTGCGGTCGCGGAACAGGTCGACGAGCGCGAGCTCCGCGCGATACAGCTCCCAGTTCGACGTGAGGAAGCCGCCGTCCTTGTTGCTGTCCGAATAGCCGAGCATCACTTCCTGCTCGGCGCCCTGGTGGGCGATCAGCGCGTCGATGCCCGGCAGTGCGAAGTACTCGCGCATGATCCGCGCGGCGTCGCGCAGGTCGGGAATCGTCTCGAACAGCGGGATCACCATCAGGCTGTTCTTCGCATCGCCGCCCGAGACGCCGAGCGCGCCTTCGAGCAGGCCCGTCTCTTTTTGCAGCAGCAGCACTTCGACGAGGTCGCTGACGGTTTCCGTATGCGAAATGATGTAGTTGCGTACCGCGCGTGCGCCGAATTGCGCGCGGACTTCGCGCGCCTTCTCGAACACGCCGAGCTCGCTTTGCGCGAGCGCCGAGTATTCGAAATACGGCGAGCGCAGCGGACGCGGATCGGCGAGCGCCGCGAGCAGCACGCGCAGCTTGTCTTCCTCGGCGAGCGCCGCGTAGTCGGCCTCGACGCCCGCGCGGGCGAACAGTTCGGCGACCACGGCTTCGTGGATGTCGGAGCTCTGGCGCAGGTCGATGCTCGCGAGATGGAAGCCGAACACTTCGGCCGCGCGCACCAGAGGCGCGAGGCGCGGCGCGGCGAGCGACGTGCCGTGATGTTCGTCGAGCGACGCGGTCAGCACCTTCAGGTCGGCGACGAACGCTTCGGAATCCGCGTACGGGATCGCACGCACGGGCGGCGCGCCGCGGCCCGCGCTGCGCACCGGCACCGTGCCTTCGCCGAGACGCACGCGCGCGCTGGCGGCGAGGCGCGTGTAGATGCCGATCAGCGCGCGGCGATACGGTTCGTCCACGCGGTGCGGCGACTGGTCGGGCGAAGCTGCCGCGAGCGCCTTCACGGCGTCGTTCGCGCCGACGAGCAGGTTCGACACCGACAGCTCGGCGCCGAGCTTGTGCACCTGTTCCAGATAGTGCTCGAGGATCACCGCGGCCTGGCGGTTGATCGCTTCGTCGAGCGTCGGCGCGGTCACGTTCGGGTTGCCGTCGCGGTCGCCGCCGATCCAGCTGCCCATCTGGAAGAACGCGGGTACGCGCGCGGACAGGCCGTGCTCGGCGAGCGCGGCCTCGATGTCGCCGTACAGCGCGGGCAGTTCGTCGAGGAACGTCGCGCGGTAGTACGACAGCGCGTTCTCGATCTCGTCGCCGACCGTCAGGCGCGAGTCGCGCAGCATGCGGGTCTGCCACAGCGCGGTGACGCGCGCGCGCAGCATCGCTTCGTTGTGCTGGCGCTCGCGGCTCGTCAGTTCCTGGTCGCGTTCGGCGAGCAGGCGCGCGATGTCGTGCTGGGCGTCGAGGATGCTCTTGCGCTGCACCTCGGTCGGGTGCGCGGTCAGCACCGGCACGATCAGCGCATCGTCGAAGAAGCGCTGCAGCAGGCGCTTCGACGCGTTGCCGGTCGTCTTCAGTTGTTCGAGCGCGTACGCGACGGTGCCGGGCTGCGACGCGGAGCCGGCGAGCGCATGGATGCGGCGGCGGCGGTTGTGGTGGCGGTCTTCCGCGATGTTCGCGAGGTGCGAGAAATAGCTGAACGCGCGCACGACGCTCACCGTCTGCTCCGGCGTCAGCTTGCGCAGCTTCTTCTCGAGCGTCTGCGCGGCTTCGCTGTCGTCCTCGCGGCGGAACTTGACCGCGGTCTGGCGGATCGTCTCGACGACGTCAAACACGGTGTCGCCTTCCTGCTCGCGCACGACGTCGCCGAGCAGGCGGCCGAGGAAGCGGATGTCTTCGAACAGCGGGCCGTCCTTGTCGTCGCGCGTGCGCGTGCCGGACTTCGGCGCGGCGGCCGTGCGGGCCGCGGTGCGGGCAGCCGGGCCGGCGGCTTTCGTCGCGCGTTTTGTCTGACGTATCGGGTCTTTCGGTTTCGTTGCCGTTTTCGCACGGCCGTTCGCGGCGGTGGCGACGGTGTCCGTCGAGGCGTCGGAGGAGGGCAGGGCAGCATTGCGGCGCGCCGTACGCGCCGATCCGGAAGACTTCACGATGGGTTTCCTTGGGAAAGCTCGAGTCAAAAGGAACTGCGGAAACTGCGAAACTGCGGTCAAGCAACCAGCTACGTGCGGCACATCCGCGCATCGGCGCCGCGACCCGCTCGGCGGCAGGCCGGGCGCAGGCTCCAGGCCCGGGCGGGCAAGGGCGTGCGTGCTACCATTGTTCGATCTTCAATCCCGTCCTTCGATGTTCCAGCAATGAATTCCGAGACCCCCGCGGCCGGGCCGCAACAGGCACAGTCGCCCGCGACGTTGACGATTGCTTCGCGCGAAAGCCGCCTGGCGATGTGGCAAGCCGAACATGTGCGTGATGCGCTGCGCAAATTATATCCAGCTTGTGAGGTGAAAATCCTCGGGATGACGACGCGCGGCGACCAGATTCTCGATCGCACGCTGTCGAAAGTCGGCGGTAAGGGTCTGTTCGTGAAGGAACTGGAGGCCGCGCTGGCCGACGGCCGCGCCGATCTCGCCGTGCATTCGCTGAAGGACGTGCCGATGGCGCTGCCCGACGGCTTCTCGCTCGCCGCGATCATGGAACGCGAGGACCCGCGCGATGCATTCGTGTCGAACGACTACGCGTCGCTCGACGCGCTGCCGGCCGGCGCCGTGGTCGGTACGTCGAGCCTGCGCCGCGAGGCGATGCTGCGCTCGCGCTACCCGCACCTGGACGTGCTGCCGCTGCGCGGCAACCTCGACACGCGCCTCGCGAAGCTCGATCGCGGCGACTACGCGGCGATCATCCTCGCGGCCGCCGGCCTGAAGCGCCTCGGCCTCGAAGCGCGGATCCGCGCGCTGCTCGACGTCGAGGCGAGCCCGCCCGCCGCGGGCCAGGGCGCGCTCGGCATCGAGATCGCATCGCACCGCGACGACGTCGCCGCATGGCTCGCACCGCTGCACGACCCGCAGACCGCGCTCGCGGTCGAGGCCGAGCGGATGGTGTCGCGCGCGCTCGGCGGCAGCTGCGAGGTGCCGCTCGCCGCGCACGCGGTGTGGCGCGCGGGCGAACTGTACCTGACGGGCCGTGTGTCGACGACCGACGGCAAGCGCGTGCTGACGGCCGAGGAGTGCGGGGCAGTCATGACCGTCGCCGATGCGCTCGCGCTCGGCCGCGCCGTGTCCGACGAGCTCGAGGCGCAAGGCGCGCTCGACATCGTCCGGGCGCTGCTCGCGGGCTCGCAGGCCGCCGGCAAGGGCGACGCCTGATGGCGGGCGGCGCGCGCGCGTTCACCGCTGTCCTGACGCGCCCGGACGGCCAGTCCGGCGCGCTGGCGTCGCAACTGGCCGAGGCCGGCTGCGACGTGCTCGAATTCCCGTTGATCGACATCGCGCCGGTCGACGATCCCGCGCCGCTCGACGCGGCATTCGCGGCGCTCGCCGACTACGCGCTGGTGATTTTCGTCTCGCCGAACGCGATCGACCGCGCGCTCGCGCAGTACGGCGCGATCTGGCCGAACGCGCTGCCGGTCGGCGTGGTCGGGCCCGGCAGCGTCGCGGCGCTCGAGCGTCACGGCATCGCGGCGCCCGCGCATCGCGTGATCGCGCCGCAGGCGCCGGCCGACGGCGGCGTACCCCATTACGATTCGGAAAGCCTGTTCGCGTGCATCGAGGCCGCGTTCGGCGGCGCGCAGGCGCTGGCGGGCAAGCGCGTGCTGATCGTGCGCGGCGACGGCGGTCGCGAATGGCTCGCCGAACGATTGCGCGAGGCCGGCGCGGACGTCACGCTCGTCGCCGCCTACCGGCGCGTCGTGCCCGAGCCGCGCGTCGGCGCGTGGGAGCGCGTGCATGCGCTGCTCCACGGCGAACCGCATGCATGGCTCGTCACGAGCTCGGAAGGCGTGCGCAACCTGCACGAACTCGCGCGGGCGCACCTGAACGATGCCGAGATCGACGCGCTGAAGCACGCGCCGCTCGTGACGCCGCATCCGCGGATCGAGCAGACCGCGCGTTCATTGGGTTTTGATAGGATTACGCTGACCGGCGCGGGCGATGAGCGCATCGTCCGCGCGTTTCGAACGATGGCCGAGGAGGCCGTCCAACCGGCGACAGCCGCACCGGTGACTAAACGCATGACAGATACCAACGATTCCAAAAGCGTCGCTTCCCAGCCGGCCGCTGCATCCGCACCGCCGTCCCGCCCCGCCTACATGGGCGCCGAACCGCCCGCGCGCCGTGGCGGCAGCGCGGTGCTGTGGTTCGTCGTCGTCGTGCTCGGCTGCGCGGCGGGCGTCGGCGGCTACGCGCTGAACCGCAAGATCGACCGGCTCGACGGCACGTTCGTCACGCGCCAGAAGGCGCTCGACGCGCAGACGGCCGAGACGCGCATGAAGACCGAGCAGGCGCTCGCGAGCACGCACCAGGTCGACACGCAGCTTGCGCAGCTCGACGGCAAGCTCGCCGACGCGCAGAGCGCGCAGCAGGCGCTGCAGCAGCAATACCAGGACCTGTCGCGCAACCGCGACGCGTGGATGCTCGAGGAGGTCGACCAGATGCTGTCGAGCGCGAGCCAGCAGCTTCAGTTGACCGGCAACACGCAGCTCGCGCTGATCGCGCTGCAGAACGCCGACGCGCGCCTCGCCACGTCGCAGAGCGCGCAGGCCGTCACGGTCCGCAAGGCGCTCGCGCTGGACATCGAGAAGCTGAAGGCCGCGCCGGCGGCCGACCTCACGGGTCTGGCGATCAAGCTCGACGATGCGATCGCGAAGATCGACGCGCTGCCGCTGTCCGGCGAGGCGATCGTCCCCCACGAGGCGCCGAAGGCCGCGCCGGCCGACACCGCGTCGTCGGCCGTGGCCGGCGAGCCGCGCTGGAAGGTGTGGTGGCACGACTTCTCGGCCGGCCTCGGCCAGCAGTTGAAGGGGCTCGTGCAGGTGCGCCGCATCGACAACGCGGACGCGATGCTCGCGTCGCCCGACCAGGGCTACTTCGTGCGCGAGAACGTGAAGCTGCGCCTGCTGACCGCCCGCCTGTCGCTGCTCGCGCGCAACGACGGCGCGATGAAGGCCGACCTGCACGCCGCACAGGCGTCGCTCGGGAAGTATTTCGACCAGGCATCGAAGGACACGCAGACCGTCGAGGATCTGCTCAAGCAGGTTGACGGCGCATCGCTGACGGTTGCGGTGCCGAACCTGAACACGAGCCTGAACGCCGTTCAGCAGTTCAAGAGCCGGGGGTAACGATGACGCTTCGAGGAATCGTCTGGCTCGCGGTCCTGTTCGCGATCGCCGCGGCGCTCGCCACCGTCGGCCGTTTTGACGCGGGGCAGGTACTGCTCGTCTATCCGCCGTACCGGATCGACGTGTCGCTGAACCTGTTCGTGATCGCCATCGTCGTGCTGTTCATCGTCGTGTATGCGCTGCTGCGCATCGTGCGCAACATCTGGCGCATGCCGCAGCGGGTCGCCGCGTATCGGGCGCGCTCGCGCAACGAGAAGGCACAGGCATCGCTGCGCGACGCGATCGCGAACCTGTATGCGGGCCGCTTCTCGCGCGCGGAGAAGGCCGCGCGTGAAGCGCTGTCGGTCGATGCGAACCTGGGCGCCGCGAGTCTCGTCGGGGCCACCGCCGCGCACCGGATGCACGAGTACACGCGCCGCGACGACTGGCTGTCGAAGGTCGACGCGCCGGAATGGCAGGATGCACGGCTGCTCGCCGCGGCCGACATGCGCGCGGATGCGCGTGATGCCGACGGCGCGCTTGCCGCGCTGGCCGACCTGCAGGCGGGCGGCAAGCGCATCCATGCGCAACAGGTCGCGCTGCGCGCGCAGCAGCAGTTGAAGAACTGGGCCGAGGTGCTGAAGCTCGCGAAAGCGCTCGAGAAGCGCGAGGCGCTGCATCCGGCGGCGGCCGTGCGGCTGCGCCAGCAGGCCGCGGAAAACCTGCTGCGCGAACGCCGGCACGACCCGGACGCGCTGCTCGAGGTGTGGCAGTCGCTGTCGCCGGCCGAGCGCCAGTCGCCGCGTCTTGCCGATCTCGCCGCCGATCTGCTCGTCCCGCTCGAGCGCCGCAACGAAGCGCGCCGCATCGTCGAGGACGCGCTCGCGCACAACTGGGATGCGCGCCTGCTGCGCCGTTACCCGGATACGGCCGGCGCCGATGCGCTGCCGCTGATCCAGAAGGCGGAAGGGTGGAAGAAGGATCACCCGGAGGATGCCGACCTGCTGTTCGCGCTCGGTCGCCTGTGCCAGCAGCAGCAGCTGTGGGGCAAGGCGCAGTCGTTCCTGGAATCGGCACTGAAGCTGGCCGACAACGAGGCGCTGAAGGTGCGTGCGCATCGCGCGCTCGCGCGGCTGTTCGAGCATCTCGGCGAAACCGACAAGGCTGCGAAGCATTACCGCGAAAGCGCGCTGGCGATTACCGTGGTCTGATGCCGGCCACTCGGGCCGCCTGCTGCAGGCGGCTCGTACACCCCGCGCAAAAAGCCCCGAAGGCCTTTCCGGCATTCGGGGCTTTTTTTCGTCCGGGGTGGGCCCGGACGACACGTCACGCGCCGAGCTTGCGCAGCAGGTCGTCCTCGCGGGCGACGAACCACACCGATTGCCCGCGATTGGACTCGCGTACGAGCGCGCGAAGCGCTTCGCTGCGCGCGAGCCGGTGGTCGATATCGCCGACCACGCCGAGCCGGACGCCGTAGTTGACGAGTTTCTGCAGCACGGCGCCTGCCAGCCCGCTGTCGAGCCGGTAGAAGTCGTCGTGCAGCGCGTTGGCGGGCACCGCGATCCAGTCGGCTTCGTGCTCGTGCGCGAGGGCGACGAGGTCGAGCGCATCGCTTTCGCGCTGAACCGGGCCAGCGGCGGGATCGCGGACCAGCACACGGTGGCCGGCCGCCTGGACGATTCGGTGGTGCATGCGGGTGGGCTCCCTGCGTTACTTGTCGACCAGCCGCTTCGGCACCGACAGCGCCAGCAGCCCGCCGAGCACGAGGAACCCGGCGAGCATGTACATGCCCGAATCGTTGGCGCCCGTTGCCTGCTTGAGCCAGCCCATCATGTACGGGCTGAGGAAGCCGGCGAGGTTGCCGATCGAGTTGATCATCGCGATGCCGGCCGCGGCCGCCGTGCCGCCGAGGAACGCGGTCGGCAGGCTCCAGAACAGCGGCAGCGTCGTCAGGATGCCGATCGTCGCGAGCGTGAGGCCGAGCATCGCGAGCGCGGTCTGGTGCGCCCAGATCACCGACAGCACGAGCCCGAGCGCGCCGATCGCGGCCGGAATCGCGACGTGCCAGCGGCGCTCGCGGTGCCGGTCCGCGCTGCGTGCGATCAGGATCATCGCGACCACGGCAGCCGCATACGGAATCGCCGACAGCAGGCCGATCATGAACGTGTCGGTCACGCCCGTCGCCTTGATGATGGTCGGCAGCCAGAAGCCGACACCGTAGAGCCCCATCACGAACGAGAAGTAGATCGACGCCATCAGCCACACGCGCGGGCTCGCCATCACGGCGCCGAGCGGCGGGTCTTCCTTGGTGGCCTCTTCAGCAGCGACGTTGCGCGTGAGCAGCGCCTTTTCGTCGTCGGTCAGCCAGTTCGCCTTCTCGATCCGCTCGTCCAGCTTGAGGAACACGATCACGCCGACCAGCACCGACGGGATACCCTCGAGCAGGAACAGCCATTGCCAGCCGTGCCACCCGCTGATGCCGTCGAACGTCTTCAGGATGAAGCCCGAGAGCGGCCCGCCGATCACGCCGGACAGCGCGACGGCGGTCATGAAGAACGTCGTCATCCGGCCGCGCCGGTGTGCGGGATACCAGTAGGTGAGGTAGAGGATCACGCCGGGGAAGAAGCCGGCCTCGGCGACGCCGAGCAGGAAGCGCATCACATAGAACATCGTGGGCGTCGTGACGAACATCGTCAGGATCGAGATGACGCCCCACGTCGCCATGATCCGCGCGATCCACACGCGCGCGCCGACCCTGTGCAGGATGATGTTGCTCGGCACTTCGAAGAGGAAGTAGCCGAAGAAGAAGATCCCGGCGCCGAGCCCGTAGACGGTGTCGCTGAGGTTCAGGTCGCTCGCCATCTGCAGCTTCGCGAACCCGACGTTCACGCGGTCGAGATACGCGACCACGTAGCACAGCAGCAGGAGCGGCACGAGCCGCCACGACACCTTGCGGTAGGTTGCTTCCTCGAATGCGCCGGACGAGCCCGGCAGCGACTGCGTCGATGTTGCCATGTTGTCTCCTGTCCTTATGGTTTCGTGCGAGGCAATGCGTGGATGCCGTGCCGGCCGGCGAAACCCGGCGCGGTGCGCGAACAGCCCGGTGCGGCTAGATGCAGCGTCCGCCGTCAACTTCGAGACAAACGCCCGTGATGAATTCAGCTTCGTCGGAGGCAAGGTAAAGCGCGGCGTTCGCGATGTCCTGCGGCGTCGAGAAGCGGCCGAGCGGGATCGTCGCGAGGAACCGGCTGCGGTTCTCGGGGGTATCCTCGCAGCCCATGAATTCGGTCATCAACGCCGTTTCGCCGAGCACGGGGTTGATGCAGTTCACGCGGATGCGGTCGGCGCCGAGTTCGGCCGCGAGCGACTTGCTTGCGGTAATCATCGCGCCCTTCGTGCTGTTGTACCAGACGAGGCCGGGCCGCGGCCGCACGCCGGCCGTCGACGCGACGTTCACGAACACGCCGCCGCCCTGTTCGCGAAAGTACGGCACGAAGGTCTGCACGCACCAGAACAGGCTCTTCATGTTGACCGCGTACACGCGGTCGAATTCGGCTTCCGTCACGTCGAGCACCGGCTTGTTGCGGTGCGTGGTGCCGGCGTTGTTCACGACGATCTGCACCGCATGGAAATCGTCGAGCGAGGCTTGCAGCAGCGCGTGCCAGTCGTCCTGCCTCGACACGTCGCCGGCCACCGCGATGGCTTTGCCGCCCGCGAGCGCGATCTCGCTCGCGACGCGCTCGGCTGCCGCGCCATTCAGGTCGTTGACGACGACGTTCGCGCCTTCGCGCGCATAGGTCTTCGCGATGCCTTCGCCGAATCCCGAGCCGCCGCCCGTGACGATTGCCGTCTTGCCGCTCAACCGCATGGTGTGTCTCCTGTGCTGGATATGAGTGTCGTCGTGCTTCGGCACGCGGCCGGGTGCTGCCGGCCGCGTGCCAGGTGCTGCATGCGGCGCGGTCAGCCGTGCCGGATCGCGATCGTCTTCAGCGTGGTGAAGCCGTACAGTGCCTCGAAGCCTTTCTCGCGGCCATGCCCCGAGTGGCCGACGCCGCCGAACGGCAGCTCGACGCCGCCGCCCGCGCCGTAGTTGTTGATGAACACCTGTCCCGCGCGCAGGCGCCGCGCAAGACGCATCTGGCGCGCGCCGTCGCGCGTCCAGATGCCCGCGACGAGGCCGTACGGCGTGCCGTTCGCCAGTGCGACGGCTTCGTCCTCGTCGACGAAACGCATCGCGGCGAGCACGGGGCCGAACACCTCCTCCTGTGCGAGCCGGTGCGACGGCGGCACGTCGCGCAGCAGCGCGGGCGCCTGGTAGAAGCCGCTTTCGGGCGCGTCGGCGACGACCTGCCCGTGCGCGGCCATCGGAATGCCGTCGTGCTGCGCATCGGACAGGAAATCCCACACGCGCTGCTGCTGTTTCGCGTTGATCAGCGGGCCGCAGTCGAGGTCGGCGCGGCTCGGGCCGACGCGCAGCCCGTTGAACGCGGTGGCGAGGCGCTCGAGGAGCGGCTCGTACACCGCGCGCTCGATCAGCACGCGGCTGCCGGCCGAACAGGTCTGCCCGCCGTTCTGCACGATCGCGGACACGAGCACGGGCAGCGCCGCTTCGAGATCGGCGTCGGCGAACACGATCTGCGGCGACTTGCCGCCGAGTTCGAGTGTGACGGGTACGTGGTTCTCGGCCGCCATCTGCGTGACCAGCTTGCCGGTGGCCGGCGATCCCGTGAACGAGATGTGGTCGATGCCGGGATGGCGTGCGAGCGCGGCGCCGGCTTCATGGCCGTAGCCGGTGACGATGTTCAGCGCACCGGCCGGCACCCCGGCCTCGATGGCCAGCTCGGCGACGCGCAGCAACGACAGGCACGCATCCTCGGCCGGCTTGACGACACAGGCGTTGCCGGCCGCGAGCGCGGCGCCGACGCTGCGCCCGAAGATCTGCATCGGGTAGTTCCACGGCACGATGTGGCCCGTGACGCCGTGCGGCTCGCGCACCGTCAGCACCGTGTAGCCGGCTTGATAGGGGAGGGTTTCGCCGTGCAGCTTGTCGGCGGCGCCTGCGTAGAACTCGAAGTAGCGCGAGAGCGCGGCTGCGTCGGCGCGTGCCTGTTTCAGCGGCTTGCCGGTGTCGCGCGCTTCGATCGCGGCGAGTTCCTCGATCGAGGCGGCGACACGCGCCGACAGGCGCATCAGCACGCGGCCGCGCTCGGCGGCGCTGGCGGCGCCCCACGGGCCCGCGAATGCGTCGCGGGCCGCGGCGACCGCGCGCTCGATGTCGGGCGCCGTGCCGCGGGCGATCGACGCGAACGGCTGGCCGTCGGACGGATCGACGACCGCGATGGTTTCCAGTTGCGCGGGCAACGTCCATTCGCCCGCGATGAAGTGCTTCGCCTCTTCCATGCCAGCTCCTGTCGACCCGAGTTAGCGCTTCAGCGCTTACTCGGGTCCCATGCTTCGCGGTCGACCCGAGTTGGCGCTTCAGCGCTCACCCGAGCCCCATGCTTCGCGGTCGACCCGAGTTGGCGCTTCAGCGCTTACCCGAGCCCCATGCTTCGGGGTCGCCCCGAGTTAGCACTTCAGCGCCCACCCGAGCCCCATGCCTCGCGGTCGGCCGGCGACAGCGCTTCCACCACCGACACCGATTCCACGTATCACGGCCAATGATTCAACGGCCGTGCATCCGGAACGATTATCGGCCGATCGTCATCCGGACGCCACCGGTCGATTGGCTATAATGGCGCATTCCCTTGCGGGGCGCCTGCGGCGATGCATCGGCCGCGGCGCCCTGTCCCGAATTCCCATCGACCTACAGAGAGTGCTCATGAGCTTCAATCATGTTCCGGCCGGCAAGGACCTGCCGCAAGATTTCAACGTGATCATCGAGATTCCCGCGCAAAGCGATCCGGTGAAGTACGAGGCGGACAAGGAACTGGGCCTTCTCGTCGTCGACCGCTTCATCGGCACGGGCATGCGCTATCCGGTGAACTACGGCTACATCCCGCAGACGCTGTCGGGCGATGGCGATCCGGTCGACGTGCTCGTGATCACGCCGTTCCCGCTGCTGGCAGGCTCGATCGTGCGCTCGCGCGTGCTCGGCATGCTGCAGATGACCGACGAGTCGGGCGTCGACGCGAAGCTGGTCGCCGTGCCGCACGACAAGGTCTGCCCGATGACGGCCAACCTGAAGTCGATCGACGACGTGCCCGAGTACCTGAAGGACCAGATCAAGCACTTCTTCGAGCAATACAAGGCGCTCGAGAAGGGCAAGTGGGTGAAGGTCGAAGGCTGGGCCGGCATCGAAGCCGCGCACAAGGAAATCACCGACGGCGCAGCGAACTACAAGAAGTAAGCGGCGTACCGGCCGACGGCCGGTTCGTGCGAAACGCCAACCGCGCGTGTCTCCTCAGGAGGCCGCGCGGTTTTGTTTTGTGCGTTGGGGCCGCTTGCGTACGGCGGCGGGTACGGCCGCCGGCGACGGGGCGGTGGACGGCGCTTCCTTCGTGCGCTTCGCGCGGCGAGGGACAACGGGAGCCGCTGGCGCATCGGCGGCTTCGGTAGCCGCCGGGCGGCGGCGACCCGAGGCGGGCGCGGCATCTTCGCGTCCGTTCGTGACGAGTTTGCCGCTGGCTGCAGGCGCCTTTGCTTTCGACGAAGCGCGTGCGGCCGGCTTGTCCTTTTTTACCGGTGTGTCGCGCGACGAAGTCTTTTTTGCGACCCCATCGCTTTCGGGCTTCTTGCGCTTTGCGACCGGGGCGGCTTTTGTCGCCGTGGGAGGCTTGGGGGCTTTGGCTTCTGCAGGCTTGTCGACCTTTTCGGCTTTCCCGGCTTTCCCGGCTTTTCCGGGCTTCTTCGGGCTTTTGCCCGTCTCGACCGTCTGTTCCGCACGGTCGACGTTCTTCGCCTTCTTCCGCCCGCGCGCACCGGCCTTCAACCCGGCCGCGTCACCGCTCGTATCGACGGCCACGACGGCCGGCAGTACCGACTCCAGCGTCCGCAACCCGGCCGCCAGTTCCCGCTTCTGCACCGCCGTGAGCTGCTTCACCCAGTACTCGGCGCGCGACGCGCTCGACCGGTCGGGCAGTGGAAACGACGCGAGCACCGCACGCGGCTTGCGCGAGCGCGTATAGCGCGCGCCCTTGCCGGATGCGTGCTCGTCGAAGCGCGCGGCAACGTCGGTCGTGATGCCCGTATAGACGCTGTCGTCGGCGCATTCGATCAGATACAGAAACCAGGACATGGCAGGGCGGCAGGATACGAAGCCGCCAGTGTCTCAGAAAAAGCGCTCGTCAACGCCACCGCTCGCCGTGCCCGTCGCGAAAGCGGCTCGGCGCCGCGCCGAGTTCGCGCGTGAAGAAGCGCGTGAACGCGCTCGTCGAACGGAAGCCGACCCGCGCGCCGATCTCGCCGATCGGCAGTTGCGTATTCAGCAGCAGGTCGCGCGCTTCACCGAGCCGTGCCTGCGCGACGAGCGCGTGAAACCCGACCGCTTCGCGATGCAGCCGCCGGCGCAGTGTCCAGCGCGACATCGCGAAGCGCGCGCAGACGTGCTCCATCAGCGTGTCGGACGGCACGTCGGCGTCGTCGGACGTGCGCAGCCAGTCGCGCACGCATTGCTCGACCGACGCGCCGAACGTCGAGCGGGCGCGCACGCGCTCGCGCGCGGCGTCGGCCGCATGACGCTGGATGTCCGCGAGCGGCGCGTTGTAGCACTCGAACGGCGTGTCGAAGCGCGCGGAGCGCAGCACGACGCGGTTGCATGCGGCATCGAACGACACCGCCGCGCCGAGGAGATCGCGCAATGCGGCCGTCGGCGCGAACGCGCGCCCCGCGAACGCGGCTTCGTCGACCCGCACGTGCGGATCGTACAGACGCGCGAGCGCGACGAGGATCGCGAAATTCGCGAACGCGCTGCTGGCGGGCCGGCCGTCACCCTCGTTCACGTACTCGAGTGCGATCGCGCTGCCCGTCTCATGCGCGAAAAGCCAGTCGACGTTGCCGATCAGTTCGCGGTAGCGCAGGTAGCCGTGCAGCGCGTCGCGCAGCGTCGCGGCGTTGCAGGTGATGCCCGCGAGCTCGGGGAATGGCGCGAGCCACGGCACGACCTGCGGCGGCGGCCGATGCCAGGACAACGGCCAGTCGCTCATCAGCCGCATCGCGGCGACGTGCCGATCGCCGGGGATCCGCCGCGCGTCGTCGGCGAGATCGGCCGCGCCGATGCCGAGCGTCGTATACAGCGGCGCGATGTCGAAGCCGTTGCGGCGCATGTCGTCGAGCGCCTGTCGGTAAACCCGGACGGATACCGATTTCTGTCGTAACTCCATGTCTCTCTCCATGACCTTCGGGTTGCCCCCGCTGCGAGAGGTCAGGTACGGCTCCTGCCGGTCAAGCATGGTGACCGGTCGATTTTTTTTGAACTGGGACGCTGGAGTGGGATGACAAGTACAACAGATCGATTCGGGCGGATCAACGAAAACTTCGCTGTTCCGGGGTTCGACGATTGCGTCGCGTGGGCGCCCGTGGCTTCGTCGCATGCCGGGGCCCTTGATGACGTTACGCGCCGCCGCGCCGGAACGGATCGTGTTCGCGCAGTTCGTCGACGTACGCGTGGATATGCTCGGTCTCGCGTTCGAGAAAGCGTGCGACCGCGTCCGAGAACGCCGGGTGTGCGAGCCAGTGCGCGGAGTGCGTGACGGTCGGCAGGAAGCCGCGCGCGAGCTTGTGTTCGCCCTGTGCGCCGCCTTCGAACGTATCGAGTCCGGCCTCGATGCAGAATTCGAGCAACTGGTAGTAGGCCGTTTCGAAATGCAGGCAGGGCACGTGTTCGAGCGCGCCCCAATAGCGGCCGTACAGCGTGCCGCCGCCGTTTTCGCCGCGCCGGTAGACGGCGAGCGCACTCGCGATCGGCTGCCCGCCGGCTTCCGCGATCACGAGCAGCAGGTTCTCCGGCATCGTCGCGCCGATCGTGCGGAAGAAGTCGAGATTCAGGTACGGGCTGGAATAGTGTTCGCGATAGGTCTGCCGGTAGCAGCGCGAGAAGAAACGCCAGTCGGCGTCGGTGATCTGGTCGCCGGTGAGCCGCCGGAACGTCACGCCCGCGTCGTGCACCTTGCGCCGTTCGGCACGGATGTTCTTGCGCTTCTTCTGCTCGAGCGTGCCGAGGAAATCGTCGAAGTGGCGGTAGCCGCCGTTGATCCAGTGGAACTGCACGCCTTCGCGCAGCATCATCCCCATCGATTCGAGAAGCGCCGCTTCGTCGCCGGTCGGAAACAGCACGTGCAGCGACGACACGTCGCTCTGCTCGGCGAACGCGAGCAGCGTGGCCGCGAGCCGGCGGCGCGCGTCGTCGTCGGCCGCGAGCAGGCGCGTGCCCTGCACGGGCGTGAACGGCACCGCGCACAGCAGCTTCGGGTAGTAGGGCAGGTCGTTGCGCTGGTACGCGTCGGCCCACGCCCAGTCGAACACGTATTCGCCGTACGAATGCTGTTTCGCGTACACCGGCGCGGCGGCCGCGAGGCGGCCGGTGCGCTCGTCGGTCAGCGTGACGAAGTGCGGCGACCAGCCGGTATCGTCGACCGCGCAGCGCGCGACGTGCAGCGCGGCGAGGAATTCGTGGCGCAGGAAGGGTGTCGGCTGCGCGTCGCGGGCGAGCAGCGCGTTCCATTCTTCGGCCGGCACCTCCGCGGGGGACGACAGGATGCCCGTGCGATAATCGATGCGTTCGTGTTTCAAGCGTGAATCCGTACCGTTCTGTGTCGCCGGATGCGCGGGCCTGCACGGCCCGCACCGGGACGATTTCGTCAGCCGTTCAGGGCGCGCCGCCGGGCTGCGCCGATCCCGCCATGAAGACCCGACTCGCTCTCGCCCAGATCAACGTCACCGTCGGCGACTTCGCCGGCAACGTCGCGCGAATCGTCGCGGCCGCCCGCGCTGCGCACAACGATGGTGCGCAGCTGATGGTCGCGCCGGAACTCGCGCTGTCCGGCTATCCGCCGGAAGATCTGCTGCTGCGGCCCGCGTTCTACGCGGCGGCGGCCTCGGCACTCGACGCGCTCGCCGACGCGCTGAAGGCATTCGACGGGCTCGCGGTGCTGGTCGGCCATCCGCTGCGCGGCATGGGCGAAGGCGCGCACGCGCCAGCCGTCGATGGTAATGCAAACCGCCCGATCGAGCGCGGCGTGCCGCCCACCGATACCTATAACGCGGTTTCCCTGATCGTCGGCGGCGAGATCGTCGGCACCTACCGCAAGCAGGATCTGCCGAACGCCGAGGTGTTCGACGAGAAGCGCTACTTCGCGACCGACGCCGAGCCGCTCGTGTTCGAGCTGAACGGCGTGAAATACGGCGTGATCATCTGCGAGGATGCGTGGCACGCGTCGGCCGCGCAGATCGCAAAGGCGGCCGGCGCGCAGGTACTGCTGATCCCGAACGGCTCGCCGTACCACATGAACAAGGAAGCGGTGCGCTTCGACATCCTGCGCGCACGGATTCGCGAAACCGGGCTGCCGATGGTGTACGTGAACCTCGTCGGCGGCCAGGACGAACTCGTGTTCGACGGCGGCTCGTTCGTGCTCGACGCGCAGGGCGCGCTCGTCGCGAAGATGCCGCAGTTCGTCGAGGGGCACGCGATCGTCGAATTCGACGGCGCGCGGCCGCTGCCGGGCGCGATCGCGCCCGAGCTGTCGACGCACGCGCAGGTGTATCGCGCGCTCGTGACCGGCGTGCGCGACTACATCGGCAAGAACGGGTTTCCGGGCGTGCTGATCGGGCTGTCGGGCGGCGTCGATTCGGCGCTGGTGCTGGCCGTCGCATGCGATGCGCTCGGGCCGGAGCGCGTGCGCGCGGTGATGATGCCGTCGCGCTTCACGGCCGACATCTCGACCACCGATGCGGCGGAGATGGCGCGGCGCGTCGGCGTGCGCTACGACGAGATCGCGATCGCGCCGATGTTCGATGCGTTCCGCGCATCGCTCGCGGGCGAGTTCGCGGGCCGCGCGGAAGACGCGACGGAGGAGAACATCCAGGCGCGCATTCGCGGCACGCTGCTGATGGCGCTGTCGAACAAGTTCGGCTCGATCGTGCTGACGACCGGCAACAAGAGCGAGATGGCGGTCGGCTACTGCACGCTGTACGGCGACATGGCCGGCGGGTTCGCGGTGATCAAGGACATCGCGAAGACGCTCGTGTACCGGTTGTGCCGCTATCGCAACGAAACGGCCGACTACCCGCTGCGCGACGTGATCCCGGAGCGGATCCTCACGCGCGCGCCGTCGGCCGAGCTGCGCGAGAACCAGACCGACCAGGACAGCCTGCCGCCGTACGACGTGCTCGACGCGATCATGCGGATGTACATGGAAGAGGACCGGCCGCTCGCCGAGATCGTCGCGGCCGGTTACGCGCAGGCCGACGTCGAACGCGTGACGCGGCTCATCAAGATCAACGAATACAAGCGCCGCCAGGCGCCGATCGGCATTCGCGTCACGCATCGCGCGTTCGGGCGCGACTGGCGCTACCCGATCACGTCACGGTTTACCGAACGTCTCGATTGAGCGGTGCTGGGCCGCGTGCGGCTCGCAGGCTTACAATCGGGGTCGCGATTTTGCATCCAAACGAGCATTGGGGGACAACCACCATGAAACGCATCACTGCCATCATCAAGCCGTTCAAGCTGGACGAAGTTCGCGAAGCGCTCGCCGAAGTGGGTCTCACGGGCCTGACCGTGACGGAAGTGAAGGGCTTCGGCCGCCAGAAGGGCCATACCGAGCTGTATCGCGGCGCCGAATACGTCGTCGACTTCCTGCCGAAGATGAAGATCGAGGTGGTCGTCGCGGAAGCGCAGGTCGACCAGGTGATCGACGCGGTGATCGGCGCGGCCCGCACCGGCAAGATCGGCGACGGCAAGATCTTCGTGTCGGATGTCGAGCGCGTGATCCGCATCCGCACCGGCGAAGAGAACGAAGCGGCCGTCTGAGCGCCGCGTCCGCGCCATTTGATCGCTTCCCGGCCGCTTCGGCCGATCGGGCCACGGGTCGCAAGAACCCGCCGCCCAATAAAAAACGGTGCGATACCCGGTTGGGTACCGCACCGATACGCGCCTCTCGCAGCAGCGTGGAAAACGTCGTTGAATCGATTCTTTGAGAACGGCGCCTGATCAGAACAGGTGCTGGATACCGGCGTAGACGCCGGTCTGGCTGCCGCCCGGATGCGGGTTGCCGGTCGACACGGCGGTGCCTGCACCGTTCGCGTTCAGACCGAAGTTGGCCGACGAGCTGTTGCGCACCGTCGCAGCCTGCAGGTCGAACAGCGTGCGCTTCGAGATGTTGTACGAACCGCCGATCGTGTAGATGTTCGCGTTGCCGCCGCCGTGGTTCGCGTTCACGTGATACACGGCCGCGATCAGCGCCGCTGCCGGCGTTGCCTGCCAGGTCACGCCGCCCCAGACCTGCTGGGTGCCCGTCACGCCGGCGTTCACTGCCGGGCCGCCGCTGCCGTCCGCGCGCGATGCCTGGTAGGCCGCTTGCACCTTGAACTGGCCGAGGAACACGTTCACGCCCGCGAAGTATTCACGCGAGTAGTTGAACACGTCCGAGAAGCGGCCGTTGCTGTCGCGCGTTTCGTCGTAGATGCCGCGCAACTGGAACAGCGAGTTCGTGTAGGTGACCTGACCGCCCATTGCACGGCCCGGTTGGCCGGCCGTCGTGTTGCCGTTGAAGCTGGTCGAGTTCGAGAACGAGAACTGGCCGTAGAAGTCGAGGCCGTAGAGCGACGGCGACTGGTACGACACGTTGTTGCTGGTCTTGTTCCAGTTGCGGCCGCGCACCAGCGAGGCCGTCGACCAGGCCGACTGGCCGAACGGGTCGAAGTCCCACACGCCGTTGGCGATCGCGAGCTCGCGACCCAACAGCAGCGTACCGTAGCGGTCGTTGGAGATACCGACGGTCGCGAAACGATCCCAGATCGAGCCGCTGAAGCCGCCCGTCATCGTGTTGAACGCGCCTTCGAGGTGGAACAGGATCTTGTTGCCGCCGCCGATGTCCTCGGTGCCCTTCAAGCCCCAGAGGCTGGTGCCCCAGTCGCCGCTTTCCGCGCGCACTTGGTGGCCGTTTTGCAGGCCGTTCAGGTACTCGATGCCGGCATCCAGGCGGCCATACAGCGTGACGCTGCTCTGCGCGTGCGCCGTCACCACCCCAGCAGCCATCAGCGCGGCCGCGACCAAAGCTTTCTTCATCATCTCCTCCATACCCTGTCAAAAAGTCAACCCAGACTGCACGAGATGCCCGGAGCGCGAGCGCCGGGCAAAAGCGGGATAACCAGGGAGACCTCGTGCAGGGCCGGTAAGCGCAGCACGCGGGCAAGCGGACGGAAAACCGTTGAGCGTTCCCGCGCAGCCGGGTCGGCCTGCGGGGTCTCCTTGTAGTGTCGTGAAGCTAAACTACATTTCACGAACTTCGTTTTGCTACTTTGGTTACTAATTTAGCAAAAATACAATTTTGTGGCGATGGAAATCGTTGTTTGACTAACACGTGTCGCCAAATTGCCATGCAACACGGTGGGCAACCGGGGTGCCAAGGGTTTGCAATTAACGGAAAACCCTTGTCCCGCAAGGGAGACACGAGTTTTGCAAACGGGGGTCAAGGATTGCCACTATTGACGCTGCGGGGGGCACAGGCGTAAGCGTCGGATGCGAGAAATTGGTAAGTATTTCGTAATGAACGGACGGCTGCCGGAGAGGGCCTGCGGGTGCCTGAAACGCTTGTCCGGCAACGCCCGGCGCGAGGTACCAACCTGTGTCGGTCAGGCAGCGGCCGGCCTCGCGTCGAGCAACTGCGCGCGAATCCAGCGATGCGCGTCGGTGCGCGCATGCTTCGCGTGCGAGTAGACCTTCACGGTGTAGCGCGGAATCTCGAACGGCGCCGGAAAGAGGCGGATCGGCGCCGCGTGCCGCAACGCCTGCGCGGCGCGGTTCGGCACGGTCATCAGCAGCGCGGATTCCGCGATCACGAACGGCGCGGCCAGCACCGTCGGCAACTGCACGGCGACCTGCCGCGCGAGGCCGAGCCGGTCGAGCACATGGTCGACGACACCGCGCGACTCGTTCCACGGCGTGACGACCACGTGGCGTGCCGCCAGGTACTGGTCGAGCGTCAGCCGCCGGCGAATCTCCGGATGCGTGGCGCTCGCGATCACGACGTAGTCGTCGGAGAACCAGTCGAAGTCCTCGATGCCCGGCGCGTCGGCCGCCGATTCCTCGTGGTAGCCGAGTGCGAAATCGATGCGGCCGGCCGCGAGCTCGTCGACGGAGATCTTCCGGTCGGAATGCACGACGCGGATCCGCAATTGCGGCGCGACATGCTGGATGCGGGCAAGAAACGCCGGCAGCACGGCGAATGCCGTGTAGTCGGTCGCCGCGAACACGAACGTGCGGTCGCTTTGCGCGGGATCGAAGCGGCGTGCGCGGGCGAGCCCCTTCGACATCGTGTCGAGCGCGTCGCCGGCCCAGGTGGCGATGTCGTCGGCGCGCACGGTCGGCTGCATCTCGTTGCCGAGGCGCACGAACAGCGCGTCGCCGATCGCGTCGCGCAGCCGCGCGAGCGCGTGGCTCAGCGCGGACGGGCTCAACGCGAGCTCGTGCGCGGCCGCGGCGACGGACCGGTGGCGGTACAGCGCATCGAACACGAGCGGCAGGTTCAGGTCGAGGCGGCGCAGATCGGGATGCATCATGTTCAGGTACGAATGAAGAAACTGCACTTCCTGCAGGGGCTGCATGAACGTAGCATGATGCTCTGATGGGTGCCAGCGCGGCTGCGCGGCATCGTTTCCCGTTACCAGCCAGGGCCGGAGGAGGGCTCAACCCGTGCAAATCGACATCCGTTCCGCCACCGTCGCCGACGTGCCGCAAATCCTGCGTTTCATCACCGAGCTGGCCATCTACGAGAAGGCGGAACACGAAGTGATCGCGACGCCCGCGTCGCTCGAGCGCAGCCTGTTCGGCGAGGGATCGCCGGCGCGCGCGCTGATGTGCGAGGCCGACGGCGAGCCGGCCGGCTTCGCCGTCTATTTCTTCTCGTATTCGACGTGGCTGGCCCGGCAGGGGCTGTATCTCGAGGATCTTTACGTGTCGCCACGCTTTCGCGGCGCGGGCGCCGGGCTGCGGCTCCTGAAGGCGCTCGCACGGATCGCGGTCGAGTCGGGCTGCGGGCGTTTCGAGTGGAGCGTGCTCGACTGGAACGAGCCGGCGATCCGCTTCTACGAGAGCGTCGGCGCGGCGCCGCAGAGCGAATGGGTGCGCTACCGGCTCGCGGGTGACGAACTGCGCGAGTTCGCCGACAGCGCGCCGGTGAGCGCCGCGTAAACGCAAAACGGGCGCCGCGCGGCGAACCGCGGGCGCCCGCTCATGCAGCGTGCGTTACTTGAGGCTGCCCGACAGGAACCCGCGCAGGCGTTCGCTCTTCGGGTTGGCGAACACCTCGGACGGCACGCCTTCTTCCTCGACGCGGCCCTGGTGCAGGAACATCACGTGGTTCGACACGTTGCGCGCGAACCCCATCTCGTGCGTGACGACGATCATCGTGCGGCCTTCCTCGGCCAGCTTCTGCATCACCTTCAGCACTTCACCGACGAGTTCCGGGTCGAGCGCCGAGGTCGGCTCGTCGAACAGCATCACGTCCGGATGCATCGCCAGCGCGCGTGCAATCGCCACGCGCTGCTGCTGGCCGCCCGACAGGTGCGACGGATACTGCTTCTCGACGCGCGGCGCGAGGCCGACCTTCTCGAGATACGTGCGCGCACGTTCCTCGGCTTCCTTCTTCGGGATGCCGAGCACGTTCACCGGCGCTTCCATCACGTTCTCGATCACGTTCATGTGCGACCAGAGGTTGAAGTGCTGGAACACCATCGACAGCTTGGTGCGCACGCGCTGCAGCTGTTTCGTATCGGCCGCGCGCAGCGCGCCCGTCTTGTCGAGCGCGGTGCGCACTTCCTCGCCGTCGACGAAGATGCGGCCCGCGTTCGGCTGCTCGAGGAAGTTGATGCAGCGAAGCATCGTGCTCTTGCCGGAGCCGGACGAGCCGATCACGCTGATCACGTCGCCCGAGTTCGCCTTCAGCGACACGCCCTTGAGCACCTCGTTGTCGCCGTACCGCTTGTGCAGATCGTCGACGAAAAGCTTCTGAGTCTGGGAATTCATCATAGTCCTGCGAAAACTTACTTGCCTTGCGGGCGCAGATACGCGAGCCAGCGACGCTCGGCCTGGCGGAACAGCCACACGAGCGTGAACGAGATCGCGAGATAGAGCAGGGCGGCGATGCCGAACGCATGGAACGACATGTAGGTCGCCGAGTTGACGTCGCGGGCGATCTTCAGGATGTCCGGCACGGTCGCGGTGAACGCGACGGTGGTCGCGTGCAGCATCAGGATCACTTCGTTGCTGTACAGCGGCAGCGCGCGGCGCAGCGCCGACGGCAGGATCACGCGGCGGTACATCGTGAACGGCGACATCCCGTACGCACGCGCGGCTTCGATCTCGCCGTACGAGGTCGCCTTGATCGCGCCCGCGAAGATCTCGGTGGTGTACGCGCAGGTGTTCAGCGTGAACGCGAGCAGCGTGCAGTGCATCCCGTCGCGGAAGAACGCGTCGAGCATCGGCGTGCCGCGCACGGCCTGCAGGCTGTAGAGGCCCGTGTAGCAGAGCAGCAGCTGCACGTAGAGCGGCGTGCCGCGGAACACGTACGTGTAGAGCCACACGGCGCCCGACAGCCACTTCTTCTTCGACACGCGCGCGACCGCGAGCGGTATCGACAGGCAGAAGCCGAGGCCGATCGACACGACCAGCAGCCACAACGTGATCGCGACACCGGTGATGCGATAGCCGTCGGTGTAGAGATAGTTGCGCCAGTATTCTTGGATGAGTTCGATCATAGGTCAGCCTTGCGGACGCCGGTCGAGTAGCGCTTTTCGAGCCACATCAGCACGAAGTTCGAGATCGTCGTGATCGCGAGGTAGACGGCACCCGCGATCAGCGTGAAGAAGAAGAACCGCAGCGTGCCCTTGCCGGCGTCCTGCGACGCCTTCACGACGTCGGCCAGGCCGATGATCGACACGAGCGCGGTCGACTTCACGAGCACCTGCCAGTTGTTGCCGATGCCGGGCAGTGCGAAGCGCATCATCTGCGGGAACATGATTCGCGTGAACACCTGCCAGTTCGTCATCCCGTACGCGCTGCCGGCCTCGAGCTGGCCGCGCGGCACCGACAGGAACGCGCCGCGGAACGTCTCGGTGAAGTACGCGCCGTAGATGAAGCCGAGCACGAGCACGCCGGCGAGGAATGGATCGATGTCGATCTGGTCCCAGCCGAGCGCGTCGGTCGCCATGTTCAGCCAGATCTGCAGGCTGTAGAACAGCAGCAGCATCAGCACGAGGTCGGGCACGCCGCGGATCAGCGTCGTGTAGACGGTGCCGACGCCGTTCGTGAAGCGGTTGCGCGACAGCTTCGCGCCCGCGCCGAGCAGGCCCAGCAGGAACGACAGCGCAAGCGAAAGCACCGCCAGTTTGACGGTTTGCCAGGTGCCTGCGAGGATCAGCGGGCCGTAACCTTGTAGAAACATTGAGTGGTCCCTGGTGTGGTCCCTTAGGGCGCACGCGGTGCGCCGCGAAAGACGCGTTCCGCCCAAGCTGCGCGGAACGCCCCGTGCGTATCGTGACCGTCCGCCCCGGCATCGGTGCCGGGCCCGCCCGTCGCGCGAGCGGCGGGCAGGGGGCGGGCGGCGCGTGGTTGACTGCCTGTACTGCCCGGGTGCGGGGCCGCCCCCGCATCCGTCGTCTCTTCTTTTCGTTGCTCAGCGGGCCGAAGCCGAATAGACGCTGAACGCGAAATACTTGTGCGACAGCCGGTCGTACGTGCCGTCCTTGTGCATGTCGGCCAGCGCCTGGTTGATCTTGAGCTTCAGGTCCGTATCTTCCTTGCGCAGGCCGATCGCGGTGCCGTCGCCGATCGTCTTCGGATCCTTCACTTCCGGCCCGGCAAACGCGAAGCCCTTGCCGCGCGGCGTGCGCAGGAAGCCGTAGTCGGCCTGCAGTTCATCCTGCAGCGTCGCGTCGAGACGGCCCGAGCCGAGATCGGCATAGACCTGGTCCTGGTTCTGGTAAGGAATGATCGTCACGCCCTGCGGCTCCCAGTACGCCTTCGCGTAGGTTTCCTGCGTCGAGCCCTGCTCGACGCCCACGCGCTTGCCCTTCAGCGACGCCACCGTCGGCAGCAGCGGCGAGCCGGTCTTCGCGATCATCCGCGCCGGCGCGTCATAGACCTTGTCGGAGAAGTCGATCTGTTCGCGGCGCTTGTCCGTGACGGTCAGCGACGACACGATGACGTCGTACTTCTTCGCCTTCAGCGCCGGGATGATCCCGTCGAGATCCTGCGCCACCCACACGCATTTCACGTTGATTCGCTTGCAGATTTCCTTGGTGAGATCGACGTCGAAACCGACGATCTCGCCGCTTGGCGCGGTCGACTCGAACGGCGGGTAGCTGGCGTCGACGCCGATCCGCACGGTCTTCCACTCCTTCGCGAAGGCGCTGCCCGCCATGAGGGCGAGGGCGGCGCACAGGGCGGCCTTCTTCATTTCCATCCTTCTGTTGCTGACTTTCCAGGAGCGCTCGCGGCCGGTTGGACCGGGCGCCGCGGCGTATTCTAGACGGCCAAAAATCGCCGATCGGCGCGCTGGCAATGGCGGCCGCCGGAACGGCGAACGCCAAAAGGCCGGTATTTTACCCGAACGCGATACGCGGAAACCGGCAATCCGGGCCGACCGATCGATTCTTCGATGCATTGATCCGGCTGTTGCGATAATCGACGCATTCTCAATGGGCATTGCATCGATTGCATCCGCAGGTGCAACGATGCGGTGCGCAGGCGGCGGATTGTGGCGCGATTGGCACACTCATACAGTGATGGGATGGCAGAACCCTGCATCCCACGGAGTGTCCGTTCCATGTTCCAGATCCGCCGCGCCGCCGATCGCGATCAGCGCAGCCATGGCTGGCACGAATTCCTTCACAGCTTTCCTGGGGCGTCCGGCCGGAGCGGGCCGCCGGCGTTCGGCGCGTTGCGCGAACTGAACGAGGAATGCATCGCGCCGACCCGCGGCTACGGGATGCGGCCGTACCGCGACGCGGAAATCGTCACCTACGTGCTCGACGGCGCGCTCGCGCATCGCGACAGCCTCGGCAACGGGGCGATCGTCCGTGCGGGCGGCGTGCAGCGCATGAGCGCCGGCACCGGCGTCATGCTGAGCGAAACCAACGCGTCGCGTGACGAGCCGCTGCGCCTGCTGCGGATCTGGCTCGCGCCGGCCGGGGCAGGCGGCCGGCCCGGCTACGTGCAGACGCGCTTTGCCGATGACGAGAAACGCGGCCGGCTGAGGCTCGTCGCGGCACCGGACGGTGGCGACGGTGCGCTGCCGCTCGGGGCGGACGCCCGCATCTTCGCGGGGCTGATCGACGGCGACGAGGCGGCGGCGTTCGACGTGCCGGCCGGGCGCCGCGCGTACGTGCACGTGGTGCGTGGCGACGTCGAGGTGAACGGCTACGCGCTGTCCGCGGGCGACGGCGCGCGGATCGGTGCCGTGGACGCGGTGGCGTTCGCGCGCGGCCAAGCGGCCGAGGTGCTGCTGTTCGACGTCGCCTGATATGCAAAAAGGGGACGCGGGCCGGTGCCCGCGTCCCCTTCGATGCCGCTTCGCGGAGCGGCCCGCCGGCTTACTGCGCCGGCGCCGACGCGGCCTTGGCCGCGCGATGCTGCTCCCAGCGCTCCTTCATCTTCTCGTGGCGCTGTTCCATCTTCGCGAACTGCTGCTTGAGCGCCGTGCTGACCATCGTCTTCTGCTGGTCGTTCAGCCCGTTGTAGAACGTGAGCCACGCGGCGGACGTCTGCTCGCGCAGTTGCGCGTTCTGCGCCTCGGCCTGCTGGCGTGCCGAGTGCATCGCGCTCAGGTCGAGGATCGGCTGGTTCTGCTGCGCCTTGAACTGGTCGCGCATCTGCTCGTGGCTCTTGCGCATCGCGTCACGGTTCTGCTTCATCGTGTTGACGGCCGCCTGCCATTGCTGTTCCTGCGACGCATTGAGCTTCAGTTGGTCATGCAGTTTCATGATCGCGCCGAACGGGCCGCCTTCGTGCCCGCCGTGCATCTGGTGCATGCCGGGGCCGCCCGGAGGCGGCATGTCGTTGGGCTGCGCGGCATGCGCGGTGCCGAATGCGAGAGCGAGCACGGTGGCGGCCGCGATGGCCACGCGGGAAGTCTTCTTATACATTTCAGAAACTCCTTGTATCCAAAGGGTCCGGCGATGCGGGTCCGGGAAAACCGGGTGCCGCATCCGGTAAGACGCAGGTTAGCGATGCAGGCTGCGGCCGGTGTTACGTGGGGCGGTGGCCGGGTTACCGCGCATTACAGTTCCCTTGCGCGGTAACCCGCAGTAACCCTTTCGTCCCTTTGTTTCGTTCTTCGACTCCGCCCTCGCGCGGTAAACTTCGAGCCATGACTACCCAGATCCTCATCGTCGACGACGACCAAGAACTCCGAGACCTGCTGCGCGACTACCTCGTGCGCCAGGGGATGGAAGTGTCCGTGCTGCACGACGCGGCGACGCTCGAGAAGCGCCTCGAGCGCGAGCGGCCCGACCTGATCGTGCTGGACCTGATGATGCCGGGCGTCGACGGCCTGACCGCGCTGCGTCAGCTGCGCGCGGCCGGCGACGACATCCCCGTGATCATGCTGACCGCGCGTGCGGACGACGTCGACCGCATCGTCGGGCTCGAGCTCGGCGCGGACGACTACCTCGGCAAGCCGTTCAACCCGCGCGAGCTGCTCGCGCGCGTGCAGGCCGTGCTGCGCCGCCGCCGCGCGACGCCGTCGGCCGCGGCGCCCGAACAGCGTGAGCCGTTCGCGTTCGGCCGCTTCGTGCTCGACTTCCAGGCGCGCACGCTGTCGGTCGATGGCAAGCCGGCCACGCTGTCGAGCAGTGAATTCGCGCTGCTGAAGATCTTCGTGAACCATGCGCTGCGCACGCTCACGCGCGAGCGGCTGCTCGAGCTGCTGCACGGGCCCGAGTACGACGGCACCGACCGCGGCATCGACGTCCAGGTGTGGCGCCTGCGCCGCATCCTCGAAACGGATCCGTCGACGCCGCGCTTCATCCAGACGGTGCGCGGGCGCGGCTACGTGTTCGTGCCCGACGGCGAGGCCCATGCGCAAACCCATTGATTCACTGTTCGGGCGGCTGGCGCTGCTCGTCGTCGGTGTCCTGCTTCTGTCGCATTTCGCGTGGTTCTTCGCGATGCGGCTCGAGCGCAGCCAGATGCAGACGCGTTACGCGGTCGAAGAGGCCGCGTTCCTGGTCGACGCGGTGCGCCAGCACGTCGAACGCACGCCCGACCAGCCGTTGCCGTCCCGTGTGCGGCTCGTGACGCCGGACAGCGCCGACGTGCCGAATGGCGACCCGTCGAGCCTGCCGGCGCCGCTCAAGCGGTTCCGCGACGACGTGAGCGAGCGGATGCCGCCCGGCACGCGCGTCGAGATCGGCGCGCCCGGCCATCCGCCGGTGCTGTGGGTGAAGGAGCCGACCGACCGCAACTGGATCGTGGTGCCGGTTCAGCCGCTGCGGCCGCCGCGCTCGCTCGACCGGATGCTGTTGTGGCTCGGCACGATCTTCTCGGCCGGCGTGATCGCCGCGCTGTTCGCGGCCTGGCAACTGCAGCAGCCGCTGCGTTCGCTGGCACGCGCGGTCGCGCGCTTCGGCCGCGGCCAGCCGGTGCCGCCGCTGCGTGAGCGCGGCCCGCGCGAGCTGCGCCAGCTCACGCATGGCTTCAACCAGATGGTGGAACAGGTGTCGCAGGCCGAGAGTGACCGCGCGGTGATGCTCGCGGGCGTGGCGCACGACCTGCGCACGCCGCTCGCGCGGATGCGGCTGCGGGCTGAAATGATGGACGACGCCCGGTTGCGTGACGGCGTCGTGCGCGACGTCGATTCGATGTCGCACATCGTCGATCAATTCCTGGTGTTCGCGCACGGCGGGTCCGATCGCAGCGAGCCGGTGCCGGTCGACCAGGCGTGCGAGCGGATCGCGCGCAGCTATCGCGCGGTCGCGCCGAACGCGCCGACGGTCCAGACCCGGCTCGACGCCGATCCGGGCTTCCGGCTGCCGACGGCGACGCTCGACCGCATCCTGTCGAACCTCCTGGACAACGCGCATGCGTATGGTGCGCCGCCCGTGCTCGTCGAGACGGCGCGCACGCCGGCCGGCTACGTGTTGTCGGTGAGCGACAGCGGCGGCGGGATCGCGCCGCGCGACCTCGCGGCGGCCACGCGGCCGTTCGTGCGGCTCGACCCGGCGCGCGGCGGCAACGGCCACAGCGGGCTCGGGCTCGCGATCGTCGAGCGGCTCGTACTCAGGCTGGGCGGGACGTGCGACATCGGCAACCGCCCCGAAGGCGGCCTGCGTGTCGCGATGACGTTCCCGTTCGAGGTCGTGCCGAAGGACGAACCCCACGCACAGGCCGCCTGAGCCGCTGCGGCGCCAGCCCGTCCGGGCTGGCGCCGCGTGCCATCATTCGCCGAACAGCGTGCCGAGCGTCTCGGCCGCGTTGCTGTCGATGGTGTTGTAGGTCACGGTGGTGGCCTCGAAGATGTAGACGGTCGTGTACCGGCCGAGGCGCTCCAGGATTTCCTCCTGCAGCGATTCAGGCACGACGTTCATGTTCAGGTACCACGCCGTCGACGACAGCCGCGTCTGGAACGACCCGTACTCCTGCATCAGTTCGTAGAACGCGTCGGCATCCTGATCGCGGCAGACGATCACCAAGTTTCCTGCCATTCCCTTTCCTCCCGCTCGTCGGTCGATCCCCAGCGCCTGTTGACATCGGGCACGCGTATGCGTTGCCGTCGAACCATCCGCAACAGACCCCGAGGGCCAGCCCTGATCATACCCGCATAGTCGTATCCGGCTGGTGACGCCCGACATGGTTTGCGCGCACGTGCGGCTGGCGGGTTCCCGGGCGGGCCGGATCACGGCATAATTCGGGCCTGCATGCCGGCCGAAAGACTGCGGCCGGGGCTGCTCGACTCGCGCACCCGGCATCCGCCCGCGCGCCAGGCACGATCCGTGCGCCGCCTGCGCCGTTCCCGGACGGTTGTACCTGAAATACAGGTTGGTGTAGTGTCGTGCCGTCGCGGGCCGGCTCGTCCGGAGCGCGGCAGCGCACGCACGGCGCACCGCGCTCGCGCGCGATCGTCAGTCAATCGAATTACCGCACCCGTGCGCTTTGCCATGAATCAACATCGACTGCCGGCTTCGTTCGGCCTTACCGGGGAGGGCGCCTGATGGACGTCGGATTCTTCAATCCGAACCGGACCGCCAACGCGTCCGCGTGGCGCGTCCTGCCGAACCGGTGGGATTTCATCGCGTTTCCGCTGATCATCTGCCTGATCGCGATGGCGGTCGTCGGTTTCCACGAAACGATGGCGCCGATCGGCACCCTGCAGACGCAGAAGATCTCGCTCGACCCGTCGAACCTGCCCGAATACGCGTTGCGCACCACGCTGCGGATGCTTGCCGCGATGATCGCGTCGCTTGCGTTCACGCTGATCTATGGCACGCTCGCCGCGAAAAGCCGGCGTGCCGGCATGGTGCTGATCCCGATCCTCGACATCCTGCAGTCGGTGCCGGTGCTCGGCTTCATCTCGTTCACCGTCACGTTCTTCCTCGCGCTGTTCCCGAGCCGCGTGCTCGGCGCCGAGCTTGCGGCGATCTTCGCGATCTTCACGAGCCAGGCGTGGAACATGACGTTCAGCTTTTACCAGTCGCTGCGTACGGTGCCGCGCGACCTGGACGAAGTGTCGCGGGGTTTCCACCTGACGTCGTGGCAGCGCTTCTGGAAGCTCGAAGTGCCGTTCTCGATGCCGGGCCTGATCTGGAACATGATGATGTCGATGTCGGGCGGCTGGTTCTTCGTCGTCGCGTCGGAGGCCATCACCGTCGGCAACCAGACCATCACGCTGCCGGGCGTCGGCGCGTATCTCGCGCAGGCGATCTCGGACAAGAACCTCGGTGCGATCGGCTGGGTGATCCTCACGATGACGGTCGTGATCGTCGCGTACGACCAACTGCTGTTCCGCCCGCTGATCGCGTGGGCCGACAAGTTCCGGATGGAAAACACCGCGTCGGGCGATGCGCCGCAATCGTGGCTGCTCGACCTCGTGCGCCGCACGCGCCTGATTCATCAGCTGCTCGTGCCGGCCGGCTGGTTCTTCGCGAAGGCCGCGCGGATTCCGCTGCGGCTGCCGCTGTCGGGGGCGATGCGCTTCTCGCTGCCGAAAGTCGAGAAGAAGGCGTCACGCACGGTCGACATCGCGTGGGCGACCCTCGTGCTGCTCGGCACGGGCTATATCGTGTGGCGCGTCATCAGCTTCGTGTCGACCGGCGTGACGATGGCCGAGGTCGGCCACGTGCTGGTGCTGGGGCTCATCACGCTGCTGCGCGTGGTCGTGCTGATCTCCATCGCGTCAGTGATCTGGGTGCCGATCGGCGTGTGGGTCGGGCTGCGCCCGAAGCTGGCCGAGAAGCTGCAGCCGCTCGCGCAGTTCCTCGCCGCGTTTCCGGCCAACCTGTTGTTCCCGGTGTTCGTGATCGTGATCGCGCGCTTCCACCTGAACGCCGATATCTGGCTGTCACCGCTGATCGTGCTCGGCACGCAGTGGTATATCCTGTTCAACGTGATTGCCGGCGCGACGTCCTACCCGAACGACTATCGCGAAGCCGCGACGAACTTCCGCATCCGTGGCTGGCAGTGGTGGCGGCAGGCGATCCTGCCCGGCATCTTCCCGTACTACGTGACCGGCGCGATCACCGCATCGGGCGGCGCGTGGAACGCGAGCATCGTGTCGGAAGCCGTGCAGTGGGGCAATACCAAGATCGAGGCGCACGGCCTCGGTGCCTATATCGCGCAGACCACCGCCGCCGGCGATTTTCCGAAGATCATCCTGGGCATCGCCGTGATGTCCCTGTTCGTTACCCTGTTCAACCGCCTGCTGTGGCGCCCGCTGTATGCCTTCGCCGAAGCGAAGCTGCGGCTCGACTGAGACCGATTGAGAGCGAAACGCGATGCACAATCCGAATGCTGTAAACGCCCCCGTCCAGACGAACCAGCCGCCGCGCCTCGGCGAGGAAATCCTGCGTGTCGATCACGTCTGTCGCGGCTTCAACAAGACGCAGGGCGAACTGCTCGTGCTCGACGATGCGAACCTGTCGCTGCGCGAAGGCGAGATCGTCGGGCTGCTCGGCCGTTCCGGCTCGGGCAAGTCGACGCTGCTGCGCATCATCGCCGGGCTGATCGAGCCGACCGGCGGCGAGGTGACCTATCTCGGCCAGCCGCTGCGCGGCCCGGCCGAAGGCGTTGCGATGGTGTTCCAGACCTTCGCGCTGTTCCCGTGGCTCACGGTGCTGCAGAACGTGGAAGCCGGCCTCGAGGCGCTCGGCGTCGGCGCGCGCGAGCGGCGCGAGCGTGCGCTGGCCGCGATCGACCTGATCGGTCTCGACGGCTTCGAGAACGCATACCCGCGCGAGCTGTCGGGCGGCATGCGCCAGCGCGTGGGCTTTGCGCGCGCGCTCGTCGTTGATCCGACGATCCTGCTGATGGACGAGCCGTTCTCCGCGCTCGACGTGCTGACGGCCGAGACGCTGCGTACCGACCTGCTCGATCTGTGGACCCAGGGCCGCATGCCGATCAAGTCGGTGCTGATCGTCACGCACAACATCGAGGAAGCGGTGTTCATGTGCGACCGGATCCTCGTGCTGTCGTCGAACCCGGGCCGCGTGATCGCCGAGATCAAGGTGCCGTTCAAGCATCCGCGCAACCGGCTCGACCCGGCGTTCCGCAAGCTCGTCGACGACATCTACGCGAAGATGACGGCCCGCCAGACCGGCGAGGCGACGAAGAAGGGGCTCGAACTCGGCAGCTGGCTGCCGCAGGTGTCGACCAACCTGATGGCCGGCCTGATCGAAACGCTCGCGATGGCGCCTTACCATGGCCGCGCGGACATGCCGGAAATCGCGCGCACGCTGCATCTGGAAGTCGACGACCTGTTCCCGATCGCCGAAGTGCTGCAGTACCTCGGCTTTGCCGACGTGCGGGAAGGGGACGTGTTCCTGACGCCGCCGGGGCGCGTGTTCGCGGAATTCGGCACGCAGGAGCGCAAGCTGATGTTCGCGGATCACCTGCTGAAGCACGTGCCGCTCGCCGCGCGGATCAAGAAAGTGCTGAACGAGCGTCCGGGCCATCGTGCGCCGCGGGTGCGCTTCGAGCAGGAGCTGGAGGATTTCCTGTCGGACGGCGCCGCCGAGGAGACGCTCGACGCGGTGATCGACTGGGGCCGTTACGGCGAGATCTTCTCGTACAACGACCAGACCGAGATTTTTAGTCTCGAGGACGTCGAGTCCTGATCGACGTGCCGGGCCGCGTGGCCCGGCATGCGTGTGCGCCGCGCGTCATGCGCGGCGTATCGCACGCTTACTGCAGATTCCCCCACCGGTCGACCGCCGGTTCCGCCGACGCCCACTTCCAGTGCGTGCCTTGCTGGCAGGCATTCGCGAAATACCAGTCGGCCTTGTCGCCGTCCTTCACCGAGAACGCGAATTCCTTGCAGATCGCGAGCGCCGACGCGTACGCGCGCGTGACGCGCACTTCGCCTTCGCCGTTTTCGAGCGGCAGCGTGTTCTTCACCTTCCACGGCTTCACTTCGCCGACGGCCAGGCTGCCGGCCGTCTTCGCGATCGCGTCCTGCTGGTTCTGATGGAGCTGCTTCATCGTGCGGTTGACGGCTTCGTCGGTCGCGGCCTGCACGGCAATTCCGACGCCGACGCCGACCGCCGGGTTCGCGGTGACGAGGCCCGTCGCCGCGCCGGCGAGTGCACCGCTCGCCGCGCCGACCGACCCGCAGCCCGACAGCGTGGCCGTTGCCGCGCACAGCGCGCCGATGGCCGCGATACGGAGCGCAACGCTCATTGCAATGCACCCCAGCGTTCGGTCGCCGGCTCGGCCGATGCCCATTTCCACACGGGGCCGTCGCGGCAGATCGTGGCGACGTAGAAGGCCGATTGCGCGGCTTTGTCGGGTTTCGCGGGCGTATCGACCGCGAACACGATTTCCTTGCAGTCGAGCGGGCCGATGCTGATCATCCGGCTGACCGTCACGCGACCCTGCTCGTCGTCCTCGATCGGGAACGAGTGGTGCGTCGACCACGGCGCGACGCCGCCCACGTCGAGCGGGCCCGCCGCCTTCGCGATCTGTTCCTGGGTGTAACGGTGTGCGACCCGCTGCGAGTACTGGACGCCCGCCCGCGCCCCGGCGACGGCGCCGAGGCCGATGCCCGTCGCAACGGCGGCGTTGTTGGTGACCTTGGAGGCGATCGCGGCGCCCGCGATACCGGCGCCGGCAGTCGCGCCTTCGCTGTACAGCGAGTTGCAGCCGGACAGCAGTGCGGCCGTGGCGATCACGGCCAGCACGACGCGCGCCGGCGTGGCCCGGCGCGGCGATTCGAAACGAATGTTCATCCCTGAGTGCAAGTCCTGTCTGGGTGAGCGGCGACGCGTGCACGCCCTGATGCCGCATCATTGTTTCGCAATTGTCATAGGAAAACTGCAAAGCTTTGACAAATCGCCGTGCGGCGGGCCGCGTGCGCGCGAGCGGCGTTATTGTCGGATAGATGCTTGCGGAGGGGTCGAAACGTTACAAATTGAAGGTAATTGTTACCTTCGGATGCGATCAGGCGACCTAGACTGTTGTGCTATGGAATGTTTCTACGACGGCCTCGGGCCGCGCCGCATATGAGACACCCAGCTATGCGCCGTTCGAAACGGCTATCACCTCGGCCGCCTGACGGGGCGGCCGTGCGTCCGGAAGACCGCCCGCGTCCGCGGACCGACGCGCCATCGGCGCCGCCGCCGGGCGCGCCCGACGACACGCCGTCGGACGGCGATCACAACCAGGGCGGCGCCCGCCCGGAAGGGCTCGACTATCAACGTGACCTCGGTCAGGAGCAGGACGCGTGATTCCGTCGTAGCCGCATTCCACCACCGTATTTCATTGCAATTCTCGGAACTGAGTCGCCGCACGGCCGCCTTCGGGCCGCCGTGTCCGCTTTGGCGCGCGCCGCGCGCCAGCCAATCGAATCGAGGAGGGGAAGTCGCATGAGCAGATTGATCGTGGTATCGAACCGTGTCGCCGCCGGCGAGGACACGCGCCCGAGCGCGGGTGGCCTGGCGGTCGGCGTGATGGACGCGCTGAAGGAAACGGGCGGCGTCTGGTTCGGCTGGAACGGCGAGATCGTCGACGCACCCGACACCGCGCCCGCAATTCAGCGGGACGGCAACGTCACCTACGCGACGGTCGGGCTGACCCGGCGCGACTACGACCAGTACTACCGCGGTTTCTCGAACGCGACGCTGTGGCCTGTGTTCCATTACCGCGGCGATCTCGCGCGCTTCGACCGCCAGGAGTACGCGGGCTATCTGCGCGTGAACGCGATGCTCGCGAAGCAGCTCGCCGCCTTGTTGCGCCCCGACGACCTGATCTGGGTGCACGACTATCACCTGTTGCCGTTCGCGCATTACCTGCGCGAGCTCGGCGTGAAGAACCCGATCGGCTTCTTCCTGCACATTCCGTTTCCGTCGCCCGACATGCTGCGGCTCGTGCCGCCGCACGAGGAACTCGTGAAGTTCATGTGCGCGTACGACGTCGCGGGTTTCCAGACCGAGGCCGACAAGCAGGCGTTGACCGACTACATCGAGCGGCGCGGGATCGGCGCGGCAAGCGACGACGGGATGCTGCACGCGCATGGCCGCGTCGTGAAGGTCGCCGCCTATCCGATCGGCGTGCATCCCGACGCGATCGCGCAGGCGGCCGTCCAGTACGGCACGCGCAAGCCGGTGAAGATGCTGCGCGAGGCGCTCGATGGTCGTAAGCTGGTGATGAGCGTCGACCGCCTCGATTATTCGAAGGGGCTCGTCGAGCGCTTCCAGTCGTTCGAGCGGATGCTCGCGAACGCGCCAGGCTGGCAGGGGCGTGTGTCGCTCCTGCAGATCGCACCGCCGACGCGTTCCGACGTGAAGACCTATCAGGACATCCGCGAAACGCTCGAGGGCGAGGCCGGCCGCATCAACGGCCGCTTCTCGCAGCTCGACTGGACGCCGATCCAGTACCTGAACCGCAAGTACGAGCGCAACCTGCTGATGGCGTTCTTCCGGATGTCGCAGGTGGGCTACGTGACGCCGCTGCGTGACGGGATGAATCTTGTCGCGAAGGAGTACGTCGCGTCGCAGGATCCGGCCGATCCGGGCGTGCTCGTGCTGTCGGAGTTCGCGGGCGCGGCAGCCGAGTTGACCGGCGCGCTCCTCGTCAATCCGTACGACCTGTCGCAGATGGCGGAGGCGCTCGAGCGCGCGCTGTCGATGCCGCTCGCGGAGCGGCAGGCGCGCCACGAGGAGAACCTCGCGCGGCTGCGCGCGAACGACCTGTCGGTCTGGCGCGATACGTTCGTTGCCGACTTGCGCAGCGTCGCGGCGGCCGCGTCGGTCACGCGGCGCGCGGGCCGGCGGGTTGCGCATGCGTGAGGTCGTGCAGGCGCCCGGCGCCGCCGCCGATGCGGGCGAGGAAGCCGCCCGCCGCTTCTTTATCGTCACCGGTGGCCCGGGCTCGGGCAAGAGCACATTGCTCGACGCGCTCGAACGCGCCGGTTTCGCGCGCTCGCAGGAAGCCGGTCGCGGCGTGATCCGCGACCAGATGGCGATCGACGGCCACGCGTTGCCGTGGCGTGACCCGGCGGCGTTCGCCGAGCTGATGCTGAGCTGGGAGATGCGCTCGTACGATCTCGCGCGCCACGTGCGCGGGCCCGTGTTCTTCGATCGAGGCGTGCCGGACGTGGTCGGCTATCTACGGCTGACAGGGCTCGCGGTGCCCGCGCATGCGGAAGCCGCGGCCCGCCGTTTCCGCTACCACCGGCACGTGTTCATCGCGCCGCCGTGGCCGGACATCTATGCGCAGGACACCGAGCGCCGGCAGGATTTCGCGGAAGCCGTGCGCACCTACGACGCGATGGTCGAGTGCTACACGTCATATGGCTACCGGCTGATCGAACTGCCGCGCGACAGCGTGCAGGCGCGCGTGCGCTTCGTGACGGACGCGCTCGACGCGGCATGACGGGCGGGACCGAGGACGGTGAGCGATGTGTCAGGTCGCCGTGTCCGGCCGCGGCGACGTGATGCGCAGCATGCTGACGACCGCGGCCACCGCCGCGAATGCCGCGGCGACATAGAGCGCGATCGTCGGCCCGCGGTCCGGCACGAGCCCGAAAATCAACGCGACGAGCGCGGCGCCGAGCGTCTGCCCGGTCAGCCGCGCGGTGCTCAGCATGCCGCCCGCGCCACCGCTGCGTTCGCGCGGCGCCGACGACAGCATCGCGCGGTTGTTCGGCGACTGGAACAACCCGAAGCCCGCACCGCACAGCGCCATCCGCCACACGATGTCGACGGTGCCCGGGTGCGCGCCGATCGTCGCGAGCGACAAGAGCCCGGCCGCGAACAGCGCGAGCCCGATCCCTCCGAGAATGCCGGCTGAATAGCGATCCGACAGCACGCCCGCGAGCGGCGCGGCGAATACGATCACGAGCGGCCACGGCGTCATGTACAGGCCCGTCTCGACCTGCGAGAAGCCGAGCGAATTCTGCAGCCAGAACGGCAGCGCGACGAACGCGAGCATCTGCGACGTGAACGACGCCGTCGACGTATAGACCGACAGCGCGAACATCGGGATGCGCATCAGGTCGACCGGCAGCAGCGGCGCCGGCTGCGACAGCTGGCGCTTCACGAAGAAGTAGCCGACGACGAACGCGACGGCCAGCTCGGCCGCGACGTACGCATGGCTTTCGCCATGGCCGAGCCCGTCCACGGCCGTGATCAGCAGCCCGAACACGCACGCGTTCATCAGCGCGCTCGCGAAATCGTACGGCGCATCGTGCAGCGGGTTGGCCGGCAGCGCGCGCAGGCTGCCGAATACCGCGGCGATGCCGATCGGCACGTTGACCGCGAACAGCCATGGCCACGATGCGAACGACAGGATCGCGGATGCGACCGTCGGCCCGATCGCCGACGACAGCGCCACCACCATCGCGTTGATCGACAGCCCGCGCCCGAGCATCGACGACGGGTAGATCATCCGCACGAGCGCGGCGTTGACGCTCATGATGCCGGCCGCGCCGAAGCCCTGGATCACGCGCATCACGGCCAGCATCGGCAACGAGCCGGCGAGCGCGCAGCCGAGCGACGCCGCGGTGAACAGCGCGAGCCCTGCGATGTAGATGCGGCGATAGCCGATGCGCTCGCCGAGCGACGCGAGCGGCAGCAGCGTGATCGTGACCGCGAGCTGGTACGCGTTGACGATCCAGATCGAGGCGGCGTCGGATGCGTGCAGGTCGCGCGCGATCGTCGGCAGCGCGACGTTCGCGATGGCGCCGTCGAGCACGGCGAGCGTGATGCCCAGTGCGACGCAGACGATCGCCCAGTAGCGTTGCGGAAGCGGCAGGCCGGTATCGGCGTTCATGGCGGGAGCAGAGGCGTGGTTGTCCGCGCGCCCGGTTGCCGGTTGCGTGCGCAACCATGCGCAAGGGTGGAGGCGGCGATGAGCGGCCCGGCCGGCGCAACGGCACCGGAGCGGGGCCGGTCGAGTGTATCACCGGGCCGCATCGCGCGACGCCGGCGCTCAGCCTTCGAAGTCGAGGCCGCCGAGCCGCACGAGCGGGTCGGCCTGCGTGCGCGACAGGAGATCGATGTCGCGCGCGCTCTGCCATGCCCCCAGCTTTTTCGGCAGCGCGGCGAGGTAGTGCTCGAAGCGTTGCGGGCCGTCCGGCTCCATCAGCCGCTCGATTTCGTCGGTGTCCCAGGTCAGTTCGAGGTTCAGCGGATGGTCGAAGCCGCTGACGTGCTCGTGCGGCGCGCTGCGGATCTGCACGCGCGTCGGGTGCCCGTGGCCGCCATACGGGACGACGTTGGTCAACACGTGTTCGGCGAAGAAGGCGGCGATCGCCTGTGCGATGCGCGGGGCGAATTCGGTATCGAAACGGCGGGCGGTTTCCGGCTGCATGACGGCGTCTCCTGTATGCCGAAAATCGTAGCACGGCGACGGCGCATTTCGATGGGCGTGATACCGGTAATCGCGCGTTACCACTTGCTGCATCTATTACGGCCGCAAGCCGCCACAATGCATCGCATCCCGTACCACTTCGCGTGGGAGTCCATCATGAAAAAAATTGCCGCAGTGTGTGTCCTCGCCGGTTCGCTTGCCGTGGCAGGCCCGGCGTCCGCGCATGGCCGCGACGGTGGCGCCGTCATCGGCGCGTTGATCGGCGGCGCGGTGCTCGGCGCGATCGTGACGTCCGCGATGAATCCGCCCGTCGCGTATCAGGCGCCCGCGTACCAGGCGCCGGCCTATCAGCCGCCGACGTACTACCAGGCGCCCGCGTACCAGCAGCCTGCGTATCCGACCTACCAGCAGGCGCAGTACCAGGACGACGGCCCGAACTATTGCTACGACCGCTACCAGCGCGCGTATGTGTGCGGCGCGCCCGTCTCGGGTGGCTACGCGCAGCCGGCCGGCTGGTGAGCAGGCTGACGCGCGAAGCGTGAGCAGGCGGCGGTGGCGCCGTTCGCTTCACCGCACCGAACGACAAAAAGGCCCTCGCTTCGTGCGAGGGCCTTCGTCTTTTGCGCGGCCGTCCGTTGGTCTGCGTGACGCGTCGGCCATCGTGGCGCGCGGCACGCGGATACAAACGGTTGCAAATGCGCGTCAGTGGCGATGGCCGCCGCCTCCGCCGCCATCGTTCCAGTCGCCACCGCGGTGTCCGCCGCCGCGCCCCCAGCCGTTGCCGCGGTTGCCGCGATCGCCGTCCCAGCGATGGTAGTCGCGCCGGCCGCGATCCCAGTCGCGTCCGCCGCCACCGCCCCAGATATTGACCGTGCCGTACACGGGCGACGGGGCGTACGCGTAGCCGGGATCGGAATAGTAGGGCTGCCCGTAGCCATAGCCGTATCCGGCGTCCGGGGCGACGACGCAGCCGGCCAGCAGTGTGGCGACGCCGGCGGCAGCAATGAGCTTCAGCATGATGTTCTCCGTTGGTTCCCGTATAAGTACCGCGCAAGGGGATTGCCAGCTGTTTGCAATTGTGTCGTCAAATTACAGCCGCGTAAGGTCGTGTGACGGAAGTGTTAGCATCCGGGGCTCATTTTGTTTTTCAGGAGTACATCGATGAAATTCGCGATCCGGGCCGCACTGGCCGCCTTCTGCGTGACGACAGCCGCCGCCTGTGTGGCGGGGCCCGCTTCGGCGCCCGCCGTGACGGCCGAGTCGATCAAGATGTTTCCGCAGGCAGCGTCCGGCCAGCAGCGCGTCGTGATCGCGCTGCCCGCGCTCGAGAACGAAGGCGATGCGCGCGTCGAGCTGATGATCGGCAAGACGCTGCAGACCGACTGCAACCAGCAGTGGTTCGGCGGCGAGCTGACCGCCGAGGACGTGAAGGGCTGGGGCTATACGTACTACCAGCTCACCGACGTGAAGGGGCCGGCCTCGACGCTGATGGCATGCCCGGGCCAGGCGCCGCAGCAACGGTTCGTGCAGGTGCGCGGTGACGGCCAGCTGCTGCGCTACAACAGCCGCCTGCCGCTCGTCGTCTATGTGCCGGACGGCTTCGAGGTGCGCTATCGCGTGTGGCATGCGTCGAAGGACGTGCAACACGCGGCAAAGCAGTAACGTTACGGCGCGGCCGCGGCGTCCTGCCTCTACGCGTCGCCTCTACCGACGAGCGCTGGCCATGCGGCCAGCGCGGCTTGCGCGACGGCCTCCAGATCGCGACGGTTCGCACCGTCGCGCGCCTGGATCGACATCCCCTGCTGGACCGTCACGTAGTACCGCGCGATTGCATCGAGGTTCGCTTGTGCGGCGATCTCGCCGGTCTCGACCCCTTGCCTGAGACGTTCGCGCAGGTTCTCGACCGTGCGTTCGCGCATCGCGATCAGCGTTTGCCGGACCGTATCGGAACGTTCGGCCGGATGCAGTGCCGACAGCACGATCAGGCAGCCGGCCGGCTTCGAGCGCCGCGTGAACACGCGTGCGGTATCCATCAGGTAGTTCCGTACGGCGTCGTGCGCGCTGCCGGCCTGTTCGACGCCCCCCCAGATTTCCCGTCCCTCCGTTGCGCTGTAATGCTCGAGCGCCAGCCGGAACAACGCTTCCTTGCTGCCGAACGCCGCATACAGGCTCGGCGACGCGATGCCCATCGCGGCCGTCAGGTCGGCCATCGACGCGCCTTCGTAGCCGAGGCGCCAGAACACCTCCATCGCGCGATCCAGCGCCGCTTCCTTGTCGAAGCTTCTCGGTCGGCCCCGTTCAGCCATTGCGTCCGTTCCTTCATCGATTTCTGTATCGATCGATAAATTAAATCAATTGACTGTGTCGCGCAACTTGCCACATTCTGTGTCGGTCGTTACATAAATGAGGAAAGGAACCGACATGAACCGACTTCAGGGCAAGCGTGCACTCATCACGGGCGGCAGCCGCGGCATCGGGGCGGCGATCGCGAAACGGCTGGCGGCCGAGGGCGCGGACGTCGCGATCACCTATGAGAAATCGGCGGAGCGGGCGCAGGCCGTCGTCGCCGGCATCGAGGCGCTGGGCCGCCGCGCCGTTGCGATCCAGGCCGACGGCGCCGATCCGGTGGCCGTGCGCGACGCGGTCGATCGTGCGGCGGAGGCGTTCGGCGGTCTCGACATTCTCGTCAACAACGCGGGGATTTTCCGGGCCGGCGCGCTGGACGACCTCACGCTCGACGATATCGACGCGACGCTGAACGTGAACGTGCGCGCGGTGATCGTCGCGTCGCAGGCGGCGGCGCGGCATCTCGGGGAGGGCGGGCGCATCGTGTCGACCGGCAGTTGCCTCGCCACGCGCGTGCCCGATGCGGGGATGAGCCTCTATGCGGCGAGCAAGGCCGCGCTGATCGGCTGGACGCAGGGGCTCGCGCGCGATCTCGGTTCGCGCGGCATCACGGTCAACATCGTGCATCCGGGGTCGACGGATACCGACATGAACCCGGCCGGCGGTGAGCATGCCGATGCGCAGCGCTCGCGGATGGCGATCCCGCAGTACGGCAAGGCCGACGACGTCGCGGCGCTCGTCGCGTTCGTGGTCGGGCCGGAAGGGCGGTCGATCAATGGCACCGGGTTGACGATCGATGGCGGTGCGAACGCGTGAGTGCGTGAATGCCGACGCCCGGCGTGATTGTTCGACCGGGCGGCGTTGCGTTCGTTATCGGCAGCCGAGCCGGTGATGCTCGGTTTCGAGATCGGCGCGCTTGTCGTAAGCGCGCAGCTCGTTGCGCGGCTTGCCGTCCGGGCCCATTCCGCGCACGACCTTCTGGCCGCGGTCGGGGGCGTGCGTAACGGCGTCGATCCCGGCGGCCAGTTCGCGGCAGCGTGCGTCGGGGGAGGGGTTTTCCGCGTGCGGGGCTGCGGCATTCGTGATGTTGGCGATGCCGGGGCTGACGTAGCGCGGCTTCGCGGGTGCGGTAAGGGTGTCGGCGGCGTTTGCCGTGCCGGTCATCGCTGAAAGCGCGGCGAGTGCCGCGATCGCTCGAATCATTGCGGGAGTCCGGATGCTGAAGAAGGTTCGGAATTCTACGCAATATGGGGCGCAGGGCCGTGGCGATCTGGTGAGATGCGATCGTGTGTCGCAGGGGACGTCGGCGGCTGAATGCTCCTCGACCCGTATGTGATGCTGGCGGGCCTTGAGCACGCGGCAGTGCATGCAAAAAGCAAAAAGCCCGCTTGCTTTCGCAGAGCGGGCTTCGGTATTGGTTGCGGGGGTAGGATTTGAACCTACGACCTTCGGGTTATGAGCCCGACGAGCTGCCAGACTGCTCCACCCCGCGGCGCGAAGTGTACTAGGGCTGATGTGGAGAGTCAACGATCTTTGATCGCGAGTCGAACGGAACCCTCGGTTTGCCGAGCGCGACGATTCGATTTGGCGTGTGCGTTGATTGCTTGTGCTTCCCGATCGGCTTCAACGTCAGGCGCTTTTCGTCGCCGCCGTTGCGGTATTTGATCGTGGGAAAGTGGATGAGGCCATGAGGATGGCTGGTCCCCCCGACAGGAATCGAACCTGTATCTAGCGCTTAGGAGGCGCTTGTTCTATCCATTGAACTACGGGGAGCGCCATGTCCGGGGAAACGCAGAAAAACGCGAACCGGACGGCAGTGTGGACAGCGCGCAGAGTATAGCAAACGCGCGGCGCGTCGGCGGGGCGGAATGCATGCCGACGCGCGTGATCGCGTCATCACCCGCGATCGGAAATCAGCGCGTCAGCGAATCAGAAATCGACGACGACGAAATCTTCCTTGCCCACGTCGCACAGCGGGCAGCGCCAATCGGCGGGAATGTCGGCGAAACGGGTGCCAGCCGGAATGCCTTCGTCGGGCAGCCCTTCCGCTTCGTTGTAGACCCACCCGCAAATCAGGCAGACCCAGCTCTGGTATTCGGTTACTTCGCTCATGTAGCGCTCGGGAAAATGGAAATCCGGTGATGCCGTCCGCAGCTTGGCCGGCGGACGAAAGGCGCAATGGTACCGGAATTTCGTCGAACGGCTCCACAACGTCGTTTTAAACGTACGCATCGCGAACAACGCAACCGAGACACGCCTGCCGTGCGTGCGGTGTATGCTTCCGAGGCTGTCCAATCATAAGGAGAATGCGATGCTGAACAGAAAGTGGATCGCAGGTGCGGTATGCGTGGCGGCGATGGCCGTGTCGACGATGGCGCGGGCCGAGGCGCGCGTGTATTTCGAAGCGCCGAGCGAGGGAGCGACGGTGTCGAACCCGGTGCATGTGAAGTTCGGGCTCGAAGGAATGGAGCTTCGACCGGCCGGCGACATGACGCCGAATACCGGCCATCATCACCTGCTGATCGACGGCCGGCCGATTCCGAAGGGCGACGTGATCCCCGCGAGCGAGCGTTCGCTGCACTTCGGCAAGGCGCAGACCGAGACCGAAATCAAGTTGCCGCCCGGCCAGCACACGCTGACGCTGCAGTTCGGCGACGGCATGCACCGCTCGTACGGCCCCGAATTGAGCTCGACGATCACGGTCAACGTGAAGTAATCGCATGTGCCGCGTACGGACGCCCGAGGCGTCCGGCGCGGAATGGTCGATCGGCCGGCCGCAGGCGTCCGGTCGACGCAGGCGTTTTGCCCGGAACGCATGCCCGGCGTCCGCGACCGGAAGCCGGGCGCACCCGGCGTGCCATCGAAGCGCATTGTGTCGATGCGCGTCGAGCGACGCCCCGCCTGCCGGCCGCCAAAAGCACGTTCCAACCCGCCTCCCCACCCGTTTGCCGGCCTTATCCGTCCGGCCATGCCGGTAACGCCGCCCGCGACCGGTACAATGGGCGCTTCCGATTCCTCTCTTCGCCGTCTCCCCATGTCGCTCTATTCCATTTCCGGCGCGCAGCTCGCGTTCGGTCACGTCGCGTTGCTCGATCACGCGGATTTCTCGCTGGAAGCCGGCGAGCGCGTCGGCCTGATCGGCCGCAACGGCGCGGGCAAGTCGTCGCTGCTGAAGATCGTCGCCGGGCTCGCGAAGCCCGACGACGGGCTGGTCACGCGCCAGCAGGAACTCGTGACCGTCTACGTGCCGCAGGAGCCCGAATTCGAGCCGGGCGCGACGGTGTTCGAGGCAGTCGCATCGGGGCTCGCGCACACACGCGAACTGCTCGAGGAATACGATTCGATCGCGCACCGTCTCGCGGATATCCCCGAAGGCGCCGAGCACGATGCGCTGCTCGCGCGGATGAACGCGCTGCAGTCGTCGCTCGATGCGCACGACGCGTGGAGCTGGCGCACGCGCGTGTCGATGACGCTCGCGCAGATCGGCCTGGCGGACGTCGATGCCCCCGTCGATGCGTTGTCGGGCGGGATGCAGAAGCGCGTCGCGCTGGCGCGCGCACTGGTGCTGCAGCCCGACGTGCTGCTGCTCGACGAACCGACCAACCACCTCGACTTCGACGGCATCCGCTGGCTGGAAGAGCTGCTCGTCGCGCAGCGCGCGGGCCTGTTGTTCATCACGCACGATCGCGCGTTCCTCGACCGTGTCGCGACACGCATCGTCGATCTCGACCGCGGCCGGCTGCTGTCATACCCGGGCAATTTCTCCGCGTACCAGACGCGCAAGGCACAGCAGCTCGAAATCGAGCGCGTGGAAAACGAGAAGTTCGACAAGCTGCTCGCGCAGGAAGAAGTGTGGATCCGCAAGGGCGTCGAAGCGCGCCGCACCCGCAGCGTCGGCCGCATCGCGCGGCTCGTGCAGATGCGCAACGAGCGCGCGGAGCGCCGCAACACGCTGGGCAACGTGAAGCTGGATGTCGCGCAGGGCGAGAAGTCCGGCAAGATCGTCGCGGAGCTGACCGACGTGACGAAGCGCTACGGCGGCCGCGCGGTCGTCGATCGCTTCTCGACGACGGTGATGCGCGGCGACAAGATCGGCTTCATCGGCCCGAACGGCGCCGGCAAGACGACGCTGCTCAAGCTGATTCTCGGCGAACTGAAGCCCGACGAAGGCACGGTGCGCATCGGCACCAACCTGCAGGTCGCCTATTTCGACCAGATGCGCGCGCAGCTCGACCAGGAGAAGAGCCTGGCGGATACGATCAGCCCCGGCAGCGAATGGGTCGAGATCGGCGGCGTGCGCAAGCACGTGATGAGCTATCTCGGCGATTTCCTGTTCGCGCCGGAACGCGCGCGTTCGCCGGTGAAGTCGCTGTCGGGCGGCGAGCGCAACCGGCTGCTGCTCGCGCGCCTGTTCGCGCGTCCGGCCAACGTGCTGGTGCTCGACGAACCGACCAACGACCTCGACATCCAGACGCTCGAGCTGCTCGAGGAACTGCTGGCCGACTATGACGGCACGGTGCTGCTCGTCAGCCACGATCGCGCGTTCCTCGACAACGTCGTGACGTCGGTGATCGCGGCCGAGGGCGACGGCAAGTGGCGCGAATACGTGGGCGGTTTCAGCGACTGGCAGATCCAGAGCGCGCGCGCGGATCAGCTCGCGCAGCAGGAAGCCGCGAAGCGTGCGGTCAAGGAAGCCGCGCCCGTCAAGGAAGAGGCGGCGAAAAGCGCCGCGGGCCGCAACACGCAACGCACGGTGAAGCTGTCGTTCAACGAGCAGCGTGAGCTTGATGCGCTGCCGGAGAAGATCGCGGCACTGGAAGAGGAGCAAAAGACGATCAATGCGCGGCTCGAGGACGGCTCGATTTTCGCGAAGGATCCGCAGGAAGGCACGCGCCTGACCGAGCGATTCGCGGCGATCGACGACGAATTGCTCGAAGCGCTCGAACGGTGGGAAACGCTCGAAGCGAAGCGCAAGCCCGCGTAAAACGCAGGCGCGTCGCGCGGCCGGCGGGCCGCTGCGCGCGATTCCGCGATTGGCGTGCCACGCGGAACCAGTAAAATACCGCGCGTCCCGGGCAGCGCAGCGCACGCCGCGCGCCCGCTTTCGGAGCAGTCCAAGCACACCGTTGTTTCGATTCGCTTTTTTACGGAACTCAACGTTTTGTCCACGACGTTATCCACACGAGGTGTGGACAACGTCCCGATGAATGACGAAATTCAGCGCCTATGTCAACGAAGAAACCCAGCGCGGCCTATAGCGAAGCATCGATCAAGGTGCTCAAGGGTCTCGAGCCGGTCAAGCAGCGGCCCGGCATGTACACCCGTACCGAGAATCCGCTGCACATCATCCAGGAAGTCATCGACAACGCGTCCGACGAGGCGCTTGGCGGCTACGGCAAGCAGATCACGGTCACGCTGCACGCCGACCAGTCGGTATCGGTCGAGGACGACGGCCGCGGCATCCCGTTCGGCATGCACCCTGAAGAGGGCGTGCCGGTCGTCGAGATCGTATTCACGCGCCTGCACGCGGGCGGCAAGTTCGACAAGGCCGCGGGCGGCGCCTACACGTTTTCGGGCGGCCTGCACGGCGTCGGCGTGTCGGTGACGAACGCGCTGGCCACGCGCCTCGACGTGACGGTCTGGCGCGACGGCAAGATCGCGGAACTCGGCTTCGCCGAAGGCGACGTGGTGAAACCGCTCGCGACGCAGGGCGCGGGCCGCGGCGAGAAGAAATCCGGCACGCGCGTGCAGGTGTGGCCGAATCCGAAGTATTTCGATTCGCCGAACCTGCCGCTTGGCGAACTGCAGCGCCTGCTGCGCTCGAAGGCCGTGCTGCTGCCGGGCGTCGAGGTCGTGCTCGTCAACGAGAAGTCGGGCGAGCGCCAGACGTGGAAGTATGAAGACGGCCTGCGCGGCTACCTGCTCGACGAAATGAACGGCAGCGAGCTGCTGATCCCGCTGTTCGAAGGCGAGCGCTTTGCCGATTCGCGCTCGGGCGACGACACCTTCGCCGAAGGCGAGGGCGCGTCGTGGGTCGTCGCATGGAGCGAGGAAGGCTCGCTCGTGCGCGAGTCGTACGTGAACCTGATCCCGACGCCGGCCGGCGGCACGCACGAATCCGGCCTGCGCGACGGTCTCTACCAGGCAGTGAAAAGCTTCGTCGAACTGCACAACCTGCAGCCGAAGGGCGTGAAGCTGCTCGCGGAAGACGTGTTCGCGCGCGTGTCGTTCGTGCTGTCCGCGAAGGTGCTCGATCCGCAGTTCCAGGGGCAGATCAAGGAACGCCTGAACAGCCGCGACGCGGTGAAGCTCGTGTCGTCGTTCTCGCGTCCGGCGCTGGAGCTGTGGCTGAACCAGCACGTCGAGCACGGCAAGAAGCTCGCCGAACTCGTGATCAAGCAGGCGCAGGCGCGTACGCGCGCGGGCCAGAAGGTCGAGAAGCGCAAGAGCTCGGGCGTCGCGGTGCTGCCCGGCAAGCTGACCGATTGCGAGACGGAAGATATCGCGCGCAACGAGCTGTTCCTGGTCGAGGGCGACTCGGCAGGCGGCTCCGCGAAGATGGGCCGCGACAAGGAATACCAGGCGATCCTGCCGCTGCGCGGCAAGGTGCTGAACACGTGGGAAACCGAGCGCGACCGCCTGTTCGCGAACAACGAGGTGCACGACATCTCGGTCGCGATCGGCGTCGATCCGCACAGCCCGGATGAAAGCGTCGACCTGTCGAACCTGCGCTACGGCAAGATCTGCATCCTGTCGGACGCGGACGTCGACGGTTCGCACATCCAGGTGCTGCTGCTCACGCTGTTCTTCAAGCATTTCCCGCAACTGATCGAGCGCGGCCATGTGTGCGTCGCGCGCCCGCCGCTGTTCCGCGTCGACGCACCCGCGCGCGGCAAGAAGGCCGCGCAGAAGCTTTATGCACTCGACGAAGGCGAACTCGAGGCGATCCTCGACAAGCTGCGCAAGGACGGCGTGCGCGAGACGCAATGGAGCATCAGCCGCTTCAAGGGTCTCGGCGAAATGAGCGCCGAGCAGCTGTGGGATACGACGATGAACCCCGACACGCGCCGCCTGATGCCGGTGAAGCTCGGCGAGCTCGACTACGAGGCGACCGTCGCACGCATGACGATGCTGATGGGCAAGGGCGAGGCAGCCGCGCGGCGCGGCTGGCTCGAGGAAAAGGGCAACGACGTCGAAGCCGACATCTAAGCCGAACACCTGCGCGGCCGGGATTGACGCCCGGCCCGGCCTTACGCCACTTACGAATACGGAATTCAGATGGACGACAACACTTCCGATCTCTTCGCCAGCTCCGATGCACCGGACGCCGACGCGCTGACGCTCGGCAACTACGCGGAGCAGGCGTATCTCAGCTACGCGGTCAGCGTCGTGAAGAGCCGCGCGCTGCCCGACGTGTGCGACGGCCAGAAGCCGGTGCAGCGCCGGATTCTCTACGCGATGAACGAAATGGGCCTCGGCCCGGACGCGAAGCCGGTGAAGTCGGCGCGCGTGGTCGGCGACGTGCTCGGTAAATACCACCCGCACGGCGACCAGTCGGCGTACGACGCACTGGTGCGTCTCGCGCAGGATTTCTCGCTGCGCTACCCGCTGATCGACGGGCAAGGCAACTTCGGCTCGCGTGACGGCGACGGCGCGGCTGCCATGCGATACACCGAAGCCCGCCTCACGCCGATCGCAAAGCTGCTGCTCGACGAGATCGACCAGGGTACGGTCGACTTCATGCCGAACTACGACGGCTCGTTCGAGGAGCCGAAGACGCTGCCGAGCCGCATGCCGTTCGTGCTGCTGAACGGCGCGTCGGGCATCGCGGTCGGCCTCGCGACCGAAATCCCGTCGCACAACCTGCGCGAAGTCGCGGGCGCGGCGGTCGCGCTGATCCGCAATCCGAAGCTCTCGCACGCGGAGCTGATGAACCTGATTCCCGGCCCGGATTTCCCGGGCGGCGGGCAGATCATCTCGAGCGACACCGAAATCGCGGCGGCCTATGAAACCGGCCGCGGCAGCCTGAAGGTGCGTGCGCGCTGGAAGATCGAGGATCTCGCACGCGGCCAGTGGCAGCTCGTCGTGACCGAGCTGCCGCCGAGCACGTCGGGCCAGAAGGTGCTCGAGGAAATCGAGGAGCTGACGAACCCGAAGCTCAAGCTCGGCAAGAAGACGCTGACGCCCGAGCAGCTCAACACGAAGAAGGCGATGCTCGACCTGCTCGACGCGGTGCGCGACGAGTCGGGCAAGGAAGCGGCGGTGCGGCTCGTGTTCGAGCCGAAGTCGCGCACGATCGACCAGACGGAATTCGTGAACACGCTGCTCGCGTACACGAGCCTCGAGTCGAACGCGACGCTGAACCTCGTGATGATCGGCGCCGACGGCCGGCCGGGCCAGAAGGGCCTGCTGACGATCCTCGACGAGTGGGTGAAGTTCCGCCAGCTGACGATGACGCGCCGGTGCCGTCATCGTCTCGCGAAGGTCGACGACCGCATCCACATCCTCGAAGGGCGGATGATCGTCTTCCTGAACATCGACGAGGTGATCCGCATCATCCGCGAGTCGGACGAGCCGAAGGCCGCGCTGATGAGCGCGTTCGGGCTCAGCGAACGGCAGGCGGAAGATATTCTCGAAATCCGGCTGCGCCAGCTCGCGCGGCTCGAGAAGATCAAGATCGAGAAGGAACTCGAAGCGCTGCGCGACGAGAAGGCGAAGCTCGAGGAACTGCTCGCGAACGAAAGCGCGATGAAGCGGCTGATGATCAAGGAGATCGAGGCCGACGCGAAGCAGTACGGCGACGATCGCCGCACGCTGATCCAGCAGGAAAAGCGCGCGACCTTCGAGGCGAAGGTGGTCGACGAGCCGGTCACGGTGGTCGTGTCGCAGAAGGGCTGGGTGCGTGCGCTGAAGGGCCACGGGCTCGACCCGGCCAGCTTCTCGTTCAAGGCCGGCGACCATCTGTACGCGGCGTTCCAGTGCCGCACGCCGGATCGCCTGATCGCATGGGGCAGCAGCGGCCGCGTGTACTCGGTGGACGTGTCGATCCTGCCGGGCGGGCGCGGCGACGGCGTGCCCGTCACGTCGCTGATCGAGCTCGAATCGGGCTCGCACCTGATGCACTACTACGCGGCGCCGGCCGACCAGCAACTGCTGCTCGCGTCGAGCAACGGCTTCGGCTTCCTCGCGAAGGTCGGCGACATGGTGAGCCGCGTGAAGGCCGGCAAGGCGTTCATGACGATCGACGCGGGCGCGGTGCCGCTCGCACCGATGCCGGTGCTGCCGAACGCGACGCAGGTCGCGTGCCTGTCGAGCGGCGGCCGCCTGCTCGTGTTCGGGATGGACGAGATGAAGACGCTGTCCGGCGGCGGTCGCGGCGTGATCCTGATGGCGCTCGACGACAAGGAAACGCTCGTGCAGGCGCTCGCGATCGATCCGGCCGGCGTCGTGCTGATCGGCACCGGCCGCGGCGGCAAGGTGATGGACGAAACGCTGTCGTATGCGGGGCTGGCGCCGCACGTCGGCAAGCGCGCCCGCAAGGGCCGCGCGCCTGACACGAAGCTCAAGGTCGTCAGCGAACTGCGTCCGCTGCTCGGCTGACGCTGCGCACGTTCGATCGCCCGGTTCGGCCGCGATCGAGGGCCGCACCTCCGCTTCGGCGGACGTGCGGCCTTTTCTTTTGGAGCGGGGATGCGGGTAAGCAAGCGTGGCGCTGTCACGCGGAACTTGCAAAATAATGTGAAATCGCGCCTGGGGTCTGAACCGCTCGGCGACAATCCGGTCGAACGTCGCTCGATGCCGCGTGCGACGCGGCCGTTCGCCGCACCCCACTCCTCACAGGATTGCCGTCATGTCCCATGCTGTCTCCGTCGCGCTGTTTCTTCATCTGCTGGCCGTCGCCGTGTGGGTGGGCGGGATGGTCTTCGCCAACTTCTGCCTGCGTCCGGCGCTGTCCGACCTGTCGCCGCAGCTTCGGTTGCCGCTGATCGAAGGCGTGTTCGGCCGCTTCTTCAACTGGGTCTCGGGTTCCGTGATCGTGATCCTGCTGACGGGCGGCGTCCTGCTCGTGCAATTCGGCGGCGCGCACGCGACGTGGTCGCTGCACGCGATGGCCGGGCTCGGCGTCGTGATGATGCTGATCTTCGGGCATATCCGGTTTGCGCTGTTCCCGCGCATCCGCCGTGCGGTGCAGGCGCAGAAATGGCCGGACGGCGCGCGCGCGGTGAATACGGTGCGCCTGCTCGTGCTCGTGAACCTCGTGCTCGGCGTCGTCACGATCGGCGCGGCGGTGTTGTCGCGCGGTTTCTGATTGACCGCAGCCGGCCAGCCCGCGCGCAGCCGCGGGTGCGCCGGCAAGCGCCGCTACGCGGCCAGCATCGCATCGAGCAGCCATGAGCCGACCGGGCCGAGCGGCCGGTTGCGCGACCAGACCGCATCGACCCGCACACGGCGCGGCCAGCCGCGCGCACGCAGTTCGCACAGGCGATCGCGCGCGAAGTGGTCGACCATCCAGCGCGGCAGTTCGGCCCAGCCGAACCCCAGCACGGCCATCTCCAGCAGCATCAGGTAGCTCGGCGCCAGCCAGTGCTGCGTGCCGACGACGATCCGGTCGTCGGCGCCGCGGCCTTCCGTTTTCACATAGGTATTGAGGCGCAGTTCGCGCACGTCGCGCAGCGCGGCGTGCGGCACGTCGGCGTCGCCGTATTCGGCGAGCGCGTGCGTGCGGCCGACGAACAGCCCGATTTCCGATTCCTCCGCAATCGTCGCCGCGCCGATATCGGCCGGGTAGGCCGCGCGCGCGGCCATCAGCCCGAGCTGCGCGCGCCCCTGCTGGATCAGGTCGAGCACGTCTTCGTGCTCGGCGATCTGGCATTCGAGCTCGAGCGCCGGGAAGCGCCGTTCGAGCGCCATCAACGTTTCCTCGTAGCGCTTCGACTGGTACGTATCGGACACGACGAGCGTCAGCCGCGCTTCCTCGCCACGCGCGAGCCGCGCGGCCGTGCGGTCGATCGCCGCGCCGGCTTCGAGCGCGCGCTGGACTTGCGGCAGCAGCGCGCGCCCGGCATCGGTCAGGGTCGGCGCCCGCGTCGAGCGGTCGAACAATTGCACGCCGAGATCGATCTCGAGGTTCGCGATCGCCTCCGACACGGTCGACTGGCGCTTGCCGAGCTTGCGCGCGGCGGCCGTGAACGAGCCGAGCAACGCGGCTTCGGCGAAGGCGAGCAGGGCTTCGGGGGCGTGGCGCATGCGGTGCTCCTGGTGGCGATATATCGGTGAAACCGATGATATCAAACTGGATTTATACGGTTACGCCGATCAAAATGGCAGCCATGAACGAAGTAGACGAATCGGAGGGAATCATGAAACAGGTCAACAAAACGGTAACGGAACGGCTGCTGCATGCACTGACGTTCGAGCTGGTCGCGATCGCGCTGTGCGCGCCGATCGGCGCGTGGCTGCTCGACATGCCGGTGTCGCACGTCGGCGTGCTGACGGTGATGGTGTCGCTGATCGCGATGGCGTGGAACATGGCGTTCAATACGCTGTTCGACCGCTTCGAGCGGCGCGCGGGGCTGACCCGCACGCTCGGCATGCGGATCGCGCATGCGGTCACGTTCGAGCTCGGCCTCGTCGCGATGGTGGTGCCGGTCGCCGCGTGGTGGCTGAACGTGAGCCTCGTCGAGGCGCTGTTGCTCGACCTCGGCATCGTGCTGTTCTTCCTGCCTTACACGTTCTGCTTCAACCTCGCTTACGACGCGCTGCGCGCCCGCTGGATGGCACGCCGGGTCGCGGTGCAGGCAGGTTGAGGACGGGCTGGACGGGCGAATGCCGGTAGAACCCGGCGGGGCGGTGGTCGCCGCCCGTCAGCGCGCGGCGGCCAGCAGCCACACGCCGCAAGCCACTGCGACCGTGCCGTACACGGCATAGACGGGCACCTTGAAGCGCGCGAAGCACAGCGTCGCGAAGGCGCCCGTCAGCCAGTAAACGGGGTCGACGGGTTCGCGGTACAGGATCCTCACGACGGCGACGACGAGAAAACCCGTGGTCGCCGCACGCAGCAGGCGCATTCCGTGCGCGAAGCGCGAATGGCGCTTGAGCCGGGACAGGTGGTTCTGCGCAAACACGACGAGGCATCCCGACGGAATGAACAGCGCGGCCGTCGCGAGCAGCGCGCCGACCCAGCCGTCGGTCAGGTAGCCGAGAAACGGGACGACGTTCAGCAACGGCCCCGGCGCGACTGGGGACAGCGCGAACGCCAGCGTGAAGTCGTGATCGGAGATGCCCGTCGCGGGCGTGACGAACAGCGTCTTGAGCACGGGCAGCGCGGAAAAGCCGCCGCCGAACAGCGTCATGCCGGCGCCGGCGAGACGCGGCCACAGCAACGTCGCCTGGTAATCGCCGGGCAGCGGCACCGCGAACAGCGTGACGAGCACGCCGAGCAGCACGAGCAGGTTGCGGTCGCGGGTCGACAACCTGAAATCGACCGCGTCGCGTTGCGGCGGCCCCGTGAGCCAGCCGGCCGCGAACGCGGCGAAGAGAATCCCGACGAAGGCGGCCGGATTATGTGCGAAACCGAGCAGAATCGTCGACAGCGCGGCGATCAGTTGCTCGCGCCGTGTGCGCGCGAGCGAGCGCAGCTGCTTGACCCACGTGACGCCGATCAGCGCGGCGAGCACCATCCCGAAGTGATTGATCAGCATCGGCGCGGCGAGCGAGCGCACGAGTGGCGTGCGATAGAAGATCGCGAACAGCGTCATCAGGATGGAAAACGGCAGCACGCTCGCGATGCCGGCGATCCACGCGCCGATGCGGCCGTGCAGGATCTGGCCGACCTGCACCGCCACGTTGCAGCCGACGGGGCCCGGCACCAGCCAGGCCAGCGCGACGAGGTCGCCGAATACGTTGGGCTCGATGCGCTTCAGCCGCTCCACGTAGTGGCGTTCGAGCTGCGCCATCATCGACAGCCCGCCCCACGAGACCGCCGAAATGCTGGCGACGACCTTGAACAGGTCCCACAGGGAAGCCTGCGCCTGTTCGATATCAGCGGTCGCTTCGATTTCGACGGTAGTCATGTTGGTGGTGTGAGCGCGGGGCCCGATCTCTCGCGTGCGGCCATGCCGGCGGCCCGCCGACACGTTGGCCCTCCCAATTGTCCGCCGCGCACCGTGACACTGCCATGCGCGAAAACGCTAGTTCATGAACTAAACAATTGGATCGGAAAACGAAACAGTGACGGCGCGTGCAACGCGCGCCGCGGTGCGCTTACGCGCCCGTGCTGCCGGTCGCGCGATGCGCGATCACGTTCGGCGCGTCGCCGCGCACGCCGAAGCGTGCGATCAGCGCGGGAATCGCGTCGGCCGGCACCGGTCGCGAGAACAGGAAGCCTTGCGCCTCGATCTCGCCGAGCGCGGCGAGCCACGTGATCTGCTCCTCGGTTTCCGTGCCTTCGACGACGACGGTCAGGCCGAGCGAGCGCGCGAGATGCACGATCGACGACACCATCACGCACACGCTGCGATCGTTCGGAATCGCCTGCACGAACGAGCGGTCGACCTTCAGCGTGTCGACGGAGAAGCGGTGCAGGTACGACAGCGACGAATAGCCGGTACCGAAATCGTCGAGCGCGATCCGGATGCCGAGCTTCTTCAGCGCGACGATCTTCTCGGACACGAGCTCCGGATATTCCATCATCGCGGTCTCGGTGATCTCGATCTCGAGCCGGTTCGCGTCGATGCCGGTGTCCTGTAGCGCCTGCGAGATCGTCTCGATCAGGTCGCCGCGCCAGAACTGCACGGGCGAGATGTTGACCGCGAGCGTCAGCGTGTCGTGGCCGTCGTCGCGCCAGCGCGCGATCTGCTCGCAGGCGGTGCGGATCACGAAGTCGCCGATCGGCACGATCAGGCCGGTCGATTCGGCGATCGAAATGAATTCGTTCGCGGAGATGACGCCGTGCTCCGGATGATCCCAGCGCGCGAGCGCCTCGAAACCGGTGATGTGGCGGTGCGTGAGGTCGATCTTCGGCTGGTACGCGAGGAACAGCTGCCCCTCGGCGAGCGCGACGCGCAGTTGCTGTTCCCAGCGCATCAGGTGGTCGGCGCGGTGCGACAGGTGCGGCGCATAGAACTGGTAGCAGTTCTTGCCGGCGTCCTTCGCGCTGTACATCGCGAGATCGGCCTTCTTCAGCAGGTCGATCTCGCTCTCGTTCGCCACCGTGTGCAGCGCGATGCCGATGCTCGCATGCAGCACGAACGAGCTGCCGCGCACGTCGAACGGTTCGCCGAACATCCGGATGATCGCTTCCGCGAGCCGCACCGCGCGCCGCTCCACGTCGTCGCCCTTCATCACCACGACGAATTCGTCGCCGCCGATGCGCGCGAGCGAGCCTTCGTCGCCGACCGCATCGGACAGGCGCGACGCGGTCATCTGCAGCACGATGTCGCCGGCGTTGTGGCCGAGCGTGTCGTTGACGGTCTTGAAGTTGTCGAGATCGATGAACAGCAGCCCGAGCCGCGACAGGCTCGCCGGCATCGACACGTCGTTGCGCAGCCCGCGCAGCGTCGCATAGCGGTTCGCGAGGCCGGTGAGCAGGTCGTATTCGGCGAGCTGCGTCATTTCGCGCTCACGGCCGAGCAGCTTGCCGATCAGGCCCGTCGCGACGCCGAAGAACGCGAGCATCGCGAGCGTGATGAAGCTCGTCATCAGCAGGTAGACGTTGCGCGTGTGGTAGTAGTCCGCGAATTCCTCGGTTTGCGACAGCCCGACCATCACCGCGAGCGGGTAGCCGTCGAGGTGGCGGTACGACACGATGCGCGTCACGCCGTCGATCGGGTCGATGATCGTGCCCGTCACGCGCTCGGCGATCGGGTAAACACCCGACGCGGAAAACGCGCCGGGCGCGTTGCTGACCGAGCCCGTGCGCCGCGCGAGCACCGCGCCGGTATCGGACACGACCGCGATCACGCCTTCCTTGCCGATCGCCGCGTTGTTGTAGAAGTCGTTGGTGAAGTAGCTCGGGTCTTCCGACACGACGACGATGCCCGCGAAGCTGCCGTCCGGGTTGTTCAGGCGCCGTGTCATCTGCAGCGTCCAGTGGCTCGACACGCGGCCGAGTACGGGCTTGCTGATGAACAGGCGGTCGTCGTTGTGCGCGAGGTGGACCTTGAAGTGCTCGCGGTCGGACAGGTTGATCGGCTGCGGATGCAACTCGGCCGTGTTCGCGAACAGGATGCCCTTCGCGTTGACGAGCGACACCTGGATCAGCGTGTCGCTCGGCACGACGCCTTTCTCGACGGCGCTGGCGAGGTTGAAGCGGGCGGGCGACTTCTCGAATTCGAACTTGACGAAGCGGGTGATCTGGTCGACCTGGTGGATCGCCTTGACCGTGTGCTGCTCGAGCGCGGAGGACAGGATCGCCGCGGAAGCCGCTGCTTCCTTGTAGGCGCTGTCCTTTTCCACCGACAGACGCGCGATGATCACGGCCCACAGCAGCGCGAGCGCCAGCATCCCGAGCAGCGGGATCGCAAATAGCGCACGCCGGCGCGATTTGCGCGGCGCGCGTAGCGGCCGGGTCGGCGGCGTGTGGTTGGACCGGGCGGAGCTCATCGAAGCGGGTGGCGTCCTGCTCGCGTGCGCCATCCGTCTGGATGGCTGATTATTGGCTGGGGTTGTCCCGACGTCTGTTCGTTCGCGGGACACGCAACCATGGACAGACCTCCGAAACAACGGATTAGGCCCGATATTACTGGTTGGAACGTTTTTGCGATAGTTGGGCGAATCGTAGGGGGCGCCGGGCGGGCCGGCGCCATCGCACATCGCGAAATGTCAGGCGGGTGACAGGAAAGTGCCATCGACGACGGTGACGACCTGGCCGCCGATCCAGGTGGTGCCGTCTTCGTCATAGCTGACGAAGACGCGGCCGTCGCGGCCGATCGCCGTACCCTGGCGGGCCGTATACGACTGGCCGGGGCGGCGTTCCTGCCGCGTCAGCAGCCCGGCGAGCGCGGCGTTCGCGCTGCCGGTGACGGGATCCTCGCCGAAGCCGAAATTGCCGCCCGTCATCAGGCAGCGGATTTCGAACGTCGCGGGGCCGCCTTCCGCGTGCGGCGCGTAGACGGCGACGCCGTCCGTGCCGTAGCGGTGCGTGAGCGCCGCCAGCGCGGCCGGATCGGGGGTCAGGCCGATGCAGGCATCGGCCGACTTCAGCCGCATGACCAGCCATGGCGCGCCGTTGTCGACCGCGCACGGCTCGGCATCCAGGTCGAGCGCGTCGCTGCGCAACGCGGCAGCCAGCGCCGCGTAGTCCGAGCGGTCGAGCGGCGTGACGCGTGCCGGCGGCGCGGCGAACGCCCAGCCGTCGGCCTGCTCGCGCAGCGCGACCCGGCCGACCCCGCACTGCTGGATCAGCCGGCCCGGCGTGCGCGGCCGCGCGCCGCTTTCCAGGAACGCATGCGCGGTGCCCAGCGTCGGGTGGCCGGCGAACGGCAGTTCGCCCTCCGTCGTGAAGATCCGGACGCGGTAGTCGGCTTCCGGATCGGTCGGCGTGCAGAGGAACGTCGTTTCCGACAGGTTCGTCCAGCGGGCGATCGCGAGCATGTGGTCGTCGCCGAGCGAATCGGCGTCGAACACCACGGCGAGCGCGTTGCCCTTGAACGGTACCGACGTGAACACGTCGACCTGCTTGAAACGGACGAGACGGCCGGGCATCGTGCTGCGTTCGTTACGCAACTTCGGCGATCAGCTCGATCTCGACGCACGCGCCGAGCGGGATCTGCGCGACGCCGAACGCCGAGCGCGCGTGCTTGCCGGCGTCGCCGAACACTTCCGCGATCAGTTCCGACGCGCCGTTCGTCACGACGTGCTGTTCGGTGAAGTCGAGCGTCGAGTTGACGAGGCTCATCAGCTTGACGATGCGCGTGACCTTGTTCAGGTCGCCGGTGTGCGCGTGCAGCGTCGCGAGCAGGTCGATCGCGATCGAGCGGGCGGCGGCCTTGCCGTCTTCCGTCTGCAGATCCGCGCCGAGCTTGCCGGCCCAGACCTTGCCGTCCTTCTTCGCGATGTGGCCCGACAGGAACACCGTGTTGCCGGTTTGCGCGCTCATCACGTAGGCGGCGGCCGGTGCGCCGGCGGTCGGGAGCTCGATGCCGAGCGACTTCAGCTTGTCGTAGACGTTAGCCATGGATTCGATTCCTCGTAGAGAGTCGTGACAGGAAAAAGGGGATCAGAGACGTTCGCGCAGCAGCTTGCCGAGGCGCGCGACGCCTTCCTCGATCTTCTCGGGCGGCACCGTCACGAACGACAGCCGCAGCGTGTTCTGCTGCGCGTTGTCCGCGAAGAACGGCGCGCCCGGCACGAACGCGACGTGGTTGTCGACGGCCGTGGCGAGCAGCTTCATGCTGTCGATCTGCGCGGGCAGGTTCACCCAGATGAACATCCCGCCTTCCGGGCGGTTCCACGTGACGCCTTCCGGCATGTGGCGCTCGAGCGCGCCGAGCATCGCGTCGCACTGCGCACTGTACAGCTCGCGGATCGTCGGGATGTGCTCGTCGAGGAAACCGTCCTTGATCACTTCGTGCGCGATGCGCTGCGTGAGCGTCGGCGTGTGCAGGTCGGTGGCCTGCTTGGCCTGCACGAGCTTGAAGTGGAGTTCCTCGGGCGCAATGATGTAGCCGATCCGCAGGCCCGGTGCGAGCACCTTCGAGAACGTGCCGAGGTGCACGATGTGATCGGGCGCCATCGACAGCATCGTCGGCAGCGGCTCGCCGCGGTAGTTCAGCGCGCCGTACGGATCGTCTTCCAGCACCGGGAACGGGCTCGACTGCGCGAACGCGGCAAGCGCGCGGCGGCGCTCGACGGGCAGGCGGCGGCCGGTCGGGTTCTGGAAGTTCGGCTGCGCGTACAAGAGGCGCGCGCCTTGCGTGAGTTCGGGCGTCAGGCCCTCCGGCAGCAGGCCCTGCTCGTCGGTCGGCACCTGCACGTAGCGCGGCTCGTACAGCGAGAACGACTGCAGCGCGCCGAGGTAGGTCGGGGTTTCGACGAGGATCGGGCTGCCCGGATCGACGAGCGCCTTGCCGAGCAGGTCGAGCGCCTGCTGCGAGCCGGTCGTGATCAGCACCTGCGACACACGCACGCTGTAGCGCTCGGCGATCCATTCGCGCAGCGGCAGGTAGCCTTCGGTCGCGCTGTACTGGAGCGCGGCGGCCGGCGCGTCGCGCAGCACGCGATCGGCGGCGGCGCGCATGCGCTCGGCCGGGAACGTGGCAGGGGCGGGCAGGCCGCCGGCGAACGAGATGACCTCGGGGCGTTCCGTGACCTTCAGGATTTCGCGGATGGCAGAGCTCGTCAGCTTGCGTGCGCGTTCGGAAAGCTGCCAGTGCGGCGGATGCAGGTCGCTCGGATTCATAGTCTCCTCGTTCGGATATCGTGGTCAGTCAAGAAAGGTCGTTCGGGCAAATCGCGTCGACGCCGCCGGGTGGGCAGGCACGAGCGCGATCGAGCCTTCGCGGCCGGGTGGGCAAACCGATCAGGCAAAACGTCCATTATGGCGCAGCTGTTCAGCCGGCGCGAGCCGGTTGCGCGGCGGTGGCGACCGCCGAGCGGCGCCCGAGCACCACGGTGGCGATCACCGCGGCCGCGAACAGCCACGTCGACGGCGTCACCGTTTCGCCGAACAGCAGCGCGGAAAAGGCAATCGTGAAGAAAATCTGCAGCAGTTGCACCTGGCCGACGCGCGCGATGCCGCCCATCGCGAGCCCCGCGTACCACGCGAAAAAGCCGATGAATTGCGAAAAGAGGGTCACGTAGCCGAACGCGAGCCACGTGCGCAGCGCGAGCGGGCCCGGATGCGCGGCATGCTGCGTCCACGCGAGCCAGCCGACCGGCAGCACGAGGAACGGCGCGGACACGACGAGCGCCCAGCAGATCACCTGCCAGCCGCCGATCTGGCGCGCGAGCCGCGCGCCTTCCGCATAACCGAGCGCACCGATGCCGACCGCGACGAGCATCAGCGCGTCGCCGGCCTGCACCGTGCCGCCGCCGTCGCGCAGCGCGAACGCGATCACGAGCGCGCTGCCGGCCACCGCGCTGGCCCAGAACGCCTTCGACGGCCGCTCGTGCGACAGCCAGGCCGCATACAGCGCGACGAACAGCGGCTGCAGGCCGTTGACCACCGCGCCGTGCGAAGCCGGTACGGTTTTCATCGCCCATGCGGAGAACACCGGGTACGCGATGATCACGCCGAGCGACGTGGTCGCGAGGCTTTTCAGCTGCGCGCGGGTCGGCAGCGGCTCGCGGCGCCACCACAGCAGCAGGCCGGCCGGCACCGCGGCGGCGAGCGCGCGGCCGAGCCCGTTGAGCAGCGGATGGAGTTCGGAGACGACGATCCGCGTCATCGGCAGCGTCAGGCTGAAGATCATCACGCCGATGAGGCCGAGCAGCATGCCCCGGGTTTCGCGCGAATTCATGAAGTGGGTGTCTCCGTGTTGCCGGTATTAGATGTAGTCGGGGGCGGCGTGGCGCTCAGCGCAGCGTGCGTGCGCCCTGCGGCGTGTCGAATTCGGCGACCAGCGCGGGCGGGCCGTCGATGGTTTCGAGGTCGAGCAGGTGGGCGGCGCCGAGCCAGTCGAGCTGTTCGCGGAGCGCGTCCGCGCGCGGGTGGGCGCCCTTGAGCGCCTTCAGCGCGATGCCGTCGCCCGGCAGCGATTCGGCCGGGTGGCGCGCGCTGTCCCACTGGATCAGCGAAGGCAGGAGGCCGTCGCCCGCGCCTTGCCATGCGGGGAACGCGCCGTCGTCGGGCACGGTGAGGCCCCAGCTCAGGTCGCCGCGCCGCATCGCGACGACCGGCGGGATGCGCGCCGGGTACTGGCTCTGCCACAGCGCGAGCTGGCGCGGACGATCGACCCGCGCGACCCAGTGCGCGAGAAACGGGCCTTGCGCAAGCCGCGCGTGCATGGCCGGATCGTCGAGCCCGAACAGCCGCGCGTGCGGCGGTTCGGCGCCGGCGTTCGGTGCAGGCGCATCGGGATCGATCGCGATCACTTCGAGGTAGAGCCCGCCCCACACGCCGAACAGCGCATTGTGGGTCCGCATCAGCGGGTGGCGGCCGCCGCCGGCAGGTTCGATGCCGAGCGCGTCGGCGACGTGGCGGACGCCTTCGTCGAGCGTGCGCGCGGCGATCACGAGATGGTCGAGTGTCAGGGAGCGGGCTGGCATGAACGTCGGTCGGAAAGCGAAAGTGTCATGGTGGGCAGGCGATGCGCCGGGCGGTGGCCGGACCGGCCGGCATACCGGCCGCGATGCGGGCCGGTAGGCGCGGTGCCAGGTGCGGCGGGGCCGGAACGGTGGCCGCACGGTCGCCATTCCGGTCAACTGTAATCGTCGCTACCGGCACAGTAACGGTACAATCGGCGCGATAGCCTTCGGTACAGTTGGAGCTGCCGCCCATGTCCACCGTCCCACTCGCCCAGATTCCCGTGCCGCACGACACGGCCACGCTCACGCTCGTCGACCAGCTTGTCCAGTGGGCGCGACGGCGCATCGACGAACGCGTGTTCCGGCCCGGCATGCGGATGCCGTCGATCCGCAAGCTCGCGCTCGACAAGAGCGTGTCGCGCTTCACCGTCGTCGAGGCGTACGAGCGTCTCGTCGCACAGGGTTACCTCGACTCGCGGCGCGGCTCGGGCTTCTACGTGCGCGAGCGCACGGCCGCCGGCCCGCAGCCGGCCGACGGCGTCGCACGCGTGGCCGAGGCCGCGCCGGTGCACAACACGATCGACGTCGTCTGGCTGCTGCGCAACATGCTGCATACCGTCAGCCCGGAAAAGGGGCCGGGTCTCGGCTATCTGCCGGGCCGCTGGCTCGACGGCGAACTGATCACCGGCGCGCTGCGCGCGCTCGGGCGGCAGTCCGGCGCGCAGATGCTCGGCTTCGGCACCGCGCAGGGCTTCCTGCCGCTGCGCCAGCAACTGCAGACGCGCCTCGCCGAAGTGGAGATCGGCGCGAAGCCCGAACAGATCGTGCTGGTGTCGGGGATCACGCAGGCGATCGACCTGATCGCGCGGATCTACGTGAAGCCCGGCGATGCGGTGATCGTCGGCGATCCGGCCTGGTTCCAGATGTTCGGGCGCTTCGCGGCGCAGGGCGCGCAGCTCGTCGGGATGCCGTACACGCCGGACGGCCCCGATCTCGACGCGCTCGAAACGCTCGTCCAGATGTGGCGGCCGAAGATGCTCGTGATCAATTCGGTGCTCCAGAACCCGACCGGCACGTCGCTGTCGGCCGCGCAGGCGTTCCGGATCCTGAAGCTCGCGGAGGCATACGACTTCCTCGTCGTCGAGGACGACGTGTACGGCGACCTGTGCCCGCCGAGCTATCCGGCCACGCGCCTCGCGAGCCTCGACCAGTTGAAGCGCGTGATCTACCTCGGCAGCTATTCGAAGACGCTCGCGGCGAACCTGCGGGTCGGCTATGTCGCGTGCGCGCCGGAGATCGCGAAGGCGCTCACCGACCAGAAGATGCTGGTGGGGATGACGACGCCCGAGCTCAACGAGCGCGTGCTGTACAAGATCCTGACCGAAGGGCATTACCGGCGCCACGTCGAGCGGCTGCGCGCGCGGCTCGACGGCGTGCGCGACAAGACCGCGCGGATGCTCGAGCGCACGGGGCTCGGCCTGTTCACGATGCCGGCGGCCGGGATGTTCCTGTGGGCCGACACGGGCGTCGATTCGGACGCGCTCGCGGCGGTCGCGCACGAGGCCGGTTTTTTGCTGACGCCGGGCAGCCTGTTCTCGCCGCAGCAATCACCGTCCACGTGGATGCGCTTCAACGTCGCGAACTGCGGCGATCCCGCGTTGCCGGCGCTGCTGTCACGCTATATCGATTCGGCCGTGCGCCGCGCATCGTGACGCGGCGCGGCACGCCCGCCCTTGAAATCGGGCGTGCCGCCTCCAGATACGCGCGCAAACCGCTAGCGCCGGGCGGTCGCCTTTCACGGGCCGGCCGGCATCGCGCGCCGGGCGCTCGCGGCACCCCATTCAAGTTCAAGTAAGAGGAAACAGCATCCATGGCACATGAAACGATGAGCTTTCAGGCAGAGGTCAAGCAACTCCTCCACCTGATGATCCATTCGCTCTACAGCAACAAGGAAATCTTCCTGCGCGAACTGGTGTCGAACGCGTCCGACGCGGCCGACAAGCTGCGTTTCGAAGGGCTCGCGGACAACGCGCTGTACGAGAACGATCCGAACCTGCGCATCCGCATCGGCTACGACAAGGCCGCGCGCACGATCACGATCGACGACAACGGCATCGGCATGAGCCGCGACGAAGCGATCGCGAACCTCGGCACGATCGCGCGCTCGGGCACCAAGGAGTTCTTCACGAAGCTGTCCGGCGACCAGCAGAAGGATGCGGCGCTGATCGGCCAGTTCGGCGTCGGTTTCTACTCGGGCTTCATCGTCGCCGACAAGATCACGGTTGAAACGCGCCGCGCGGGCCTGCCGGCGAGCGAAGCCGTGCGCTGGGAAAGCGCGGGCGAGGGCGATTTCACGATCGACGCGATCGAGCGCGCGCAGCGCGGCACGACGATCACGCTGCACCTGCGCGAAGGCGAGGACGACCTGCTGTCGTCGCACCGGCTGAAGTCGATCATCCAGAAGTATTCCGACCACATCGCGCTGCCGATCCTGATGCAGAAGGAAGAATGGGATCAGGAAAAGGGCGAGATGGTCCTGAAGGACGAGGACGAGACCGTCAACCAGGCGAGCGCGCTGTGGACGCGGTCGAAGAGCGACGTCACCGACGAGCAGTACACGCAGTTCTACCAGCACATCGCGCACGACCACCAGGATCCGCTCACGTGGACGCATAACCGCGTCGAGGGCCGCAGCGAGTACACGCAACTGCTGTTCGTGCCGTCGCACGCGCCGTTCGACCTGTGGAACCGCGATTACCGCGGCGGCCTGAAGCTGTACGTGAAGCGCGTGTTCATCATGGACGACGCCGAGCAGCTGCTGCCGCAGTACCTGCGCTTCGTGAAGGGCGTCGTCGATTCGGCGGACCTGCCGCTGAACGTGTCGCGTGAAATCCTGCAGGAAAGCCGCGACGTGAAGGCGATCCGCGAAGGCGTGACGAAGCGCGCGCTGTCGATGCTCGAAGAGCTCGCGAACGCGGAAGAGGATGCCGGCAAGGAGAAGTACAAGACGTTCTGGAGCGCGTTCGGCCAGGTGCTGAAGGAAGGCCTCGGCGAGGATCACGCGAACCGCGAGCGCATCGCGAAGCTGCTGCGCTTCGCGTCGACGCACGGCGACACCGACGCGCAGGACGTGTCGCTCGCCGACTACGTGTCGCGCATGAAGCCCGAGCAGAGCAAGATCTACTACGTGACCGCCGATACGTGGCAGGCCGCGAAGAATAGCCCGCATCTGGAAGTGTTCCGCAAGAAGGGCGTCGAGGTGCTGCTGCTGACCGACCGCGTCGACGAATGGATGCTGTCGTTCCTGCACGAATTCGACGGCAAGCCGCTCGCGAGCGTGGCCCGCGGCGATCTCGATCTCGGCGAGCTGAACGACGAGGAGAAGAAGGCGCAGGAGCAGGCGGGCGAGGCGATCAAGCCGGTCGTCGAGAAGATGAAGGAAGCGCTCGGCGACAAGGTGAAGGAAGTGCGCGTCACGTTCCGCCTGACCGATTCGCCGTCGTGCCTCGTCGCGGACGACAACGACATGAGCGGCTACCTGCAGCGCATGCTGAAGGCGGCCGGCCAGAACGCGCCGGCGATGCAGCCGATCCTCGAGATCAACCCGGAGCACGCGCTCGTGAAGCAGCTGAATGCCGACAGCGCCGATTTCGGCGACTGGTGCCATCTGCTGTTCGACCAGGCGCTGCTCGCCGAAGGCGGCATGCTCGACGATCCGGCAAGCTTCGTGAAGCGGACCAACGCGCTGCTGCTGTCGCGCGCCGCGTGAACGCGCGGATGCGATTCGACGGCGGTCAGGCCGGCTGGCGCGAGACGCCGCGGCCTGGCTGCACGCTCGATCAGCGTGACTGGTTGACGCGCGGCGGATCGCTGACCGCGCACCTCGCGCGGCTCGGCCGCGTGAACGTGCGCGTGACGCGCGAGGCCGTCGACTGCCCGTGGTTCGACGAGCCGGACGCGCTCGCCAGTGCGCCGCGCGCGCCGATGTGGGTGCGCGAGGTGATCCTGTCGGTCGACGGCATGCCGTTCGTCGCCGCGCACAGCATCGCGCCGCTCGCGGCCAGCAAGGGTGTGTGGCAGGCGATGCGGCGGCTGCGCACGCGGCCGCTGGCGGAGCTGCTGTACAGCGATCCGCAGGTCGAGCGTTCGGCGCTCGTCAGCCGGCGCGTGATCGCCGGCCATCCGTTGTATGCGCTGGCCACCCATGCGCTTGGCGCGGCGCGTGCGCCGCATTCGTTCGCCGCGCGGCGCTCGGTGTTCCAGCGTCACGGCAAGCCGTTGATGGTCACCGAGTGCATGCTGCCGGCGCTGTGGCGCCATCTCGATGCGCACGGCGACGGGCCGCGCTCGGGCGGGCCGGACGGAGGCGCGTAATGTTGCGCGGGTTTCCGCCGGTGGTCGCGGCGAATACGCACACGATGATCCTCGGCAGTTTTCCGGGCGAGGCGTCGCTCGATGCCGCGCAGTACTACGCACATCCGCGCAACCAGTTCTGGCGGCTGCTCGGCACGGTGCTCGGCGAGCACGGGCTGCACGAGTTCGCGTACGACGCGCGGCTCGAGCGTGTGCTGTCGCACGGGATCGGGATCTGGGATGTCTTGGCCGCGTGCCATCGCGAGGGCAGCCTCGATTCGGCGATCCGGCATGCGAAGCCGAACGATTTCGCGTCGTTGCGCGAGCATGCGCCGTTGCTCAAGCGCGTGTGTTTCAACGGCAAGACGGCGGGGCGGTTTGCGGAGGTGATCGGCGCGGCGGGGTACGACACGCTCGTGCTGCCTTCGTCGAGCCCGGCGAATGCGATGCTGACGTTCGAGCAGAAGCTTGCGCAGTGGCACGGGATTCGTGCCTGACGAATGGACGGATCGTTGCTTATTCGTCCTTGCCCCAGCGCCATGTCGGCTTTTCGCCTTTCAGCCAGCACACGATCGTGAGCGCGGCCACCAGCCCCACGATGCATGCCGCGAACGCCAGCGGTGATTGGGCGGGCGACACGTGCGTCGCAACCGCCACGATCCCGATCATGAAGAGCAGCAGCACGCCCCAGCCTTGCCACGCGACCGGCAACCCCCATCCCCAGCCGTAGCGTTTCGCCGGAAACCAGATCGTCTTGTGGTGCGAGGCCATGTGGCTCCTCGTTGTCTGATGATTGTTACGCTGACTTTTTGTTAGCGAGCGTGTCGCTGGCGGGCACTCATCGTATCGAGCAGGCGTTCCAGCCGTGCGAGCGCGTCGGATGACGAAACGTACTCGCCCGTGCGTCGCGCCTCGTCGCGCGATGCAATGCCGCGTGCGATGAACGCGCTTTGAAGCCGGCGATACGCGATGCCGTCGCGGATTGATTGCTCGACGAAGCTCGACAGCGTTTCGCCGCCACGCAGGACGCGTTCGGCAACGGCGAGCAGTTCGGGTTCGATGGGGATGGGCTGACAAACGGTGGTCTTCATCGGGCGACTTCCACAAACACGATTTCAATGCATTGTCGTCCACGCGCAGCGATTGTGCACGTGACAGGCCAACGGTACGCAGTGGTGGATCGTTTCCGACAGCGACTATCGTCCCGCCAATGCTATCCTCTCGTCCGCTAAAACCAGCTTCACCCAGCGAGATTCACACATGACCCGACTGATCAAGCGCGCGTCCGCCGAGGCGCGCGCGTCCAAGCGCAGCAAGCCGTTCGCGTACAACGGCTCCGAAAAACTCCAGCCGCCGCGATTGAAGCGCCGCCCGGACATCGACGAGCACGACGACGTGCCCGTGCTCGAAGCCCCGCGCAAGCCGCGCTTCGCGCCCGTCACGTTCTCGGAAGAGGGCGGCGTGCGCTTCCTGCACTTCGGTACCGAATGGGTGCAGGGCGCGATGCGGATCTCGAAGCCGCTGCATATCGAACTCGAATACGCGCAGCAGATGATGGCGTGGCTGCTGTTCCTCGAAACGCCCGAGCGGATCGTCCAGCTCGGGCTCGGCACCGGCGCGCTGACCAAGTTCTCGCACCGCTTCCTGTCGCACGCGAAGGTCGAGGCCGTCGAGCTGAACCCGGCCGTGATCGTCGCCGCGCGCACGATGTTCGCGCTGCCGCCCGACGATGCGCGTCTCGCCGTGCATGAAGCCGACGCCTGGGATTTCGTCAACGACCCGGCCAACCGCGGCACGACGGGCGCGATCCAGATCGACCTGTACGACGCGACCGCGCGCGGCCCCGTGCTCGACAGCGTCGCGTTCTACCGCGCGGTGCGCGGCTGCCTCGCCGATGCGGGCATCGCGACGATCAACCTGTTCGGCGATCATCCGAGCTTCGTGCGCAACATGAAGCACCTGAACACGGCGTTCGATCACCGCGTGATCGCGCTGCCGGAAGTGCATGACGGCAACCGGATCGCGATCGCGTTCTCGGGCCCCGCGCTCGACGTGTCGTTCGCGCAGCTCGACGAACGCGCGAAGCTGATCGAGGACACGCTGAAGCTGCCCGCACGCAAGTGGGTGAAAGCTTTGAAAGAAACGACCGGCGCACGCGACACCGCGTTCGCGATCTGACGCTTCATGCACCGGCGGCATGCCGGTGCAACCACGCGTCAAGGGGCGGATCACATCGGGTTCGCCCCTGCTTGACCGCGTGCGAGCGGCTCCTATACTGGCGCGAAGCCAGGGGAGCCGCAGCCTACCCGTTTTGCGCTCCTCTCGGCGCCGTACCCGCTCAACAAGATCGATAACCGGGAAAGATGAGGAGACGTCATGGCTCACGATGCCGACGCCAACCGGGCCGCCAAGCGCTGGCTCTGGCTGCTGGTACTGCCGCTGATTGCGATGGTCTGGGTACCGTCGTACAGCAAGATCGAACCGCAATGGTTGGGTTTTCCGTTTTTCTACTGGTACCAGCTGCTTTGGGTCTTCATTAGCGCGGTGATCACCGCGTTCGTGTACTTCAAGACCAAGAACGCGTGGAAGGCGAGCGGCCCGCAGGGAGGTGCGCGATGAATCTCGGCGCAACCTTCGTCTTCGTGCTGCTGTTCATCGGCGTCACGATCATCGGTTTCCTGGCCGCGAACTGGCGGCGCGGCGATCTCGCCCATCTCGACGAATGGGGCCTCGGCGGCCGCCGCTTCGGCACGATCGTCACATGGTTCCTGCTCGGCGGCGACCTCTACACGGCCTACACGTTCGTCGCGGTGCCCGCGCTCGTGTTCGGCGCCGGCGCGATGGGCTTCTTCGCGCTGCCGTACACGATCCTGATCTATCCGTTCGCGTTCGTCGTGTTTCCTAAGCTGTGGAGCATCGCGAAGCGGCACGGCTACGTGACGTCCGCCGACTTCGTCAACGCGCGCTACGGCAGCCGGATGCTCGCGCTCGCGATCGCTGTGACGGGCATCGTCGCGACGATGCCGTACATCGCGCTGCAGCTCGTCGGCATCGAGGTGGTGATCGGCGCGCTCGGCTTCGACACGACCGGCTTCGTCGGCGACCTGCCGCTGATCATCGCGTTCGCGATCCTCGCCGCGTACACGTACACGTCGGGCCTGCGCGCGCCCGCGATGATCGCGATCGTCAAGGACATCCTGATCTACATCACGATCGCCGCGGCGGTCATCGTGATCCCGGCGAAGCTCGGCGGCTTCGGGCACATCTTCGCGAGCGTGCCGCCCGCGAAGCTGCTGCTGAAGGCGCCCGACGCGATGAGCCTGAACGGCTACAGCGCGTACGCGACGCTCGCGATCGGCTCGGCGCTCGCGCTGTTCCTGTATCCGCACTCGGTGACGGCGATCCTGTCGTCGTCGTCCGGCAACTCGATCCGTCGCAACATGGCGATGCTGCCCGCGTATTCGTTCGTGCTCGGCCTGCTCGCGCTGCTCGGCTACATGGCGCTCGCATCGGGTGTGAAGGACATGCCGCAGTACGCGCCGTACTTCAAGGCGTTCGGCCCGAACTTCGCGGTGCCCGCGCTGTTCCTCCAGTATTTCCCGTCGTGGTTCGTCGGCGTCGCGTTCGCGGCGATCGGCATCGGCGCGCTGGTGCCGGCGGCCATCATGTCGATCGCGGCCGCGAACCTGTACACGCGCAACATTCACCGCGAGTTCGTGAACCGCAACATGTCGCACGAGCAGGAAACGCACGTCGCGAAGCTCGTGTCGCTGATCGTGAAGGTCGGCGCCGTCGCGTTCATCCTCGGGCTGCCGCTGACCTACGCGATCCAGCTGCAGCTGCTCGGCGGGATCTGGATCATCCAGACGCTGCCGGCGATCGTGCTCGGCCTGTACACGCGCGTGCTCGACCATCGCGGCCTGCTGGCCGGCTGGGCGGCCGGCATCGTATGCGGCACGTGGATGGCGATCTCGCTGAAGCTGGCCGGATCGATCTTCACGATCCGCCTGTTCGGTCTCGCGATTCCCGGCTACGCAGCCGTGTGGTCGCTGGTCGTGAACCTGGTGGTGGCGGTGGTGGTGAGCGTGCTGGTGCGCGTGATGGGCATGGCGCATGCGGAGGATCGCACGCGGCCGGAGGATTATCTCGACGTGGTGGAAGGCTGACGCCGCCTGCACGGCCACGCAATGAAAAAGCCCGCCACCGGCGAGGTGGCGGGCTTTGTTTTTCGCGTTATCCCTGCGCGCGCTCCGCGAGGTTCTCGCGCTGCGACAGGTCTTCGACGTTGACCATCCAGTGCACGCCGAAACGATCCTTCGCCATCCCGAAGCCGAGCGCCCAGAACGTCTTGCCGAACGGCATCGTCACTTCGCCGCCGTCGGCGAGCGCATTGAACAGCTTCTGGCCTTCCTCGACCGTCGCCGGGTTCAGCGACAGCGAATAGCCGGCGTGCACGCCGCCGCCGGGCTGGCTGCAGTCGCCGTCCGAGCACATGATCATCGACTCGCCGATCGTGAAGCTCGCGTGCATCACCTTGTCGGCCATCTCCGGCGTCATCGGGTAGTCGGGATTCGGCGGCGCGTCCTTGAAGTGCATCTTGAACATCGTCTTCGCCCCGAGTGCCTTTTCGTAGAACTGAAGGGCTTCGTCGGCGCGACCGTAGAACGTCAGGTACGGTTGGACTTGCATCGTTGTCTCCTGTATTGAGGGGACCGGCCTGCGCTTCCGCGCGGGTTCGGCGTCGTACAAGACTGACTGGGAAAGGGGGCCTCGGGAAGCGGCCGACGCACCCGTGACGTGGATTGTAGTGCGCGTGCTTGACGATGGAATGAAAATAAAAACGGCCGCGAACATGACGTTCGCGGCCGTGTGCGGCGTGCGTGCTGACGGCTGTTGCCAGTGTTGCTGACAGCCGCTGACGCTTGTCGTGGCTCAGCGGCTCAGCGGCTCAGCGCAGCGAGTCGATCAGCTTCTCGAGCTTCACCGCATCGGCGGCGAATACGCGGATGCCCTCGGCGAGCTTCTCGGTCGCCATCGCGTCGTCGTTCAGCTGGAAGCGGAACGCGGCCTCGTCGATCGCCACACGCGCGGCGGGCTTGTCCTGCAGCGCTTCCGGCGACAGCTTGCGCGTGACCGTTTCGTTGCTGTCCTGCAGCTTCTGCAGCAAATCGGGACTGATCGTCAGCAGGTCGCAGCCGGCGAGTTCGGTGATCTGGCTGGTCGTGCGGAAGCTCGCGCCCATCACTTCGGTCGTGTAGCCGAACGTCTTGTAGTACGTGTAGATGCGGCGCACCGACTGCACGCCCGGATCGTTCGCACCGCCGTCCTTCTCCTCATTCCACTCGGCGCCGGCCTGCTTCTTGTACCAGTCGTAGATGCGGCCGACGAACGGCGAGATCAGCTGCGCGCCGGCTTCCGCGCAGGCGGCGGCCTGCACGAGCGAGAAAAGCAGGGTCATGTTGCACTTGATCCCTTCCTTCTGCAGCACTTCGGCCGCGCGGATGCCTTCCCACGTCGACGCGAGCTTGATCAGGATGCGCTCGCGGCCGATGCCGGCTGCTTCGTACAGCTTGATGAGTTCGCGGCCCTTGTCGATCGAGCGCTGCGTGTCGAACGACAGGCGGGCGTCGACCTCGGTCGACACGCGGCCCGGGATCAGCTTCAGGATCTCGGTGCCGAATGCGATCAGCAGGCGGTCGATGATGAAATCGGTGCTTTCGTTGCGATGATCGCGGACGGTTTTCTCGAGGATCGGCTTGTACGCATCCTTCTGGACGGCCTTCAGGATCAGCGACGGGTTCGTGGTCGCGTCCTGCGGCTGGTATTGCGCAAGCTGCTGGAAATCGCCCGTGTCGGCGACGACGGTCGTGTACTGCTTCAGCTGGTCGAGTGCGGTAGTCATGGCGATTCGGAAGAAGGGCGCAAGGCGCCGGGTTCTCACGGGCCGCGCGAACGCGGCGGCGAAGCGAGGCGGCGCCGGGCACCGCCTCCGATCCGCTATTCTAGGCCCGATTCGTGTCGGGCACGTTCCGGCGTGTCCGATGGCCGCAGCGGCGGGCGCGGTGCCGCGTCACGCGGGGCGGCGCGCGTTCAGGATCACCTGCGTGACGATCCCCGCGACGAGCCCCCAGAATGCCGAGCCGATCGACAGCAGCGTGAGGCCCGACGCGGTGACCATGAACGTGACGAGCGCGGCTTCGCGCTGCTTCACCTCCTGCATCGCGTTCGCGAGGCCGCTCATGATCGAGCCGAACAGCGCGAGCGCGGCGACCGACACGACGAGCGCCTTCGGCAGCGCCGCGAACAGCGCGGCGATCGTCGCGCCGAAGATCCCCGCGACCAGGTAGAACGTGCCGCACCACACGGCGGCCGTGTAGCGTTTCGCACGATCCTCGTGCGCTTCCGGGCCGGTGCAGATCGCGGCCGTGATCGCCGCGAGGTTGACGCCGTGCGAGCCGAACGGCGCGAGCAGCAGCGACGCGAGGCCGGTGGTCGCGATCAGCGGCGACGACGGGGTCTGATAACCGTCCGCGCGCAGCACCGCGATGCCCGGCACGTTCTGCGACGCCATCGCGACGACGAACAGCGGAATGCCGATGCTGACGATCGACGCGATCGAGAACGCGGGCATCGTGAACACGGGCTTCGCGAACGCGATGTGAAAGCCGCTGAAGTCGAGCAGGCCGAGACCGCCGGCGACTACCGTGCCGACGATCAGCGTCGTGACGATCGCATAGCGCGGCGCGAGCCGCTTGACGATCAGGTACGTGAAGAACATCGCGAGCACGAGCGCCGTCTGGAACTGCGCGGCACGGAAGATCTCGATGCCGATCTCGAACAGGATGCCCGCGAGCAGCGCGGCTGCGATGCCGGCCGGAATCTTGCGCATCAGCGTGTCGAACAGCCCGCTCACGCCGACGGCCGTCAGCAGCACCGCGCAGACGACGAATGCGCCGATCGCCTCGGGGTAGGGCACGCCGGGCAACGACGCGATCAGCAGCGCGGCGCCGGGCGTCGACCACGCGACGACGACGGGCGCGCGAAAGCGCAGCGACAGGCCGATCGTCGTCAGCGCCATGCCGATCGACAGCGCCCAGATCCACGACGAGATCTGCGCATCGGTGAGGTGGGCGGCGCGGCCGGCCTGGAACATCAGCACGAGCGAACTCGTATAGCCCGTCATCATCGCGACGAAGCCGGCGACGAGGGCCGAGACGGACGTATCGGCGAAAAAGCGGCGGCCGCCGGCGCGGCTGGCGCTCGCGGTGGGCGAGGGGTTCATGCTATCTCCGGGGGGAGGCCGCTCGGGCGCGGCCTTCGTGTCTGGGTGGGGGCGTTACTTGCTGAGTGCGCGCATCGCGGTTTCAAGGCCCGCGAGCGTGAGCGGATACATGCGATGGCCGAGCAGGTCGCGGATCACCGCGACCGACTGCCGGTATTCCCATAGCCGTTCGGGCTCGGGGTTCAGCCATGCATGATGGGGGAACTGGTCGGCGAGGCGGCGCAGCCACACGGCGCCGGCTTCCGGGTTGTTGTACTCGACCGAGCCGCCGGGCTGCAGCACTTCGTACGGGCTCATCGTTGCATCGCCGACGAAGATCAGCTTGTAGTCGGGCGTGAACTTGTGCAGCACGTCCCACGTCGCGGTGCGTTCCGAGTGGCGGCGGCGGTTGTTCTTCCACAGGTGGTCGTACACGCAGTTGTGGAAGTAGAAGAACTCCAGGTGCTTGAATTCGGCCTTCGCGGCGGAGAACAGCTCTTCGGTGCGCTTGATGTGATCGTCCATCGAGCCGCCGACGTCGAGCAGCATCAGCACCTTCACGTTGTTGTGGCGCTCGGGCACCATCCGCAGGTCGAGCCAGCCCGCGTTCGCGGCGGTGCTGCGGATCGTGCCGGGCAGGTCGAGCTCCTCGGCGGCGCCTTCGCGCGCGAAGCGGCGCAGCCGCCGCAGCGCGACCTTGATGTTGCGCGTGCCGATCTCGACGGAATCGTCGTAGTCGCGATACGCGCGTGCTTCCCACACCTTCACCGCGGTGCGGTTGCCGTTCGACGGGCCGCCGATGCGTACGCCTTCCGGGTTGTAGCCGCCGTGCCCGAACGGCGACGTGCCGCCGGTGCCGATCCACTTGTTGCCGCCTTCGTGGCGCTCCTTCTGCTCGTCGAGCAGTGCCTTCAGGCGCTCCATCAGCTTGTCGAGCCCGCCCATCGCCTCGATCTGCGCCTTCTCTTCCGGCGACAGCTCGCGCTCGAGGCGCTTCTCGAGCCAGTCGAGCGGAATGTCGAACGCTTCGGACGGCAGCGCGGACACGCCGTGGAAATACGCGCCGAACGCCTGGTCGAACTTGTCGAAGTACTGCTCGTCCTTGACGAGCGTCATCCGCGCGAGGAAGTAGAACGCGTCGATCGACGGCGAGATCAGCCCGGCCTTCAGCGATTCGAGCAGCGTCAGGTATTCCTTCACCGAGACGGGCAGCTTGGCTGCGCGCAGCGCGTAGAAGAAATTGAGCAGCATGGCCGGGCCTTCGCGGGTGAGAGAGGATTACCGGTTGTGCCGGTTCATGTAGACGAGCCGTTCGAGCAGGCTCAGGTCCTGCTCGTTCTTCAGCAGCGCGCCCGCGAGCGGCGGCACGATCTGCTTCGCATCCACGCCGCGCAACTGGTCGGCCGGGATGTTCTCGGCGAGCAGCAGCTTCAGCCAGTCGAGCAGCTCGGACGTCGACGGCTTCTTCTTCAGGCCCGACACGCCGCGCAATTCGAAGAAACTCTCGAGCGCCGCGCGCAGCAGCTCCTCGCGAATGTCCGGGAAATGGACCGCGACGATCTTCTGCATCGTCGCCGGGTCGGGAAACTGGATGTAGTGGAAGAAGCAGCGGCGCAGGAACGCGTCGGGCAGCTCCTTTTCGTTGTTCGACGTGATGATGACGAGCGGGCGGTGCTTCGCGCGGACCGTTTCCCGTGTTTCGTACACGTGGAACTCCATCCGGTCGAGCTCGCGCAGCAGGTCGTTCGGGAATTCGATGTCGGCCTTGTCGATCTCGTCGATCAGCAGCACGCTCGGGTGCTCGGCATCGAACGCCTGCCACAGCACGCCCTTGACGATGTAGTTCGAGATGTCCTTCACGCGCGCGTCGCCGAGCTGCGAATCGCGCAGCCGCGACACGGCGTCGTATTCGTACAGGCCCTGCTGCGCCTTCGTGGTCGACTTGATGTGCCACTGCAGCAGCGGCATGTCGAGCGCGGCGGCCACTTCCTCGGCGAGCATGGTCTTGCCGGTGCCGGGCTCGCCCTTGATCAGCAGCGGGCGTTGCAGCGTCAGCGCGGCATTGACCGCGAGCTTCAGATCGTCGGTGGCGACGTAGTGCGAGGACCCTTCGAAACGCATGGCGGCGCTCTTCTCAATCGGGGAAAAAAACCCAGTATAAGTCAGAAGGGCTGTCCGGTTGGGCCACGCCCGCGTATCGTTGCGGGGCTGTGGCGGGGCGAACCGGGGTGCCTTGTGGACGCGTTCCCCGCCGACGCGGTACAATCTGGCCGTTTTTTTTGGCCTGCGTGGCGACCTGATAAGCATAACGGCGCGGGCCGTTGCCGCTTCGGCGCCAGTTTCCCCTCAAGCTAGGTTACAAGAGCTATGAACAAATTCGTCGGCAAACACGTCGTTGTCGCAGCGCTCGTGGCGCTCGCGGGCAGCGCGCAGGCGGCCGGTGTGGTCGGCAACCCGAAGGACGGGGCGAGCAAGGCCGCCATGTGCATCGGTTGCCACGGCATCCAGGACTACCGCGCGGCGTACCCGGAGGTCTACCGGGTGCCTGTCCTCGGCGGCCAGAACCAGCAATATCTCGAGAACGCGCTGAAGGCCTATCGCAAGAAGGATCGTCACTTCCCGTCGATGAATGCGATCGCCGGTTCGCTGACGGACCAGGACATCGCGGATCTGGCGGCGTACTACGCCGTCCAGAAGGCCGACACGAAGGACAATCCCTACAAGTAAAGCGCGCGCCGCCGATCTGACCGGCGGGACAGGAGCATTCATGAACAACGCATTCAAGACGGCGGCGGTTGCACTGGCGGCCGGCCTCGCGATCGGTACCGCGCACGCGGCGGACACCACGAAGGGCAAGGAACTGGTCGAATCGCACAACTGCGCCGCCTGCCACGGCGCGCAGATGAACAAGCCGATCAACGCCGAATATCCGCGCCTCGCCGGCCAGCATGCCGACTACCTCGTGTGGGCGATGCGCCAGTACCAGATGGGCCTCACGAATCCGCTGCTCGGTCGCAACAACGCGATCATGCAGGCGCAGGTGCAGAGCCTGTCGGTCAGCGACATGAAGGACATCGCGGCCTACATCGAATCGCTGAAAGAAACCGATCTCGTGTTCAAGAAGTAAGCGCGACGGGCCCGACGGGCTCGCGCAGCAAAAATACCCCGCCGAGGCGGGGTATTTTTTTGTCCGCGCGCCGGCGCCGCGGCGCTCAGTCGCGCGATGCGCGACGCAGGATGCGCTGCAGGTACGCGTCGGTGTCGGGCGGCGTGCCCGTGCGCTGGGCTTCCCAGATCGTCTCGCCGAGGCATTCCATGATCACGTGCTGCGCGTCGTGGGTCGAGTCGAGCTTGGCCGCGAGCTTGTCGTGCGCGGCGCGGATGCCGGGCGGCTGGTCGATCGACAGCTGCTCGCTGATCGCGAGATGCATCGACAGGTGCAGGAACGGGTTCGTGCGGCCTTCCTCGGGCGTGTACTCGCGCGCGGTCGCGCCATCGGCGTCGGCGAGTTCGTCGTGGTATTCGGGATGCTCGACGATCCAGTCGGCTGCCATCGCTTCCAGCGGCGTCAGGATCTCGCCGGCGCGCTGCTTGCGCCAGGTCTCGGTGAAAAAGCGACGCACTTCGTCGCGGCTTGGATTGAACATGGTGGGGAAACGTCGTGATTCGGACGGCGTGATGCCGCGTCGCGCATTGTACGCCGGGGCGGCGGACGGCGCTGGCGGCGGGCGGGAGCGGGCTGTGCGTTGGCCCGCCGGGCGAGCAGGTGCGCAGGCTCAGGGCGCCGGCCGGTCGCCTGCGCCCTGAGCCTGCGACCGGGAACGGGTAAGCGCGGGCTAGGCTCGCCGCCGCCGCGCCGTTACACTCCGACGATTTCCGTCGCCACGCCGCTCGCGCCCGTCTCGTCATGACCGCTACCGCCCACCCGTCGTCCGCCGCCCTGCAGGGCACGCTCTATGTCGCGCTGTCCGCCGCCGCATTCGGCGCGATGGCGATCTTCGGCCGCTACGCGTATGCGGCCGGTGTCGACGTGCTCGGGCTGCTGATCGTGCGTTTCGCGATCGGCGGCGCGGTGCTCGCCGCGATTGCACGGCATCGCCGCGTCGCGTGGCCGCGCGGGCGCGCGCTCGCGCCGCTCGTGGCGATGGGCGCGCTCGGCTACGTCGGGCAGTCGTTCTGCTATTTCAGCGCGCTGCAGCATGCGCAGGCGAGCCTCGTCGCGCTGCTGCTGTACCTGTATCCGGCGTTCGTCACGCTGCTGGCCGCGTGGTGGCTCGGCGAGCGCCTCACGCGCGCGAAGGCCGTCGCGCTCGTGCTGTGCGTCGCGGGTTCGGCGCTGATGGTCGGCGGCGGGCACGGCGAGCCGCTCGGGATCGCGCTCGCGCTGGCTGCCGCGGTGATCTATTCGCTGTACATCGTCGGCGGCACGAAGGCGACGCGCGGCGTCGATCCGCTCGCGACCACCGCGATCATCTGCCTGTCGGCCACCGCGACGCTCGTGGCGATCGCCGTCGTGCGGACCGCCGCGTTCGGCGCGCCGCCGCGCTGGCCCGCGACAGCCGGCGGCTGGGCGTCGATGCTCGCGATCGCACTCGTGTCGACGGTGGCGGCGATGCTCGCGTTCTTTGCCGGCCTCGAACGGCTCGGGGCCGCGCGCACGTCGATGCTGTCGACGCTCGAACCGGTCGTGACGGTCGCGCTTGCGGCGCTGCTGTTCGGCGAAGCGCTGTCGCCGCTGCAGTGGGCGGGTGGCGTCGCGATTCTGGCTGCCGTGCTGGCGCTGGTGCGCGCGGGCGGCGCGGCGGCAGACGACGCGACGGCGACGTCCAACGCGTAAGTCGGGAAGGGGGAAAGCGGGGCGGCAGCGCGGGTGGCGATGCGCGATCGTGGTTGCGGTTTGCCGGCCGATCAACGGCCGACGGGGCGCGCGTCGTGCGCCCGGCCGCCTGGCGCCGGGCGCCGGGCGGCCTGCGGCCTGTCAGCCGCGGTGGCGCATCACTCGTTCGGCGGCGGCGTCTTCGGCCGGAATTCGCACAGCGGCTCGATCGCGCAATGCCAGCATTCGGGCTTGCGGGCCTTGCACACGTAGCGCCCGTGCAGGATCAGCCAGTGATGCGCGTCCTGCAGGAATTCCTTCGGCGTGAACTTCTCGAGCGCGGCCTCGACGGCGCGTACGTCCTTGCCCGGCGCGAGCCCGGTGCGGTTCGCGACGCGGAAGATATGCGTGTCGACCGCGATCGTCGGCTGGCCGAACGCGGTGTTCAGCACGACGTTCGCGGTCTTGCGGCCGACGCCCGGCAGCCCTTCGAGTGCTTCGCGATCGGCCGGCACCTCGCCGTCGTAGCGGTCCAGCAGGATCCGGCACGTCGCGACCACGTTCTTCGCCTTGGTCCGGTACAGGCCGATCGTCTTGATGTACTCGGTGACGCCTTCTTCGCCGAGTGCGACGATTTGTCGCGGTGTGTTCGCGACCGGAAACATCTTCCGCATTGCCTTGTTGACCGATACGTCGGTCGCCTGCGCGGACAGCATCACGGCGATCAGCAACTCGAACGGCGTCGAGTATTCGAGCTCGGTGGTCGGATGCGGATTGAGGCTCTGCAGCGTTTCGTAGATCGCGCGTCGTTTGCTGGCGTTCATGGAGCGTTCGGGTCGGGCGGTGCGGACGGGCCATCCGGGCCGTCGTTGCCTGCGTCGTTCTTTTCGTCGTTGCCGCTCGCGGCGGCCGCCTCGGCGTCGCGTTGGGCCTGCTGTTCGGCGAGCCGCTTGCGGCGCGCCTCGGCCGCGTCGATCTGCGCCTGGACGGCCGCGCTCACGCTTTCGGTGTTCTTCGGCCCGGCGCCTTGCCCGGACAGCTCTTCCTTCTTCTTGCGCGCGCGTTCGAGCGCGGCGGCGATGATCGCGCGCTTCTTCGCTTCGGCGTCGTCCGCGTGTGCGGCGGCCGGCGCGGCGGATGGCGTTTCCGCCTGTGCCGCAGCCGGTTTCGCGGCGCTCGCCGCGCGGCGGGCGGCCGCGCGCGCTTCGGCGGCCTCGCGTTCGCGGCGCTGGCGCGCGAGCCGCAGGTCATGGTGCTCGCGTGCGGCGTCGGCCTGCTCCTGCGACCACGCGTCCCAGCCGGTGCGTTCGCCGGTCACCGGCAGCATCGCGATACAGTCGACCGGGCAGGGCGGCACGCACAGGTCGCAACCGGTGCACTGCGACTCGATGATCGTGTGCATCTGCTTCGGCGCGCCGACGATCGCGTCGACCGGGCATGCCTGCATGCACAGCGTGCAGCCGATGCACAGGCTTTCGTCGATGAAGGCGACCGCGCGCGGATGCTCGCTGCCGTTGACGGGGTTCAGCGGGATCACCGGTTTGCCGAGCAGGCTCGACAGGCGCGCGATGCCTTCGGCGCCGCCGGGCGGGCACTGGTTGTAGTTCGCCTCGCCGGCGGCGATCGCCTCCGCGTACGGGCGGCAGCCGTTATAGCCGCACTTCGTGCATTGCGTCTGGGGAAGCAGATCTTCGATGCGATCTGCGAGTGTTTTGGAATCGGTCACGGTGACAACGGGCGCAGCGGCGCCGAATGGCTCTCGGCCGCGTCGGGCGCGGCCGGAAAGGTTTGCCAAAGCTCGATTATCGCCGATTTCCCGCATTGCGCTGGACGCCGTCTGTGCGCATAATCGAACCGCTTTTTTGCAGGGGCTCAGCAGGAGGGCGGCCGTTCGCGGCGCGCCCGTTCCAGGGCGGCCGGCGCCAAGGCGGTGGGGGTGCCGGTCCGGATCAAGCGGCTCACATAGCAAAACGCCACCATGAATCAGCCAAAAATCAAAAGAGATCCTGAAGGTACGCGCCGCCGCATCCTGATGGCGGCAGCCGAAGAGTTCGCGAGTGGAGGGCTGTTCGGCGCGCGCGTCGACCAGATCGCGCGCCGGGCCGAAACCAACGAGCGCATGCTCTATTACTACTTCGGCAGCAAGGAACAGCTGTTCACGGCGGTGCTCGAACACGCGTTCTCCGCGCTGACCGAGGCCGAGCGCGAGCTCGATCTCGACGGCGTCGCGCCGGTCGAAGCCGTCACGCGGCTCGCGCATTTCGTTTGGGACTACTACCGCGACCATCCGGAACTGCTCAGGCTCATCAACAACGAGAACCTGCACGAAGCGCGCTACCTGCACAAGTCGACGCGGATCCGCGAGATGATGTCGCCGATCGTCGCGAAGCTCGGCAACGTGCTGACGCGCGGCCAGAAGGCCGGGCTGTTCCGCACCGACGTCGATCCGCTGCGCTTCTACGTGACGCTGTCGGGGCTCGGCTACTACATCGTGTCGAACCGCTTCACGCTCGCCGCGACGCTCGGCCGCGACTTCACCGATGCCGACGAGCGCGCGGAGATGGTCCGGATGAACACCGAAGTGCTGCTCGCCTATCTGCTGCGGCGCTGATGCGCTGACCGCGCCGAAGCGGGCGCCCGATGTAAAAACGCCGCCGTGCGCAGGCAACGGCGGCGTTTTTTCATCGGAACGCGGTGCGTCAGGCGGCCTTGCGCGTGCGCACGGCTTTTGCGCGCGGGCTGACGGCGGCGGCGCGTTTCGCGGCCGGTGCGGCCTTGGCGGGGGCGGCGGCCTTCGCCGGCGCCTTCGCGCGCGTGCGCTTCGCCGTGGTGGCGCGCGTCGTTTCGGCCGGTGCGTCGCCGGCCGGCACGGCGGCGAGCGTCTTGGCGGCCGGCGTTTCCGGGACATCCTTCGTCGCACCGTGCTTCGGCTCCGGTGCATGCTCGCGGATGAAATCGCGCAGCTGCGGATAGATGATCGTGCGCCAGCGGCGGCCCGAGAAAATCCCGTAGTGACCGCACTTCTCGGCGGTCAGGCTGCGGCGCTGGTCCTGCGGGATGCCCGTGCACAGCTCGTGCGCGACGTGCGTCTGGCCGCTGCCCGAGATGTCGTCCAGTTCGCCCTCGATCGTCATCAGCGCGGTGTGCCGGATGTCCTGCGGACGCACGCGCTCGCCTTCGACGTCCCACGTGCCTTCGGCCAGGCGGAACTCCTGGAACACGACGCGGATCGTCTCGAGGTAATACTCGGCGGCCATGTCGAGCACCGCGTTGTATTCGTCATAGAAGCGGCGGTGCGCTTCGGCGTCGTCCTCGTCGCCGCGCAACAGGCTCTGGTAGAAATCCCAGTGCGATTGCGCGTGCCGCTCCGGGTTCATCGCGACGAAGCCCGTGTGCTGCAGGAAGCCCGGATACACCTGGCGGCCTTCGCCCGGATAGTTCGCCGGCACCGTGTGGATCACGTTGTTCTCGAACCATGCGGTCGAGTGCTGCGTGGCGAGCGAGTTCACCGACGTCGGGCTGCGGCGCGCATCGATCGGGCCGCCCATCATCGTCATCGTGAGCGGCGTGTCCTCGCCGCGGCTCGCCATCAGCGAGATCGCCGCGAGCACCGGCACCGTCGGCTGGCACACCGAGATCACGTGCAGGTTGCGCGCGCCGATGTGACGGATGAACTCCTGGATGTACGCGATGTAGTCGTGCAGGTGGAACGGGCCGGTCTCGACCGGCACCATCCGTGCGTCGATCCAGTCGGTGATGTAGACCTTGTGATCCTGCAGCAGCGTGCGCACGGTGTCGCGCAGCAGTGTCGAGTGGTGGCCCGACAGCGGCGCGCAGACCAGCACGACCGGTTCGTCCTTCAGTTGCGTGACGGCGTCGGCGTCGTCCGAATAGCGCTTGAAGCGCAGCAGCCGGCAGAACGGCTTCTCGACGATCGTCTGCTCGACGATCGGGATGTTGTGGCCGTCCTTGACGATCTGATGAATGTTGAATTCAGGCTTCTCGTAATCCTTGCCGAGCCGGTACATCAACTCGTACGCGGCGGCCATCCGCGTCGCGCCCGGCATCAGCGAGAACGGGCTGGACGGATTGGCGAATGATTTGGAAGCGGCCTGGGCCCAGGCCGTCAGCGGGCTCAGCATGGCGCGCTGGAATTCGTGCAGTTGGTAAAGCATGCAGACTACTCCCGCGTGGGGGACGGAGCGCAAGGGCGGCGTGGGGCGTCGCGGCGTGCCGTGTGGGTCAGCGACCGGCCATGTTGCATTGCAGCCGGATAATCGCGTCGATCATATCGGACAACGATGGGTGGTGCAATGCAACATTTCCCCGATTTTTCATCAAAGTTTTGCGATTTGACGTTATCTGACCAAGCCGCTCGCGCCCCCGTTCAGCGCCCCGTCGCCACGGCCGGCGCGGGCTGGCCGGCCGCGCGCGCCATCGCGTCCTCGTGGTGCATCAGGTTCATCGCGGTATGCACGAGCGCCACGTGCGAGAACGCCTGCGGGAAGTTGCCGACGAGCCGCCCGGCCACCGGGTCGTACTCCTCCGCGAGCAGCCCGAGGTCGTTCGACAGCGCGAGCAGCCGGCTGAACAGGCGGTGCGCGTCGTCGATCCGGCCCAGCAGCGCATAGTTGTCGACCAGCCAGAAGCTGCACGCGAGAAACGTGCCTTCGCCGGGCGGCAGGCCGTCGTCGTAGTCGGTCGTGCGGTAGCGCATCACGAGCCCGTCGTGCAGCAACTCCCGCTCGATTGCCTCGACCGTGCCGACGATGCGCGGATCTTCCGGCGGCAGGAAGCCCAGCAGCGGCATCAGCAGCACGCTGGCGTCGAGCTCGTCGCTGCCGTAGCTCTGCGCAAACGCCCGTTTGCTTTCGTGCCACGCGTTGGCGCACACGTCGGCATGGATCTGGTCGCGCAGCGCACGCCAGCGGTCGAGCGAGCCGGGCAGCCGGAACATCTCCGCCGACTTGATCGCGCGGTCGAACGCGACCCACGCCATCACCTTCGAGAACGTGAAATGGCGGCGGCCGCCGCGCGTTTCCCAGATGCCTTCGTCGGGCTCCTGCCAGATCTTCTCGAGATGGTCGAGCAGCGCGCACTGCACGGACCAGACCGTGTCGTCGGCCTGCAGGCCGCCCACCCGGGCGAGGTGCAGCGCGGCCATCACCTCGCCGAACACGTCGAGCTGGAGCTGGTTCGCGGCGCCGTTGCCGATGCGCACCGGCTTCGAGTCCTGGTAGCCGGGCAGCCAGTCGAGCTCCATTTCCGGCAGCCGGCGTTCGCCGGCGATCCCGTACATGATCTGGATCTGCTCGGGCGAGCCGGCCATCACGCGGCCGAGCCACGTGCGCCACGCGCGCGCCTCGTCGTAGTAGCCGCCGCGCATCAGCGCGAGCAGCGTGATCGTCGCGTCGCGCAGCCAGCAGTAGCGGTAGTCCCAGTTGCGGTTGCCGCCGATCTTCTCGGGCAGCGACGTGGTCGGCGCGGCGACGATGCCGCCGGTCGGCTCGTACGCGAGCGCCTTCAGCGTGATCAGCGAGCGGCGCACGGCCGCCGCGTAGCGGCCCTGCACCTGGCAGCGGCCCGACCATTCGAGCCAGTAGTTCTCGGTGCGCGCGAGCATCGACAGCGGATCGCGCGCGGGCGGCAGCCGCAGGTGCGACGCCGCATAACTGAGCGAGAACGGCACGCGCTCGTCCGCGCTCACCGTGAATTCCGCGAGCGTGTGGAGATTCTTGCCGGTGAGCGGCACCGGCGTGCGCAGCACGACGGTGTCGGGGCCCGCGATCGCCTTCATGCCGTCCTCGCGGGTCAGCTGCGTGACCCACGGGATCGAGAAGCCATAGTCGAAGCGCAACACGAGCTCCATGCGCATCTTCATCGTGCCGTGGCGGCCGACGACGATCCGCACCAGTTCGGACCAGCCGTTGCCGGGCGGCATGAAGTCGACCACGGTGACGGCGCCGTCGGCGCTTTCGTAGTCGGTTTCGAGAATCAGCGTGTCGCCGCGATAGCGGCGCGTCGTGTGCGTGATCGCGGCGTCGGCGGCCGGCGCGAGCAGCCAGCGGCCGTGCTCGGGGGTGCCGAGAAGCGCCGCGAAGCAGGCGCCCGAATCGAAGCGGGGCCAGCACAGCCAGTCGACGGAGCCGTCTTTAGCGATCAGCGCGGCAGTATGGCCGTCGCCGACGAGGGCGTAGTCTTCGATCAGGGCAGGCATGGGCAGGCGATCCTTGGGTATTCGAGTTCACAATGCGGACGGCGGCGGCCAAGGCTTCACGCGCTGGCACCGCGCCCCGTATACTCGGCCGGGCGGCGGAGCGCATGAACGGCCGGCGTTTCGTCCTATCTCAACACTTGAAGCGACTCGATGCAAGGAGGATTCAATGCCCAACCGTTTACGCGAGCGTGACGCACGCGCTTCGACACGAGGGTTCCCGCTTAGGCTCGCTCACTGGATGAAAGGTTTCGCGATCGTGCTCTCCCTTTCCGCGACCCACGCATTCGCGCAGCAATCGCCCGCCCCGGCCGACGGCGTCTACAACCTGCTCGTCGGCACCTATACGGGGGGCGGCAGCGACGGCATCTATGTTTACCGCTTCGATACGAAAACCGGCAGCGTCGCGCCCGTGTCGTCGGCGAAGACCGTGAATCCGTCGTATCTGTTGCCGAGCCGCGACGGTCGCACCGTCTACGCGGTCAACGAACTGCCCGGCGACGACGGGCCGGCGACCACGCGCGGCGGCGTCAGCGCATTCCGCTTCGACGCGAAGACGGGCGCGTTGAGTTTCATCGACCGCGTGTCGTCGGAAGGGAACGATCCCTGCTATCTCGCGCTGTCGCCCGACGGCAAGTACCTCGTGACCGCCAACTACTCGGTCGCGAAGGATCCGGGCGGCAGCTTCGCGGTGTTTCCGCTGCGCGACGACGGCGCGGTCGGCCAGGCCGCGCTGACCGTGCACCATGAAGGCACGGGGCCCGTGAAGGGCCGCCAGGACGGCGCGCACGTGCATTCGACGGTGTTTTCGCCGGACGGCCGTTACCTGTTCGTGCAGGATCTCGGCGCCGACAAGATCTACGGCTACCGCTACACGGTGGACGGCAGCCGCGGGCTGATCAGCCCGACCGACACGCGCTACACGCCGGTGAAGGCGGGCTCGGGCCCGCGCCACATGGTGTTCGGCGCCGACGGCCGGTATGCGTACGTGACGAGCGAGCTCAACGCGTCGGTCGAGGTGTTCGGCTACCACGACGGCAAGCTGACGCCGGTCGAGACCGTGTCGATGACCGCGCCGGGCTTCAAGGGCAAGGTCGGCGGCGGCGCGATCCACCTGTCGCCGGACGGCCGCTTCCTGTACGTGAGCAACCGCGGCGACGCGAACGACCTGGTGATCTACGCGGTGAACCAGGCCGACGGCCGGTTGAAGCAGGTCGGCCGCCAGTCGAGCCTCGGCAAGACGCCGCGCGAGTTCCTGATCGATCCGACCGGCAAGTGGCTGATTGTCGGCAACCAGGACAGCGATACGTTCTACGTGTTCAGCCGCAATGTCGAAACGGGGCAGCTCGGCCCGAATCCGCAGAAGGTGGCGGTCGGCAAGCCGGTCGACTTCAAGCTGGTGCCGGTCGCGCAGTAAATCGCGGCCGATTCCCGGTCGATGCAAGTAGGGCGCTGCCGATGCAGCGCCCTTCGTTTTTCGGGGCCGCCGGTTTCCCGGCGCGCCCGTATCGGTTGCCGGCGGCCGACCGGTTGCAGCGCTCAGTCGGCCGCGGCCGGCACGAGTACCTCGCGGCTGCCGTTGATGCCCATCGGCGACACGAGCCCGGCCGCCTCCATCTGCTCGACGAGGCGCGCGGCGCGGTTGTAGCCGATGCGCAACTGCCGCTGCACCGACGAGATCGACGCGCGCCGCGTGCGCACGACGAACGCGACGGCTTCGTCGTACAGCGGATCGGCTTCCGCGTCCGGCGCATCGCCGAACAGGTCCTGCGTCGCGCCGTCGGCGGCCGGTCCGTCGAGGATCCCTTCCTCGTACTGCGGCTCGCCGAACTGCTTCAGGTACTCGACGACCCGGTGCACTTCTTCGTCCGCGACGAACGCGCCGTGCACGCGCTGCGGATAACCGGTGCCCGGCGGCAGGAACAGCATGTCGCCCATCCCGAGCAGCGATTCGGCGCCCATCTGGTCGAGGATCGTGCGCGAGTCGATCTTCGACGACACCTGGAACGCGACGCGCGTCGGGATGTTCGCCTTGATCAGGCCCGTGATCACGTCGACGGACGGACGCTGCGTCGCGAGGATCAGGTGGATGCCGGCCGCACGCGCCTTCTGCGCGAGGCGGGCGATCAGTTCCTCGATCTTCTTGCCGGCGACCATCATCAGGTCGGCCAGCTCGTCGATCACGACGACGATCAGCGGCAGCGTCGACAGCGGCTCCGGATCCTCGGGCGTCAGCGAGAACGGGTTGCCGATCTTCTTTTCCTTCGCTTCGGCATCGCGGATCTTCTGGTTGAAGCCCGCGAGGTTGCGCACGCCGACGGCCGACATCAGCCGGTAGCGTTTCTCCATCTCGCCGACGCACCAGTTCAGTGCGTTCGCCGCAAGCTTCATGTCGGTGACGACCGGCGCGAGCAGATGCGGGATGCCTTCGTAGACCGACAGCTCGAGCATCTTCGGGTCGATCATGATCAGTCGCACGTCCTCGGGTGTCGCCTTGTACAGCAGCGACAGGATCATCGCGTTGATCGCGACCGACTTGCCCGAGCCGGTCGTGCCCGCGACGAGCATGTGCGGCGCCTTCGCGAGATCGGTGACGACCGGGTGGCCGGTGATGTCCTTGCCCATCGCGATCGTCAATTGCGACGCCGAGTGCTGGTACGGGCGCGACTCGAGAATTTCCGACAGGCGGATCATCTGCCGCTTCGCGTTCGGCAGTTCGAGGCCCATGCAGGTCTTGCCGGGAATCGTCTCGACGACGCGGATCGACGTGAGGCCGAGGCCGCGCGACAGATCCTTCATCAGCCCGACGATCTGGCTGCCGCGCACGCCGAGCGCGGGTTCGATCTCGAAGCGCGTGATCACGGGGCCGGCGGACGCGCCGACCACCGTCACCGGCACCTTGAATTCCTGCAGCCGCTGTTCAATCACCTGCGCGGTTTGCGCGAGGTGTTCGTCGGTGATCGTTTCGATGTCGCCGGACGCGGACGCGGGCTCGAGCAGGTCGAGCGTCGGCAGTTCGACGCTGAACGACGCGGGTGCGTGGAATTCGAAGGCGTTCGGGCGCGGCTGGCGCGCGGGGGTGTCGGGGGCGGACGAGCCGGCTGCGGCAGGTGCGGCCGATTCGGTTGCCGGGGTGATTGCTTCGGCCGGCGGGGCAGTGAAGGTCGCCGGTGCGGACAGGCTCGCGCCGGCGATCGTTGCTGCGGGTTGCGGCGGCGCCACGGGCGAGGTGGCTGACGGTGCCGCGGAGACGTTCGACACGGACCAGCTTGCCGGCGACGAGTTCGCGGCGGCCGGGGGGGCGAACGTCGTGGCTTCGACGGCTGCGGGTGCGGAACCGATCGACGGAGCCAGCGCCGCAGTGGTTGCACCGAAGGACGTCAGCGAGCCGGCCGGAGCGACGGGCGAACTGGCGATTGGTTGCGCTGGGGTGGCCGCGGCGGTGGCGATCGGTGCGACTACGCCGGAGGACGTTGCCGTCGTGGCGGCAGGGGCCGGCGGCACGGGCAGGCCTGCGGCCGACTGCGATGCGATTGCGCCGGAGGGGGCGAAGGTGCCGAATGTCGTACCGGTCGACGAGGTCGATGGGGTGGCCGGATGCGTCGGGGCAGGCGCGGCGGAGGGAGCCGCGACCGAGCTGGACACGACATTCACGGGTGTCGTGGTAGCGATCGCCGGCGTGCTCGAACCGGATGCCGAGGCTGTCGGGCTGGCCGTCGACGGCGTCACGGCGGGCGCAACGGGCGATGCGGGTGTTGATGCGCGGGGGAACGAGCCGTAAGTCGTGCCCGCAACGGTCGATGCCGACGCGGCTGGTTGCGAAAGCGAGGTCGACGCCATGCCGGTTGCGCCCATCGCAGATGCCGGCGCGACGGGTGCAGTGTTCGATGCCGAAGCGGCCGGCTGAGAAAGCGAAGCCGACGCAGCGCCGGTTACGCCGACGGGGGATGCTGGCGCGACGGGAGCAGTGTTCGATGTCGAAGCGGCAGGCTGCGAAAGCGAGGTCGACGCAGCGCCGGTTACGCCGATCGCAGATGCCGACGGAACGGCTGCAACGGTCGACGTAGCCGGTTGAGCCGGCGAACCGGATGCCGTGTCGATCACACCATCCGACGAAGCGGTAACGGCGACAGGCGCGATGCCTGAAGCGGATGCAGGCGCTTGTGCGGTCGAACCGTACGCGGTGCCGACGAGCGGCGACGCAGTGCTTGCCGAAGCCGTTTGCGCGGCGGCAAACGGTTGAGCGGCAACCGGCGATTTCGGCAATTCCGCGGTGACAGGCGTATTCGTCGGGGCCGGTTGCGCCGTCGCAGGTGTCCACGTCCATGCTGTCGCCCGTGCGGTGCCTTCAGCGGTTGCCGCCAGCGGCGCTGCAGGTTCCACCGTATCCGACTTGGCAGCTTCCAGTGCGGCACTCGATGCGGCCGGCGCCGCCGCCGCAAACGGCCTGGTTTCGGCATTCGCGCGCGGCGTCGTTTCGACGATCGGCGAAGCGGGGAGGGCCGCGAACGGCACGCTGTTCCCGGCGTGTTTCACGTCGGCGTGTGCATTGGCGATGCCCGGAGGCACGCTGGCCGATACGGTGCGATCGATTGCAGGAGCCGGATGCGCCGTGTACTTGTCGTCGGTATCGATGGATGCCGGGTTGCTCGCGGCGAGGTCGTGAACCGCCTCGGTCCCGGGTTGCGCGAAGGCGGCATGGGCCGGTTCCGGTTCCGTCGCATCGGTCGATGACTCGGCGACCGGGTTCCAGGCGGATGCGTCGAACGCGGAAACCGGTTGGCCGGCGAGGTCCTCCCACGGCGCGAGGTCGATGGGCGCGTCGAACGTCGGCGCGGGCGAGATTCCCGATGCCGGTACGGCAGCGGCAGCGACATCGTCGGCGTGCCGGATCTCGTCATTGGCGTGATGCGGGAACGCGGCATCGTCGCTGCCGGTATTCGACACCGCGTGCGGTGCGGCGGCGTCGACTGCCACGGCGCCCGCATCGGCGACGGGTGCTTGGACGGCGGGGGCTGCCGGATTGAACGCATCGAGCACGATCGGTGCGTTGTCGTCGTACGCCGGCGCCGGATCGTGGGCGAGCGGAGTACTGGCGTCACGGGCTGCGAGGCCGTGGGCCGCGGAAGCGATCCCGGCCGGCACGGCCGCGGCTGCCGGCGCTGCCATGCCGGCCGCCCTCGCGGCCACACCGGCCACGGTTGCCGCTGCCGCTGCCGCCGCCGCGTGCCCGGCATCGTCCTGCGCACCGCCCAGCGTCGCCCACTGCGCGGTGCTGGCTTCGATCGAGCGCAGCGTGTCGTGCACGCTCGGCGCCGGCGTGATCGGCGCGGCGGGTTTTTCCGTCCAGGCATAAAGCGGTGCACGCGCCGGCGTGGGCTGCGGCGGGCGACGTCGTGCCGCATCCTGCGTCAGGCCGGCCGAACCGACTGCAGCTGCGGGGCGTACGGGCGGGCGCGGCGGCTGCGCGATGGCCGGCCGCGGCGTGACCGTGGTACGCGGCGGGGCCGGCTTCAACGCGGCGGTAGCCGGCCGCGCGGCAGTCGGCCGCGGGCGGACAGGTTCGAATCCGGCAGGAAGCGGGGCTGGATCCGGGCGCGGGACTTGCGCGTTCGCGGCTGCGCGCGCGAGGCTGGCGGTGCTGCCGGTCGTCGGCGGCGGCATCGCGCTGGCCGGCGTGATCGGCGCGGGCGGTGTCGGCATGCTGCGCTGGGGCGCGGCCGGCTTCAACCAGCCCGACGGCGCAACAGGTTCCACGTGCGGGCGCGCAGGCGTGCTGCTGCGCGGCTTCGGCCGGGCCTGCGGGTCGGGTTTCCACAGCGTCGGGCGCGAATACCGGCCGTTCTGGCGGGGCGCCATCGAATTGACGGTATGCGCGGTGGTCGGCTGGACGATGTCGTCGTCGCGATGCAATGCGCTGCGCGGCAGGTCGGCGATGCCGCGTGCTTCGTCGTCACCGCCGTCCCGCGCCAGCTTGACGCCGAACGACGTATCGACCCACGCGGCGAACTGCCGCCAGCCGATGCCGGTCAGCCAGGGCAGCCCGGCGAAGAACAGCACGACCATCGCGACCGGCGTGCCGATCGGGCCGAGCACGTGGGCGAAGCCTGTCGAGAACGCATGGCCGAGCGCGTTCGTATCGGGGCCCGACAGCGGGCTCGTCAGCGTGCAGCTCGCCACGAACACCGCGGCGAAGCCGAGCCACAGACGGATCGAGCCGCGGCCGGCAAGCCCGACACCGCCAGGCAGCATCGCCTGCACGAGACGCCAGAAGAGAAGGAGGAACCAGACGGCGGAGATGCCGAACCAGCCGAAGACAACCGTGTGCATGCTTTGAAACAGGAGTGGGGAGGGGCGCGCGGGGCGCGACCCGCCGAGTTTAACCGGCCGGCGAACAAGACTCTAACGCGGCGTGCATCCGATTCACGCCGCGCGACGCGTGTGCGCGGCACACGCGCGTGGCGCGCCAGGCGAAGGCGGTCGGTCGGCCTTCGCGCGCGCCCTGCATCAGGGGCTCCGGTGCGTGAAGGTCAACGTCGCGCCGGACGTGGTCACGATCTGCAATTGCTGCGGCTCGCGCATCTGCACGCCGGTCTTGTCGACGTGGGCGAGTGCGTCGAGGTACGCGGTTTCGAGCTGGCCGCCGAGCGTATTCGGGCAGGCCATCCGCGTGCCGGCGAGCGGCCCGAAGCTCAACAGGCCGTTCTTGATCGCGTAGGTGCCCATGTAGCGGTTGCAGCCCGAAAACCCGCTGGCGCGCCGGATGCCCGAGTCGGTCGACAGCGCGAGCTTGATCGGCTCGCCGTTGTCGCCGTGCGGGATCGCGCGCTGCGTGCCGTCGGCATTCAGCCAGCTGGTGAGTTCCCAGCTCGTGTCGTCGAGCAGCTGGACGGCCGCCGGGTTGTACGGGTCGGGTGCGGGGGCGGCGGAATCGGGGTGGGTCGGCATCGCGCAGGCGGCGAGAAGCGTGGCAAGCGTCAACGCGCAGAGCGGCGCGCGCAGCGGGCGAAGCAGGCCGGTGCGCGCGCGTGCGGCGGCGGACAGGTGGGACATGAGCCTCGTTCCTCATCGGATTCTGATCAAGGCGTAAGAGTAACGCACCCGTGCCGCGGCAGGCGAGCCGACACTTCACGCGTGAAAACGTTCGCAGCCTGCTCGCGAGCGGCCCGCGGCCGGGCGCCGGCGCGGCGAAACGCGCAAAACCGGCGCCGTGGCGCGTGTTAACATCGGAGCCGTTTTCGTCCTCCACCAGAAGCGGGTAATCACATGCAGATCGGTCAGCGGCTCGGTACGCCGCTCTCACCCTCGGCCACGCGCGTCATGCTGCTCGGCGCCGGCGAGCTCGGCAAGGAAGTCATCATCGCGTTGCAGCGGCTCGGCGTCGAAGTCGTCGCGGTCGACCGCTATCCGGACGCACCGGGCCACCAGGTCGCGCATCGCGCGCACGTGATCGACATGACGGACGCCGCCGCGCTGCGCGCGATCGTCGAAGCCGAACGCCCGCACCTGATCGTGCCGGAGATCGAGGCGATCGCGACCGACGCGCTCGCGGCGATCGAGGCGGCCGGCCTCGCCGAAGTGATCCCGACCGCGCGCGCGACGCAGCTCACGATGAATCGCGAAGGGATCCGCCGGCTCGCGGCCGAGGAGCTCGGCCTGCCGACTTCGCCGTATGCGTTCGCGGATTCGTTCGAGGCGTTCAGCGCGGCGATCGCGAAGATCGGCATGCCGTGCGTCGTCAAGCCCGTGATGTCGTCGTCGGGCAAGGGGCAGTCGGTCGTGAAGACCGAGGCCGACGTGAAGCCGGCGTGGGACTACGCGATGGCGGGCGGGCGTGTGAACCACGGCCGCGTGATCGTCGAGGGCTTCGTCGATTTCGACTACGAGATCACGCAGCTCACCGTGCGCGCGATCGATCCGGCGACGAACGCCACGCGCACCTATTTCTGCGAGCCGGTCGGCCACGTGCAGGTCGCGGGCGACTACGTCGAATCGTGGCAGCCGCAGCCGATGAGCGCGGTGGCGCTCGAGAAGTCGCGCGAGATCGCGCACAAGGTCACCGAGGCGCTCGGCGGGCGCGGGATGTTCGGCGTCGAGCTGTTCGTGCGCGGCGACGACGTGTGGTTCTCCGAGGTGAGCCCGCGGCCGCACGATACGGGCCTCGTCACGCTCGCGTCGCAGCGCCAGTCGGAATTCGAGCTGCACGCGCGTGCGATTCTCGGGCTGCCGGTCGATCCGGCGCTCGGTACGCCTGCCGCGTCGGCCGTGATCTACGGTGGGCTCGACGAGCGCGGGATCGCGTTCGAGGGCGTGCGCGACGCGCTTGCCGTGCCGGGCGCCGACCTGCGCCTGTTCGGCAAGCCGGAAAGTTTCGCGAAGCGGCGCATGGGCGTCGCGCTGGCGACCGGCGCGACCGTCGACGAAGCCCGCGAACGCGCGAAGCGCGCCGCCGCGGCCGTCCGGCCGGTGTCGGCCCGCTGACGTAATCAGGAGAGGACGATGACGCCGAAGTGGCTGCGTATCGGAAAGCTGGCCGTCGCGCTGGCGCTTGCAGTGAACCTCGCGGGTTGCGGGCTCGCGGCCGCACCGTGCCGGGTGGCCTCGGCCGGGCTCAAGATCGTGCCGCTCGTCGGCCATGTCGCGGCCGCACCGACCGACGCGTGTGCCGACGTCATCGATCCCTGATCACGCTACCCGACCCGATCGCCAACAATAATCACGTGCCCTGCGAGGGCGCGTTTCCACCCGTCTCGTGAGAGGACCTGCATGATTCGCCAAACCCTCGCCGCGCTCGCGCTCGCCGGCACGACCGTTTCCGTCGCGCATGCCGCACAGCTGACCGTCGAAGAGATCGACGCCGATTCGCGTCAGTTCACCGTCTACCAGTGCGCGAACCAGAAGCAGCCGGTGCGCGTGTCGTACTGGCTCGCGGGCAACGGCCAGAGCTTCGCGCTCGTGCCGGTCAACGGGAAGCAGATGCTGTTCGTCGACACCGTGTCGGCGTCGGGCGCGCGCTACCAGGCCGGCCGCTATACGTGGTGGACGAAGGGCAAGGAAGCGACGCTGCGCGACGAGATCGCCGACCAGAGCGCGCCGCCGCTGCTGGGCGACTGCGTACAGGTCGAGAAGAAAAAGAAGAAGGGCTGAGCGCCGGGCGGGAACGTGGATCGTGCTGCCGGTGCCGGCCGGCTCCCGGCTCTCGGCTCTCGGTGCCTGACGGCCGGGGGAAGCGGCCTGGCCGCGGGCGATCGGGCTGGCGACTAGGGATCCGACCCCTGAAATCATCCCCTGGCCCATCGGGCTTCCGATCGGGTCATCCGTCTACCGCGCGGGCCACCCCGGGCCCGCCGCGCGAACCGCCGTTGTGGCCGTTCGCCGCGTTGTCACGGACAGATGGCCGCGCAGTGCTACAATACGGCCCTTTCCGTCGGCATTCGCGCCGAACGGAGTTCGCACGGCCTGGCGTCCAGCGTTCACATTGAACCGGTCCCAAGCGCCAGAGCGGCGCCGCGCGGCGCGCCGCGGCTCCGTCTATTTCCGAATTGTGATGAGCGCAGGCCCGGCTGGCCTGACGCACGATGTCCCCGCCGCGCCTTTTGAGCGAAACGCCACCATGTCCGATTCTGTCGCCAAGCCCGTCGACGCAACCTTCGATCAATTCGGCCTTGCCGCCGATATCCTGAAAGCCATTGCGGAGCAGGGCTATACGACGCCGACGCCGATCCAGGCGCAGGCCATTCCGGTCGTGCTCGCCGGCCGCGACGTCATGGGCGCCGCGCAAACGGGCACCGGCAAGACCGCGAGTTTCTCGCTGCCGATCATCCAGCGCCTGCTGCCGCAGGCCAACACGAGCGCGTCTCCGGCGCGCCACCCGGTGCGTGCGCTGATCCTCACGCCGACCCGCGAACTCGCCGACCAGGTCGCCGCGAACGTGCACGCGTATGCGAAGCACACGCCGCTGCGCAGCGCGGTCGTGTTCGGCGGCGTCGACATGAACCCGCAGATGGCCGAGCTGCGCCGCGGCGTCGAGGTCCTGATCGCGACGCCGGGCCGCCTGCTCGACCACGTGCAGCAGAAGACGGCGAATCTCGGCCAGGTGCAGATCCTCGTGCTCGACGAAGCCGACCGGATGCTCGACATGGGCTTCCTGCCCGACCTGCAGCGCATCCTGAACCTGCTGCCGAAGGAACGCCAGACGCTGCTGTTCTCGGCCACCTTCTCGGGCGAAATCAAGAAGCTCGCGTCGACCTACCTGCGCAACCCGCAGACGATCGAGGTCGCGCGCAGCAACTCGACGAACGCGAACGTCACGCAGATCGTCTACGACGTCGCCGAAGGCGACAAGCAGGCGGCCGTCGTGCAGTTGCTGCGCGATCGCGGCCTCAAGCAGGTGATCGTGTTCTGCAACAGCAAGATCGGCGCAAGCCGGCTTGCGCGCAATCTCGAGCGCGACGGCGTGGTCGCGTCGGCGATCCACGGCGACAAGACGCAGATCGAGCGGATGCAGGCGCTCGACGCGTTCAAGCGCGGCGAGATCGAGGCGCTGGTCGCGACCGACGTGGCCGCGCGCGGCCTCGACATCGCCGAACTGCCGGCCGTGATCAACTTCGACCTGCCGTTCAGCGCGGAAGACTACGTGCACCGGATCGGCCGTACCGGCCGTGCGGGTGCGACGGGCGATGCGCTGTCGCTGTGCAGCCCGAACGAGCGCAAGCAGCTCGCCGATATCGAGAAGCTGATCAAGCGTCCGCTCGAAGTGCAGACGCTCGCGCTCGACAAGCCGGCACGCCACCGTCACGACGAGCGCGGCAACGACCGCGGCGGCGATCGCAACAGCGAGCGCGGTGGCGAGCGGGGCGGTGAACGAGGCGGCCGTCGCGATCGCGACGAGCATCGCGGTGCATCGGGGCGCCGGCCGGGCGGTTCCGAGCGCGGTCATCACCGTCGCCACGAAGCGCCGGTCGACGATTTCTTCCTGAAGCCGTACGAGCCGTCGGCGCCGGCGAAGCAGCAGGACGACGCGCAGCCGGCGCAGCAGCCCGAGAAAAAGGGGCCGAAGCGTCAGGTCGCCGCACTGCTCGGCGGGTTCGGGATGCCGCGCAAGCCGTCGGCATAAGCCGGGCGAACGTGACGGCGCGGCGCGCGAGCGCTGCTGGAGAAGCGGGTGCATGCGATGAGCATGTGCCCGTTTTTCATTGGGGCTCCGATTTGACGGGGGAGGCGGGCGTGCGGCGTCGGCGGGGGGATGCAGTCGGCATCCGGCTTGGGCCCGGTCGCCGCGACATCGGCGCGCTGCGTGCGTCAGCCGGCCTGCGGCCCGAAGCGCCTCGCCCATGCTGCCGTGGCGGCGGCGTAGAACGTATCGAGAGTCGCGCCTGCAAGCGTGCCGTCGGGCGCGAGGCCCAGGTGCGCGGCCGCGGCCTGCAGCGCCGGCAGCGGATCGTTGCGTTCGAGCGCGGTCGCGCCCGTCTGCTTGCTGAGCTTCTCGCCGTTCGCATCGACGACGACGGGCACATGCAGGTATTGCGGCGTCGGCACGCCGAGGCAGTGCTGCAGGTGAATCTGGCGTGCGGTCGAGTCGAGCAGGTCGGCGCCGCGCACGACGTGCGTGATGTGCGCGTCGGCATCGTCGACGACGACCGCGAGCTGGTAGGCCCATTGGCCGTCCGCGCGCTTCAGCACGAAATCGCCGACTTCGGTCGCGAGGTTCTGCGATTGCGTGTGCTGCCAGCGATCGTCGAACGTGACGAGTGCGTCGCTGCCGTCCGGCACGCGCAGCCGCCACGCGCGCGCGGGCTTGCCGTGCAGGCCGGTGCGGCAGGTGCCCGGGTACGCGAGCGTCGTATGGCGCTCGTGCGCGGCGCGCAGCGAATCGGCGATTTCCTTGCGCGTGCAGCCGCACGGATAGACGAGCCCGGCCGCGACGAGCCGTTCGAGCGCGGCCGTATAGGCGGCATCGCGCGTGCTTTGCCAGACGGGCGGCTCGTCGGGCGTCATGCCGAAATGCGCGAGCGTCGCGAGGATGTCGTCGGCGGCGCCCGGCACCGTGCGCGGGCCGTCGAGATCCTCGATGCGCACGAGCCATGCACCGCCGTGCGCGCGCGCGTCGAGCCAGCTCGCGAGCGCGCCGACCAGCGAGCCGAAATGCAGCGGGCCGGTGGGCGACGGCGCGAAGCGGCCGCGATAGCCGGTCATCGGAGCGCGGGGCAGTGCGCGCTTACGCGGCGCTGGCCGCCGGTGCGCAAGCCGGGCACGACTTGCCGGGCACGTAGCTCGACGACTGTTGCGCTTCCGGCGTGACGACCGCGCGGCACGCGAAGCACGTGACGTTCTCGGTGGGCTGGAGCTGCGGATTCAGCGCGGTGCGGTAGTCGAACACGAAGCAGTCGCCGTGATAGTGCGCGCCGCCGACTTCCTCGAAGTACTTCAGGATCCCGCCTTCGAGCTGGTACACGTTCTCGATGCCGATTTCCTTCATGTGGATCGCGGCCTTCTCGCAGCGGATGCCGCCCGTGCAGAACGACACGACCGTCTTGCCTTCGAGGTCGGCGCGGTTCGCGTCGATCACTTCGGGGAATTCGCTGAACTTGTCGATCCGGTAGTCGAGCGCGTCGTCGAACGTGCCGACGTCGACTTCGAAGGCGTTACGCGTGTCGAGCATCACGACCGGGCGGCCCGTGTCGTCGTGGCCGCGATCGAGCCACGTCTTCAGCGTGCGCGCATCGACGAACGGCGCGCGGCCGAGTTCCGGCTTGATCGCCGGCTTCTTCATCGTGATGATTTCGCGCTTCAGGCGCACGAGCATGCGGCGGAACGGCTGCGAGTCGGACAGGCTCTCCTTGAACTGCAGCGACGCGAACTTGCCCTCGAACAGCGGATCGTGGCGGATGTAAGCGATGAACGCGTCGGCGGCTTCGCGCGTGCCGGCGATGAACAGGTTGATGCCTTCCGGCGCGAGCAGGATCGTGCCGCGCAGGCCGAGTTCGTTGCAGCGGGCGGTGACGAGCGGGCGCCATTGCTCGTTCGCGTCGAGCGACACGAAGTGGTAGGCGGCGAGGTTGACGATGGTCATGATGGTCCGACGGGAAAACGGCCGCACGGCGGCCCGCAAAAAAGGGTGCGAAGCCGGGGCGTGGATTCGAAAAACCGTATTATCCCGCAAACCGCGCCCGGGCCGGCACCCTGCCGTCTGGCCAGCCGCGCGACGTGCGGTCGCGCGCATCGGCCGAACGGCCAGCGCGGGGATTTTTTGGGCAGCCCGCGCGGCGAGGCGGCTACAATAGCGCCCATGTCAGATCCTCGCTTCGTCCATCTTCGCGTTCACTCCGAATTCTCGATTGCCGACGGCATCGTGCGCATTGACGACATCGTCAAGGCGGCGGCCGCGGACGGTCAGGGCGCGCTCGCGCTCACCGATCTCGGCAACGCATTCGGCCTCGTCCGTTTCTACCAGGAAGCCCGCGGCAAGGGCATCAAGCCGATCGCCGGCTGCGACGTCTGGATCGCCAATCCGGACGACCGCGACAAGCCGTCGCGGTTGCTGCTGCTCGTCAAGGACAAGGTCGGCTACCTGAATCTGTGCGAGCTGCTGTCGAAGGCGTGGCTCACGAACCAGTACCGCGGCCGTGCGGAACTCGACGCGAGCTGGCTCGACGGCGAGCGCTCGCAAGGGCTGCTCGCGCTGTCGGGTGCGCAACAGGGCGATATCGGGCTCGCGCTTGCCGCAGGCAACGAAGAAGCCGCGCGCCGGCACGCCGAGCGCTGGGCGAAAGTGTTCCCGGGCGGCTTCTACGTCGAGCTGCAGCGTTACGGCCAGCCGGGCGCGGAGGCGTACATCCAGCAGGCCGCGACGCTCGCCGCCGCGCTGAAGCTGCCGGTCGTCGCGACGCACCCGACGCAGTTCATGACCGACGACGATTTCACCGCGCACGAGGCGCGCGTGTGTATCTCGGAAGGCGACATCCTCGCGAACCCGCGGCGCCAGAAGCGTTTCACGACCGACCAGTATTTCCGCACGCAGGACGACATGGTCGCGCTGTTCGCCGACCTGCCGTCGGCGATCGCGAACACGGTCGAAATCGCGAAGCGCTGCAACCTGAAGCTCGAGCTCGGCAAGCCGAAACTGCCGCTGTTCCCGACGCCGGACGGCATGTCGCTCGACGACTACCTGGTCCAGCTGTCGAAGGAAGGGCTCGAGACCCGTCTCGCGCAGCTGTATCCGGTCGAGGCCGAGCGCGACGCGCAGCGCGACACGTATTACAAGCGCCTCGAATTCGAGTGCGGGACCATCACGAAGATGGGCTTCCCGGGCTACTTCCTGATCGTCGCGGACTTCATCAACTGGGCGAAGAACAACGGCGTGCCGGTCGGCCCGGGCCGCGGCTCGGGCGCCGGTTCGCTGGTCGCGTACGCGCTCGGCATTACCGACCTCGACCCGCTGCGCTACAACCTGCTGTTCGAGCGCTTCCTGAACCCGGAACGCGTGTCGATGCCCGACTTCGACATCGACTTCTGCCAGCACGGCCGCGACCGCGTGATCCAGTACGTGAAGGAGAAGTACGGCGCGGACGCCGTGTCGCAGATCGCCACGTTCGGCACGATGGCCGCGAAGGCGGCCGTGCGCGACATCGGCCGCGTGCTCGACCTCGGCTACATGTTCACCGACGGCATCGCGAAGCTGATCCCGTTCAAGCCGGGCAAGCACGTGACGATCGCCGACGCGATGAAGGAAGAGCCGCAACTGCAGGAGCGCTACGACCACGAGGACGAAGTGCACCAGCTGCTCGATCTCGCGCAGCGCGTCGAGGGCCTCACGCGTAACGTCGGGATGCACGCGGGCGGCGTGCTGATCGCGCCCGGCAAGCTGACCGATTTCTGCCCGCTGTACACGCAGGGCGACGACGGCGGCGTGGTCAGCCAGTACGACAAGGACGACGTCGAAGCCGTCGGCCTCGTGAAGTTCGACTTTCTGGGCCTCACGACGCTGACGATCCTCGACTGGGCCGAACGCTACATCCGCCGCCTCGATCCGTCGAAGGCCGACTGGTCGCTCGCGCAGGTGCCGCTCGACGATCCCGCGTCGTTCCAGATCCTCAAGAAGGCCAACACGGTCGCGGTGTTCCAGCTGGAAAGCCGCGGGATGCAGGGCATGCTGAAGGATGCGCAGCCCGACCGCTTCGAGGACATCATCGCGCTCGTGTCGTTGTACCGTCCGGGCCCGATGGACCTGATCCCGAGCTTCTGCGCACGGAAGCACGGCCGCGAGAAGGTCGAGTATCCGGATCCACGCGTCGAGCCCGTCCTGAAAGAGACCTACGGCATCATGGTCTATCAGGAGCAGGTGATGCAGATGGCGCAGATCATCGGCGGCTACTCGCTCGGCGGCGCGGACTTGCTGCGTCGCGCGATGGGCAAGAAGAAGCCCGAGGAGATGGCCAAGCACCGCGAGATCTTCGCCGAGGGCGCGGCGAAGAACGGCCTCACGCGCGAGAAGTCCGACGAGATCTTCGACTTGATGGAGAAGTTCGCGGGCTACGGCTTCAACAAGTCGCACGCGGCCGCCTATGCGCTGCTCGCGTACTACACCGCGTGGCTGAAGGCGCACCATCCGGCCGAATTCATGGCGGCCAACATGACGCTCGCGATGGACGACACCGACAAGGTGAAGATCCTGTTCGACGACTGCGTCGTGAACAACCTCGTCGTGCTGCCGCCGGACATCAACCAGTCGCATTACCGCTTCGAGCCGGTCGCCGAAGCCGACGGCAAGCGCTCGCGCACGATCCGCTACGGGCTCGGCGCGGTGAAGGGCAGCGGCCAGAATGCGATCGAGGAAATCCTGCGCGCCCGCGAGGAAAAGGCGTTCACCGACCTGTTCGACTTCTGCGAGCGGATCGACCGGCGTGTCGTCAACCGCCGCACGGTCGAGGCGCTGATCCGTGCCGGCGCGTTCGATTCGCTGAACACGAACCGTGCGCAGCTGATCGCGTCGGTGCCGCTGGCGATGGAAGCGGCCGACCAGGCCGAGGCGAACGCGATGCAGGCCGGCCTGTTCGACATGGGCGCCGAGTCGCCGCACGCGCATGCGCTCGTCGACGAGCCCGCGTGGGACGACAAGCGCCGCCTGCAGGAGGAAAAGGGCGCGCTCGGCTTCTACCTGTCCGGCCACCTGTTCGACGCGTATCGCGACGAGGTGCGCCGCTTCGTGCGGCAGAAGGTCGGCGACCTGAAGGAAGGGCGCGACAAGCTCGTGGCCGGCATCATCGCGTCGCTGCGCACGCAGATGACCCAGCGCGGCAAGATGCTGATCGCGCTGCTCGACGATGGCTCGGGCCAGTGCGAGATCACGATCTTCAACGAGCAGTTCGAGGCGAACAAGGCGCTGTTCAAGGAAGACGAGCTGCTGATCGTGCAGGGGCAGGCGCGCAACGATGCGTTCACGGGCGGCATCCGCTTCACGGCCGATACCGTGATGGATCTCGAGCGCGCGCGCAGCCGCTATGCGCAGGCCGTCCGGCTGACGATGAACGGCAACGCCGACGCGGCCGCATTGCGCCGCGTGCTCGAGCCGCACGTGTCGAAGGACGATCCGGCGGCGAACGTGGTCGAAGCACCGGCGCCGCGCGGCGGCGGGCGCGATGGCGGTCGTCGCCCGCAGGCGCCGCTGCCGAACGGGCTCGCGGTCCAGGTCCACTACAGCAACGCACGGGCACAGGGTGAAATGCGCCTCGGCGACGCATGGCGCGTCAAGCCGAGCGACGTGCTGCTCGCGGAGCTGCGAGCGACGTTCGACGGCAGCGTCGTCGAAATCACGTACTGATCTCGCCTTTGCCGAACGGCTGTCGCGCCATGCGGCCCGCCGCATCGCCATCGTGCGGTGCGGCGGGCCGTTTTTGCAGGTTCACGCAAGCGGGTCTTGGGCTGGCCATCCGGACGCTATACAATCCGGCGCTAGCCGCACGAACGCGGCGCTGACCGCCGCTTGTCCGGCGGATCGCGCCGATATCGCGCACATAAGCGGGGGCGGATCCATGCGGCGAGCCGCGATAGGCGAGCAGGCCGTCCCGGAACCGGATGCCGTGAAACGGCTCGTCGCGACGACAAAAACTGACAGTCCCCACATGACCATGGCCAATGTGAACCCGACGCAGCGGATCCTCGTGATCCGGATCGATTTTCTGGGCGACATGCTGTGCACGACGGCGTTTCTCCGCGCGCTGAAGGAGCGCTGGCCCGGCGCGGAACTCCATGTGGTCGCGAACCGCTACAACGCGGCTGCGCTGGCCGGAAACCCGGACGTCGACGCGATCCACACCTACGTCTATAGCCGTCAATGCGAGCGCAACGACCGTCCCGGGCGGATGCGCGCGTTCTTCGACCGGCTGCGGCTGGTGCGTCGCCTGCGTCGCTTGCGGTTCGACCTCGTGGTCGTGCCGAACGGCGGCATGCATCGCAGCAGCATGCAGTTCGCGCGCCAGATCGGCGCAAAGGATTGCCGCTGGCACGATGCCGAGACGGAATTCGACGATCGCAAGCCCGAGCATGTCGCCGAGCGGCCGATGTGCCACGAGGCGTTGTCGGGTTTCCGGCTCGTACCCGAACTCGGCCGCGCCGACGTCGACCGCCTCGCGTTGTCGGTTCATCCCGACCGCGCGCTGCAGGACGCGTGGTACCGGCTGCTCGGCGCACGCACGAAGCCGCGCGTCGGGTTGTTCGTCACGAACAAGGCGGTCGAGCGCCGCTGGCCGGCCGATCGTTGGCGCGACCTCGCCGAGCGTCTCGCGCCGCATGCCGACGTGATCGTGTTCCGCGACCCGGCCGTCGGCCATGCTCCCGAGGACGACTCGTGGCGCGACGTGTGCGCGCGCCATGTTGCGCCGTCGTCGGTCGCCGACCTGGTGGCCGCGGCGAGCCTGCTCGATGCGATCGTCTCCGCCGACAGCGCCCCCGTGCACCTCGCGTCGGCGCTCGGCGTGCCCGTCGCCGCGCTGTTCGAGGATCGTCCCGAGAAATACCTGCGCTGGCATCCGCTCGGTGTGCCGCACGTGATCGTGCGCGCCGGCGCGACCGTCGACGCGATCGGCGTCGACGCGGTCGAGCGTGCGGTGAATCACCTGCTGCCGCAGGCCACCCAACGTGACGAACGGTTGATCGACGCAGCAGACACGCAGCCGGCGGCTGCCGCTGCGACGCCGGTGATCATGACCATCGCTTCGTAGCGCTACGGGTATCGCAGGCACCGCGTACGCCAGCGGCGCGCGGTGCGCCTGCCGCGCAGCACCTCGTGAACGGGGCCGCATCATGCTGACCGGACGGCCGATTCGCCCTGTCGCGCCGGCTGCTGCAAAATCCTGTACATTGCCAGCCTTGTTCAGCCAGCCAGACACACCCGCCGTGGCCCTGTTTTCTTCCGCCCGCCCGCCCAGAACCATCCTCGTGGCCGCGCCGCGCCGTATCGGCGATGTGCTGCTGACGACGCCGCTCGTCCGTTCGCTGAAGGCCCGCTGGCCTGAAGCACAGATCGACATGCTGGTGTTTCGCGGCACCGAAGGCGTGCTCGAGCACAATCCGGACGTGCGGCGCGTGATCGTCGTCGCGCAACGCGCGGGCTTCCGCGAGCGGCTGCGCGACGCGCTGTCGATGTGGCGCCGCTACGATCTCGCGTGCGCGGCGCTGAGCTCCGACCGGCCGCGCTTCTACAGCTGGTTCGCGGGCCGCAAGCGGGTGGGCCTCGTCGATCCGAACCGCGTGACGTGGCTCACGCGGATGATGCTGAACGGGATCGCGATCAATCACCACGAATCCGCGCATACGGTCGTCAGCACGCTGGCGCTCGCCCCCGTGATCGGCATCGAGCCGGTGTCCGAGGTCGTCGCGCCCGGCATCGGCGACGATCCGGCGCGGCGCGCGCGCTTCGACGCGTGGCTGGCCGAATCGCCGGCGATCCGCGCCGGCAAGCCGCTGGTCGTGCTGCATCCGTATCCGATGTTCCGTTACAAGCAATGGCGGCTCGACGGCTGGGTCGAGATGATCGGCTGGCTGCGCGAGCAAGGCTTCGCGGTTGCGCTGTCGGGCGGTCCGGCCGACAGCGAGCGCGAGTATGCGGAGCAGGTCGCGGCCGATGCGGGCGGCGACGTGCTGAACCTGGTCGGCCGCCTGACGTTCGGCGAAAGCGCCGAACTCGTGCGGCGCGCACGGCTTTTCATCGGGCCCGACACCGGCGCGACGCACGTCGCGGCCGCGACCGGCACCGACACGATCGCGCTGTTCGGCCCGTCCGACCCCGTGCGCTGGGGGCCGTGGCCGCAGCACTGGCCGGCGACCGAGAATCCGTGGCCGCTGCGCGGCTCGGGGCGGCACGGGAACGTGTGGCTGTTGCAGGGGGAGGGCGATTGCGTGCCGTGCCGGCACGAAGGCTGCGAGCGCAAGGTCGACAGCCGCAGCGACTGCCTCGTCAATCTCGGTGCGCAGCGCGTGAAAGCCGCGGCGGCCGAGATGCTCGGACTGAATCCGCCGGGCCCGCCCGAAACGGTCGTCGATACGTCGCGGCTGCACCGCACCGGATCCGACTGACGCGCGGGCGACGCGCGTTTCCTGGCAGTTGCCGGCGGCTTGTGTGCCGACGCGCCAGCCGCCCGGCCCGTTTCCGTCGGAGATCGATCGTGAAGAACGCCGCGTTGGCCGAAGCCTGCCGCCGGCGCAGCGCAGGCCGCTGCGCGTTACGCGCTGCGCCGGATCGCCGACGTTTCGCGCGGCAGCGCCTCGGCGCGCTCGCCGCAGCCGAGCAGGATGCCGGCCAGCAGCACGATCAGGTGCCCTTCGGCGAAATCGAGCAGCAGCGAATTCGCGAGACTGCCGATCGCGAAGATCGCGAGCCAGCCGAGCAGCAGGTGCCGCGAGCGCGGATCGAGCGTGCGGCTGCCGCGCGCGATCTGCACGATCAGGTTGACGAACAGCACCAGGCCGAGCGTGCCGAGCTGCACGGCCATCAGCAGGTATTCGTTGTGCGGATTCGACGTGAGCTGGCCTTCGGCCGCCGTCTTGCCGGCCGTGAGCCGCTCGAATTCGGATTCGAGGCCGCCCGCGCCATAGCCGATCACCGGGCGCTGGCGATACAGTTCGAGCCCCTTCTTGTACCACTCGAGGCGCAGCCCGGTCGACGTGGCCGCATCGCTCTGCCGGTATTGCTGCACTTCCGTCACGACCTTCGTCAGCCGGCCGTTGTGAACCGTGCACGCGGCGATCACGAGCGCGATGCCGGCCAGCACGAACACGCCGGCGGCGAGCCCCGCGCGCAGCGCCGATTGCCGGCGCAGCAACAGCACGAAACGCACGGCGACGACGAGGATCAGCAGCAGCGCGATGACCTGCCCGGTGCGACCCTGCAGCATCACGAACACGTTGACGAGCGACCACGCGGCAACGCCCGCATACGCGGCGCGCGACAGCGCCGTGCGGGCCGCCAGCGCGAGATCGGCCGCCTGGTAGAACAGCAGCGCGCCGAACATGCCGGCGGCGATGTGGTTCTTGAACACCCAGGCGCGTGACAGCGGCAGTTCGGTCGCGTGCGCGGGCCCGATCGCGGTCAGGCCGAGATAGTTGGTGGTCGACAGCAGCAGGATCACGCATAGCGTGCCGAACCAGCAACGCCGCACGATCGGCGCCCAGTTCGAATGGCGAAAGGCGAGCACGGCGAACGGCAGCAGCAGCAGCTTGTCGTACTTGGCGACCCAGTTCCACGCCTTGTTGTGCGGCGCGACCGTATAGGTGACGCTGGCGGCCAGCGCGGCCAGGATCAGCAGCGCCGCGAGCGAGGCCGGGTCGGTCACGAACGAGCGCAGGTCACGCCAGAATTCGGGGGAAATCACGAGCGCGGCGGCGAACAGCCCGCAGAACACGTTGGTCAGCGCGGTCGAGACGGGCACCATGCAGAGCGCGGCGACGGCGAATGCGCGGGCGGCGGTCAGGCGCCGCGAGGCGGGAGCGGAAAACGAAAGCATCGGAACCTGTCGAATGGACGAATGCGGCTTGCGTACGTCGTGCTGCGCGCCGCGCGCCCCGGTGGGAGATCCGGGACGAACGGCGCAGAGTATACGCGAAGCAGCGCGCGTTTCCGTGTCGTTTTCGGGGCGCGATCAGCTGAACGCGCGCTTGATCCGCGAGCGCAGCAGTGCGCGCTTCAGGCGGCCTTCCACGGCCGGCGTATCGAGCGCGACGCGCGTGCCGGCCGGCTCGCCGCGGTGCAGGTAGTGGCGATCGAACGTCGCCTGGGTCATGCCCCATTTGTTCAGAAACTGGCGCCGACCATCGTTCTTGGCGATCTTGCCCGTGCTCTTTTGCTGGAAGTGGTAGACGAGGCTGTCGCCGACCCCGATGAAGATCCGGCAGCCGGCATCCCAGAATTTCATCGAGAAGTCGTTGTCGCTGCTCATGCCGGGCGACAGCTCGCTGCTGTAGCCGCCGATGCGGTTCCACCAGTCGCGGTGCACGAGCGTCGGCGGCCAGGTCGAGCCCAGCCAGTCGGCGCGCACGAGCTTCGGCGCCGCCGCGACGAGGCCCGCCGCGTCGAAATGTTCGGCATCGCGGCCGAAATTGCTGACCACGACGCACGGGTTGCGCGTGTCGACCGGCTCGACCATCGTGCCCGACAGCATGAAGAGGTCGGTCGGCATCTGTTCGATGCGGCGCACGAGCGCCGTGTCCCAGCCGGGGCAGCAGAACATGTCGTCGTTCATGTAGACGACGTAGTCGCGCGTGGCGCGCGCGGCGGCCCAGTTCACCGCGTGGCAGATGCCGATGTTGGTCGGCGACGCGGTGTGCTCGATCCCTTCGCCGCGCACCCAGTCGAGCGTGCCGTCCGAGCCGTCGTTGACGTGCACGATGATCTGGTGGTCGTACGCCGAGTGGCGGCGCAGGCTGTCGACGACGAGCTTGAGGTACGGCAGGTTGTTCCAGGTCGGAATGATGATGGAGAACATGGCGGTCGGATTCGGTAGTCGTCGTGGCGGGCGGCGCGTGGCGCCGCCGGTCGGGCGGGCACGCGCGGCGCGGGCGGCCCGGCATTGTAACGCCGGGCCGGCTCCCTGCCGGGCGGGCGCTCAGCTGGCCCGTTCGTGGCCGAGTTTCAGGAAGCGGTAGTACACGGTTTCCGCGTTGAACACGGCGATCATGAAGCCGGCGCGGCCATCGAGGAAGCCGCGGCGCAGCACGTAGGTGCGCACGAACGCCCACGCGCCGCGCGCGAGCGCCTTGCCGAAGCCGCCGCGCTGGCCGGCCGCGCGGCGCTGGCGCGCGCCGGCCGTCGAATAGGCGTCGAGCTTGCGCACGACGGCTTCGAAATCCTCGTACGAGTAGTGCATCAGCTTGCCGGACAACCGCTGCGCGGCGCCGTCGAACACGAGGCGCTCGTGCACGAGGTCGTCCGAGAAGCGCGCGGCGCCGCGCCGGAACAGGCGCGGGATCCAGTCCGGATACCAGCCGCTGTGATGGATCCACTGGCCGCAGAAGCTCGACAGGCGGTCGACCGCATAGACCTGCGCGGCCGGCGCGCGGAGCGTGTCGCGGATCGACTGCGCGAGTTCCGGGGTGACGACTTCGTCGGTATCGAGGGACAGGATCCAGTCGGTGTCGAGCGCGTCGAGCGCGCGGTTCTTCTGCGGGCCGAAGCCGGGCCAGTCGCGCTCGACGATCACGCGCGCACCGTGCGCCTGCGCGATCGCGACGGTATCGTCGGTGCTGCCGCCGTCGATGACGACGACGTCGTCGGCGAACGACAGCGCGGCCAGGCACTGGGCAAGCCGCGCGGACGCGTTGAGGGCGATGAGGGCGACGCCGAGGGAGGGTTCAGCCATGAAATCGTCGGAAAAGGCGGAGAAAACGGTGAGCGGCAGTATACCCGCGGCCCGGCCGCCGCCCGCATCGGCCAGGACCGTGCCGGCCGGGGCGGTGCGGCTATAATGTTGAGCCCTTTTCGGCACCCGCCCGACAGGGCGACACCCCGGGCGGCCACGTCCGGGCGCCGCTTCGCGGCTCAAGAAGGATTGCCTTGGAAACCCAGAACACTCTTCGCAAACCGATGGACGGCACGGGCACCTCGCCCGTGACGGTCCTCAAGCGCCTGTGGCCGTACATCCGGCCGCTGATCGGCATCGTGGTGCTCGCCGTGATGACGATGGGCGTCGTCGCGGCCACCGAGGCCGGGATCCCGGCGCTGCTCAAGCCGCTGCTCGACCACGGCTTCGGCTCGCACGGCAGCGACCGCGCGAAATGGTACGTGCCGATGGCCGTGATCGGGCTCGCGCTCGTGCGCGGCGTGTCGCAGTACGCGTCGAATTACCTGCTCAACTACGTGTCGAACCGCATCCTGCTGCAACTGCGGCTCGAGATGTTCCAGCGGATGCTGCACACGGGCGCGTCGTTCTTCCAGCGCGAGACGGCGAGCACGGTGATCAACGCGATCGTGTTCGAGGTCAACCAGATCCTGTCGGTGCTGACCGGCGTGATGGTCACGCTCGTGCGCGATTCGCTGACGGTGATCTTCCTGCTCGGCTACCTGTTCTACCTGAACTGGCGGCTCACGCTGATCGTCGCGGTGATCCTGCCGGGCATCGGCTGGCTCGTCAGCAAGATCAACCGCCGCCTGCGCCGCCTGAACCGCGAGCACCAGACGCTGACCAACGAGCTGTCGTACATCGTCGAGGAGACGGTCGGCGGCTACAAGGTCGTCAAGGTGCACAACGGCGAAGCGTACGAGATGGACCGCTTCACGCAGATGAGCAAGCGCCTGCGCGGCTATGCGATGCGCATGACGATCTCCGGCGGCCTCGCGCAGCCGCTCACGCAGTTCCTCGCGTCGATCGCGCTCGCGGTCGTGATCACGATCGCGGTCGTGCAGTCGTCGAACGACCAGACGACGGTCGGCGGTTTCGTCGCGTTCGTCACGTCGATGCTGCTGGTGATCTCGCCGCTCAAGCACCTGATCGACGTCAACCAGCCGCTGCAGCGCGGGATGACGGCTGCCGAACTGATCTTCGGGCTGATCGACGAACCGGCCGAGCCGCAGGGCGGCGGCCGGCCGCTCGCCCAGGCGCGTGGCGACATCGAGTTCCGCAACGTGACGTTCGACTACGGCGCGGCCGAGCGGCCGACGCTCGACCGCATCTCGTTCAAGGTCGCGCCCGGTGAAATGATCGCGCTCGCGGGCCCGTCGGGCAGCGGCAAGACGACGCTCGTGAACCTGCTGCCGCGCTTCTTCGACCCGACCGACGGGGCGATCCTGGTCGACGGCGTGCCGGTGGCCGACTACGACCTCCACGCGTTGCGCGGCCAGATGGCGATGGTCAGCCAGGACGTCGTGCTGTTCAACGACACGATCGCCGCGAACGTCGCGTACGGGCAGACGCCCGACCGCGCGCGCGTGCAGGCCGCGCTCGAGGCCGCGAACCTCGCCGATGCGGTCGCCGCGATGCCCGACGGGCTCGACACGCTCGTCGGCGGCAACGGGATGCGGTTGTCCGGCGGCCAGCGCCAGCGGCTCGCGATCGCGCGCGCGATCTACAAGGACGCGCCGATCCTGATCCTCGACGAAGCGACGTCGGCGCTCGACTCGGAATCGGAGCGCCACGTGCAGGCCGCGCTCGAACGGCTGATGGAAGGCCGCACGACGCTCGTGATCGCGCACCGGCTGTCGACGATCGAGCGCGCGGACCGCATCCTCGTGCTCGAGGCAGGCAAGATCGTGGAGGAGGGCAGCCATGAGGAATTGCTGCGCCACGGCGGCCTCTACGCGCACCTGCACCGGATCCAGTACCAGCAGCAGGCTGCGTAACGCGCGGTCATATGCGCGGTCATGTGGCCCCGCGATACCGTGTGCTAGTCTTCATCGGGCAGTCCGAGTGGTTTCGTTCGACGTGACAACACGGAGGGAAGGCACGATGAAGAAGATGCACGGGATGATGCTGGCCGCGCTGATCGCGGCGGGTTTCGCCGCGCCGGCCGCGATGGCGCAGGACCACGACCACCACGACGACCAGGGCGGCCATGGCATGCAGCGCGGCCACGGCCCGAAACACATGCCGCCCGGCCAGATGCGCCATGAGGACGACGTGCCGCCGCGCTGGGCCGACCAGCCGCGCCGCGAATGGCACAAGGGCGACCGGCTTCCGCCCGAGTTCCGCGATCGCCAGTACGTGATCGACGACTGGCGCGGCTATCGCCTGAGCCCGCCGCCGCGCGGCTATCAATGGGTCGGCGTCGGCGGGGATCACCTGCTGGTGCAGATCGGTTCCGGCATCGTGCTGCGGATCGGCGACTGACCTGGCCGATCGCCCGGCACGGATCGCGATGCCGCGATACGCGCCGGGCAGCCGGATCAACCCGTCACTTCGCCGCCGCGTGGCGGAACCAGCGGCGCTCGATTTTCGACATCACCCAGCACACGCCCAGCGCACATACGGTACCGAGCGTCACCTCGCCGAGCCGCATCAGCGGAATGTCCCACAGCGGGCCGTTGCCCGGAAACAGCAGCACGATCGTCGCGGTCACGCCGCCGAGCCGTGCGGCGCTGCCGACGTTCAGGCACCAGCAGCAGACGATCACGACCGCGACGGTCATCGCATACGCGACGAGGCGGTCGCCGCCGAGCGCCGCGCCGGCGAAGCCGAGCACGCCGCCGACCATCGCGCCGACGAACTGGTCGCGCGACAGCGACATCGTGTCCGAGTAGTTGTGCTGCGTCACGGCGATCGCGGTGATCGCCGCCCACACGGCCTGCTCGGTGTGCAGCGCGCGGCCGATCACGTACGCGAGGCAGGCGCCGCACACGGCCTGCAGCGCCATCAGCCCGCCCTGGGCGAGCCGCTCGCTGAATGACAGCCCCTTGAACAGGTCGAAGATCGACTGCTGGATCTGCTGGCGGGCTTCGTTGAGTGTCCTGATCGTATCCATCATGCGTTGGCCAAGAAGCGGGTAACGGCGGCGCGCCGGTGTCAGCGCGCCTGTTCCGGCGAGGCGGCGGCCGGTTCGTCGGCGGCCGCATCACCGTTCGCGACGCGCGTTTCGGGCATCACGAGCCAGACCAGCAGCACCGCGAGCGCACCGGCGCCCGCGAGCCCGAAGAAGCTCACGGCGTTGCCGAAGTGATCGGCGACGTAGCCGGCCGCGGCCGTGCTGAGCGTCGCGCCGATCCCGGCCGCGAGCCCGAAGAGCCCGATGCACAGGTTGTAGCGGCCCTTGCCGCCCGCGACGTCGGCCGCGATCAGCGGCAGCATCACGCCGAACACGGCCGCGCTGATGCCGTCGAGCATCTGCACCGGCACCAGCAGGTACGGGCTGCTCACGCCGGCGAACAGCAGCGCGCGCACCGGCAGCGCCGAGAAGCCGAGCAGCAGGATCGGCCGGCGCCCCCAGCGTTGCGCGGAGCGGCCGACCCACGGCGACAGCATCGCGACGATGGCCTGCGGCACGATGATGCACGCGGCGATCACGAGCTGCACGTTCTCGCCCATCCCGGCCGTGACTTCGCCGGCCGCGAGGTTCAGCATCGCCGCGTTCGACAGGTGGAACAGCACGACGCACGCCGCGAAGATCAGCATCCGGCGGTCGCGCAGCAGTTCGAGCAGCGTTTCGCGTTCGCCGGCTTCGTCGCGATCGTCGGGCTTCGACGATTGCGGGATCACCTCGTGGGTCGGCTGGATCATCGCGAGCGCGAACAGCGCGGGCAGCGCGAGCACGGCGGTCAGCCAGAACACCGCGCGGGCGGAGAAATATTCGCCGGTGAGCCCCATCAGGCCCGCCGCGACCGCGCTGCCGATCGACGCCCAGCGCGCGTTGCGGCCGAGCCGGTCGCCGAGGTCGGCGCGGCCGACAAGCGAGAACGAGATCGCGGCCATGGCCGGCACGAGCATGCAGCTCGCGAAGCCGTGGAACACCTCGGCGGCGATCACCGGCACGATCGTCGGGCTCGACGCGAGCAGCACCGCGGACAGGATGATGGCCGCGATCGCCCACGCGGCCGCGCCTTTCTTGTTCTTCAGCGCATCGACGGCCGCGCCGCCCGGCACCTGGCTGACCATCGCGCTGATCGTGCCGATCGACAGCACCATGCCGATCTCGCCCTGCGTCCACTTGTGCGACGCGAGGTAGGACGCGATGAACGGACCGAACCCTGTTTGAACGTTTGCAACGAAGAAGTTGAGCCAGTCGAGGGACCGGAGACTGCGTGCGCTGACGGAATGCTTGATCGTCATCGGGTCGCGCTCGCAGACGAAGCCGGTGCCGGGGCAACGGGCGGGAAAACCGCGACGATCGGCTTGTCGGCCGCGTAGGGCGGCGACGCCTTGATCTGTGCGTCGTTCAGGTCGAGCTGCGGATGGAGCGCCTTGTCGCGCGTGACGAAGCGCAGCGCGCCCCAGCTCGCGGCGATCGAACGGCGGTCGGTATTGACGAGGCCGCCGAGGTCGAGCACGACCGCCTGCGGCTGCGATGCGCGGTCGATCAGTACGTCGACGATCCGGCCGATCTTCGTGCCGTTCGGACGCTCGACGTCGCTGTCGAGCATCGGCAGCCGCGTCGCGGGCGAGGCGGCTGCCGAACCGGACAGCGGCACGGCCTTGGGCCGGGCGGCCGGCGGCAGGTCGCCCGACGGCACGTCGAGCACGATCGGCTCCTGTTTGCCGCCCGGCGTGAAGCGGAACACGTTCCACGGGAAGATGACCTTGCGGTCGCCCACGCCCATGAAGCCCTGCAGGTTCACGATCATCTCGCGCGGCTTGCCGCTCGCGTCGGTCACCATGTCGACCGCGCGGCCGATCACCTTGCCGTTGCGGCGCGCGACTTCGCTGTCGAGCAGCGCATGGATCTGGGTGCGGTCGAGCGGGCGCGTCGCGACGATCGGCGGCGGCGGTGTCGGCGCCGGTGTCGGCGATTCGGGGCGCTGCACGGGCTTCGGCCGCGCGACTTCGCGGTGCGGCTTCTTCGGCGCTTCCGGTTCCTCCGGGTGCGTCGGCGCTGGCACGGGCGGCATCGTCAGCGGTTCGCCGGCGGTTTCCTCGACGGGCTCGACGAGCGCCTCGCTGATCGGCGCGGGCGGATTCTGCACCGGCAGCAGCCCGCAGCCGGACAGCAGCGTGGCGGCGGCGAGGATCAGGAAAACCGTCGAGGACGGCAACGACTTGCTGCGGGATGCGGGAAACGGAAGTCCGCCGCTCATTGACACTCACTCCATGGGTCGGGGGCGGCCCGAGGGCACGCGGCTGGCGATGGATGGCGGGTGCGGGCGGCGCACCACGCGAGGTGAGATTTTAACGTGTCTTGCTTTCAGGTCCGATGTCGATGGCTGGCTGGAGGCGGACTGTCGGGAAAAGGAAGGGATCGCGGGGTGGGGAAGGGGGTTGAATGCCGGCCAAGGCTAAGGCTAAGGCTAAGGCTAAGGCGCCCGATCGTCTGCGACGATGCGGGCGCCGTGCCGGCCTGCCGCTTACTTGACCAGCGCGCCGAGCGTCGTCGTCACGGGGGCGAGCACGCCGCCGCCCGTTTTCGAGAGCGCACCGGTGCCGCTGCCGCCCGTCAGCCCCGCGACGGGCGAGCCGCCGGCTGCGCCCGACACCGCTCCCGTCACGGTGCCGACCGCCGACGTGAGCGCACCTGCCGGGTTGCTGCCACCCGTCGCGCCGCCGAGTGCGCCCGTCGACAAGAGCCCCGTGACCGGCGCGAGCGGGCTCGTCGCGGCGCCGCCACCGCCCAGCAGTGCCGTGCCGGCGGTGGCCACCGTGTTGCCGGTCGCGGTGACGACGTTGCCGACGCCGGTCGTTACCGGATTCCCGCCGGTTTTCGCGATCGTCGTGCCGGCGTTCGCGACGCCGTTGCCGACCGTCGTCACGAGGTTCGTGAGCGGTGCGCCGAGCGGCGTGCTCGACGCGACCGTCTGCGTGACCGACCCGACCTGCGTCGTGATCGGCGTGATCGCCGAGCTGGCGGCGCCCGTGACCTGCGCGACGGGGCCGGTCGACAACTGCGTGCCGAGCGTCGCGCCGCCGCCGGCGATCGTATTGCCGAGCATCGTGACCGCGCTGCCGACCGGCGACGTGACGGGCGCGAGCGGTGCCAGCGCCGAACCGCTGGCGCCGAGGCTCGACACGACGCCGCCGGTCGCGGCGACCGCGTCGCCGAGGTTCGTGACCACGCCGCCGGTGCTCGCGACCGTCGTGCCGACCGGGTTCGACGATGCGCCGAGCTGGCCGAGCCCCGAGCCGAGGCCGGTGCCGAGCGTCGTGACGGCCGCGCCGGCATCCTGCACGACCGTGCCTAGCCCCTGCGTGGTCGCTGCATTCGTGCCGGGCACCGATTGGCTGGCGATCGTCGCGCCGACACCGGACACGGTGCCGCCCGCGGCCGTCACGATGTTGCTCGACGAGTCGATCGTCTGGCCGAGCGCATTGGCGGATGCGCCGCTGCCCGCCGAGCCGGTGCCCGAGCCGCTGCCGCTGCCCGTGCTGCCGACGGTCGAGCCGCTGCCGGAACCGTTGCCCGAGCCGTTGCTCGTGCCGCCGGTCGTGGCCGTCGTGTCGCCCGAACCCGATCCTGCGCCGCCGGTGCCCTGGCTCAGCGAGCCGGAGCCGCCGCACGCGGACAGCGACACCAGCGCTGCGACGCCAGCCGCGATCATGATCATTCGGAATCCTGCCTGATGGGTGGTCGGCGTATCCATGTCGTCCTCGTATTCGTTGGAGAGTGGGGTCAGGCGGCCTTCGCGTGCGTCAATGTGTCGCTGCGATGGGGAAGCGGCTGGCGCATCGTTGGTTGTCTCCCTGATTGACCTGTCGCCGTGTCGCGCTTTCGCCCGTACCGGAATCCGGAACATCGGTCGGGCGAGCGGTTTGCATTCTTTCGTCTTGCTTGCCGATCGCACCGGAAAACATCGGATTCCTGGCGATCAGAGTAGGTCTGCCGGCGCGAGACGTCTTTTAAGCAACGTTAAATTGAAGTAAGCGTCCGATTCACTGCCGAAATCGGGGTAATCACCGTCGACGCGGCGGAAATCGTGTGAGTCGGTGCCGGTGGCACGGATGTCGCGCGATGGCGGGAGAGGGTGGGGAGGCGAGGCGGAGGGAACGGGGCGGCGCCGCCCTCACCCGCCGTGGCGGCGGGCAGGCGCGGGCGCTGCGTGACGGGCGTGGAGCCGGAAACTCAGGCTTCCGGGTACCACGCGTCGGTGAATTCGCTGACCTTGACGTCGGTCAGTTCCGGCCGTGCGGCCAGCCAGCCGCGCACGAGCTCGCGGTCGGCGTCGGTCGTCGTGCCGCGCGGCGCGCCGGAAATCACGTAAGCGCCGATGCCTTCGTCCGCCGACGCGACGGTCAGCAGCCCGTTCGCTTCGACGAAGTCGATGAACGCATCGATCAGTTCGCCGCGCTCGAGGTCGGTCATTTCGTTGCGGTAATGCGCGGTGGCGTTGAACGCGAGTTCCTGGAATTCGCCGATGTGGAGTTTCTTGCGCTGGCGGCGGTTGTGGCCTTGGCTCATGGTGTGTGGTGAATGCGAAAAGGGTAGGGTGAAAGGGCGGCGGCGGGTGCCGGCGCGACATGCGCGGGCGGCCCGGGCGCCGCATCGAAGCGCCGCGCGGCGATGCCGGCGGCGGATGGACGGAACGTTACATCAGCACGATATCGTACTGCTCCTGGCTCAGGTTCGATTCGACCTGCAGCGACACCGGCTTGCCGATGAAGTCGATCAGCATCGCGAGATGCTGCGACTCCTCGTCGAGGAACAGGTCGATCACCTGCTGCGCGGCGATCACGCGGAATTCGCGCGGGTTGAACTGCCGCGACTCGCGCAGGATCTCGCGCAGGATGTCGTAGCACACGGTGCGCGACGTCTTCACCTGGCCCTTGCCCTGGCAGGTCGGGCACGGTTCGCACAGCACGTGCGCGAGCGATTCGCGCGTGCGCTTGCGCGTCATCTCGACGAGCCCGAGCTGCGAGAACCCGTTGACGGTCACGCGCGTGCGGTCGCGCGACAGCGCTTTCTTCAACTCGGACAGCACCGCGTCGCGATGCTCGGCGTTCTCCATGTCGATGAAGTCGATGATGATGATCCCGCCGAGGTTGCGCAGCCGCAGCTGCCGCGCGATCGTATGCGCGGCCTCGAGGTTGGTCTTGAAGATCGTGTCGTCGAAGTTGCGCGCGCCGACGTAGCCGCCCGTGTTCACGTCGATCGTCGTCATCGCCTCGGTCTGGTCGATCATCAGGTAACCGCCCGACTTCAGGTCGACACGGCGCGACAGCGCGCGCTGGATCTCCGTCTCGATGTTGTACAGGTCGAACAGCGGACGCTCGCCCGTGTAGTGGTGCAGCTTCGGGCTCACGGCCGGCGTGAATTCGCCCGCGAATTCCGACAGGCGCTGGTACGTCTCGCGCGAATCGACCTGGATGCGCGTCGTGTCGTCGTTCGCGAAATCGCGCAGCACGCGCTGCGCGAGATCGAGATCCTGGTACAGCAGGCTCGTCGCCGGCAGCCGCTGTGCCTGGGCGACGATCGTCGCCCACGTCTTGCGCAGGTACGTGACGTCGCCGGCGAGCTCGTCGGAGGTGGCATCCTCGGCGATCGTGCGCACGATGTAGCCGCCCTTCTCGTCCGGCGGGATCACGGCCGTCAGGCGCGCGCGCACGGCCTCGCGTTCGGCCTCGCTCTCGATCTTCTGCGAGATGCCGATATGCGGTTCCTGAGGCAGGTAGACGAGCGTGCGGCCCGCGATGCTGACCTGCGTCGACAGCCGCGCGCCCTTCGTGCCGATCGGGTCCTTGATCACCTGGACCATCAGCGTCTGGCCTTCGAACACGATCTTCTCGATCGGCTGGTGCGGCGTGCCCGACTGCGGCTCGCCCGCGAGGCGCGGATGCCAGATGTCGGCGACATGCAGGAACGCCGCGCGTTCGAGGCCGATGTCGATGAACGCCGACTGCATGCCGGGCAGCACGCGCACGACCTTGCCGAGATAGATGTTGCCGACCCGCCCGCGCGACAGCGTGCGCTCGACGTGAAGCTCCTGCACCGCGCCTTGCTGGACGAGTGCGACCCGCGTTTCCTGCGGCGTGAGGTTGATCAGGATTTCTTCGTTCATGGTGGGTTCAGAAGGCGACGCGCGCGGTGCGGAGCAGCGCGGCAGTCTCAAAAAGGGGCAGACCCATGATACCTGAATGGGAACCGTCGATTCGCTCGATGAACTCGGCGGCGCGCCCCTGGATCGCATACGCGCCGGCCTTGCCGAACGGCTCGCCCGTTTCGACGTAGCGCGCATAGGCGTCGCGCGACGCGGGTGCGAAGCGCACCGACGAGCGCGACAGCGCGGGGGGCAGCAGTTCGCCGTCGGCATCGATCACGGCGACGGCCGTCAGCACCGCGTGTTCGCGGCCGGCGAGGCGCGTCAGCATCGCGAGCGCGTCGTCGGCGTCGGCCGGCTTGCCGAGGATCGCGCCGTCGATCGTGACGGTCGTATCGGCGACCAGCACCGGCGAGGCCGGCTTGCCGCTTGCGACGAGGCGCGCACGCGCAGCCTCGGCCTTGGCGATGGTCACGCGCCGCACGTACGCATCGGCGGCTTCGCCGGGCAGTTCGGCCTCGAGCGCCTCGGCATCCTCGTCGGGGCGCGGCAGCAGCAACTCGAAGCGTACGCCGATCTGCTGCAGCAGCTCCTGGCGGCGCGGGCTTTGCGAAGCGAGGTAAAGGGTCGGGAAAAGCGCGGGGGGCGTGCTGGACGGCATGGTGTCGTTATCTCGGTGTGCGCGCGTGGCGCGCGTCTCGAGGACGACACGTCATGCGCGGTGGTAGGGGTGATTCTGCGTGATGCTCCACGCCCGGTAAAGCTGTTCGGCGAGCAGCACGCGCACCATCCCGTGCGGCAGCGTCATGCTCGAGATGCGCAGCAGCGTGTCGGCACGCGCTTTCAGTTCGGGGTCGAGCCCGTCGGCGCCGCCGATCACGAACGCGACGTCGCGGCCGTCCTGCTGCCAGCCGGGTAGCGCCTGCGCGAGCTGCATCGTGGTCCAGTCGCGGCCGCGCTCGTCGAGCGCGACGAGGCGCGCGCCCTTCGGCAGCGCGGCCTCGATCTTCTGCCGCTCGGCCGCCATCACGCTCTCGGCGCTGCGGCCGCCCGAACGCAGTTCGGGCTTGATCTCGCGCAACTCGATGCGCAGCTCGGGCGGCATCCGCTTCGTGTATTCGTCGAAGCCGGATGCGATCCAGCCCGGCATCTTGTGGCCGACCGCAAGGATGAAAAGCTTCATCGGAAGACGCTTGACGACTCGGGGCTCAACGGCGGCGAGCGGCCGTCTTGCGCGCCGGGCGTGCGGGCGCGGCTTCCTCCTCTTCTTCGTCGTCGCCTTCGCTGGCCGTGGCGAAGCCGTTCCCCTTGCCGCCGCCGAGCTTCATCCGCACGGGCTTGTCGCCCCAGATTTCCTCGAGGTTGTAGTACTGGCGCAGGGCCGGTTGCAGGATGTGCACGACCGCGTCGCCGCAGTCGACGAGCACCCATTCGCCGGTGTCTTCGCCTTCGGAGCTGACGATGTCGCCGCCGGCTTCCTTGACCTTGTCACGCACGCTCGACGCGAGCGCCTTGGTCTGGCGGTTGGAGGTGCCCGAAGCGACGACCACGCGGTCGAACAGTTCGGTCAGGTGGCTGGTGTTGAACACCTTGATGTCTTGCGCCTTGACGTCTTCGAGGGCGTCGACGATCACGCGCTGCAGTTTGCGAATATCCATGGATTCAGGAATGGTAGAGGCGATGTTGAAGAATATAGGCCCATACGGCGGCCGGCACATGCTCGGCCGATGCGTCGGGCATTTGCGCATGGCGCGCGATGCATTCGCGCAGGTGGGCGCGGATGTCGGTCGCGGCAATGTCGAACGAAAGGGTCGTATCGATCAGCAGGTGGCCTGCCGGCGTGGCCTTGAGCACGCCGGCGCCGGCTTGCCGCGCGGTGATTTCCTGCGCGACGTCCGGCGGCGCCGCGCCGAGGTCGAACCCCGGGCGCGTCGACACGCAGATGTGCGCGTAGTCGAACAGCTTGCGCCAGTCGCGCCACGTGTCGAGGCGCACGAGCTGGTCGGCGCCGATCAGCAGCGACAGCGATGCGCCTGGGCCGATCCGCTCGCGCCAGCGCGCGAGTGTCTCGACCGTGTAGGTCGGGCCGGCGTGCTCGATCTCGTCGGTGGCGACGGTCACGGTCACGCCCGGCACGGACAGCGAGCCGGCGGCCGCGCGCGTCATCGCGAGCCGATGCTCGGCGGCCGACACGTCACGCTTCTGGTACGGCTGCCCGGCGGGCAGCAGCACGAGTTCGGTCAGGCCGAGCAGTTCGGCGAACCGACGCGCGAGCGCGAGATGGCCGTCGTGGATCGGGTCGAAAGTGCCGCCCAGCAAGCCGATACGACGCGGCAGCGGGGCGGGGCGGGCGGTGGTGTCCAGAAACGCGTCCTTTGCTTGAGGCAGGGGTCAGACCCAGTCGCGCGGCACGATGAAGTCGCTGTACAGGCGCGCTTCCGGCGAACCCGGCTCGGGCTGCCAGTTGTAGCGCCAGTTCGCGACCGGCGGCATCGACATCAGGATCGACTCGGTCCGGCCGCCGCTTTGCAGGCCGAACAACGTGCCGCGATCGAACACGAGGTTGAATTCGACGTAGCGGCCGCGGCGGTACGCCTGGAAGTCTCGCTCGCGCTCGCCGTACGGCAGCTCGGCGCGGCGCTCGACGATCGGCAGGTAGGCCTGCAGGAACGCGTCGCCGACGCTTTGCATCATGTCAAACGAGCGTTCGAAACCGGGCTCCGAGAAATCGTCGAAGAAGATCCCGCCGATGCCGCGCATCTCGTTGCGGTGCTTCAGGAAGAAATACTCGTCGCACCATTTCTTGAAGCGCGGGTAGAGCTCGACGCCGAACGGGTCGAGCGCGTCCTTGCAGGTCTGGTGGAAATGCCGGGCGTCGTCCTCGAAACCGTACACCGGTGTCAGATCCATGCCGCCGCCGAACCAGAACACGGGCTCTTCGCCCGGTTTCGTCGCGATCAGCATTCGCACGTTCATGTGTACGGTCGGGCAATACGGATTGCGCGGGTGCAGCACCAGCGACACGCCGAGTGCCTCGAAGCCGCGGCCCGCGAGCTGCGGGCGCGCCGCGCTCGCCGACGGCGGCAGCGCATCGCCCGCGACGTCGGAAAAGCCGATCCCCGCGCGTTCGAACACGCGGCCGCCTTCGAGAATCCGCGTGCAGCCGCCGCCGCGCAGGCGTTCGGCCGGCCCGCGTTGCCATGCGTCGGTCGCGAGCGGCGTACCGTCGAGCGCGCCGAGCGCGTCGGCGATGCGTGTCTGCAGGCCCTGGAGGTACGTGCGCACGCGCGCTACGTCGTAGGTCGAATCGGTCATGTCTGGGCTGGGTGCCCCCGCCCGAAGCGGGGGCCGTAAAAAAGGCTTCTGCCGGGCATTCTAACGAACCCCGGCAGAGGGGCCGCCGCCGCGCGCGGGCGGGGCGGCAATTGCAACGTCAGGCGCTCTTGCGGTTGAGCGCGCGGAAGCCGATGTCGCGGCGGTACTGCATGCCTTCGAAATTGATCTGGTTGATCGTCTCGTACGCATGCTGCTGCGCTTCGCGTACCGAATCGGCGAGGCCGACCACGCACAGCACGCGGCCGCCGGACGTCGTCAGCTTGTCGCCGTCGAGCGTCGTGCCTGCATGGAACGTGACGGCCTGTTCGGTCTCGGCCGGGATTCCGTTGATGCGGTCGCCCTTGCGCGGCGCGTCCGGATAACCGTGCGCGGCCAGCACGACGCCCAGCGCGGTGCGGCGGTCCCAGTCGAGCTCGACCGTGTCGAGCGTGCCCGCGATCGCCTGCTCGACGACCTTCGAGAAATCGCTCTTCAGGCGCGCCATGATCGGCTGCGTTTCCGGGTCGCCCATCCGGCAGTTGAACTCGAGCGTGCGCGGATTGCCTTCCTTGTCGATCATCAGGCCCGCATACAGGAAGCCCGTGAAGCGGATGCCGTCCTTCTCCATCCCGCGTACGGTCGGCATGATGATCTCGCGCATCACGCGTGCGTGCATCTGCGGCGTGACGATCGGCGCGGGCGAATATGCACCCATGCCGCCGGTGTTCGGGCCGCGGTCTTCATCCAGCAGGCGCTTGTGGTCCTGGCTGGACGCCAGCGCCAGCGCGTGCTTGCCGTCGACCATCACGATGAAGCTCGCTTCCTCGCCATCGAGGAATTCCTCGATCACGACACGCGCGCCGGCGTCGCCGAGCTTGTTGCCCGACAGCATCATGTCGACGGCTTCGTGCGCTTCTTCCGGCGTCATCGCGACGACGACGCCCTTGCCGGCCGCGAGGCCGTCGGCCTTCACGACGATCGGCGCACCCTTCGCGTCGATGTACGCGTGCGCGGCGGCCACGTCGGAGAACGTTTCGTACTCGGCGGTCGGGATGCCGTGGCGCTTCATGAACGCCTTCGCGAAATCCTTCGAGCTCTCGAGCTGCGCGGCTTCGCGGGTCGGGCCGAAGACCTTCAGGCCGCGCGCGCGGAACAGGTTGACGATGCCGGCCGCGAGCGGCGCTTCCGGCCCGACGAGCGTGAACGCGACGCCTTCGCGTTCCGCGAAATCGGCGAGTTCGTCGAGCGCCGTGATGTCGACGTTCTTCAGGCGCTCGTCCTGCGCCGTGCCGCCATTGCCGGGCGCGACGTAGACCATCTGGACGCGCGGCGACTGCGCGAGCTTCCACGCCAGCGCATGTTCGCGGCCGCCGGAACCGACGACGAGTAGTTTCATGGGATTCCCCGCAGACTAGAAAACAGGGCGGCCGGCACGCTCAGGCGCGCCGGCCGCGGATTCGGTCGGGCCGCCGCCGCGACAGGAACACGGCGGCCGGCACCTCATTCCTCGACGATGACGGCGTTCGTATACACGTCCTGCACGTCGTCGAGGTTCTCGAGCGCGTCGAGGAGCTTCTGCATCTTCGCCGCGTCGTCGCCGGTGAATTCGACTTCGTTCTGCGGCTTCATCGTCACTTCGGCGAGCTCGGCCTTGAAGCCGCCGGCTTCGAGCGCGTCCTTCACCGCCGAGAATGCCTGCCAGTCGCACAGCACTTCGATCGAACCGTCGTCGTTCGTGTTCACGTCGTTCGCGCCGGCTTCGAGCGCGGCTTCCATCAGCGCGTCTTCCGACGTGCCCGGTGCGAACAGGAACTGGCCGACGTGATCGAACATGAACGCGACCGAGCCGTCGGTGCCCATGTTGCCGCCGAACTTCGAGAACGCATGGCGGACTTCCGCGACCGTGCGGGTGCGGTTGTCGGTCAGCGTGTCGACGATGATCGCCGCGCCGCTGATGCCGTAGCCTTCGTAGCGGATTTCCTCGTAGTTCGCGCCATCCGCGCCGCCGACGCCGCGATCGATCGCGCGCTTGACGTTGTCCTTCGGCATGTTCGCGTCGGCCGCCTTGTCGACCGCCAGACGCAGGCGCGGGTTCGAGTTGACGTCACCGCCGCCGAGGCGCGCCGCGACCTGGATTTCCTTGATCAGGCGGGTCCAGATCTTGCCGCGCTTCGCGTCGGCCGCTGCCTTCTTATGCTTGATGTTGGCCCATTTCGAATGACCAGCCATACCTTTCTCCGTGCCCGGGCGCACAGCGCGGGCGATTGTTTCAATGTGTCGTTGAATCGGCGGCCGTTTCGGCGGGCATGAAGCCGCGGGGCCGCGCGTGTCGAGTGGATCGAGATTTTATCACGCGGCGACCGCCGGATCGGGGCCGCCGCGCATGGCCGGACGGCCAGGCGGGCCGTCGCGAGCCGGGCCGCGCGCCGCGCGGCCGTACAGGCGCTCAGTTCTTGGTGCCGAACAGGCGGTCGCCCGCGTCGCCGAGGCCCGGCACGATGTACGCATGCTCGTTCAGGTGCGAATCGAGCGACGCGACGAACAGCTTCACGTCCGGGTGCGCGTCCTGGAACACCTGCACGCCTTCGGGCGCCGCGACCAGCGCGACGAACATGATGTTCGCGGCCGGCACGTTGCGGCGCTTCAGCACGTCGACCGCGTGCACGGCCGAGTAGCCGGTCGCGACCATCGGGTCGCACAGGATGAAGATGCGGTCTTCCAGATCCGGCAGGCGCACCAGGTATTCGACCGGGCGATGGTCGTCGGCGCGATACACGCCGATGTGGCCGACGCGGGCGGACGGAACCAGGTCGAGCAGGCCGTCCGACATCCCGATGCCCGCGCGCAGCACGGGCACGATCGCCAGCTTCTTGCCCGCGATCACCGGCGCGTCGACCTCGACGAGCGGGGTTTCGACCCGCTTGGTCGTGATCGGCAGGTTGCGGGTGATCTCGTAACCCATCAGCAGCGTGATTTCGCGCAGCAGCTCGCGGAACGTGCGCGTGGACGTGTCCTTGTCGCGCATGTGCGTGAGCTTGTGCTGGATCAGCGGGTGATCGGTGATGAAGAGATTCGGGAAACGGCTGTCCTGTTTCATGACGGAGGCGCCTTGGCGGCAAAAGAGGATCGGGGGCGGCGGCGGGCGCAAGCCGGCCGCGCGCTTATGTCCGCAATTTTACCAAGGCGCGCCGCATGATCCGGATAATATCGACGTCTCACGACAATCCGCGCGCCCGCGCCCGCCCGATTGCCCGCCTGACCCGTCCGGGGTCCGTGCGCCGGCGTGATCGGGCCGAGCCGGCGCGTGTCGCCACCAAGGAATCGACGATGGATCTCGGCATCGAAGGAAAGACCGCGCTGGTGTGCGCGGCCAGCAAGGGTCTCGGTCGCGGCTGCGCGGAAGCGCTGGCCGCCGAGGGCGTGAACCTCGTGATCGTCGCGCGCACGCGCGCCACGCTGGAGGAAACCGCGGAGGAGATCCGCGCCGGCGCGAACGTGTCGGTGACCGCGGTCGCCTGCGACATCACGACGCCGGACGGGCGCGCGGCCGCGCTCGCCGCGTGCCCGCAGCCGGACATTCTCGTGACGAATGCCGGCGGCCCGCCGCCCGGCGACTTCCGCGACTTCTCGCACGACGACTGGATCCGCGCGCTCGAATCGAACATGCTGACGCCGATCGAGCTGATCCGCGCGACCGTCGACGGGATGATCGCGCGCGGCTTCGGCCGGATCGTCAACATCACGAGCTCGGCCGTGAAGGCGCCGATCGACGTGCTCGCGCTGTCGAACGGCGCGCGCTCGGGGCTGACCGGCTTCGTCGCGGGGCTGTCGCGCAAGGTCGCGGGGCAGGGCGTGACGATCAACAACCTGTTGCCGGGCCTGTTCGACACCGACCGGATCGCGACCACGCTCGCCGCGTCGGCGAAGGCGCAAGGCGTGACGGTCGACGAGATGCGCGCGCGGCGCACGAAGGACATCCCGGCCGGCCGCCTCGGCACGCGTGCGGAATTCGGCGCGGCGTGCGCGTTCCTGTGCAGCGTGCACGCCGGCTACATCACCGGGCAGAACTGGCTGCTCGACGGCGGCTCGTATCCCGGCACGTTCTGACGCACGCGCCGCCTTTCACGACAACCACCTGAAACGAAGGATCTGGAGATGAGCAAACCCCGCATCGCATTGATTGCGCACGACGCGAAGAAGGACGAGATCGTCGCGCTCGCGGGCGAATTCCGCACGACGCTCGCGCAATGCCGGCTGGTGGCGACCGGCACGACGGGCGGCCGCATCGCGGACGCGCACGGGCTCGAGGTCGAGCGCAAGCTGTCGGGGCCGCTCGGCGGCGACCTGCAGATCGGTGCGGAACTGGCCGACGGCCGCATCGACATCGTCGTGTTCCTGCGCGATCCGATGACCGCGCAGCCGCACGACCCCGACATCACCGCGCTCGTGCGCGCCTGCGACGTGCACGACGTGCCGGTCGCGACCAACGTCGCCACCGCGCGGATGCTGCTCGACGATCTGGCGCGCAACATGCAGGACGTCTGCTGAGGGCTCCCGCGCCCGATTGCCCCTGCTGACGGCAGGGCCATGCACGGATGGCCGCGGCGCGCGAGAATCGTGCGTCGCGACGCGCGCCTGCCGCCCGGTACCCAGATGAGGCCGGCTCCGCGGATCGGCGACCCGGATTTTTCCCTGACCGAATCAGAAACGAGGAGCGAAACGATGCCGAAAGCAATCCGATACGACCAGCCGGGCGGCCCGGACGTGATGAAGTGGGTCGATGTCGAGGTCGGCGAACCGAAGGCAGGTGAAGTCCGCATCCGGCAGCACGCGGTCGGCCTCAACTACATCGACGTTTATTTCCGTACCGGCCTTTACCCGCAAGCGCTGCCCGGCGGTCTCGGGATGGAGGCGGCAGGCGAGGTGACGGCCGTCGGCGAAGGCGTGACCACGTTCAAGGCGGGCGACCGCGTCGCGTACGTCGGGCAGCCGCCGGGCGCCTACGCGCAGGAACGCGTGATGCCGGCCGAGCGGCTCGTGAAGCTGCCGGACGGCATCAGCTACGACGACGCGGCGTCGGTGATGCTGCAGGGCCTGACCGCGCACTACCTGCTGCGCCGCACGTATCCGGTGAAGGCCGGCGACACGATCCTGATCCACGCGGCGGCCGGCGGTGTCGGCCTTCTGGTGTGCCAGTGGGCGAAGGCGCTCGGCGCGACCGTGATCGGGACGGTCGGCTCCGACGAGAAGGCCACACTCGCGAAGGCGCACGGCTGCGACCATCCGATCGTCTACACGCGCGAGAACTTCACGCAGCGCGTGAAGGAGATCACGAACGGCGCCGGCGTGCCGGTCGTCTACGACTCGATCGGCAAGGACACCTACATCGGCTCGCTCGATAGCCTTGCGCCGCTCGGCTATTTCGTCAGCTTCGGCAACGCGTCGGGCCCGCTGCCGCCGATCGACTCGAAGGAATTCTCGTCGCGCGGGTCGCTGTTCTTTACGCGGCCTACGCTGTTCTCGTACATCGCGAAGCGCGCCGATCTCGAATCCGCTGCCGCCGAACTGTTCGACGTGCTGCTGTCGGGCAAGGTGAGGACGAGCATCAACCAGCGCTACCCGCTCGCTGAAGTCGGCCGCGCGCATGAAGATCTCGAAGCGCGCAAGACCACCGGCTCGACGATCCTCGTTCCCTGACCTGCCTCCCCGTGCCGGCGCCATGCCGGCCCGGGCGGGTCCGGGCGGCGCCACGGCGCCGTCCGCCCCGCCTCCCGCCTCCCGGTTCCCGTCGTCCTCCCCCGAATTCCGCGTTTACGCGTTTTTTATACGCGCCCCGATACCTTTGACCCGTCCTTTACGTGCGTTCCCATAAGGTTCTAGTCGTCTGATTTCGACGATGGAGAACAGAAAAATGGATGGGGTATTTATCGGCGCACTGGTGCTCTTCACCGCGCTGATCCTCGGTTTGATTGCCGGTTGCGACAAGCTCGTGCAATACGGTCGCGGGGGGCGAGCATGACCTGGATGCTTTGGCTGGCGGGCGCCTCGACGGCCCTGCTGTTCGCGTATCTCGTCTTTGCGCTGCTGCGCGCGGAGGACATCGAATGAACGCGAACAATCTCTTTCAGACGCTGCTCTTCATTGTCGTGCTGCTGGCGGCGGCCGTGCCTGTCGCGCGCTATCTGTCCGCGGTGATGGACGGCAGCGCGCGCGTCGTGCGCGTGTTCGGGCCGCTCGAGCGCGCGCTGTACCGCATCGCCGGCGTCGACGCCGGCAGCGAGATGAACTGGAAGCAGTACGCGATCGCGACGATCGCGTTCAACGCGCTCGGCGCGCTGTTCCTCTACGGCCTGCTGCGCCTGCAGGGCTTCCTGCCCGGCAACCCGCAGCAGTTCGGTGCGATGACGGTCGACGGCGCGTTCAACACGGCCGTCAGCTTCGTCACCAACACGAACTGGCAGGACTACACGCCCGAGCAGACCGTCAGCTACCTGACGCAGATGCTCGGCCTGACCGTGCAGAACTTCCTGTCGGCGGCAACCGGGATCGTCGTCGTGATCGCGCTGATCCGCGGCTTCGCGCGTCATACCGCGCAGACGATCGGCAACTTCTGGGTCGACCTCACGCGCGTGACGATGTACGTGCTCGTGCCGATGTCGATGATCATCGCCGCGCTGCTGATGAGCCAGGGCGTGATCCAGAACATGAAGTCGTACCAGGACGTGCCGGTGCTGCAGGCGAGCACCTACGCCGCGCCGAAGCTCGACGCACAGGGCAATCCGGTGAAGGACGACAAGGGCAACCCGGTCACGGTGCCGACCCCGCTCACGAAGCAGACGCTCGCGATGGGCCCGGTTGCGTCGCAGGAAGCGATCAAGATGCTCGGCACCAACGGTGGCGGCTTCTTCAACGCGAACTCCGCGCACCCGTACGAGAACCCGACGCCGTTCGCGAACTTCCTGCAGATCTTCGCGATCCTGATCATCCCGGCCGCGCTGTGTCTCGTGTTCGGCCGCATGATCGGCGACCGCCGGCAGGGCATCGCCGTGCTCGCGGCGATGACGGTCGCGTTCGTGCTCGCGATCGGCTTCGAGGTGAGCGCCGAGCAGGCCGGCAACCCGACGCTCGCCGCGCTGCACGTCGACCAGTCGGCGAGCGCGCTGCAGCCGGGCGGCAACATGGAAGGCAAGGAAACGCGCTTCGGCATCGCGCAGACCGGCATCTTCACGGTCGCGACCACGGCCGCGTCGTGCGGCGCCGTCGACACGATGCACGATTCGCTGACGCCGCTCGGCGGCCTCGTGCCGATGCTGCTGATGCAGTTGGGCGAAGTGATCTACGGCGGGGTCGGCTCGGGTCTCTACGGGATGCTCGTGTTCGCGCTGCTCGCGGTGTTCGTCGCCGGCCTGATGATCGGCCGCACGCCGGAATACGTCGGCAAGAAGATCGAGTCGTACGAGATGAAGATGGTGTCGATCGTCGTGCTGCTCACGCCGCTACTGGTGCTGGTGGGCACGTCGATCGCCGTGCTCGCCGATGCGGGCAAGGCCGGCATCGCGAACCCGGGGCCGCACGGCTTCTCGGAAATCCTGTACGCGTTCAGCTCGGCCGCCAACAACAACGGCAGCGCGTTCGCGGGCCTGACGGTCGGCACGCCGTTCTACAACTGGACGACCGCGATCGCGATGTGGTTCGGCCGCTTCGGCACGATCGTGCCGGTGCTGGCGATCGCCGGCTCGCTCGCCGCGAAGAAGCGCATCGCGGCGACGAGCGGCACGCTGCCGACGCACGGTCCGCTGTTCGTCGTGCTGCTGCTCGGCACCGTGCTGCTGGTGGGCGCGCTGACCTACGTGCCGGCGCTCGCGCTCGGCCCGGGCGTCGAGCACCTGATGATGTGGCTGGGCGCGTGATACGCGCCCGCATGGCGACACCTTGAAAAGACTGAAGAGATTGAAGAGATCGCAATGACTCAACATTCCGCAACACGGTCCATGTTCGATCCGGCGCTGCTGCGCCCGGCGATCGTGGACTCGTTCAAGAAACTCACGCCGCGCACGCAGTTCCGCAATCCGGTGATGTTCTGCGTGTACGTCGGCAGCATCCTGACCACGATCCTGTGGATCGCGGCGCTCGCCGGCCAGGCCGAGGCGCCCGCGGGCTTCATCCTCGCGATCGCGCTGTGGCTGTGGTTCACCGTGCTGTTCGCGAACTTCGCCGAAGCGCTCGCCGAAGGGCGCTCGAAGGCGCAGGCCGCGTCGCTGCGCAGCGCGAAGAAGGACGTGATGGCGAAGAAGCTCAACGAGCCGCATCCGAAGTCGCCGATCCGCATCACGACCGCGACCGAGCTGCGCCGTGGCGACGTCGTGCTGGTCGAAGCGGGCGATGTGATCCCCGCCGACGGCGAGGTGGTCGACGGCGTCGCGTCGGTCGACGAATCGGCGATCACCGGCGAATCCGCGCCGGTGATCCGCGAATCGGGCGGCGACTTCTCGTCGGTGACGGGCGGCACGCGCGTGCTGTCGGACTGGATCGTCGTCAAGGTCACCGCGAACCCGGGCGAGGCGTTCCTCGACCGGATGATCGCGATGGTCGAGGGCGCGAAGCGCAAGAAGACGCCGAACGAGATCGCGCTGACGATCCTGCTCGTCGCGCTGACGATCGTGATGCTGCTCGCGACCGCGACGCTGCTGCCGTTCTCGATGTTCTCGGTCGAAGCGATGAAGGCCGGCCACGTGGTGACGATCACCGCGCTCGTCGCGCTGCTCGTGTGCCTGATCCCGACGACGATCGGCGGCCTGTTGTCCGCGATCGGCGTGGCCGGGATGAGCCGGATGATGCAGGCCAACGTGATCGCGACGTCGGGCCGCGCGGTGGAAGCCGCCGGCGACGTCGACGTGCTGCTGCTCGACAAGACCGGCACGATCACGCTCGGCAACCGCCAGGCATCGACGTTCGTGCCGGCGCCGGGCGTGACCGAGGAGGCGCTGGCCGATGCCGCGCAACTGTCGTCGCTCGCCGACGAAACGCCGGAAGGCCGCAGCATCGTCGTGCTCGCGAAGGAGCGCTTCAACATTCGCCAGCGCGACATGGGGCAACTGCACGCGACGTTCATCGGCTTTTCCGCGCAGACGCGGATGAGCGGCGTCGATCTGCCCGGCCGCGAGATCCGCAAGGGTGCGGCCGACGCGATCCGCAACTACGTCGAGACGCATGGCAGCCGCTTCCCGGAAGAAGTGCGCCGCGCGGTCGATGAGGTCGCGCGCCGCGGCAGCACGCCGCTCGTCGTCGCCGACCTGCATGAAGGCGCGGCGCGCGTGCTCGGCGTGATCGAGCTGAAGGACATCGTGAAGGGCGGCATCAAGGAGCGCTTCGCGGAACTGCGCAAGATGGGCATCAAGACCGTGATGGTGACGGGCGACAACCGGCTGACGGCCGCGGCGATTGCAGCGGAAGCGGGTGTCGACGATTTCCTCGCGGAAGCGACGCCGGAAACCAAGCTCGCGACGATCCGCGAACACCAGGCCGCGGGGCGCCTCGTCGCGATGACCGGCGACGGCACCAACGACGCGCCGGCGCTCGCGCAGGCCGACGTCGCCGTGGCGATGAACACCGGCACGCAGGCGGCGAAGGAAGCCGGCAACATGGTCGACCTCGACTCGAACCCGACGAAGCTGATCGAGATCGTCGAGATCGGCAAGCAGATGCTGATGACGCGCGGTTCGTTGACGACGTTCTCGATCGCGAACGATATCGCGAAGTACTTCGCGATCATCCCGGCCGCGTTCGTGACGACCTACCCGCAGCTGCGCGTGCTCGACATCATGCACCTGACGTCGCCGGCGTCGGCGATCCTGTCGGCGGTGATCTTCAATGCGCTGATCATCGTCGCGCTGATTCCGCTGGCGCTGAAGGGCGTCACGTACCGGCCGCTCGGCGCGGCGTCGCTCCTGCGCCGCAACCTGCTGGTGTACGGCCTCGGCGGCGTACTGCTGCCGTTCCCGTTCATCAAGCTGATCGACATGACGCTCGCTGCACTCGGCTGGGCCTGAGCCGGCCGTATTTGAAGGAAACATCATGAAAACGTTGATTCGTCCGCTCGTCGTGCTCTTTGTCGTCCTGACTGCCGTGACGGGGCTCGCCTACCCGGCCGTGATGACCGTGTTCGGCCAGGCCGTGTTCCCGTCGCAGTCGAACGGCAGCCTGATCGAGAAGGACGGCAAGGCGGTCGGCTCCGCACTGATCGGCCAGCCGTTCGATGCGCCGAAGTACTTCTGGGGCCGCCTGTCGGCCACGACGCCGATGCCGTACAACGCGACCGGCTCCGGCGGCTCGAACCTGGGCCCGCTGAACTCGTCGCTCGCCGACCAGGTGAAGGGGCGCATCGCCGCGCTGCGCGACGCGGGCACCGACATGTCGAAGCCGGTGCCGGTCGACCTCGTGACGGCGTCGGCCAGCGGCCTCGATCCGGAAATCACGCCGGCCGCCGCCGCGTACCAGGTCGAGCGCGTCGCGAAGGCGCGCAACCTGGCGCCCGACGCGGTCGCGCAGCTCGTCGCCGCGAACACGAAGGGCCGCCAGTTCGGCGTGTTCGGCGAACCGCGCGTGAACGTGCTGCAGCTGAACCTCGCGCTCGACGCGGCGCAGGCTGCGCACTGACCGCGCATCCGGGTTTCCGGCGGCAACCGGCGTCCGGCGCGGCCCGATCCGCGCCGGACGCGTCTTTTCCCGACGGCGCATGCGCCGTCTTTGCCTTTTGCGGCGATTTGGAACAACAATGCTCGTACTCGCGCGCATCCGGGCGCTCCGCCTTTCTGACGCATGAATCGTCCCGATCCAGACCAACTCCTCGACAAGCTGCAGCGTGACGAAGAAAAGCAGCGGCGCGGCCAGCTCAAGATCTTCTTCGGCGCATCGGCCGGTGTCGGCAAGACTTACGCGATGCTGCAGGCCGCGCGCCAGCGCCTGCAGGAAGGCGTCGACGTCGTCGTCGGCATCGTCGAGACCCACGGGCGCAGCGAAACCGCCGCGCTGCTCGACGGCCTCGACGTGCTGCCGCTCGCGCGCATCGACTATCGCGGCCGCACGCTCGCCGAATTCGATCTCGACGGCGCGCTCGCGCGTGAGCCGCAACTGATCCTCGTCGACGAGCTCGCGCATTCGAACGTGCAGGGCGCGCGGCACCTGAAGCGCTGGCAGGATGTGTACGAGCTGCTCGACGCGGGCATCGACGTCTACACGACCGTCAACGTCCAGCACCTCGAAAGCCTGAACGACGTGGTCGGCGCGATCACCGGCATCCGCGTGTGGGAGACGGTGCCCGACCGCGTGTTCGACGCGGCCGACGAAGTCACGCTCGTCGACCTGCCGGCCGAGGAGCTGCTCGAGCGGATGCGCGACGGCAAGGTCTATCTCGCGCAGCAGGCCGAGCGTGCGGTGCGCAACTTCTTCCGCAAGGGCAACCTGATCGCGCTGCGCGAACTGGCGCTGCGGCGCACGGCCGATCGCGTCGACGCGCAGATGCGCGAGTATCGCGCCGATCGTTCGATCCAGCGCATCTGGCAGGCCCGCGAGCGGCTGCTCGTGTGCGTCGGTCCCGGCCCCGAGGCGCCGACGCTCGTGCGGGCGGCCGCGCGGCTCGCCGCGAGCCTGAAGGCCGACTGGATCGCCGTCTATGTGGAGACGCCGCGCCTGCAGCGGCTGCCCGATGCGCGACGGCAGCGCACGCTCGACGCGCTGAAGCTCGCGGCCGAGCTCGGCGCGGAGACGGCCACGCTCGCCGGCGCCGACGCGGTTGCCGCGCTGATCGGCTATGCGAAGGTGCGCAACGTGTCGAAGATCGTCGCGGGCGGCTCGCCGAAGGTCGGGCTCGTGCGCCGCTTCGTGCGGCCGTTCGGCGAGAAGCTGGCCGAGCGCGCGGGCGACGTCGACTTGATGCTGATCCGTGCGTCCGCGAGCGACGAGGCGCGCGCGGCACCGCTGGACGCACGTGCGCGCGACTGGCGTGACGCGTTCGCGCAGTTCGGCACGCACCGTTCGCCGCCGCGGCACTACGCGTATGCGGCCGCGATCTGCGCGGCGATCACGGTCGTCGCGAGCCTCGTGTCCGAGCGGCTCGACCTCACGAACCTCGTGATGCTGTACCTGCTCGGCGTCGTGTTCTCGGCCGTGCGGCTCGGGCGCGGCCCGGGCGTGCTGCAGTCGTTCCTGTCGGTGGCCGCGTTCGATTACTTCTTCGTGCCGCCGCGCATGTCGTTCTCGGTCAGCGACACGCAATACCTGCTGACCTTCTTCGGGATGCTGCTGACGTCGCTCGTGATCAGCCACCTGACGTCGACGCTGACGCGCCAGGCGAGCGTCGCGCAGCGCCGCGAGCGCCGCACCGGCGCGATCTATGCGATGGCGCGCGAGCTGGGCGCGGCGCTGACGACCGAGCAGATCGTCGAGATCGGCAGCCGTCACGTGGGCGAGGTGTTCCGCGCGCGCGTCGCGTTCCTGTTGCCCGACAGTGCGGACAAGGTGCGGCAGAAGATCGAGGAGCCCGATGCGGCCGTCACGCTGACGGGCGCCGATCTCGACAGCGACGTCGGCCAGTGGGTATACGACCAGCAGAAGCCGGCCGGCCGCGGCACCGATACGTTGCCCGCGACGGCCGCGCTGTACCTGCCGCTGAAGGCGCCGATGCGTACGCGCGGCGTGCTCGCGGTCGCGTCGCGCGAGCCGCGCGAACTCGAGGTGCCGGAGCAGCAGCGGATGCTCGACGCGTTCGCCGCGCAGATCGCGCTCGCGCTCGAACGCGTGCACTACGTCGAGATCGCGCGCGACGCGCTCGTCAACATGGAATCCGAGCGGCTACGCAACTCGCTGCTGTCGGCGATCTCGCACGACCTGCGCACGCCGCTCACGACGATCGTCGGCTTCTCGTCGATGCTCGCGAACGGGCGCGCGGCCGCGCAGGGGGGCGACGCCGCGGCGGCCGAACGCTTTGCGCAGCGCGAGGGCGAACTCGTCGACGCGATCCACGACGAGGCGCTGCGGATGACGGGCATCGTCACGAACCTGCTCGACATGGCGCGGCTGCAGGCCGGCAGCCTGCAGTTGAAGCGCCAGTGGTCGCTGCTCGAGGAAACCGTCGGCGCCGCGCTCGCCGCCTGCAAGCGCGTGCTTGCGCGCCATCCGGCGCGCGTCGTGCTGCCGGCCGACCTGCCGCTCCTGCAGATGGACGCGGTGCTGATGGAGCGCCTGTTCACCAACCTGTTCGAGAATGCGGCGAAGTACACGCCGGCCGATACGCCGCTCGACATCGGCGCCGAGCGCGTGAGCGACGACGGGCTGCCGTTCGTGCGCGTGCTCGTCGACGATTACGGTCCCGGCCTGCCGGCCGGGATGGAAACGCGGATTTTCGACAAGTTCACGCGCGGCGAGAAGGAATCGGCGACGCCGGGCATCGGCCTCGGCCTCGCGATCTGCCGCGCGATCGTCGAAGCGCACGGCGGTAAAATCGGCGCGTTCAACCGTACGGCACCCGACGGCCACGTGACGGGCGCGCGTTTCTGGTTCACGCTGCCGGTCGAGACACCGCCGGCCGCGCCTGCCGTACCCGACGACGAACCCGAAGTGCCGGGTGCGTCGTCCCCATCCGAATCATTGCCAGATCATGAGTGAACCCAGCCTGACCGTCGTCCTGATCGAGGACGAAAAGCAGATCCGCCGTTTCGTGCGCGCCGCGCTCGAGGAGGAGGACATCGCGGTGTTCGAGGCCGAGACGGGCAAGCAGGGGCTGATCGACGCGGCGACGCGCAAGCCCGATCTCGTGATCGTCGACCTCGGCCTGCCCGATACCGACGGCCTCGACGTGATCCGGGAATTGCGCGGCTGGTCCGAGGTGCCGGTGATCGTGCTGTCCGCGCGCACGCAGGAAGAAGAGAAGGTCGCGGCGCTCGATGCGGGCGCCGACGATTACCTGACCAAGCCGTTCGGCGTGTCCGAACTGCGCGCGCGGATTCGCGCGCAACTGCGCCGGCGCAACCAGGGCGGCGCGAACGAGTCGCCGAAGGTGACCTTCGGCACCGTGACCGTCGATCTCGCGCTGCGCCAGGTGTGGCGCGACAACGAGATCGTGCATCTGACGCCGCTCGAATACCGGCTGCTCGCGACGCTCGTGCGGCACGCGGGACGCGTGCTCACGCACCGCCAGCTGCTGCGCGACGTGTGGGGGCCGTCGCACGTCGAAAGCCACCACTATTTGCGCATCTACATGGCGCACCTGCGCCAGAAGCTCGAGCGCGACCCGGCGCAACCCGAGTACATCGTGACGGAGACGGGCGTCGGCTACCGGCTGGTCGGCGCCGCATGACGGGCGTAGCCGCGGCGCAACGGCGCCCGTGCGCGTGACGTCGCGTGCCGGCAGGGTTGCGCCGGCGCGACAGTCTCGCGGCCGGCGCGCGCGTTGCACACCCGGCGCTCATTCCCCGTTATCCTGACCGTTCCGCGAACGAAAACGAGGAGCGTGCAATGTCCGTCCGTCTGGTCGTCATCTGTGCGCTGGCGCTTGCCGCGTCTGGCGCGTTCGCCCAACCGCTGCCGCCCGGGCAGCAACCGTCGTCGCAGCAGCAGGCGATGGCCAATCCCGCGTCGGTCAATTGCGCCAAGCTCGGCGGCCGTCACACGACCCGCAACCTGTCGAGCGGGCAGGTCGGCATGTGCGTGTTCAAGGATGGCCGCGTGTGCGAGGAGTGGGCGCTGTACCGCGACGACCGCTGCGTCGCCGGCGTCACGCCGAAGCGCGTGTCGAACTGAGCGGGCCTGGCCGATCGCGCCCCCGATCGGCCGCCGGCCACGCGCCGTGTCCGTAAGCATCTTGTTATACTCGGCGCCGCCCGGGGACGACCCCGGGTCATTCGCTTCAACGGGGACGGCCCCATCCGATACGGAGTACGTCGAGATGGCGTGGGTATTGTTGTTCATTGCCGGTTTGCTGGAAGTGGCCTGGGCGGCCGGCATGAAATCGTCGGACGGCTTCACGAAGCTCGGTCCGTCGGTGTTTACGATCGTGACGGCGCTGGCCAGCTTCGGGCTGCTCGCGGTCGCGATGCGCCAGTTGCCGCTCGGCACCGCGTACGCGGTATGGACCGGCATCGGCGCGGTCGGTGCGTTCGTGTTCGGCATCGTGATGATGGGCGAGGCGCTGACCGTCGCGCGCGTCGCGAGCGCCGTGCTGATCGTCGCGGGGCTGATCGGCCTGAAGCTGTCGTCGGCTGCGTAACAATGGCACCCGGGCGCGCGCACCCGGTTGCCGCACCGCGGAATTGCGCCGGCCGCGCGCCTGGCCTGTCTATAATGGAACGCATTCGGGCCTGAACACCGTCGTGCTTCTCGCGGCACGCGGTGCCGGTCGCCACGCGCCGCGCGGCCGGTCTGTCCGACCCGATCCGATCAATCGGCAAAGCGCACGGAAAGTGCAAGGAGAGGGCCATGATCGAAGCCATTTCGCTCGGCGCGGGGCTCGCGTGGGCGAGCGGCCTGCGCCTGTACCTGACCGTGCTGATCGCCGGCGTGCTGGCGCGGTTCGGCTGGCTCCACCTGCCCGACACGCTGGCCGTCCTGATGTCGCCGTGGGTCATCGGCGCCGCGGCCGTGCTCGCCGTCACCGAATTCCTTGCCGACAAGATCCCCGCGTTCGACTCGCTGTGGGATGCCGTGCACACCTTCATCCGCATTCCCGCCGGCGCCGTGCTCGCCGCCGGCGCGCTCGGCCATGCCGATCCGACCGTGCTCGCGGTCGCGGGGCTCGCCGGCGGCTCGCTGGCCGGTGCCGCGCACGTGGCGAAGGCCGGCACGCGCGCGATGATCAACCTGTCACCCGAACCGATTTCGAACTGGATCGCGTCGTCGACCGAGGACGGCCTCGTGGTCGGCGGGCTCGTGCTCGCGTTCTTCGTTCCGCTCGCGTTCCTCGTGCTGCTTGCCGCCTTCATCGCGGCGTCCGCGTGGGCGCTCCCGCGCCTGTGGCGCGGTGTCTCCGGCGGCTTTCGCGGGATGGCGAACCACATGGTGTCGCGGCTCAACTCGATCGGGGGGAAGCGCGATTGAAGGGGCGGCAACCCGCGGCGCAGCCGCCGGCCGGGCAATCCGGCCATGAGGTGAACGCGCATGCCGGCCGCTTCGGCCTGCGCGACCTGATCCGCCAGGCCGCCCGCATGACCGCGCGCGACTGGCGCGCGGGCGAGTTGACGCTGCTCGTCCTGGCACTGGTGCTCGCGGTCGCGGCGCTGACGAGCGTCGGCTTCCTCGCCGACCGGCTGCGCCAGGGGCTCGAGCGCGACGCGCGCCAGATGCTCGGCGCCGATTTCGTCGTGCGGGCCGATCGCCCCGTCGATCCGTCGTTCGACCAGCAGGCCCGCGCGCTCGGCCTGCGTACTGCGACGACCGCCATCTTCCCGAGCATGATCGCGTCCGCCACGGGCGGGCAGGCGACCGACGCGGCGCCCTCGCGCCTCGCGGCCGTGAAGGCCGTGTCGCCCGGCTATCCGTTGCGCGGCGCGGTCGAGATCCTGCCGGCCGGCGCGGCCACCGCGCAGAAGGCGGTCGCGATTCCCGCGCCCGGCACCGTATGGGCCGATCCGGCGCTGCTCGATGCGCTGCACCTGAAGGCGGGCGATACGGTGCGCGTCGGCCTGCGCACCTTCAAGGTCGCCGCGTCGATCTCCCGCGAGCTGGATCGCGGGTTTTCCTTCGTCAATTTCTCGCCGCGGCTGATGATGCGCGCGGACGAGCTGGCCGCGACGGGGCTCACGGGCTATGGCAGCCGTGTCACGTACCGGCTGCTGGTTGCCGGCGACCAGCAGTCCGTCGCGCGTTTCGAGGTGTATGCGCACGCACGTGTCGACGGCGGGAAGCTGCGCGGCGTCGGTCTCGAGTCGTTGCAGGAAGGCCAGCCGCAGGTGCGGCAGACGCTGGATCGCGCGCGCCACTTCCTGACGCTCGTCGCGCTGCTCACCGCGCTGCTCGCGGCGGTCGCGATCGCGATGGCCGCGCAGCGCTACATGCGGCGCCACCTCGACGGCTGCGCGACGATGCGCTGCCTCGGCGTGAGCCGCCGCACGCTCGGCGCGCTGTTCGCACTCGAATTCGTTGGCATCGGGATCGTGTCCGGCGCCGCAGGCGCGGTGCTCGGCTATGGCGGCCACTGGGCGTTGCTGGCCGCGCTCGGCGGCCTGATCGACGTGGTGCTGCCGCCTCCCACGCTGTGGCCGGCGCTGATCGGCATGGGCGCCGCGCTCGTGTTGCTGCTCGGTTTCGCGCTGCCGCCGCTCGTGCCGCTCACGCGCGTGCCGCCGGTACGCGTGCTGCGGCGCGAGTGGGGCGACGCGTCGCGCACGGCGTGGGCCGCGTATGCGGTCGGCGTCGTGCTGTTCGCGGGGCTGCTGATCGTGGCCGCCGGCAACCTGAAACTCGGGCTGATCGTCGCGGGCGGGTTCGCCGGCGCGCTGGTCGGTTTCGCGCTGATCGCGCGGCTCGTGCTGTTCGCCGCCGCGCGCGCGGTGCGCAACGCGCGCGTGGCCGCGGGCGTGGGCTGGCGTTACGCGCTGGCGTCGCTGCACCGGCGCGGCACGGCGAGCGCGCTGCAGATCACCGCGCTCGCGCTCGGCCTGATGTGCCTGCTGCTGATCGCGATCACGCGCAACGACCTCGTCGCGGGCTGGCAGCAGTCGACGCCGCCCGATGCGCCGAACCAGTTCCTGATCGACATCCAGCCCGACCAGCGCGCCGACGTCGCGGCTTATCTGGCCGCCCACGGCGTGCGCGACGCGGTGCCCGAGCCGATGGTGCGCGGCCGCCTCGTCGCGATCAACGGCAAGCCGGTGAATCCGGACGCCTACCCGTCCGAGGAGGCGCGCCGGCTCGTCGACCGCGAGTTCAACCTGTCCTATACGACCCAGTTGCCGTCCGACAACCGGATCGTCGAAGGCGACTGGTTCGGCACCGCGGCGACGCCGCAGATCTCGATCGAGGCCGGCCTCGCGAAGACGCTGAACGTGAAGCCGGGCGACGTGCTGCGCTTCGACGTGACGGGGCTGACGGTCGACGCGCCGGTCACCAGCGTGCGCAAGCTCGACTGGGGTTCGTTCCGCGTCAATTTCTTCGTGCTGATGCCGCCGCCGGTGCTGAAGGATTTCCCGGCCGTGTACCTGACGAGCTTCCATTTGCCGGCATCGAATGCCGCGCTTCTCGATCCGCTGATCGCGCGCTATCCGAACCTGACCGCGATCGACGTCGCGCCGATCCTCGCGCAATTGCAACGGATGATGCTGCAGGTGGTCGGCGCGGTGCAGTTCCTGTTCATGTTCACGCTCGCGGCCGGCGTCCTCGTGCTGTACACGGCGCTCGCCGGCACGCGCGACGAGCGGGTGCGCGAGGCCGCGCTGCTGCGCGCGCTCGGCGCGTCGCGCGCGCAGGTCAACGCGGTGCAGCGCGCGGAGTTCGTCGTGGTTGGCGCACTGGCCGGTGCGCTGGCGTCGGCGGGCGCGATCGCGGTCGGCTGGGTGCTCGCGTCGCGCGTGTTCGATTTCCAGCTCGCCGTCGATCCGTGGCTCGTGCCGGCCGGCATCGCGGCCGGCGTCGCGTGCGCCGGTGCGGCCGGCTGGCTGAGCCTGCATAATGTGCTGCGGCGCCCCGCGCTGCAGTCGCTGCGCGACGCATGAGCGTCGCCGGCGGCCCCGAAGATCCCGTTTTTTCCGACTATCCGTATGACCGATGTGAATGACGATGCGCCGTCGCAACCGACGGCGTTCGAGCTCGTGGGCGGTGAAGCCCGCGTGCGCGAAATGGTGGACCGCTTTTACGACCTGATGGATCTCGAGCCCGAGTTCGCGCAGATTCGCGCGCTGCACCCGGATTCGCTCGACGGTTCGCGCGACAAGTTTTTCTGGTTCCTGTGCGGGTGGCTCGGCGGCCCCGACCACTACATCAGCCGGTTCGGCCATCCGCGGCTGCGCGCGCGGCACCTGCCGTTCCCGATCGCGTCGGTCGAGCGCGACCAGTGGTTGCGCTGCATGGCGTGGGCGATGGAGGACATCGGGCTGCCCGAGCCGCTGCGCGAGCGGCTCATGCATTCGTTCTACGACACGGCCGACTGGATGCGCAACCGGCCCGGTTGATCGACCGGTACGCCGCCGCCCGCGCGCGGGACGATCTGCGTCTGGGCGCGCGCGCCGCGCGGCGCGACACTGGCCGCTTCCCCCCATCGATACGAGGTTTGCCCGATGACGACACAAGCGCTGTTTCGCGAAAACGCGTACCTCACGCAATGCGACGCGGTCGTGCTGGCCGTCGGCGACGACGGCATCCGGCTCGACCGCACCGTGTTCTATCCGCTCGGCGGCGGCCAGGCCGGCGACACAGGCACGCTGACGCTCCCCGACGGCAGCACGATCGCGATTGCCGATACGCGCAAGGCCAAGTTCGACGGCGCGACGCCCGACGACGCCGTGCACGTGCCCGCACCGGGGCAGGAGGCGAGTGTCGCGGCGCTCGAGCCCGGCACGCGCGTGGTCGCGGAGATCGACTGGCTGCGCCGCTATCGCCACATGCGGCTGCATACCGCGGCGCACCTGATGTGCGCGGTGCTGCCGTACGCGGTCGACGGCTGCAGCGTGACGGCCGACTACGTGCGGCTGGATTTCGCGACGTCCGACGCGATCGACCGCGATGACGTCGAGCGGCGCCTCGCCGGCCTGGTGGGCGGCGCGCATCCGGTCACGACCGAATGGATCACCGACGACGAGATGGCCGCGCGGCCGGACCTCGTGCGCACGATGAGCGTGAAGCCGCCGATGGGCCTCGGCCGCGTGCGGCTGCTGCGCATCGAGCAGGTCGACCTGCAGCCGTGCGGCGGCACGCATGTGCGCAATACGTCCGAAATCGGCGAGCTGCGGGTCGCGAAACTGGAAAAGAAGAGCGCGCGCACCCGGCGCCTCGTACTGGAGTTTGCATGACGATTGACACCCCCCACGCGGGCGCGGCGGCGCTCGATCCGCAAGCGCGGGAGATTCTCGATTTCTGGTTCGGCGAGCCGGGCTCGGCCGAATTCGGGCAGAACCGCAAGGTCTGGTTCAACGGCGGCGCGGCATTCGACGACGTGCTGCGCACGCGCTACGGCGCGTTGCTCGACGCCGCGTGCGACGGCGCTTGCGATCACTGGGCAAGCTCGCCGTCGGGGGCACTGGCGTTGATCGTCGTGCTCGACCAGTTCTCGCGCAACATCCATCGCGGCACGCCGCGCGCGTTTGCCGCCGATCCGAAAGCGCTCGCGCTTGCGCGCCGCGTCGTCGCGGCCGACTGGGACGCGCAGTTGCCGAGCGGACATCACCGCGCGTTTGCGTATCTGCCGTTCGAGCACGACGAGTCGGTCGAGAGCCAGCGTGAGGCCGTGCGCCTGTGCGCAGGCATTCGCGACGAAGCAGGGTGCGAGAGCTATCACCGCTTCGCGTTGCTGCATGCGGCCGTCGTCGAGCGCTTCGGCCGCTTTCCGCACCGGAACGCGATTCTCGGTCGGGTATCGAGCGACGAGGAGACGGCGTTTCTTCGCGAGCCTGGTTCGTCGTTCTGACGATTCGGGCAGCGGCGTGACGCGGGAAGAGGGGAGGCCCGCGGAGTCACGCGGGCACGGTGGCGGCAGGGCACGCCGGGCGGCGGCGCGCATTTCCCGATGGCTGTTCGCTGCTCGGGCGGTGGTGCTCACCACGCCACGCCCGGTACGAGGGCAAGCACGACGGCGGCGCGTCCGCCGTCGCTCCCCCGCCTTACTCAACGTGCTGTTCGGGCGTGCGCACGTACACGCGCAGCAGTTCCTCGTTGTCGCCCGGGCGGGAGCCCGTCCAGAACAGTTTCCATTCGTCGCCGGGTGCCGGATCGACGGCCCGCACGCCCTGAACGATCATCCAGGTGCAGCGTGTCGTCTTCGCGTCGTCGATCGGCGTGTGCTGGATGCCGGAGAAGTAGTACAGCATCGGCGCTTCCGATTCGCCGAGCCCGTGCAGGCTCGCCATGCAGTCGCCGTCGTTCCATTCGAGTGCGAGATGCGCGTTCAGGTCGTCGAACACCGAGCGGTAGCTTTTCGCGACGTCGAGCCATGGCAGCAGCAGCGTGTAAATGAGCCCCCATGCGACGAGTGCGCCGGCGCCCCACGACAGCGCGCCGCGCCAGACGCCCGTCGCGCGCAGCTTCGGCAGCAGCGTCAGCCAGCCGACCGTCAGCACGAGCGCACCGATCACGAGCGCGGGTTCGATCGGCATCGTCCAGTCGAGCGGCAGCCAGCGGCCGAGCAGCGTCAGATCCTTGCGCGACGCCGCCGGATCGGCCATCACCGCCCAGATGGCCCAGGCGAGCGCGGCGGCCGTGCCGAACAGGATGCGGCTCAGGTAGTCCCACGCGAGATGCAGCTGGCGCGGCAGGCGGTCGATGGCCTGTGCGGCGACCAGCGCGAGCGGGGCGAAGAACGGCAGGATGTAGAGCTGGCGCGACGTCGCGGACACTTGCAGCACGACGAGCCCGACGAGCGTGAACATCACCGGCAGCGCGATGCGCGGCGTGCGCCAGTCGCGCCACGCACCGCGCGCGAGCGCGACGATCGCGAGCGGCGCGACCGGGAAGCCGACGAGCAGGAACGCACGCAGGATGAAGAACGGCTTGTCGTTTTCCGCGCCCAGTTCGGGGACGGAGAAACCGAAGAAGCGGCCGACGTTGTTGTCCCAGAACCACGTCATGAACAGCGTCTCGGAGCGCAGGAACAGCGCGGTCGGCCAGACGAGCGCGAACGGCGCGAACACCAGTGCGGCGACGCCGAGCGAGCGCGCGAACGCGCGGGTGCGGCAGGCCGGATAGAGCACCATCGCGCCGACGAGCGTGGCGGCAAACACGAGCGGCACGAACAGCCCCTTCGTCATCAGTGCGATGCCGACGCCCGCGCCGAAGATCGGCGCGGCCCAGCGGCCCGACGGCCGGACCGGTAGCCCGTGCCGCATCTGCTGCGCACGCGCGACGTGCTGCATCACGAGTTCGAGCAGTCCGCAGAACGCGATTGCCGTGCCGGCGAACAGCGCGACGTCGGTCATCATGTCGTGCACGTGCTTGATGACCACGAGCGTGCCGGCGCTCAGCACGACGGGACCGATCACGCGCAGGTCGAACCAGGCGTCCGCGCGGCTGGCGACGCGCGCCGCGCGCGCGATGAAGCCGAATGCCAGTGCGGCGAACAGCGCGCTCGCGAGCCGGGCCGCGTCGTGCAGCGGCATCACGCGCTGCAGCAGCCACGCGAGGCTGGTCGCGACCCAGGCGTAGAGCGGCGGCTTTTCCATGAACGGCAGGCCGGCATTGGTCGGCACGACGAAGTCGCCGGTCTCGAGCATGTGCTGGATGATGCCGAACGTGTAGGTTTCGTCCTGCTTCCACGGGTCGTGGCCGAGCACGCCCGGCAGCGTATACGCGCAGATCAGCGCGGCGACGAACAGCCACGCGCGCCAGCCGAGCAGGCGCGAGCGTTCGCGCGTCGTGCTGGTGACGGCGGTCGAGGCGGCGACGGGCGTGCCGGCGGCGTCGAGCGTTGCGGTGAGATCGGCGTCGGCGGTCGAATGGGTGTACTGGGCCGGAGCGGGCACAGACGTGCGTCGCCGGCTGGGCGCTGCGGTTCCAGGCATGGAAGGAATCTCGGGTCGAGTCGAGCGGATCCGGCGACGTGGGCAGGACCGATTGGGGCCATATCAAAGGCCAACGGACGGGTGTTTATGACACCTGCCTGAATGTCCGCTAGTAGACCACGGAATTGTTACGGTGGATTACCGTTCGTGTCACGAAATTGTGGAGATTTGTGGTGTCGTGACGACGGATCGCTTCGGACGGTGGTTTTGGATGCGCCGCAGTGCGGAATTACCGGCCGCCGCCGACGTCGAGCAGGGCGCCCGTCGTGTAGGACGCCGCGTCGCCCAGTAGCCAGACGATCGCTTCGGCGATCTCCCGCGCTTCGCCCGCGCGGCCGAGCGGTGTCGTGGCGCCGAGGCGGGCCGCACGGCCCGGCTGGCCGCCGCTCGCGTGAATGTCGGTCTCGATCAGGCCGGGTCGGATCGCGTTGACGCGTACGCCGTGCGGGCCGAGTTCCTTCGCGAGACCGATCGTCAGCGAGTCGACCGCGCCTTTCGACCCCGCATAGTCGACGTATTCGTTCGGCGAGCCGAGCCGGGAGGCGATCGACGAGACGTTGACGATCGCGCCGCCGCGGCCGCCGCGGTCGGTGGAGAGCCGGCGCGCGGCTTCGCGCGCACACAGATACGCGCCGAGCACGTTGGTGTCGAACATCCGCCGCAGCCGGTCGGCCGGCATGTCGGCGAGCGGCATCGACGGCGCGACGATGCCCGCGTTGTTGACGAGCGCGTCGACGCGGCCGAATGCGGCCGTGACGGTGTCGAACATCGCGACGACATCGGCTTCGTTCGCGACGTCGCCCGCGACGACGCACGCCCGGCCGCCCGCGTCGCGGACGGCCTGCGCGGTGAGTTCGGCCGCCGCCGCGTCGCGCGCGTAGTTGATGCCGACGTCCCAGCCGCGCTCGGCCGCGAGCACGGCGGTCGCGCGGCCGATGCCGCGACTCGCGCCGGTGATGAGGACGGCCTTGCGCTCGGACGGTGCGGTCATCGCGTGCGGGTTCCGGTGACGGTTACTTGGCCGCGTCGGGCGCCCACTTGTCGCGGGCGGGCGGCTGGTAGCGGCGCAGTCGCTCGATCAGCTCGACGGGTTCCGATTCGACGCACAGTGCGTCGAAATAGGCCGGACGCATGAAGCCCTCGTCGACCGTATGGCGCAGCAGCGCGATCAGCGGATCGTAGAACGAATCGATGTTGTAGAGCGCGACGGGCTTGCGGTGATAGCCGAGCTGCGCCCACGTGTAAACCTCGAAGAGCTCCTCGAGCGTGCCGGCGCCGCCGGGCATCGCGACGAACGCATCGGACAGGTCGGCCATCATTTTCTTGCGGTGATGCATGTCAGGCACGACGTGCAGCTCCGACAGCCCGGTATGGCCGACTTCCTTGTCGACGAGCAGTTCGGGGATCACGCCGACTGCACGGCCGCCGGCCGCCATCACTTCGTCGGCGATCACGCCCATCAGGCCGACCCGGCCGCCGCCGTAGACGAGCGTGAGGTCCGCATCGACGAGCGCGCGGCCGAATGCGCGCGCGGCGTCGGCATAGACGGGCCGCACGCCGGACGACGAGCCGCAGTAAACACAAACAGCCTTCATTGCTTGGCATCCTTGGCGGGCGCCTGCCCGGTGACGACGGGGCTGTCGGCGGGGCGCGGCGAGCCGTCGCGCGGCGGCAGGTAGTCGGTGAACTGGCGCTTCGGCAGCTTGCCGGAGACCAGGTCGTCGAACAGCTGGCGCGAACGGCCGCGCAGGTACGGTGCCATCACGGAGATCACGTGCATGCTGACCTGGTGCAGTTCCTCGCGGATCGCGTCCTGGTCGTTGTATTTGCGCGGATGCATCACGTACTGATACGACAGCCAGTACGTCGAAATGACGGCCATGTTGGTGGCGATGACTTCGATCTCCGCGGGCGTCGCGACCATCTCGGCGTCGGACACGAGCAGCTCGCACATGTCGCGCGCGAAGCGCACCTTGTGGCTGATGATCTGCTTGAAGTGCGTCTCGAGCGTGCGGTTGCGGGCGAGCAGGTCGTTGAGGTCGCGATACAGGAACCGGTAGGTCCACATGAAATCGGCCATGTACTGCAGGTACGACCAGGTTTCGTCGATCGTCGGACGGTGATCTTCGGGAAAGCGCAGCCGCCGTTCGATCTGCTGCTCGAACTGCGCGAAGATGCTGTTGATGATGTCGTCCTTGTTGCGGAAATGGTAGTACAGGTTGCCTGGACTGATTTCCATTTCCTCGGCGATCGTCGTGGTCGTGACGTTCGGCTCGCCGATCTCGTTGAAGAGTTTCAACGACAACTCGAGAATCCGTTCGCGGGTGCGGCGGGGAGGTTTCGCTTCCATGTCGTCCGGCCCTGTGTGTGCCGGACTGGCGGGCGCTGCAATCGATGCTGCGTGATTCGTCCGGCGCGGGTTGCTGTTCTATGTCTAGCGGACGATTATAAACCGGGGTTTCGCCACATCGGGGCATTTCGTGATCGCCGCCCCGCGCAGCGCATGGTGCAGCGCCGCACGCGGGCGGTGCGCCAGGTACCCGCAGGGCAGCTCTCTAGAAGCCGAGCCAGCGTGCGACGACTGGGCCGAGCACGAAGCCCCACGTCGTCACGCACGCGAACAGCGCGACGGTCACGGCTGCGCTGCCGAGATCCTTCGCGCGCTTCGAGAGTTCGTGACGCTCGAGCGAGATGCGGTCGATCGCGGCCTCGACGCTCGAGTTCAGCAGCTCGACGATCAGCACGAGCAGCACCGACGCGATCAGCAGCGCACGCGATGCCGCCGGCACCGGTGCGAACGCGCCGATCGGGAGCATCAGCGCAGCGAGCGTGAGCTCCTGGCGAAACGCGCTCTCCTCGCGAATCGCCACGCGAAAGCCGTTCAGCGAATGCTTGAGGGCGTACCAGGCGCGCGTGATGCCGCGATGGCGCTTGTACGGGTTCGGCGGCAGCGGCGCGAGCCGATCGTCGGGGCCGAGCGGCTCGTGCGCGTGCACGTCCGCGTCGGCATGCGGCTCTTCCTCGTCGAACGGGCGGTGCCGTTGCGGCGTTGCGTCGGGGGGCGGGATTTTGTCGTTCAGGTCTCGTTTCAAACGGCGGCACCTTCTGCTGGCGAGTACGCGGTCTTCGGCAGCGGCTTCAGATGCGACGCGAACTGCTCGGATGCCGCGCGCCACGAGAAGCGTTCGGCCCACGCGCGCGCAGTGGTGCGTTCGATCTTAAGCGCCTCGAGGCAGGCTTCCTGCAGGTCTTCGTGCATCGCGCCGGCGTCGCCTTCGCCGAGCACGTCGATCGGGCCCGTCACGGGATACGCGGCTACCGGCGTGCCGCAGGCGAGCGCCTCGAGCAGCACGAGGCCGAACGTGTCGGTGCGACTCGGGAACACGAACACGTCGGCCGCAGCATACACCTTGGCGAGCTCGGCCTGTGACAGCACGCCGAGATAGTTTGCTTCCGGATAGCGCGACTTCAGCTCAGCGAGCGCGGGGCCTTCGCCCGCGACCCATTTCGAGCCGGGCAGGTCGAGGCGCAGGAATGCCTCGACGTTCTTCTCGATCGCGACGCGGCCCACGTACAGGAAGATCGGCCGCGCGGTGTTGAGCACCTTCGATTCCATCGGCCGGAACACGTCGAGATCGACGCCGCGCGTCCACAGCACGACGTTCGTGAAGCCGAATTTCTCGAGGTCCTGCTTGACGACCGGCGTCGGCGCCATCACCGCGAGCGACGGGCCGTGGAACCAGTGCAGGAAGCGGTAGGTCGCGGCGAGCGGGATGCCGAAGCGCGCCTGCACGTATTCCGGAAAGCGCGTGTGGTACGCGGTCGTGTACGGCAGCTTGCGCGATCGCGCGTAGCGTCGCGCGGCGAGGCCGAGCGGGCCTTCGGTCGCGATGTGCAGCGCGTCGGGGGCGAACGCATCGATCCGCGCGCGCAGCTTGCGGTACGGCAGGATCGACAGGCGGATCTCCGGGTAGGTCGGGCAGGGCACCGTACGGAATTCCAGCGGCGTCAGCAGTTCGACGCGGTGGCCGAGCGCGGTGAGTTCGCGCGACGTGCTCTTCAGCGTGCGCACGACGCCGTTGACCTGCGGTTCCCACGCGTCGGTGACGATCATGATCTTCATCGCGGCTTTGTCCTGTAAGTAGGGGGGTGTCAGGCAGTGGCCTTGGCCTTGCGCGACGTGGTCTCCGTCGGTGCGGTGCGCATCACCGTCCAGTAGACGATCTTCAGTTCGCCTTCCATCGTTTCGACGAGTGCGGACAGGCTTTCGACCCAGTCGCCGTCGTTGCAGTACAGCACGCCGTCGATGTCGCGGATCTCCGCCTTGTGGATGTGGCCGCACACGACGCCGTCGCAGCCGCGGCGGCGCGCCTCGTCGGTCATCACGGTCTCGAACTGGGAGATGAAGTTGACGGCGTTCTTGACCTGGTGCTTCAGGTACTGCGACAGCGACCAGTACTGGAAGCCGAGCCGGCTGCGGATCCGGTTGAACCAGCGGTTCAGCACGAGGATCAGCGTGTAGAGCGTGTCGCCGAGGTACGCGAGCCATTTCGCGTGCTGGATCACGCCGTCGAACAGGTCGCCGTGCACGATCCACAAACGTTTGCCCGCGAGCGTCGTGTGGAACGCCTCGCCGCGCACCTGGATGTCGCCGAATGCGAGATCGCAGAACTGCCGCGCGCCTTCGTCGTGGTTGCCGGGGATGTAGACGACCTGCGTCCCCTTGCGTGCCTTGCGCAGGATCTTCTGCACGACGTCGTTGTGCGCCTGCGGCCAGTACCAGCCCTTTTTCAGCTGCCAGCCGTCGATGATGTCGCCGACGAGGTACAGGTACTCCGAATCGTTGTGGCGCAGGAAGTCGAGCAGGTACGGCGCCTGGCAGCCGCTCGAGCCGAGGTGGATGTCGGACAGCCAGATGGTGCGATAGCGGTGGGCCGACGAGTCGGGGTCGTCATGCTGCGCGGCGTGCCCGGCAGGCGGGTCTTGCGATACCAGCCCGTCGGTTGCGGCAGAACCGGACAGGAACGCTGTGGCGGCGCGGGCGCCGATAGGGTGACGGAACAGGGAGGTCGCGGACGTTTTCTGGCCCATGCATGACTCGCGCCGGTTGACATTACCGGCATTCCGCCATGCGGGCGTGACTGTGCCATGACAGTCACGAGACGTTCTTATTACGACCGCTGCAGGGTGTTTAGCAGTGAATGACCGGGCGTTGCGTAATGTGCCGTACGGAACGGCTCGCCATTGTCGGGCGAGGCTGCCGGGCCGGGCGGAAGTCGCCTCGGCGAGGTGTTTTCATCAGGCGAATGCCGTGCGTCAGCGCGGTATCGCGACGACGCGCGTGCGGGCGATCCGGTCGTGCGGAAACTGGCGCTCGGCATGCAGTCGCGCGGCGCCTGCCCATACGGCGATCCATGCGGCGGTGAGCGCGAGCGTGACGGGTACCGACAGGCCGAGGAGTGGATGCAGCGCGAGCGGCGGCAGGAACCACAGCCAGCCGAGCACATAGCGGACGAGCGCGTGGCCCGCGCTCAGCGGCCGGCCGCTCGACGATTCGAGCCGCAGCCGCCAGGTCTTCATCGGCAGCGTTTGGCCGCCGTGGGTCCAGAACCAGACGAAGTACGCGCCGACCACGAGCGCGATCCAGGCGGCGAGCAGGTTGTGATGGACGAGGCCGTTGCGTTGCTGCGTCGCGAGGCTGAACGCGAGCCCGGCGAAGAACACCACGCCGAACAGCAGCACACCTTCGTAGAGCAGCGCGGCGAGACGCCGTCGCACGGACGGCGCGGCGGTCGGAGTTTCAGGTGCGTGGGCGTTCGCCACGGGCGCTCAGGAGCCCTTGAACAGCGAGGGCGCGTCGGCGGGCGACACCGGCGCCACGGCAGCCGGCGCGGATGCGGTGCCGGCCGTCGACGATGCGGGTACCGGCGGCGCGACGGCGGCCGAGACGGGCGCCGGTACGGTGGCCGGGCCGCTTGCTGGGTGTTCGTGCGAATTGACGAGGCGGCGCACGTCCCGGTCGGCGACGGTCGGCGGCGCACTGACGACGCTCGGCCGGCGGCGGCGCTCGGCGGCCGCGAGACGTTCCTTCTGCTCTTCCGGGAGTTGCTGGTATGCCTTCCACGCCCGCTCGCGCGCCTGCGCGGAAAGCTCCTTCGCACTCTGGTAGTTCTCGCGCGCGACACGGCGCTGCTCGGGCGTCATCTTGGCCCATTCGGTCATCCGGTCCTGCAGGCGCTTCTGGTCATCGGGCGTCAACTTCGCGAAACGCGATGCGATCTTCAGCCATTTACGCTTGCGGGCATCGCTGAAGCCGTCCCACTGGTCGGCGAACGGCGCGAGCGCCGCGTGCTGCGCCGGCGTGAGGCGCGCCCACGACAACGGGCCGGTAGCGGCCGGCAGCGGCAGGGGTAGGGGCAGCGGGGGGAGTTCGGTGCTCAGCCCGGTCGCGGCCGATGCGGGCGCGGCAGGGCTGCTGACCGCGGCGGCGGTCGTCGCGGGGGCCGGGTGGAATCGTGGGTAAGTGGCGACGTAGGAAACGGCGATCGCGATTACGCATCCGAAAAATACGGCCAGGCCGCGCTTCTGACTCACCCGTGCGATCCCCTCGTTATTGTCTGTTAGTGAGCGCGCGACAGATACGCGTTGAACCCGTGATCGAGATACGCATTGAGCGGCAGGTCGTCGCTGAGCATCGCCGCGTCGATGTCGGCGAGTTCGGCGGTGCGCTGCATGTCTTCCCAGTAGGCGATGCCGACGAGCCCCGCGAGCAGCAGCGCCAGCGGCCACGCGCGCAGCAGGCGGCGCGCGAGCGACGCCTGCGGGCGGCTCGCGGGCGCCGTGCCGTACGCACCGGCCGCGCCGGCGAAGGCCGGCACGAACACCGGCACGGTCGCGGCTTCGGGCTTCTTGCGCGCGAGCGCGGCCCGGCGGGCGACGGCCAGACGGTCGGTGGTCGCGGCAGGCAGGTCGGCCGCGCACTCGTCCAGCGCGCGGCGCACCTTCAACGCGAATTCGTGTTCTCGATTTGCGGGAGCGGAGCTCATAGCGTGATTCCTTTGGCCTTGAGCGCATGCGCCAGCGTGTGGGTGGCCCGTGAGCAGTGCGTCTTCACGCTGCCCTCGGAGCACCCCATTGCGGCGGCAGTCTCGGCGACATCCATATCTTCCCAATAACGCATCAGGAACGCTTCCCGTTGACGCGCCGGAAGCTTCTGGATTTCTTCGTCGATCAGGGCCAGAACCTGCTCTCGTTCGAGGCGGTGCTCGCTGCTTTCGACGCCCGCGTTGTCGTCCGCGGATTCGAGTGTTTCGAGCGGGTCGAAGTCGTCGTCGTCGCCGCTGTTCAGCGACGAGAAGAGCGTGACCCACGTGTTGCGGACTTTCTGCCGGCGGAACCAGTCGTGGATCGCGTTCTGCAGGATCCGCTGAAAAAGCAGCGGCAACTCGGCCGCCGGCCGGTCGCCGTACTTCTCCGCAAGCTTGATCATCGCGTCCTGCACGATGTCGAGCGACGCATCGTCGTCACGCACGGCGTACGCAGCCTGCTTGAACGCGCGCCTTTCGACGCCCGCCAGAAAGTCGGCGAGTTCCTTGTCTGATGCCATTCCGTGAAGGTATGCGCTGCGGGCCGCTGCGTGGTGTAAAAGGGCGAAAAATTTCGTAAAACCCGCGGATGCTATCAAATTTTCGCGCCGCTTGGCACCGGGTTGGCCGCCGCACGTTGCGCGCGAGCCGCGGCGGCGGGTGCCGGGCGGCGCCCATGATGCGCTGCGGGATATTTTGCTTGACGACCCCCTCGCGACCCGCTATCGTCAATGATTCGCAACATGAAGTGATGGTCTCATTTGAGGCTGGCCCAAGAAGCCTGCCCTTCAAACTGGACGCGCCGCTTGAACCCGAGCCACAAGCCCGGCAGAGAGCACCCGATCAATTTTTTGCCGAAAATTCGAAAGGTCAAAATGAACATGCCCAGCGCGGAATTCTCCACGTCGGAACCCCTTTCCCCTCCCGATAGCGACTCCATCGGCGGTACCGTGCTCATGAAGGCACTGGCCGACGAAAACGTCGAATTCATCTGGGGCTACCCCGGCGGCTCGGTACTTTACATCTACGACGAGCTTTACAAGCAGGACAAGATTCAGCACGTGCTGGTGCGCCATGAACAAGCGGCCGTGCACGCAGCCGATGCGTATGCGCGTTCCACCGGCAATGTCGGCGTCTGCCTCGTGACGTCGGGCCCCGGTGTCACCAACGCGGTGACCGGCATCGCCACGGCGTACATGGATTCGATCCCGATGGTCGTGATCAGCGGCCAGGTGCCCACGGCCGCGATCGGCCAGGATGCCTTCCAGGAGTGCGACACCGTCGGCATCACGCGTCCGTGCGTGAAGCACAACTTCCTCGTGAAGGACGTGCGCGACCTCGCGGAAACCGTCAAGAAGGCGTTCTATATCGCCCGCACCGGCCGTCCGGGCCCGGTGCTGATCGACATCCCGAAGGACATCTCGAAGACGCCGTGCGAATACGAGCCCGTCAAGAGCGTGTCGCTGCGTTCGTACAACCCGGTCACGAAGGGCCATTCGGGCCAGATCCGCAAGGCCGTGTCGCTGCTGCTGACGGCCAAGCGTCCGTACATCTACACGGGTGGCGGCATCATCCTCGCCGACGCGTCGCGCGAACTGAACCAGTTCGCGGATCTCCTCGGCTACCCGGTCACGAACACGCTGATGGGCCTGGGCGGCTATCGCGCGTCGGACAAGAAATTCCTCGGCATGCTCGGCATGCACGGCACCTACGAAGCGAACATGGCGATGCAGCACTGCGACGTGCTGATCGCGATCGGTGCCCGCTTCGACGACCGCGTGATCGGCGACCCGGCGCACTTCGCGTCGCGTCCGCGCAAGATCATCCACATCGACATCGACCCGTCGTCGATCTCGAAGCGTGTGAAGGTCGACATCCCGATCGTCGGCGACGTGAAGGAGGTGCTGAAGGAGCTGATCGAGCAGCTGCAGACGGCCGAGCATGGCCCCGACACCGAGGCGCTCGCGCAATGGTGGAAGGACATCGAGGGCTGGCGCTCGAAGGATTGCCTGAAGTACGACCGCGAGAGCGAGATCATCAAGCCGCAGTACGTGGTCGAGAAGGCGTGGGAGCTGACGGACGGCAATGCGTTCGTGTGCTCGGACGTCGGCCAGCACCAGATGTGGGCGGCGCAGTTCTACCGTTTCAACAAGCCGCGTCGCTGGATCAACTCCGGCGGCCTCGGCACGATGGGCTTCGGCCTGCCGGCAGCGATGGGCGTCAAGATGGCGCACCCGGACGACGACGTGCTGTGCATCACGGGCGAAGGCTCGATCCAGATGTGCATCCAGGAACTGTCGACCTGCCTGCAGTACGACACGCCCGTGAAGATCATTTCGCTGAACAACCGCTATCTCGGCATGGTTCGCCAGTGGCAGCAGATCGAATACAGCAAGCGCTATTCGCATTCGTACATGGATGCGCTGCCTGATTTCGTGAAGCTCGCCGAAGCGTACGGCCATGTCGGCTTGCGGATCGAAAAGACCTCGGATGTGGAGCCGGCGCTGAAGGAAGCGTTGCGCCTGAAGGACCGCACCGTGTTTCTCGACTTCCAGACCGATCCGACCGAAAACGTCTGGCCGATGGTACAGGCCGGCAAGGGCATCACCGAGATGCTGCTCGGATCGGAAGATCTGTAACGGCGCGACGCGCGCCTGAGCCCGATGCGGCCGCCTTCACGAAGGGCGGCGCGGCACGCGGCAGCGCGCGGCGCGAGAGAATCGACACGGACACATTCTGGAAGAAGCGAACATGAGACACATCATTTCCGTCCTGCTGGAGAACGAACCGGGCGCGCTGTCGCGCGTGGTCGGTCTGTTTTCCGCACGCGGCTACAACATCGAAACCTTGACGGTGGCGCCGACCGAAGACCAATCGCTGTCGCGGCTCACCATCGTTTCCATTGGCTCCGACGACGTGATCGAACAGATCACGAAGCATCTGAACCGCCTGATCGAGGTGGTGAAAGTGGTGGACCTGACCGACGGTGCACACATCGAACGCGAGCTGATGCTGATCAAGGTACGTGCAGTGGGCAAGGAGCGCGAAGAAATGAAGCGGATGGCGGACATTTTCCGCGGCCGCATCATCGACGTGACCGAAAAGACCTACACGATCGAATTGACGGGCGCGAGCGACAAGCTCGACGCATTCATCCAGGGGCTGGACGCGGGCGCGATCCTAGAGACCGTGCGCACCGGCAGCTCCGGCATCGGACGCGGCGAGCGCATCCTGAAGGTGTGATGCCGGACAGGCACGCCGGGTGCGCCGTCATGTCCCGGCCCGCAGTACTCCATCCGAACGAATTGTTGAATTTTTGAATTAGCGAAGGAACCATCATGAACGTTTTCTACGACAAAGACGCTGACCTCTCCCTCATCAAGGGCAAGCAAGTCACGATCATCGGCTACGGCTCGCAAGGCCATGCACACGCGCTGAACCTGAAGGACAGCGGCGTGAACGTGACGGTCGGCCTGCGCAAGGGCGGCGCGTCGTGGAGCAAGGCCGAAAACGCAGGCCTGTCGGTCAAGGAAGTCGCGGAAGCGGTGAAGAGCGCCGACGTCGTGATGATGCTGCTGCCGGACGAGCAGATCGCCGACGTGTACGCGAAGGAAGTCCACGCGAACATCAAGCAGGGCGCGGCGCTGGCATTCGCGCACGGCTTCAACGTCCACTACGGCGCGGTGATCCCGCGCGCCGACCTCGACGTGATCATGATCGCGCCGAAGGCACCGGGCCACACGGTTCGCGGCACGTACTCGCAAGGTGGCGGCGTGCCGCACCTGATCGCGGTTGCGCAGAACAAGTCGGGCGCGGCACGCGACATCGCGCTGTCGTACGCGGCAGCGAACGGCGGCGGCCGTGCGGGCATCATCGAAACCAACTTCCGTGAAGAAACCGAAACCGACCTGTTCGGCGAGCAGGCCGTGCTGTGCGGCGGTACCGTCGAGCTGATCAAGGCCGGCTTCGAGACGCTGGTCGAAGCAGGCTACGCGCCGGAAATGGCGTACTTCGAGTGCCTGCACGAACTGAAGCTGATCGTCGACCTGATCTACGAAGGCGGCATCGCGAACATGAACTACTCGATCTCGAACAACGCCGAGTACGGCGAGTACGTGACGGGCCCGCGCATCGTCACGGAAGAGACGAAGAAGGCGATGAAGCAGTGCCTGACCGACATCCAGACGGGCGAGTACGCGAAGAGCTTCATTCTCGAGAACAAGGCAGGCGCACCGACGCTGCAGTCGCGCCGCCGCCTGACGGCCGAGCACCAGATCGAGCAAGTCGGCTCGAAACTGCGCGCGATGATGCCGTGGATCGCGAAGAACAAGCTCGTCGACCAGTCGAAGAACTAAGCACCGCGTGCTGATCCGGCCCTTCGAATAGAGGGCCGGTACCAAAAAGCCGCCCGAAGGCAGCAGTGCCCCGGGCGGCTTTTGCTATCCTACGGGCTTTGCAATTCACCGAACACAGAACGAATCCATGAACTATCCTCATCCGATCATCGCGCGCGAAGGCTGGCCGTTCATCGCGATTGCAGCCGTCATCGCGCTGTTGATCCATGCTGTCGGGGGCTTCGGCTTCGCGTGGCCGTTCTGGCTGCTGCTCGTCTTCGTCGTCCAGTTCTTCCGCGACCCGCAGCGTCCGATCCCGGCGCAGCCGAACGCGGTGCTGTGCCCGGCGGACGGCCGTATCGTCGCGGTCGAGACCACGCAGGACCCGTACGCGAACCGCGAAGCGCTGAAGATCAGCGTGTTCATGAATGTCTTCAACGTCCATTCGCAGCGTTCGCCGGTCGATGGCGCGATCTCCAAGGTCGAATACTTCCCGGGCGCGTTCCTGAACGCGGCGATCGACAAGGCGTCGACCGAGAACGAGCGTAATGCGGTCGTGATCCAGACGGCGAGCGGCAAGACCGTGACCGCGGTGCAGATCGCCGGCCTCGTTGCGCGCCGGATCCTCTGCTACGTGCGCGCGGGCGAACCGCTGTCGCGCGGCCAGCGCTACGGTTTCATCCGCTTCGGTTCGCGCGTCGACGTGTACCTGCCGCTCGGCAGCCGCGCGAAGGTGTCGATCGGCGAGAAGGTCTACGCGTCGTCGACGATCCTCGCCGAACTCGAACAGTAAGCGGCGGGGCGCACCATGGCCGCATTCAAACCGCGTCGGCCGCGCAACGGCGCCGGCCAGACGCCACGCCCGTTCCGGCGCAACAAGGTGATGGCACAGGATCCGGTGCCCATCGAGAGCCGCCGCGCCGCGCGCCAGCGGTTCCTGAAGACGCGCGGCATCTACCTGCTGCCGAACGCATTCACGACCGCCGCGCTGTTCTGCGGCTTCTTCGCGGTCGTGCAGGCGATGAACGTGCGCTTCGAGATCGCCGCGATCGCGATTTTCGTCGCCATGGTGCTCGACGGGATGGACGGGCGCGTGGCACGCATGACGCATACGCAGAGCGCGTTCGGCGAGCAGTTCGACAGCCTGTCGGACATGGTGTCGTTCGGCGTCGCGCCCGCGCTCGTGATGTACGAGTGGGTGCTGAAGGATCTCGGCCGCTGGGGCTGGCTCGCCGCGTTCGTGTACTGCTCGGGCGCCGCGCTGCGCCTTGCGCGCTTCAATACGAACATCGGCGTCGTCGACAAGCGCTTCTTCCAGGGGTTGCCGAGCCCGGCCGCGGCCGCACTGATCGCGGGCTTCGTGTGGCTTGCCACCGACAACCGCGTGCCGATGAAGCTCGGCTGGCTGCCGTGGGTCGCGTTCGTGCTGACGATCTACGCGGGCGTGACGATGGTGTCGAACGCGCCGTTCTACAGCGGCAAGGCGCTCGACGTGCGGCACCGCGTGCCGTTCGCGGCGATCCTGCTGGTTGTCGTCGCGTTCGTGCTGGTGTCGTCCGATCCGCCGCTGATGCTGTTCTGCCTGTTCGTGCTGTACGGGCTGTCCGGTTACGTGTTCTGGGGCTACATGGCCATCCGCGGGCGCGCGAATCCGGCGCGCTCGTCGCAGCGCGATCACTGACGCACGCGCATGCTTTGCCCGGAAACGGCGGCCCCAGGGTCGCCGTTTTCATTTGTCCCTGGTTCGGCCCGTGCGGCCGGAAACCCCGGGTGCCGTCCGATTGCGCACCCAACGGAATGCCGCTATAGTCTTTGGCATGACTGCATTTTCCCGCCTCTCCCTCCTTCTAGCCGGTGCGCCGCTACGCGCGCCAGCTTCGGCGCGCCTGCCGCGCTGACCGTTCTCGCCCCCCGTCAAGCTTCGTCTGTTGTCGAGCGTCGCCAGCGGTGGCGCGATCTCGTTACGTTTGACTTCCGTATAAAGAGCCCTGGAGCCCCCCATGACAGACAAGCTGATCATTTTCGATACGACGTTGCGTGACGGCGAACAATCGCCCGGTGCGTCGATGACGAAGGAAGAGAAAATCCGCATCGCGAAGCACCTCGAGAGGATGAAGGTCGACGTGATCGAGGCCGGCTTCGCGGCCAGCTCGAACGGCGATTTCGACGCGATCCACACGATCGCCGGTCTCGTGAAGGACAGCACGATCTGCTCGCTGGCGCGCGCCAACGACAAGGACATCCAGCGCGCCGCTGACGCGCTGAAGCCGGCCAACAGCGCGCGGATCCACACGTTCATCGCGACGTCGCCGCTGCACATGGAGAAGAAGCTGCGGATGACGCCCGACCAGGTGTTCGAGCAGGCGCGTCTCGCGGTGCGTTTCGCGCGCAAGTTCACCGACAACGTCGAATTCTCGCCGGAAGACGGCAGCCGCTCGGATCTCGACTTCCTGTGCCGCGTGCTGGAAGCCGTGATCGCGGAAGGCGCGACGACGATCAACATTGCGGACACGGTCGGCTACGGCGTGCCGGAGCTGTACGGCAACCTCGTGAAGACGCTGCGGGAGCGCATTCCGAACTCGGACAAGGCGATCTTCTCGGTGCATTGCCACAACGATCTCGGGATGGCGGTGGCGAACTCGCTCGCCGGCGTGAAGATCGGCGGTGCGCGCCAGATCGAGTGCACGATCAACGGCCTCGGCGAGCGCGCGGGCAACACGTCGCTCGAAGAAATCGTGATGGCCGTGAAGACCCGCAAGGACTACTTCGGCCTCGACGTCGGCATCGACACGACGCAGATCGTACCGACATCGAAGCTCGTGTCGCAGATCACCGGCTTCGTCGTGCAGCCGAACAAGGCGGTGGTCGGCGCGAACGCGTTCGCGCATGCGTCGGGCATTCACCAGGACGGCGTGCTGAAGGCGCGCGACACCTACGAGATCATGCGCGCGGAAGACGTGGGCTGGACCGCGAACAAGATCGTGCTCGGCAAGCTGTCGGGCCGCAACGCGTTCAAGCAGCGCCTGCAGGAGCTCGGCGTGGCGCTCGACAGCGAGAGCGAACTCAATGCCGCGTTCATGCGCTTCAAGGATCTGGCCGATCGCAAGGCCGAGATCTTCGACGAAGACATCATCGCGATCGTGTCCGAGGAGTCGGCGCTCGCGCACGAGCAGGAGCACTTCAAGTTCGTGTCGCTGTCGCAGCGTTCGGAGACGGGCGAGCAACCGCAGGCGAAAATCGTGTTCGCGGTCGAAGGCAAGGAAGTGACCGGTGAAGCGCGCGGCAACGGCCCGGTCGACGCGACGTTCAATGCGATCGAGGGCGAAGTCGGCAGCGGGTCCGAGCTGCTGCTGTATTCGGTGAACGCGATCACGACCGGCACGCAGGCGCAGGGCGAAGTGACCGTCCGGCTGTCGAAGAGCGGGCGGATCGTCAACGGCGTCGGCACCGATCCGGACATCGTCGCCGCATCCGCGAAGGCATACATCTCCGCACTGAACAAGCTGCATTCGAAGGACGACAAGGTCAATCCGCAGCGCTCATAAGCGTGGCGCGCTGCGCGTCAGCGAAACGCCCCGTGCGGCCCCGTGCCGCCGGGGCGTTTTTTCATGCGCCGGTCATTCGGCGGCCGGCGCGCGGAACAGCCAGCGGCGCGCGGCCGTGCGCGGCGCCGGGCTGCGCCGCCGGAACTCGACCGCGATGCCGCGTCGCGGTGCATCGGCGACGAACGCGTCGAGCAGTTCGAGCACGTCGTGATCGATGTAGTCGGCACGCGTCGCGTCGATGATCACCGCGGCCCGGTCGGGAATGTGCCGCAGGTGATGCTTGACCTGCACCTTGCCGAGAAACGACACGTCCTTGCGGAACGACAGCAGGAAGTGGTCGTCGTGCTGCGCGAGCGTGACGGGGCTCTTCAGGTTCGCGACGGCGACCGCCAGCACGCTGCAGGCGAGGCCGAGCGCGATGCCGAACAGCAGGTCGACCGCGAGCACGCCGGCGATCGTCGCGGCGAACGGCACGAATGCGGCCGGCCCCTGTTTCATCACCGAGCGGAACAGCGCCGGTTTCGCGAGCTTGAAGCCGGTGTGGATCAGGATCGCGGCCAGGCTCGCGAGCGGGATCAGGTTGATCAGGCCGGTGAGCGCGAACACGCTCGCGAGCAGCAGCATCCCGTGCACGATCGCCGACATCCGGCTTTGCGCGCCCGCATTGACGTTCACCGAGCTGCGCACGATCACCGACGTGATCGGCAATCCGCCGACCGCGCCCGCGACGAGATTGCCCACGCCCTGGGCCTTGAGCTCACGGTCGGGCTGGGTCGGCCGGCGCTTCGGGTCGATCTGCTCGACCGCTTCGAGGCTCAGCAGCGTCTCGAGGCTTGCGACGACCGCGAGCGTGATCGCAACCCGCCACACGTCAGGATTGACGAGCTGCGCGAAGTTCGGGCCGAGCTCCGCATGCTTGAGCGATGCCGCAAAGGCCGCGAACGATCCGAGTTCGGGCAGCGTCACGCGATGGGCGGCGCCCGGCGCAACGGACGGCGCGACGACGCTCAACACGAGCGTGGCGCCGATCCCCAGCACGACCACCGCAAGCGGGGCCGGCACCGCGCGCACCAGCGCGAAGCGGCGCAGCGCGGGCGTGTCCCACGCGACCAGCAGCGCGAGCGAGGCGAGCGCGGTGGCCGTCGCGGCCCACGCGACCGGCAGGCCCGGCCAGTTCGCAAACGATTGCGCCGCCGAGCCGCCGATACCGAAGGCGAACGGAATCTGCTTCACGATCAGCAGCAGGCCGATCGCGGCGAGCATGCCCTTGATGACGGGCGACGGCACATAGGCGGCGAAGCGGCCGGCGCGCAGCATGCCGAACCCGAATTGCAGCACGCCGGACAGCAGCACCGCGAGCAGGAACGCGGAGAAGCTGCCGAGTTGCGCGATCCCTTCGACGACGATCACGACGAGACCGGCGGCCGGCCCGCTGACGGACAGCGACGAGCCGCTCAGCAGCGCGACGACGATGCCGCCGACGATCCCGGACACGAGCCCGGCGAACGGTTCGACGCCGGATGCATTGGCGATGCCGAGACACAGCGGCAGCGCGACGAGGAACACGACGACGCCGGCGACGATGTCGCGCGGCAGGGTGGACAGGCGCTCGTTCAGTTTCATGGTTGGGGCGATTTCATTGGCTTGGGGGCGGGGTAGGTCAGCCGAGCGCGCCGGCCGTCGCGGCCTGCACGGGTTCGACGTCGGCGGGCGACGTGGTGTAGCCGGAATCGAGTTCCTGCAGGCGGCCGTCGGCGAGCGAAAAGATCCAGCCGTGCACGAGCGGCGGTCGTTCGCGGCCCTGCACGATCGGGGACGCGCGCAGCAGCCTCACCTGTTCGAGCACGTTGAGTTCGGCGAGGCGGTCGGCGGCGGCCGCGTCGTCGAGCCCGTCCAGCGTGTCGCGATGGCGTCGCGCGAGCGCGCAGAGCGGCGCGATGCGGCGCGCGACGTGCGGCAGGTCGGACGGCGGCGGCAGCAGCGACGCGCGTACGCCGCCGCATCCGTAGTGCCCGCACACGATCACGTGGTCGACCTGCAGCACGCGCACCGCGTACTCGAGGACGCTGGCGGAATTGTCGTCGTCGGGATGGAACAGGTTCGCGATGTTGCGATGGACGAACAACTCGCCGGGCGCGCAGTGCGTGATGGTCTCGGCCGGCACGCGGCTGTCGGCGCAGCCGATCCACAGCACGCGCGGATTCTGGCCGCGCGCGAGCGCGTCGAAGAAGCCGGGCGTGTATTCACGCGTTTCGCGGGCCCAGGCGATGTTGGCAACCAGCATGCTCTTGGGGCGATTCATGAGGACTCCTTTTTGATAAAGGCAAACGAATATCGGCAAAAATGTCGCAATGGCATTCTTTCTAAATTGAAAGGTTGGTTTTCGACTGATATTAGGGGTATGCCCTAGCACTTCGGGGGTGCTGAAACAATTTGTTTCAAATTGATTTGGCGTAGTGCATGGCGTGCACCAATTCGCCGCATGACATGCGCTGCGCATGCCTGTTTCCGCGCAAAGGCCCGCATGACGGGGATGTCAGCGAGGTGCCATCGGAATGTCATCGATCGGAAAAGATTTCCGTCGTATTTTCCGAATTAATCGGGAAGCGGAAAAAAGGAAATGGCCATTCACGCAATGATTCGTGAATGGCCATGCTGAAAATTGCGCGTAAATGCGTAATCGGTCAGAACAGGTTGCGGCGGTCGGGGTCGTGCAGCGGGTCGGGCGTTTTCTGCGTGATGCGCAGGATGCCCTGCGGATCGAAGTAGAAGCTGTACATCATGTACCAGACGTTGTCCTCGAGATACCGGTAAGTCCACACCTCGCGCTTCATCAGCGGGAAGTAGGACGTCTCGACGGGGCGTCCGAAGTTCACGAGGACGTCGGTCTTCGTCCACTTGCCGATTTCTGCGCGATAGAACTCGTTCGGCTGCAGGACCTGGCGCACGTTGACGATCTTGTGGGCCGCGTCGACGTCGGCCGCGATGGTGATTTCGCCCATCGGCTGGGTCGGCCACATCAGGCGCTTGCCGCCGCCGGGCAGGTCGTAGATTTCGCGCGGCGGGCCCATGCGTGCGACGATCGCCGACTCGTCCTGGCCGGCCTGGTATTGCTGCCACGGTTGCGCGCAACCGGCCAGCAGCGCGGCGGCGCTGGCGACCAGCACCGGCAGGCGCGCGGAAATGCGAATGCGCATGGGGATTCTCCAGAACACGGAAACAAGTCCCGTTTTATCACGGACGGCGTGCGACGGCGCATCGCGCGGAAAAAATCGGTGCGGATCGCCGGGCGCGTCGCGCTTGCGGGCGGCGTGGGCGCTGGCCTATGATCCGCGCTTCTCGGGCAGATTGAAGGGCAGGTGGCCGATGCAGGGGTGGAAGCGTTGTGCGCTCGCGTTGAGCGCGGGATGGATGCTGGTGTCGTCGGCGTTTGCCGGCGGCGAGCCGGTGCGGATCGCGCTGATCGAAGGGATGTCGGGCCCGTTCGCGAATGCGGGTGCGGCGGTCGAACGCAACCTGCGCTTCGGCGTCGAGCAGGTCAACGCGGCGGGCGGCGTGAAGCTGCGCGACGGTGCGCATCCGCTCGAACTGGTGGTGCTCGACAGCAAAGGGAGCCCCGAGGAGGCGCTCGTGCAGTTGCGCGCGGCCGCGGACCGCCATATCGGGTTCGTCACGCAAGGCAACAGTTCGGCCGTCGCCGCCGCGCTCGTCGCGGCGCTCGACAAGCTGAACGCGCGCGATCCGGACAACCGGATGCTGTTCCTCAACTATTCGGCCGACGATCCGGCGCTGACCGGTGCGCGCTGCAGTTTCTGGCATTTCCGTTTCGATGCGCACGCGGGCATGCGGATGGCCGCGCTCGCGGACGTGATGGCGCGCGACCGCGCGCTCCGCAAAGTCTATCTGCTCAACCAGGACTACAGCTTCGGCCGCGACGTCAGCGCGCTCGCCCGACAGGCGCTGGCCACGCGGCGTCCGGAGGTGACGATCGCCGGCGACGAATTCCACCCGATCGGCCGGATCAAGGATTTCTCGCCGTACATCGCGAAGATCCGCGCGAGCGGCGCCGACGCCGTCGTGACCGGCAACTGGGGCAACGACCTCACGCTGCTCGTGAAGGCGGCACGCGAGCAGGGGCTGAATGCGAAGTTCTATACCTTCTACGGCAACAGCCTCGGCGCGCCGGCGGCGCTCGGCGATGCCGGTGTCGGACGGGTCGTGGCCGTGGCGGACTGGCACCCGAACGCGGGCGGCGCGAAATCGGATGCGTTTTACCGCGCGTTCCGGAGCCGTTTTCCGGCCGCCCAGGACGACTATCCGGTGCGACGGATGAGCCTGATGATCGAGATGCTGGCCGCCGCGATGAATCGCGCGGGGTCGGCCGACCCCGTCGCGGTCGCACGCGCGCTCGAGGGCCTGTCGTTCGACGACGGCTTCCACGCATCGAAGATGCGCGCGCAGGATCACCAGCTGATCCAGCCCCTTTACGTGATGGAGATGGATAAGGTCGGCACGCCGGGCGTGCGCTTCGACAACGAGGGCTCGGGCTACGGTTTCCGGACGGTGCTCGCGGTGCCGGCGCCGCGCACGGAGATGCCGTCCGCCTGTTCGATGACGCGCCCGTGACAGGAGGCGGTAAGAACGGCGCGGAGTTGTGCTACAATGCGCGCCGGTTGTAAGTCACGGCACGGCCATTCTTCCGTGTCCGCCTGTTCAGTTAGAAAGGAAATCACATGTCTGTTGCAGATATCAAGAAGTCGGAAGTTGTTGCTCAGTTCGCCCGCGGTACCAACGACACGGGGAGCCCCGAAGTCCAGGTCGCACTGCTGACCGCGCGTATCGTCGAACTGACGGGTCACTTCAAGACCCACGCGAAGGATCACCACAGCCGCCGCGGTCTGCTGCGCATGGTGAGCCGCCGCCGCAAGCTGCTCGACTACCTCAAGGGCAAGGATGCCGACCGTTACCGCGCACTGATCGAGAAGCTGGGTCTGCGTAAGTAATCGAGGCGATTGCCGCCAGCAAGATGCCTGTGTCAGTCCGCTGATACAGGCATTTTGTTTTTGCGCGGTGCGTAGCGTCACACGCACCGCAGGCTGTCCGGCACGGTTGTGCCGGGCTGCCGCAACGACTGATACCGGGGCAGGATTTGTGTCATTCCAGCGCGTCGCTGCGCGAGCGCCGCGCTGGAATGGCATAAAAAACACACCTTGCTCCGGGTGATTCGGTCGGGACGCCGCCGCGCGGGATGGCCGGCGCGGCGAATGAAATGCATGAATTCAAAGGAGCAACCATGTCCATGTTCAACAAGGTCGTGAAGGAATTCCAGTGGGGCCAGCACAAGGTGCGCCTCGAAACCGGTGAAGTCGCCCGCCAGGCAAGCGGCGCCGTGATCGTCGACGTCGAAGACACCGTCGTGCTGGCAACCGTCGTCGGCGCGAAGTCGGCGAAGCCGGGTCAGGATTTCTTCCCGCTGACCGTCGACTACCTCGAAAAGACCTACTCGGCCGGCAAGATCCCGGGCGGCTTCTTCCGTCGCGAAGGCCGTCCGTCGGAGCACGAGACGCTGACGTCGCGCCTGATCGACCGTCCGCTGCGCCCGCTGTTCCCGGAAGGCTTCTACAACGAAGTCCAGGTCGTGATCCACGTGCTGTCCGTGAACCCGGAAATCCCGGCGGACATCCCCGCGCTGATCGGCGCATCGGCTGCGCTCGCCGTGTCGGGCCTGCCGTTCAACGGCCCGGTCGGTGCCGCACGCGTGGCGTACATCGACAACGCATACGTGCTGAACCCGACGCGTGACCAGATCAAGGCGTCGAGCCTCGACCTCGTCGTCGCAGGTACGGAGCGTGCCGTGCTGATGGTCGAATCGGAAGCCGATCAGCTGTCGGAAGACGTGATGCTGGGCGCCGTGGTGTTCGGCCACGAGCAAATGCAGGTCGCGATCGACGCGATCCACGAACTGGTCCGCGAAGGCGGCAAGCCCGAATGGGACTGGCAGCCGGCGCCGAAGAACGAAGCGCTGATCGCACGCGTGACCGAGCTGGCACAGAACGACCTGCTCGCTGCTTACCAGCTCCGCGACAAGCAGGCACGCTCGACCAAGCTGAAGGAAGTCTACGCGGCAACCTCGGCGAAGCTCGAGGAAGATGCGCAGGCAGCCGGTACGGTCGCAGCCGACAAGGCAACGGTCGGCAACGTGCTGTTCGACATCGAAGCCAAGATCGTCCGTTCGCAGATCCTGAATGGCGAGCCGCGCATCGACGGCCGCGACACGCGCACCGTGCGCCCGATCGAAATCCGCACCGGCGTGCTGCCGCGTACCCACGGCTCGGCGCTGTTCACGCGCGGCGAGACGCAGGCGCTGGTCGTCGCGACGCTCGGCACGAAGGGTGACGAGCAGATCATCGACGCGCTCGAAGGCGAGTACCGCGAGCGCTTCATGCTCCACTACAACATGCCCCCGTTCGCGACCGGCGAAACGGGCCGCGTCGGCTCGCCGAAGCGCCGCGAAATCGGCCACGGCCGCCTCGCGAAGCGCGCACTGGTCAAGTGCCTGCCGAGCGCCGACGAATTCGGCTACTCGATCCGCGTCGTGTCGGAAATCACCGAATCGAACGGTTCGTCGTCGATGGCATCGGTGTGCGGCGGCTGCCTCGCGCTGATGGACGCCGGCGTGCCGATGAAGGCGCACGTCGCGGGTATCGCGATGGGCCTGATCCTCGAAGGCAACAAGTTCGCGGTGCTGACCGACATCCTCGGCGACGAAGATCACCTCGGCGACATGGACTTCAAGGTGGCCGGCACGGAACAAGGCGTGACGGCACTGCAGATGGACATCAAGATCCAGGGCATCACGAAGGAAATCATGCAGGTCGCGCTCGCGCAGGCGAAGGAAGGCCGCATGCACATCCTCGGCAAGATGACGTCGGCGGTTTCGGGTGCGAACACGCAATTGTCGGAATTCGCGCCGCGCATGATCACGATCAAGATCAACCCGGAAAAGATCCGCGACGTGATCGGCAAGGGCGGTTCGGTGATCCGCGCGCTGACGGAAGAAACCGGCACGACCATCGACATCTCCGACGACGGCGTCGTGACGATCGCGAGCACGAACAGCGACGGCATGGCCGAAGCGAAGAAGCGTATCGAGCAAATCACGGCCGAGATCGAAGTGGGCCAGGTGTACGAAGGCACGGTTCTGAAGCTGCTCGATTTCGGCGCGATCGTGAACCTGCTGCCGGGCAAGGATGGCCTGCTGCACATCTCGGAAATCGTCAACGAGCGTGTGAAGGACATCAACGACTACCTGAAGGAAGGCCAGCAAGTGAAGGTCAAGGTCATCCAGACGGACGAAAAGGGTCGTGTGCGTCTGTCGGCAAAGGCGCTGCTGAACGAAGCAGCGGCGGCGTCGCAATCGGACACGCCGCCGCAGCAGTAAGCGGATAGGCGGACCAACGGCCGGCAGTGCGAAAGCGTGCCGGCCGTTTTTTCTGTAGCATCGTTGTGCGGCGCAGCAGCGCCGGCAAGGCGCCCGTGCCGCGTGCGGGCGCACCATCCGATTCCGATCCTGATCCTGGAGCGACCCTCACCATGAAAGCCATCGAAATCACCGAGTTCGGCGCCCCCGACGTGCTGAAGCTTGCGGAGCGTCCGCGCCCCGAACCGAAGCGCGGCGAAGTGCTGATCAAGGTGGCGGCTTCCGGCGTGAACCGGCCCGACGTGTTCCAGCGCAAGGGCGCCTATGCGCCGCCGCCGGGTGCGTCGGATCTGCCGGGCCTCGAGGTCGCGGGCGAGATCGTCGGCGGCGACCTGTCCGACGCTGCTCAGAACCCGTTCGGCCTGAAGCTCGGCGATCGCGTGTGCGCGCTGCTCGCGGGCGGCGGCTATGCGGAATATGCGGTCGCGCCGCTGCCGCAATGCCTGCCGGTGCCCGACGGGCTCACCGATATCGAGGCCGCGTCGCTGCCCGAAACGTTTTTCACGGTGTGGAGCAACGTATTCGACCGCGCGCAGCTCGGCGCGGGCGAGGGCGGCGAGCAGGAAACGCTGCTCGTGCAGGGCGGCTCGAGCGGCATCGGCGTGACGGCGATCCAGATCGCGCATGCGCTCGGCTTTCGCGTGTTCGCGACGGCCGGTACTGCCGACAAGTGCCGCGCGTGCGAGGCGCTCGGCGCGGAGCGTGCGATCAATTACAAGACGGAAGACTTCGTCGAGGTCGTGAAGTCGCTGACGCACGACCGCGGTGTCGACGTGATCCTCGACATGGTGGCGGGCTCGTACGTGCCGCGCGAACTGTCCGCGCTCGCGGATGGGGGCCGCCTCGTGCTGATCGCGCTGCTCGGCGGCGCGAAGGCCGACGTCAACCTGGGCGAGATCCTGCGTCGCCGGCTGACCATCACGGGTTCGACGCTGCGCCCGCGTCCGGTCGAATTCAAGGCGCAGATCGCCGCGCAATTGAAGGCGCGCGTGTGGCCGCTGCTCGCCGACGGCCGCATCAAGCCGGTGATCTATCGCGTATTGCCGGCGGCGGACGCCGCGCAGGCGCATGCGCTGATGGAAAGCAGCGAGCACACCGGCAAGATCGTGCTCGATTGGGGTACGAACGCCTGACGGCCCATGCGGCCGGGCTTGACATGCGCGGTTTGACCGGTTCAAGCCGCGCGCAGTAAAATCGCCGGTTTGCTTCGCCAGATCAAACCTGACGGCCGGTTTCCGGCGCGTTAATGACCAAGCGGTGACGAGACAGACACGATGTCGAAACAGAGAACTAAGCGTGTGATCGGCAACTGGAAGATGCACGGCCGGCTGGCCGGCAACCAGGGGTTGCTGAACGAAGTGGTGCAGGGCGCGGGCGCGGTGGCGGCCGAAACGTCGGTCGGCGTGTGCGTGCCGTTCCCGTATCTCGCGCAGGTTCAGGCGCAGCTCGACGGCGGCCGTGTTGCCTGGGGCGCGCAGGACGTGTCGGCGCACGAGCAGGGCGCGTTCACCGGTGAAGTCGCGGCTGCGATGGTCGCAGAGTTCGGCGCACGCTATGCGATCGTCGGTCACTCGGAGCGCCGCGCGTATCACGGCGAACGCAACGAGACGGTCGCGGCGAAGACGCAGCGCGCGCTCGCGGCGGGGCTCACGCCGGTCGTGTGCGTCGGCGAGACGCTCGACGAGCGTGAGTCGGGCGCGACCGAGCAGGTGGTCGGCGCGCAGCTCGACGCAGTGCTGGCCGTGCTGACGGCCGACGAGGCTGCGCGCATCGTCGTCGCGTACGAGCCGGTCTGGGCGATCGGCACGGGCAAGAGCGCGACGTCGGCGCAGGCGCAGGACGTGCACGCGTTCCTGCGTGCGCGTCTCGCGGCAAAGGGTGCGGCGGACGTGTCCGTGCTGTACGGCGGCAGCGTGAAGCCGGACAACGCGGAAGAGCTGTTTGCGCAGCCGGACATCGACGGTGGCCTGATCGGCGGCGCGTCGCTGAAGGCGGAAGATTTCCTGGCGATCTGCCGGGCCGCGCGCTGAGCGGTCCGAGATCGAATTGAACCATGACGGCGGCCGGTCGGTCCGGTCGCCTGATCCATTCGGGTGGGTGTGATGCTGTTATTCAAGACGCTGATTATTGTGGTGCAGGTGCTGTCTGCACTGGGTGTGATTGGTCTCGTGCTGTTGCAGCACGGCAAGGGTGCCGACATGGGCGCTGCATTCGGCAGCGGCGCGTCGGGCAGCCTGTTTGGTGCAACGGGCTCGGCGAACTTCCTGTCGCGTACGACGGGCATTCTCGCGACGATCTTCTTCGTCGCGACGCTCGCGCTGACGTACCTCGGTTCGTACAAGTCGACGCCGTCGGCGGGCGTGCTGGGTGGGGTCGCGACCGCACCGGCATCGGCGCCGGCCGTCGCGGCATCCGCTGCCGCAGGTTCGGCTGCAAGCGCGCCGGGCCAGGACGTCCCGAAATAAAAAGTTAAATTTTTTGCGATTGTGCGTTGAACAAATCTCGAAGTCGGGTTAGAATTTAATTCTTGAAGCGATTCGCGGGAAACAAGTAGTTACAACCCCGGTTGCATGCAGTGCCGACGTGGTGAAATTGGTAGACACGCTATCTTGAGGGGGTAGTGGCGAAAGCTGTGCGAGTTCGAGTCTCGCCGTCGGCACCAAAGTTACTCAATGCCAGCCGCTTCTAGTGGCTGGCATTTTTCATTTCTGGGGTGTGCTTGCGGTTGTCTTGCGATCGCCTGCACTCCGAAATGATTCCTTCCGCCGGAAGTGGTATTCTCCGGACGCTCAGAACCAACCGATAGAGGATTGCCTTGAACCTCGCAGCCTATTACCCCGTCTTGTTGTTCCTCCTCGTGGGCACTGGTTTAGGTATAGCGCTGGTCAGCATCGGCAAGCTCCTTGGTCCCAACAAGCCGGACGTCGAGAAGAACGCACCGTACGAGTGCGGCTTCGAAGCCTTTGAAGACGCCCGGATGAAATTCGACGTCCGGTACTACCTCGTCGCCATCCTGTTCATCATCTTCGATCTCGAAACCGCATTCCTGTTTCCGTGGGGCGTCGCGCTCCGGGATATCGGCTGGCCGGGTTTCATCGCAATGATGATTTTTCTGCTCGAATTCCTGCTGGGCTTTGCCTATATCTGGAAGAAAGGCGGCCTCGACTGGGAGTGATGGGTTAATCGCCGGTTTGCATGGGCGGCCACGCTCGGTCGCTCGTCTGGAGTGGAAAGCAAATGAGTATCGAAGGGGTCTTGAAGGAAGGGTTTGTCACCACGACGGCTGACAAGCTGATCAACTGGACGCGTACCGGCTCGCTGTGGCCGATGACGTTCGGGCTCGCGTGTTGCGCCGTCGAAATGATGCATGCGGGCGCGGCCCGTTACGACCTGGACCGGTTCGGCGTCGTGTTCCGCCCGAGCCCGCGCCAGTCGGACGTGATGATCGTCGCCGGCACGCTCTGCAACAAGATGGCGCCCGCGCTGCGCCGCGTGTACGACCAGATGGCCGAGCCGCGCTGGGTGATCTCGATGGGGTCGTGCGCGAACGGCGGTGGCTACTACCACTACTCGTACTCGGTGGTCCGCGGCTGCGACCGGATCGTGCCGGTCGACGTCTACGTGCCGGGCTGTCCGCCCACGGCCGAGGCGCTGGTCTACGGCGTGATCCAGCTTCAGGCGAAGATCCGCCGTACCAATACCATCGCCCGTCAATAAAGCCCCGAGCGTCCCCTCAATATGGCAAGCAAAATCGAGACCCTCAAGGCAAACCTCGAAGCCGCGCTCGGCGCGCGCGTGGTGAGCCTCACCGAAGCGATCGGTGAACTGACGCTCGTCGTGAAGGCGAGCGATTACCTCGAAGTCGCAAAGATGCTGCGCGACGATCCGAAGCTCCGTTTCGAGCAACTGATCGACCTGTGCGGCGTCGACTACCAGACCTTCGGCGACGGCGCCTACGATGGCCCGCGTTTCGCGGCCGTGTCGCACCTGCTGTCGGTCACGAACAACTGGCGCCTGCGCCTGCGTGCATTCGCGCCGGACGACGACCTGCCGATCGTGGCATCGCTGGTCGACATCTGGACCTCCGCGAACTGGTACGAGCGCGAAGCGTTCGACCTGTACGGCATCGTGTTCGAAGGCCACCCCGACCTGCGCCGCATCCTCACCGACTACGGCTTCATCGGCCACCCGTTCCGCAAGGACTTCCCGGTGTCGGGCTATGTCGAAATGCGTTACGACCCGGAAGAGAAGCGGGTCGTGTACCAGCCGGTGACGATCGAGCCGCGCGAAATCACGCCGCGCGTGATCCGCGAGGATCGCTATGGCGGTCTGAAACATTAAGGGGGCGTCATGGCAGAAATCAAGAACTACACGCTCAACTTCGGCCCGCAGCACCCGGCAGCGCACGGCGTGCTGCGCCTCGTGCTCGAGCTCGACGGCGAAGTCATCCAGCGTGCCGATCCGCACATCGGCCTGCTGCACCGCGCGACGGAAAAGCTCGCGGAATCCAAAACGTTCATCCAGTCCGTGCCGTACATGGACCGTCTCGACTATGTGTCGATGATGGTCAACGAGCACGGCTACGTGCTCGCGATCGAAAAGCTGCTCGGCATCGAAGTGCCGGAGCGCGCGCAGTACATTCGCGTGCTGTTCGACGAAATCACGCGCGTGCTGAACCACCTGATGTGGATCGGCGCGCACGCGCTCGACGTTGGCGCGATGGCCGTGTTCCTGTACGCGTTCCGCGAGCGTGAAGACCTGATGGACGTGTACGAAGCGGTGTCCGGCGCCCGGATGCACGCGGCGTACTATCGTCCGGGCGGCGTCTATCGCGATCTGCCTGACGCAATGCCGCAATACAAGGCGTCGAAGATTCGCAACGAGAAGGCGCTCGCGAAGATGAACGAAGCGCGCAGCGGCTCGGTGCTCGACTTCATCGACGACTTCTTCACGCGCTTCCCGAAGTGCGTCGACGAATACGAAACGCTGCTCACCGACAACCGGATCTGGAAACAGCGTCTGGTCGGGATCGGCGTGGTCAGCCCGGAACGTGCGCTGCAGATGGGCCTGACGGGCCCGATGCTGCGCGGCTCGGGTATCGCCTGGGACCTGCGCAAGAAGCAGCCGTACGAAGTGTACGATCGCATGGATTTCGACGTGCCGGTCGGCGTAAACGGCGATTGCTACGACCGCTATCTGGTGCGCGTCGAAGAAATGCGCCAGTCGATCCGCATCGCGAAACAGTGTATTGAGTGGCTCCGCAAGAATCCGGGCCCCGTGATGACGGACAATCACAAGGTTGCACCGCCGTCGCGCGTCGGCATGAAGACCAACATGGAAGACTTGATTCACCACTTCAAGCTCTTCACCGAAGGTTTCCATGTGCCGGAAGGCGAAGCGTACGCGGCGGTCGAGCATCCGAAGGGTGAGTTCGGCATCTACCTCGTGTCGGATGGTGCCAACAAGCCGTATCGCCTCAAGATTCGCGCACCGGGTTTCGCGCACCTGGCGTCGCTCGACGAAATGGCGCGCGGTCACATGATCGCCGACGCCGTCACGATCATCGGTACGCAGGACATCGTGTTCGGCGAAATCGATCGCTAATGGTTAGCGCCGCCCGCGAGAGCGGGCGGCGAGCAGCAAGTCACACGCGATGCGCGCTGAACCGGCGCGGCTTCGCAAGCTGTCAACAGAGTGAGCGCCAGGTCTGCCGTCCATGCACCCCAGTGTGCGGCAGGTTGTTCGTTCGGTAGGAATTGAAAGAGTCGTGTCTGAAAATGATCTCAGCTGAAGGCCTGAAGGAAATCGATCGAGCGTTGACGAAGTATCCCGCCGATCAGAAACAGTCCGCCGTGATGTCGGCATTGGCCGTTGCTCAGGAAGAGCACGGCTGGCTGTCGCCCGAACTGATGCAGTTCGTCGCGGACTATCTCGGCATGCCGGCCGTTGCCGTGCAGGAAGTCGCGACGTTCTACACGATGTACGAGCTCAACCCGGTCGGCAAGCACAAGATCACGCTCTGCACGAACCTGCCGTGCCAGCTCGGCCCGGACGGTGGCGCGGAAGCGACTGCCGACTACCTGAAACAGAAGCTGGGCATCGGCTTCGGCGAGACCACGCCCGACGGCAAGTTCACGCTGAAGGAAGGCGAATGCATGGGCTCGTGCGGCGATGCGCCGGTGCTGCTGGTGAACAATCACAGAATGTGCAGCTTCATGAGCCGCGAGAAGATCGACCAGCTGCTTGAGGAGCTCTCGAAATGACGTCCCTCCACGACCGTCACATCAAACCGCTGATCCTCGCTGGTCTGAACGGCGAGAACTGGCATCTCGAAGATTACGTCGCGCGCGGCGGCTACAAGCAGCTGCGCCGCATTCTCGAAGAAAAGATTCCGCCCGAGCAGGTGATCGCCGACGTCAAGGCGTCGGGCCTGCGTGGCCGTGGCGGTGCGGGCTTCCCGACCGGCCTGAAGTGGAGCTTCATGCCGCGCCAGTTCCCGGGGCAGAAGTACCTCGTCTGCAACTCGGACGAAGGCGAGCCGGGCACGTTCAAGGATCGCGACATCCTGCGCTGGAACCCGCACGCGCTGATCGAAGGCATGGCCATCGGCGCGTACGCGATGGGCATCACCGTCGGCTACAACTACATCCACGGCGAAATCTTCGAAGTGTATCGACGCTTCGAAGCCGCGCTCGATGAAGCGCGCGCCGCGGGGTTCCTCGGCGACAACATCATGGGCTCGGAATTCTCGTTCCAGCTGCACGCGCACCACGGTTACGGCGCGTACATCTGCGGCGAGGAAACGGCATTGCTCGAGTCGCTCGAAGGCAAGAAGGGCCAGCCGCGCTTCAAGCCGCCGTTCCCGGCGAGCTTCGGCGTGTACGGCAAGCCCACCACGATCAACAACACCGAGACGTTCGCCGCGGTGCCGTTCCTGCTGTCCATCGGGCCGCAGAATTACCTCGAGATCGGCAAGCCGAACAACGGCGGCACGAAGATTTTCTCGGTGTCGGGCGACGTCGAGCGTCCGGGCAACTACGAAGTGCCGCTCGGCACGCCGTTCGCGACGCTGATGGAGCTCGCCGGCGGGATGCGCGGCGGCAAGAAGATCAAGGCCGTGATTCCGGGCGGATCGTCGGCGCCGGTGATCCCGGGCGACATCATGATGCAGACGGATCTCGACTACGATTCGATCGCGAAGGCGGGCTCGATGCTCGGGTCCGGCGCGGTGATCGTGATGGACGAGACGCGCTGCATGGTGCGCTCGCTGCTGCGCCTGTCGTACTTCTACTACGAGGAATCGTGCGGCCAGTGCACGCCGTGCCGTGAAGGCACCGGCTGGCTGTATCGCGTCGTGAACCGTATCGAGCACGGCGAAGGGCGCCAGGAAGATCTGGACCTGCTGAACTCGGTTGCCGAGAACATCATGGGCCGCACGATCTGTGCACTCGGCGATGCGGCGGCGATGCCGGTACGCGGGATGCTCAAGCACTACTGGGACGAATTCGCGTACCACGTCGAGCACAAGCACTGCATGGTCGGCGGCCACGCGCACGCGGCGGCAGCCTGAAGCGAACCCGGTTGCGGAATTTGAGCGCACGGTCGGGCGAAGGCGCGAACGGGCGGAAATAGGTTAAGGACCATTCACCATCATGGTTGAACTTGAAATAGACGGCAAGAAGGTCGAGGTGCCCGAAGGCAGCATGGTGATCCAGGCTGCGCACAAGGCGGACAAGTACATTCCTCACTTCTGCTATCACAAGAAACTGTCGGTTGCGGCCAACTGCCGGATGTGTCTCGTCGAAGTCGAGAAGATGCCGAAGGCCGTGCCTGCCTGCGCGACCCCCGTGTCGGCCGGCATGATCGTCCATACGCAATCCGACAAGGCTGTGAAGGCGCAGCAGTCGGTGATGGAATTCCTCCTCATCAACCACCCGCTCGACTGCCCGATCTGCGATCAGGGCGGCGAATGCCAGCTGCAGGATCTGGCGGTTGGCTACGGCAAGTCGTCGTCGCGTTACGCGGAAGAGAAGCGCGTGGTCTTCCACAAGAACGTGGGCCCGCTGATCTCGATGGAAGAAATGTCGCGCTGCATCCACTGCACGCGCTGCGTCCGCTTCGGCCAGGAAATCGCCGGCGTGATGGAGTTCGGCATGCTGGGCCGCGGCGAGCACTCGGAAATCACGACGTTCGTCGGCAAGACGGTCGATTCCGAAATGTCGGGCAACATGATCGACCTGTGCCCGGTCGGCGCGCTGACCAGCAAGCCGTTCCGCTACAGCGCCCGTACGTGGGAACTGTCGCGCCGCAAGTCGGTGAGCCCGCACGATTCCGTCGGCGCGAACCTCGTCGTTCAAGTGAAGAACAATCGCGTGATGCGCGTGCTGCCGTTCGAGAACGAAGCCATCAACGAATGCTGGATCTCGGACAAGGATCGCTTCTCGTATGAAGGCCTCAACAGCGAAGAGCGCCTGACGAAGCCGATGCTGAAGCAGGGCGGCCAGTGGATCGAGACCGACTGGCAGACCGCACTCGAATACGTCGCGAAGGGCCTGAAGGGCATCGCCGCGGATCACGGCGCGAACGCGCTGGCGATGCTCGCGAGCGCGCACAGCACGGCTGAAGAGCTGTTCCTCGTGAAGCAGCTCGCCAACGAACTGAAGACGCCGAACGTCGACTTCCGTCTGCGTCAGCAGGATTTCTCGGCGCCGGTTCAGGGCGCACCGTGGCTCGGCATGCCGATCGCCGACCTGTCGAACGTGGATGCCGCGTTCGTCGTCGGTTCGTTCCTGCGCCGCGATCACCCGCTGTTCGCCGCCCGCCTGCGTCAGGCCGCGAAGAACGGCGCGAAGCTGCACTTCCTGCACGCGACCGGTGACGACGCCCTGATCCCGACCGCGCAGCGCATCGTTGCCGCACCGTCGGCATGGCTCGACCAGCTGGCCGGCATCGCTGCGGCCGTCGCGCAACTGCGCGGCGTCGCACTGCCCGACACGCTCGCGGGCGTCACGGCATCGCCGGCCGCGCAGGCTGTCGCCCAGTCGCTCGCGAACGGCGAACGCCGCGCGGTGCTGCTCGGCAACGTCGCGGTTCGCCATCCGGAATTCGCGAAGCTGCACGCCGTTGCCAAGTGGATCGCCGACAACACCGGCGCCACGTTCGGCTTCCTGACGGAAGCGTCGAACACGGTCGGCGCGCACGTCGTCGGCACACTGCCGGGCGAAGGCGGCCTGAACGCGCGCGAAGCGTTCGAGCAGCCGCGCAAGGGGTACGTGCTGCTGAACGTCGAGCCGGAATTCGACACCGCCGATCCGGCGCAGGCGCTTGCCGCGCTGAACCAGGCCGAGATGGTCGTCGTGATGTCGCCGTTCAAGCACGGCCTCGACTACGCCGACGTGCTGCTGCCGGTTGCGCCGTTCACGGAAACGGCCGGTACATACGTGAATGCGGAAGGCACCGTGCAGAGTTTCAACGGCGTCGTGCGCCCGCTCGGCGACACGCGTCCGGGCTGGAAGGTGCTGCGCGTGCTCGGCAGCCTGCTCGGCCTGCCGAACTTCGAATACGAGACCGCGGAAGAAGTGCGTCTCGCCGCGCTCGGCGACGCCGGCGTCGCGAGCCGCCTGTCGAACCAGACGTCGGTCGCGCCGGGGCGCGTCGCGGCGAATGCCGCGAACGGCGGCTTCGAGCGCCTGGCCGATGTGCCGATCTATCACGCCGACGCACTCGTGCGCCGCGCAGGGGCACTGCACCTGACGGCCGCCGCGAAGGCGGCGAATGCCGCAGCGCTGCCGGCCGCGCTGTTCGACAAGCTGGGCTTGGAGGAAGGCGACGCGGTGCGCGTGCGCCAGGGCGAGCGTGCGGTGCAGTTGCCGGCCGTGCGCGACGCGAATCTTGCGGAGACCGTCGTTCGCGTGTCGGCGGCGACGCCTGCCGGCGCAGCGCTCGGCAGCCTGTCCGGTGAACTGGTGGTGGAGAAGGCGTAAATGAGCTTGTTCGATACGATCAACGCGGGCGGGTCCCAGCTTCTCGGCTTCGCATGGCCGACGGTGTGGGCAATCGTGCGCATCCTCGTCGTCTCCGTCGTCATCCTGCTGTGCGTCGCGTACCTGATTCTGTGGGAACGCAAGCTGATCGGCTGGATGCACGTGCGTCTCGGCCCGAACCGCGTCGGCCCCGGCGGCTTGCTGCAGCCGATCGCCGACGTGCTGAAGCTGCTGCTGAAGGAAGTCATTCAGCCGAGCGCCGCCAGCCGCTGGCTGTACCTGATCGCGCCGGTGATGACCGTCGTGCCGGCGTTCGCCGTGTGGGCCGTGATCCCGTTCCAGGCTGAAGCGGTCCTCGCGAACGTGAACGCGGGCCTGCTGTACGCGATGGCGATCTCGTCGATCGGCGTGTACGCGGTGATTCTCGCCGGCTGGGCATCGAACTCGAAGTACGCGTTCCTCGGCGCGATGCGCGCCGCGGCACAGATGGTGTCGTACGAAATCTCGATGGGCTTCGCGCTGGTGCTGGTGCTGATGACGGCCGGCAGCCTGAACCTGTCGGAAATCGTCGGTTCGCAGCAGCACGGCTTCTTCGCGGGCCACGGCGTGAACTTCCTGTCGTGGAACTGGCTGCCGCTGCTGCCGGCGTTCGTCGTGTACTTCATCTCGGGCATCGCCGAAACGAACCGCCACCCGTTCGACGTGGTGGAAGGGGAGTCGGAAATCGTTGCCGGTCACATGATCGATTACTCGGGCATGGCGTTCGCGCTGTTCTTCCTCGCCGAGTACATCAACATGATCGTGATCTCGGCGCTGACCGCGACGCTGTTCCTCGGCGGCTGGGATGCACCGTTCGAATTCCTGTCGTTCATTCCGGGCATCTTCTGGCTGGTGCTGAAGATATTCGCGCTGCTGTCGGTGTTCATCTGGGTTCGCGCGACGTTCCCGCGTTTCCGTTACGACCAGATCATGCGCTTGGGCTGGAAGGTGTTCCTGCCCGTCACGGTGGTCTGGGTGGTCGTGGTCGGCTTCTGGATGATGTCGCCGCTCAACATCTGGGTGAAGTAATCGGACGAAATCATGAGCGCAATCCAACACTTCTTTAAGACCTTCTTCCTGACCGAGCTGCTGCAGGGGCTCGCGCTGACCGGCCGTTACACGTTCAAGCGCAAGGTCACCGTGCAGTTCCCGGAAGAAAAGACGCCGATTTCGCCGCGTTTCCGCGGGCTGCACGCACTGCGCCGCTACGAAAACGGCGAAGAGCGCTGCATCGCGTGCAAGCTGTGCGAGGCCGTGTGCCCCGCGATGGCGATCACGATCGAATCGGAAACGCGCGCGGACAACACGCGCCGCACGACGCGCTACGACATCGACCTGACGAAGTGCATCTTCTGCGGTTTCTGCGAAGAGAGCTGCCCGGTCGATTCGATCGTCGAGACGCAGATTCTCGAGTACCACGGCGAAAAGCGCGGCGACCTGTATTTCACGAAGGAAATGCTGCTCGCGGTGGGCGATCGCTACGAGAAGGACATCGCCGCGGCGAAGGCTGCCGACGCGCCGTATCGTTGATTGTGTTTGCAGTGCCGGCCCGAAGCCAGGGCCGAGCCGCCGCGACGGGTGCGGCACGCGAGAGCGTCCCGCAAGCCGCGCCTGACTATGGCCTAACGATGAACCGGTAATCATGGAATTCACGACCGTACTGTTCTACATCTTCGCGCTGCTCCTGGTGGTATCAGGGCTGAAGGTGATCACTTCGCGCAACCCGGTGGCGTCTGCGCTTTTCCTTGTGCTGGCGTTCTTCAACGCCGCCGCGATCTGGATGCTGCTGGAAGCGGAGTTCCTCGCGATCCTGCTGGTGCTGGTCTACGTGGGCGCGGTGATGGTGCTGTTCCTGTTCGTCGTGATGATGCTGGACATCAACATCGACTACCTGCGCCGCGACTTCAAGCGCTTCGTCCCGATGGCGACCGTGGTCGGCGCGATCATCGTGATCGAAACCGCGCTGATCCTGTGGCGCGGCTACGGCGACACGCAGACGGTGCATGCGATGGCGACGGGCGAGATGGCCAACTGGTCGAACACGCGCCTGATCGGCAAGGTGATCTACACCGACTACATCTTCGCGTTTGAAATCGCCGGCCTCGTGCTGCTGGTCGCGATCATTGCCGCGATCGGGCTGACCGAGCGCAAGGGCAAGGACAGCAAGCGCCAGCGCGTGTCGGATCAGGTCAAGGTGCGCCGCAACGATCGCGTGCGCCTCGTGAAGATGGACGCGGAAAAGCCGCAGCCGGAAACGGCGCAGAGCGAAGCCGGTTCGGGCACCAACGGCTAAGCGGAGGAAAAGAAAACATGCTGACTCTTGCTCATTACCTCGTGCTCGGCGCGATCCTCTTTGCGATCGCGATCGTCGGGATCTTCCTGAACCGCCGCAACGTCATCATCATCCTGATGTCGATCGAACTGATGCTGCTGGCGGTGAACACCAACTTCGTCGCGTTTTCGCATTACCTCGGCGACGTGCACGGCCAGATCTTCGTGTTCTTCGTGCTGACCGTCGCCGCAGCGGAAGCCGCGATCGGCCTCGCGATTCTGGTGACCCTGTTCCGTAAGCTCGACACGATCAATGTCGAGGATCTCGATCAGCTCAAAGGTTAATTTCAGGCAACGCTGTTATGTCAACGACACTCAATGAAAACCTGCTGCTGGCGATTCCGCTCGCTCCGCTGGCCGGCTCGCTGATTGCGGGGCTGTTCGGGAACGCAGTCGGGCGCAAGGGCGCACACCGGATCACGATCCTCGGCGTAATGATCGCGTTCCTCCTGTCGGCGAAAGTCTTCTTCGACGTGATGGGCGGCGCAAGCTTCAACGCGACCGTCTACGAATGGATGAACGTCGGCTCGCTGAAGCTCGAAGTCGGCTTCCTCGTCGATTCGCTGACCGCGATGATGATGGTCGTCGTGACCTTCGTCTCGCTGATGGTGCACGTGTACACGATCGGCTACATGGCGGAAGAAGACGGCTACCAGCGCTTCTTCTCGTACATCTCGCTGTTCACGTTCTCGATGCTGATGCTCGTGATGAGCAACAACTTCCTGCAGCTGTTCTTCGGCTGGGAAGCGGTGGGTCTGGTGTCGTACCTGCTGATCGGCTTCTACTTCACGCGTGAGAGCGCGATCTACGCGAACATGAAGGCGTTCCTCGTGAACCGCGTGGGCGACTTCGGCTTCCTGCTCGGCATCGGCCTGCTGCTCGCATTCGCCGGCTCGATGAACTACGGCGAAGTGTTCGCGAAGCGCGCGGAACTCGCGAGCCTGCACTTCCCGGGCACCGACTGGGGCCTGCTGACCGTTGCCTGTATCTGCCTGTTCATCGGCGCGATGGGTAAGTCGGCACAGTTCCCGCTGCACGTGTGGCTACCGGACTCGATGGAAGGCCCGACGCCGATCTCCGCGCTGATTCACGCGGCGACGATGGTGACCGCCGGCATCTTCATGGTGTCGCGCATGTCGCCGCTGTTCGAGCTGTCGGATACCGCGCTGTCGTTCATCACGGTGATCGGCGCGATCACGGCGCTCTTCATGGGCTTCCTCGGCATCGTCCAGAACGACATCAAGCGCGTGGTCGCGTACTCGACGCTGTCGCAGCTCGGCTACATGACCGTCGCGCTCGGCGTGTCCGCTTACCCGGTCGCCGTGTTCCACCTGATGACGCACGCGTTCTTCAAGGCGCTGCTGTTCCTCGGCGCAGGCTCGGTCATCATGGGCATGCACCACGACCAGGACATGCGCAACATGGGCGGCCTGCGCAAGTACATGCCGATCACGTGGATCACGTCGCTCGTCGGTTCGCTCGCGCTGATCGGCACGCCGTTCTTCTCGGGCTTCTACTCGAAGGACTCGATCATCGACGCGGTGAAGCTGTCGCACCTGCCGGGTTCGGGCTTCGCGTACTTCGCGGTCGTCGCGAGCGTGTTCGTCACGGCGCTGTACTCGTTCCGCATGTACTTCCTGGTGTTCCACGGCGAAGAGCGCTTCCGCAAGCCGAAGCATCCGGAATCGCCGATGGGCATGGCGGCTGCGCACGGCCACGACGACCACGGCCATGGCCACGGTCATGACGACCACGCGCACGAACCGCACGAGACCCCGTGGGTCGTGTGGGTGCCGCTGGTCCTGCTGGCGATCCCGTCGGTCATCATCGGCGCGTTCGCGATCAGCCCGATGCTGTTCGGCGACTTCTTCCAGCACGGCGTTGCATTCGACAAGGTGATCTTCATCGGCGAAAACCATCCGGCCCTGGCCGAGATGGCCGAGGAGTTCCACGGCTGGGTGGGCATGGGCCTGCACTCGGTGTCGGGCCTGCCGGTCTGGCTCGCGCTCGCCGGTGTCGTTGTCGCGTGGTTCCTGTACCTGAAGCGTCCGGAACTGCCGGCGTCGATCCGCCGCGCGTTCGGCCCGATCTACACGCTGCTGGACAACAAGTACTACATGGACAAGATCAACGAAGTGGTGTTCGCCCGTGGTTCGGTGGCGATCGGCCGCGGCCTGTGGAAGGAAGGTGACGTCGTGGTGATCGACGGCCTCGTCAACGGCAGCGCCCGGTTCATCGGCTGGTTCGCCGGCGTGATCCGCTTCCTCCAATCCGGTTACATCTATCACTACGCGTTCGCCATGATCATCGGCATGCTGGGGCTCCTGACCCTGTTTGTAACGCTCGGCGGCAAATAAGGCGGGGGACAACTTAATGCACGCTTTTCCGATTCTCAGTACCGCGATCTGGCTGCCGATCGTTTTCGGCCTCCTCGTGCTTGCGGTGGGTAACGACAAAAATCCGGGGACGGCCCGCTGGATCGCGCTGATCGGTTCGCTGCTCGGCCTGGCGGTCACGATCCCGCTGATCACGGGCTTCGACTCGAACACGGCTGCGCTGCAGTTCGTCGAGAAGTCGACCTGGATCGAACGCTTCGACATCGCGTATCACCTCGGCGTCGACGGCATCTCGATGTGGTTCGTCGTGCTGACCGCGCTGATCACGGTGATCGTCGTGATCGCCGCATGGGAAGTGATCACCGAGAACGTCGCGCAGTACCTCGCGGCGTTCCTGATCCTGTCCGGGATCATGATCGGCGTCTTCTCGGCGGCCGATGGCCTGCTGTTCTACGTGTTCTTCGAAGCGACCCTGATCCCGATGTACATCATCATCGGCGTGTGGGGTGGCCCGAACCGCGTGTATGCGGCATTCAAATTCTTCCTGTACACGCTGGCCGGCTCGTTGCTGATGCTGGTCGCGCTGATCTACCTGTACACGGAAACGCATTCGTTCGACCTCGCGACGTGGCAGAACGCCAAGATCGCGATGACGCCGCAGATACTGTTGTTCATTGCGTTCTTCCTCGCGTTCGCGGTGAAGGTGCCGATGTGGCCGGTCCACACCTGGCTGCCGGACGCGCACGTGGAAGCGCCGACGGGCGGCTCGGTCGTGCTGGCAGCGATCATGCTGAAGCTCGGCGCATACGGTTTCCTGCGTTTCTCGCTGCCGATCACGCCTGACGCGAGCCACTTCCTGGCGCCCGTCGTGATCACGCTGTCGCTGATCGCGGTGATCTACATCGGCCTCGTCGCGATGGTGCAGGCCGACATGAAGAAGCTGGTCGCGTATTCGTCGATCGCACACATGGGCTTCGTCACGCTCGGCTTCTTCATCTTCAACCAGCTCGGCGTCGAAGGCGCGATCATCCAGATGATCTCGCACGGCTTCGTGTCGGGCGCGATGTTCCTCTGTATCGGTGTGCTGTACGACCGCGTGCACTCGCGCCAGATCGCCGATTACGGTGGCGTCGTCAACGTGATGCCGAAGTTCGCGGCCTTCGCGATGCTGTTCTCGATGGCCAACTGCGGCCTGCCGGGTACGTCGGGTTTCGTCGGCGAGTTCATGGTGATTCTCGCGGCCGTCCAGTACAACTTCTGGATCGCATTCGGCGCGGCATTCACGCTGATCCTCGGTGCTGCCTACACGCTGTGGATGTACAAGCGCGTGTACTTCGGCGCGGTGGCGAACGATCACGTTGCCAAGCTGAAGGACATCGGCCGTCGCGAATTCCTGATGCTGGCCGTGCTCGCCGCGTTCACGCTGCTGATGGGCCTGTATCCGAAGCCTTTCACCGACGTGATGCACGTTTCCGTGGAAAACCTCCTCTCCCACGTCGCGCAGTCGAAGCTGCCGCTGGCCCAGTAATCGCGAGCGGAGGAACTCAAGATCATGCAAAACGCCCCTATGAATGTCCTGTTGCCTGACGCGCTGGTGCTGGCCGCCATCGTCGTCGCATGGCTGAACGACACCTTTACCGGCGCCTCCGGCCGCCGCCTGACTTATCTGATCGCGGTCGTCTCGTCGGTCGTCGCCGGCGTGTGGTTCGCGGTGCAGGCACTCGACCCGCAGCAGTACTACTTCTTTTCGAAGATGGTCGTCGTCGACTCGTTCGCGAGCATGATGAAGGCTGTCGTGTCGTTCGGTTTCGCGGTCTCGCTCGTCTATTCGCGCAAGTACCTCGAAGATCGCGACATGTTCCGCGGCGACGTGTTCCTGCTCGGCATGTTCTCGCTGCTCGGTCAGCTGGTCATGGTGTCGGGCAACAACTTCCTGACGCTGTACCTCGGTCTCGAACTGATGTCGCTGTCGCTGTACGCCGTCATCGCGCTGCGCCGCGATGCCGCGCAGTCGAGCGAAGCCGCGATGAAGTACTACGTGCTGGGCGCGCTCGCATCGGGCTTCGTGCTGTACGGCATCTCGATGCTGTACGGTGCGACCGGCTCGCTCGAGCTGGGCGAGGTGTACAAGGCGGTCGGCGGCAACACCGACGCAGCCGTGCTGATGTTCGGCGTGGTCTTCATCGTCGCCGGTATCGCGTTCAAGCTCGGCGCCGTGCCGTTCCACATGTGGGTGCCGGACGTCTACCAGGGCGCACCGACCGCGATGACGCTGTTCGTCGGCGGCGGCCCGAAGGTTGCCGCGTTCGCGTGGGGCCTGCGCTTCCTGGTGATGGGCCTGCTGCCGCTCGCACAGAACTGGCAGACCGCGCTCGTGATCCTGGCCGCGCTGTCGCTGATCGTCGGCAACATCACGGGTATCGTCCAGCGCAACATCAAGCGGATGCTCGCGTACTCGGCGATCTCGAACATGGGCTTCGTGCTGCTCGGCCTGCTCGCGGGCATCGTGAAGGGCGACGCGACGGCACCGGCGAATGCATACAGCTCGGCGATGTTCTACGCGATCGTCTACCTGATCACGACGCTCGGCTCGTTCGGCGTGGTGATGCTGCTCGCACGCCGCGATTTCGAAGCCGAAACGATCGACGACTTCAAGGGCCTCAACAAGCGCAGCCCGGTGTTCGCGTTCGTGATGATGGTCATGATGTTCTCGCTGGCCGGTATTCCGCCGACCGTCGGCTTCTACGCGAAGCTCGCCGTGCTCGAGGCGACCGTCAACGCGGGCCTCACGTGGCTGGCCGTGCTGGCCGTGATCACGTCGCTGTTCGGTGCGTTCTACTACCTGCGCATCGTGAAGCTGATGTACTTCGATGCACCGCAGGATACGACGCCGATCTCGGGCGATTTCTGCAAGCGCACGATCCTCGTGCTGAACGGCCTCGCGGTCGTCGCGCTCGGCCTGATCCCGAGCCCGCTGCTGACGGCCTGCCTGCAGGCAATTCGTCACACGCTGCCGCTGTAATGTCGGCAGCCGGCTGGTTTATCGTGCTGTTGGCGCTCGTCTGCGCCAACCTGCCGTTCCTGAACCAACGCCTCTTCGCCGTCGTGCCGTTCGGCACGGCGAAGAAGAGCGGGTGGGTGCGGATCGGCGAGCTGATCGTGCTGTACTTCATCGTTGGCGCGCTCGGCTTCTGGCTCGAGTCGCGCGCCGGCAACCGCTTCGAACAGGGCTGGCAGTTCTACGCGATCACGTTCAGTCTCTTCATCGTGTTCGCGTTTCCCGGCTTCACGTTCCAGTATCTCGTCAAACGACGCTGACGGCTCCGGCCGTCCGTCGCGCTCAATTTTGGAGCCGCCGATGGCCGAACTACCCAATCACGACGCCGCACTGACCGAAACCTGCCTCGAAAGCGAGGCGATCTTCGACGGCGCGTTCCTCAAGCTCAAGCGCGATACCGTCCGTCTGCCGGATGGCAAGAAAGCCACGCGCGAATACGTCCAGCATCCGGGTGCGGTGATGGTGATCCCGCTGTTCGACGACGGCCGCGTGCTGATGGAAAGCCAGTATCGCTACCCGATCGGCAAGGTGATGGCCGAATTCCCGGCCGGCAAGCTCGATCCGAACGAAGGCGCGCTCGCATGCGCGGTGCGCGAACTGCGCGAGGAAACCGGCTACACGGCACGCGAGTACGTGTTCCTGGCCCGGATTCATCCGATCATTTCCTATTCGACCGAATTCATCGACCTGTACCTGGCGCGCGGGCTGACGGCCGGCGAACGCAAGCTCGATGAAGGCGAATTCCTCGAGACCTTCATTGCGACGCAGGCCGACCTTCAGGAATGGGTGCGCACGGGCCAGATCTCCGACGTGAAGACGATCATCGGCACGATGTGGCTCGACAAGGTGCTGTCCGGGACGTGGCCGCTCGGGCCGGTCCTGACGCCCTGAGCGCAGCGTCAGCGGCGGGTGGGGCGCCGCGTTACAATCCGGTGACGCGGCGCCACGCCGTCGCGCGATCGATATTTAGCACGACCGTTCACAAAACCGCTTTTTGCGCTACACTCGCCACACGCCCTGATTCAGCATGAAGGTCCTCGATTTACAGTGCCCGCACGGTCATCGGTTCGAAGGCTGGTTCGCTTCCGCCGATGAATTCGAAGCGCAGTTGTCCCGCAAGCTGGTCGAATGTCCGGTGTGCGGAACGACCGAGGTCAACCGTCTGCCGTCGGCGCCGCGCCTGAACCTGTCGGGCGCGACGCAGGCCCAGCCGGTCGATTCGCGTGCACTGCAGGCGCAGGTAATGCGTGCGCTGCGCGAGGTGCTGGAGAAAACCGAGAATGTGGGCGAGCGCTTCGCCGAGGAAGCGCGGCGCATCCATTACAACGAGGCGCCGGCACGCAGCATTCGTGGCGTCACGACGCCTGAAGATGCGCAATCCTTGGCCGAAGAAGGCATCGACGTGATGCCGCTGCCGATTCCTGCCGCGCTCAAAGAACCGCTGCAATGACATTGCAGTGAGTCCTTGCCGGGCCGGACGGCTGCGGACAGCCTTGCATGGGACCGGACTAACCGCTGAAGCGCTAACTCCGGTCGACAGGAGACACTGCGCATGGATCTGGATTATTCCCCCTCGGACGACGCGTTCCGCGTCGACGTTCGCGCCTGGCTCGAGGCCAACCTGCCTCACGCACTGCGCGCCAAAGTACTCGATCACAAACGACTCGATCGCGAGGATTTCGCGAGCTGGCACCGGATTCTCGGTCAGCGAGGCTGGTCTGCGCCCGCGTGGCCGGTCGAATATGGCGGCCCGGGCTGGAACGCGACGCAACGACACATCTGGGAAGAGGAGTGCGCGCGGATCGGTGCGCCGACCGTGCTGCCGTTCGGCGTATCGATGGTCGCGCCGGTGCTGATGAAATACGGCAGCGAAGCGCAGAAGCGTCATTATCTGCCGCGCATTCTCGATGGCACCGACTGGTGGTGCCAGGGCTACTCGGAGCCGGGTTCGGGGTCCGATCTCGCCTCGTTGCGCACGCGCGCGGAGCGCCAGGGCGACCACTACGTCGTCAATGGACAGAAGACCTGGACGACGCTCGGCCAGTACGCCGACATGATGTTCTGCCTCGTGCGCACCGATCCGGCCGCGAAGAAACAGGAGGGCATCTCGTTCCTGCTGATCGACATGAAGACGCCCGGCATCACGGTGCGCCCAATCGTCATGCTCGACGAGGACCACGAGGTCAACGAGGTGTTCTTCGAGGACGTGAAGGTACCGGTCGAGAATCTCGTCGGCGACGAGAACCGCGGCTGGACCTACGCGAAATACCTGCTTGGCCATGAGCGCACCGGCATCGCGCGCGTCGGCGGGTCGAAGCGCGAGCTCGCGTTCCTGAAGCGTGTGGCGTCGAACCAGCGCAAGAACGGCAAGCCGTTGCTCGCCGATCCCGTGTTCGCCGCGAAGGTCGCGGCGCTCGAGGTCGAGCTGATGGCGCTGGAGGTGACGGTGCTGCGCGTCGTCAGCCGCGAGACGAGCGGCAAGGGGCCCGGCCCCGAGGCGTCGATGCTGAAGATCAAGGGCACGGAAGTGCAGCAGGCGCTCACCGAGCTGATGGTCGACGCGATCGGCCCGCTCGCCGCACCGTTCGACGTACCGTTCCTCGACGGCCAGCGCGAGCACAGCATCGCGGGCGACGACGATGCGGCACCGCTTGCCGCGTACTACTTCAATTATCGGAAGACGTCGATCTACGGCGGCTCGAACGAGATCCAGAAGAACATCATCGCGCAGATGATTCTGGGGCTGTGATCAGGGAACGGAGACAACCATGGATTTCAGCTTTACCGATGAGCAGCAGCAGTTTGCCGACGCGCTGCGCCGTTATCTCGGCGAGCAATACGGCTTCGAAGCGCGCCAGGCAATCGTGCGCAGCGATGCGGGTGTGTCGGACGCGCAATGGAGCGCGTTCGCCGAACTGGGGTTGACCGCGCTGCCCGTGCCGGACGCGCAGGGTGGCTTCGGCGGCGGCCCGGTCGACATGCTGGTCGTGATGCAGGAACTCGGCCGTGCGCTCGTGATCGAGCCGTACTGGGCAACGGCGGTGGGCATCGAGGCCTTGCGCATTGCCGGCTCCGGCGCGGGTGAGGATGCGGCGCTGCTGGAAGCCGTCGCGCAGGGGCAGAAGCGTGTGGCAGTCGCGTTCCACGAACCGCATGCGCGCTACGACCTGTTCGAACTCGACACGCATGCGCGCGAGCAGGGCGGCACGTACCGGCTGACCGGCACGAAGTCGGTCGTTCAGCATGGCGCACAGGCGGATGCGTGGATCGTGCCCGCACGCGTCGACGGTGGCGGCGTCGGCCTCTTCGTCGTCGAACGGGATGCCGCGAACGCGAAGGTGGTCGACTACCGGACGATCGACGGCCAGCGTGCCGCGACGATCGAGTTCAATGAAACGCCGGCGCGACTGCTGACGGGCGGTGCGCGCGACGCGGCGGCCCTCGAGCAGGTGGCCGATTACGCGACGTTCCTGCTGTGCGCGGAAGCGGTCGGCGTGCTCGACGAACTGAATCGCGCGACGGTCGAATACACGAGGACGCGCGAACAGTTCGGCGTGCCGATCGCGCGTTTCCAGGCGCTGCAGCACCGGATGGTCGACATGCTGATCCATGCCGAGCAGGCGCGTTCGCTGACCTACCTGGCAGCCGTACGCTACGCGAGCGGCGATGCCGATGCGCGGCGCAAGGCCGTGTCGGCCGCGAAAGCGCGTGTCGGCGCCGCCGCGCGCTTCGTCGGCCAGCAGGCCGTCCAGCTGCACGGCGGCATGGGCGTGACCAACGAGGTCGCCGCCGCACACTTGTTCAAGCGGCTGACGATCATCGAGACGACGCTTGGCGACACCGATCATCATCTTGCCCGCATCGCGGCGCTGCCCGATTTCGCGCAGACCGACGCAGCATGACGGCGACGCGCGAGCGCACCAGACAAGGAGACACCGAGTGGGCATCAGTTACGAAGACCTGGTGGTCGGCAGTACCACCGAAGTGGGCCGCTACACGTTCGAACCGGACGACATCAAGGCGTTCGCACAACGCTATGACCCGCAGCCGTTCCACCTCGACGAAGAAGCGGGAAAAGCATCGCATTTCGGCGGGCTCGTCGCGAGCGGCTGGCATACGTGTTCGGTGTTCATGAGCCTGCTCATCAAGAAGCTCGGGTCGGACTCGACGAGCATGGGCTCGCCGGGCATCGATTCGATCCGCTGGCTCAAGCCGGTGCGCGCCGGCGACACGATCACGATGTATCAGAAGGTCCACGACAAACGCGTGTCGGAGAGCAAGCCCGATCGCGGCATCGTGTCGACGGAATGGGTCGGCGTGAACGGCGCCGGCGAGACGGTGATCACCGTGCATACCAAGGTGATCTTCGGGCTGCGCCATCCGGGAGGCACGCAGGCATGACCGACGTGACCTTGCCGCTGATCGCATCGGCGCAGGCGCTGCAGGCGCGAGTCGGCGCGGAGCCGCTCGCGAGCGGCTGGATCGCGATCGACCAGCGTCGTGTCGATGGCTTTGCCGATGCGACCGGCGATCATCAATGGATTCACGTCGATCCCGAACGCGCGCGGCGCGAGTCGCCATTCGGCGGCCCGATCGCGCACGGGTTCCTGACGCTGTCGCTGATTCCGGCGTTGATGGCCGATGCGATGCGTTTCGAGCAGAAGATGGGGGTGAACTACGGACTGAACCGCGTGCGGTTCCTGAAGCCGGTGCCGGTCGGTGCGCGTGTGCGTGCGCTGTTTGCGGTAAAGGAAACCGCCGAGGCTGCGCGGGACGGTGTGCAGGTGACGTGGTCGGTGACGATGCAGGTCGAGCGTCCCGATGTGCCGCTGCCCGTCTGCGCGGCGGAATTCATCACGCTGCATTACTTCTGAAGCGGTGAGCGGCATGCACGGATGCCGCTCCGCCCGTCACATGCGTGTCAGTGCTTCGCGTATTGCGTCGCACCGAACAGCACCTCGCGTGCCTTGTCGTCCTGCAGCGCCTTGCGCATCGACGCGAGCACTTCGACACCGCGTTGCACGGCCGGTCGCGCGGCGATCGCGTCGTGCCAGCGTTTCACGTTCGGCAATTCGTCGAGCACGATGCCCTGGTTCTGCCACGAGCGCGTCCACGGGAACGTCGCAATGTCTGCGATCGTATACGCGTCGCCCGCGAGATATTCGGATTCGCCGAGGCGCTTGTCCATCACGTTGTACAGGCGCTTTGCCTCGTTCGTGTAGCGGTTGACCGCATACTCGATCTTCTCCGGCGCATACAGGCGGAAGTGGTGCGCCTGTCCGAGCATCGGGCCGACGCCGCCCATCTGGAACATCAGCCATTCGAGCGTCGCGTAGCGTGCGGCCGGATCGGTCGGCAGGAACTTGCCGGTCTTCTCCGCGAGGTAGATCAGGATCGCACCCGATTCGAACAGCGAGATCGGCTGGCCGCCGGGGCCGTCCGGATCGACGATCGCGGGGATCTTGTTGTTCGGGCTGATCTTCAGAAACTCCGGCTTGAACTGGTCGCCCGCGCCGATATCGACCGGATGGGCACGATAAGCGAGGCCCGTTTCCTCGAGCATGATGTGCACCTTGTGGCCGTTCGGGGTCGCCCAGCTATAGACGTCGATCATCGTGAACTCCTATGTTGCATGCGCGAAAACGGCGCCGGCAGCGCCGCGACAGGCGGTCATTAGAGCATGGATCGATGCGGGCTGCTGGCGACGGGAACGTGCGTGCCGATGCGTGTGCTTGCGTGTTGCACTACATGGCGCCGGGGCGATTGCGTATCGTCCCGAGTCGTCGAGATGGCGGCGTCGCCGTGCCGCATCGGGTCGATGCGGTGGCGACAGGTCAGTTCGAAAGCGGGCGCGACCGCTCAGCGCTTGTAGCGGGGCGGCCGTTTCTCGAGAAATGCGGTGATGCCTTCGAGCCCGTCCGCATGATGCAGCGATGTGACGAAATGATCGCGCTCCGTGGCGAGATGCGCGTCGAGCGGTTGCGCCGTCGCGTCGTCGAGCAGCGACTTGATGCGCGTGAGTGCGTTCGGCGAGATGCCGGCGAGCGCGTCGGCCCATGCCACGGCATCGGTCAGTGCCGCGCCGGGCACGGCGAGCCGGTTGACGACGCCGAGCGCGTGCAGACGTTCGGCCGCAACAGGCTTGCCTTCGAACAGGATCTCGGCCGCGATCGCACGCGGCAGCGCGCGGGCGATGAACCACGAACCGCCTCCATCGGGCGTCAGGCCGACGCGCGCGTACGACATCACGAACTTCGCATCGTGCGCGGCGACGACCAGGTCGCACGCGAGCGCGAGCGAGAAGCCCGCGCCGGCCGCGGCGCCTTCCACCGCTGCGATCACCGGCTTCGTCGAAGCGTGGATCGCCGTTACCCATGCGGCGAGCTGATCGATGCTGTCGGCCTGGTAGGACGGATCCTTCGAGCGGTTGTCGAGCAGCCGGTTCAGATTGCCGCCCGCGCAGAAGAAGCGATCGGCGCCGGTGAGCACGACCGCGCGAATCCCGGGATCCCGTTCGGCGGTGGCGAGCGCTTCGATGCCGGCCGCGTACATGTCGGGATGCAGCGCATTGCGCGCGCCGGGGTTGGATAGCGTGAGGACGAGCGTCGATTCGCTCTCGGGCGGACGCGAGGCCAGCAGTTCAGCACTCATGCGAGCGTGTCTCCATCGGATGGCAGGGCTGCGGCAGCGGACACATAGCGCGTGCTGATGCGGGCGATGTCGCAGCAGAGGTATTGTTGTCGTGACGGACGCGAAACTTGCTTTAGACTAGCACGAACGTGCTTTTCAGCACGATGAATCCCGATGCGGCCGACACCGATGCGGCCGCGCTTCAGCAAGGAAGGAGACTCCGATGCTACAGCTGTGCGGTATTCCGTTGTCCAACTATTACAACAAGGTGAAGTTCGTCCTGCTCGAGCACGACATTCCGTTCGAGGAGTCGGTTTGCGGATTGCCGGTCAGCGATCCGGCACAGCTCGCCGATTCGCCGCTCGGCAAGATTCCCTTTCTGAAGACCGAAGAAGGCGCGCTGTTCGAGTCGCAGGTGATCATCGAGTACCTGGCGGCGCGCTATCCCGAAAAAGGCATTTTCCCGGCGAGCCCGTTCGCGGCCGCGAAGGTGCGCGAACTCATCGAGACGCTCGAACTGTATCTCGAATGGATGGCGCGCGAGGTCTACACCGAAGCGTTTTTCGGCGGCAAGGTTAGCGACGGGATGAAGGCACACGTCGAGAAGCGCCTGCCGCGCGCGATTGATGCATTCAAGCAGATGACGCGGTTTTCGCCGTATGTGCTCGGCGAGTCGTTCGGCCTCGCGGACATCGCCGCGTGGGTCCATCTGCCGGTCATCGGCATGGCGACGAAAGCCGTATTCGGGCGCGATTTCCTGCTCGATGCGGGCATCGACTGGAAGGCGCATGCCAAGAAGGTGGGCGAGCGCCCTGCCGCGCAGCGCGTGGCGGCCGAGCGCAAGGCGTATATCGACGCGACGAGCGCCGCGCGTTCGTAAGCGCGGTTCCCGCAGGGCGGCGTGCGACCGCCCGTGCGGGCCTTACAGGCGGGCGAGCCGTTCGAGCGCGGACGCGAGCGTGCTTTCCTGCTTCGCGAAGCAGAATCGGACGACGCCCGATTCGTGCGACTCGTGATAGAACGCCGACACCGGAATGGCGGCCACGCCGATCTCCGACGTGAGCCACTTCGAGAATTCCGCTTCCGGCAGGTCACTGATCGCCGAATAATCGACGCACTGGAAGTACGTGCCCGTGCAGGGCAGCAACTTGAAGCGGGTGCGCTCGAGGCCGGCCCGGAAGAAGTCGCGCTTCTTCTGGTAGAAGTCGGCAAGCGTCAGGTACGGCGCCGGGTCGCGCAGGTAGTCGGCGAGCCCGATCTGCATCGGCGTGTTCACCGTGAACACGTTGAACTGGTGGATCTTGCGGAATTCCGCGGTCAGCGCGGCAGGCGCCGCGACATAGCCGACCTTCCAGCCCGTCACGTGATAGGTCTTGCCGAAGCTCGACACGATGAAGCTGCGCGCGGCGAGTTCCGGATAGCGCGCGACGCTCTCGTGGCGCGCGCCGTCGTAGACCATGTGCTCGTAGACCTCGTCGGACAGGATCAGCACGTTGGTGCCGCGCACGATCTCCTCGAGCTTGCGCATGTCCGACTCGCGCCACACGGTACCCGTCGGGTTATGTGGCGTGTTGATCAGGATCATGCGCGTTTTCGGCGTGATCGCGGCCGCCAGACGGTCGAACGGGATCGTGTAGTCGGGCGCCTCCAGCGTGACGAACACGGGCTTGCCGCCCGCGAGTTCGATCGACGGCAGGTAGCTGTCGTAGGTCGGTTCGACGACGATCACTTCATCACCCGGATGCACCGTGCACATGATCGCGGTCAGCAACGCCTGCGTCGCGCCGGCCGTCACGGTGATTTCGGTCGCCGGATCGTAACGCCGGCCGTAGACCTGTGCGATCTTGTCCGCGATCGCGTCGCGTAGCGGCGCGACACCGGCCATCGGCGGATACTGGTTGTGCCCGTTGCGCATCGCGGCGGCAACCGCATCGACGATGCGCGGATCGCAGTCGAAATCCGGAAAGCCCTGGCCGAGGTTCACCGCGCCTTTTTCTGCGGCAAGCGCGCTCATGACCGTGAAGATCGTCGTGCCGACGTTCGGCAGGCGCGAGGGGAAAACGGGAGTCGTTGGCATGTCTGAAGGAGCGTTCATCGATACGGTCGAAATCGGGTGGTGCGGCGTAGGTCAGGCCGGCGTGGTCGTCGTGTCCGGCGCGGCGTCGAGCGAGCAGGCCTCGGTAAATGGCGCGGGCTGCGCGATCCGGAAGCCGAAGTCGCGTGCGGTGCGCTTCGCGAGCTTCAGCAGCGCGCGGTCTTTCGACACGAGCCACTCGGCCTGGGCGGCGCGGGCGAGTTCGAGAAACTTCTGGTCATCGCGGTCCTTGCACTTCGGCAGCGGCGGCGCGTCGGCGTCGACGGGCGGCGGCTCGACGAGGCTCGCGAGCCGTGCGACGGTCGCGAGTGCGGCCGCCTTGTCGATGGCGCGAGACCGAAACTGCGGATAGTCGAGCACGTATTCGAGCTCGGTCAGGCAGCGGCCGTCGATCACGGCGGCAAGCGCGCCGCGTTCCAGCGCGGCCCGGATCGGGCGCGTAGCGGGGTCGTCGAATACGAGGATGTCGATCCAGACGTTCGAGTCGAGCACGACGCGATGCGCGGCGTGCGGGGCGAGAGAGCGGGTCATTCGTTACAATCGGTGGTTTTCGTCTGACCGCAAGGCACGGCGTGCCAGCGAGCCTCTATGATAATCGTTCTCTCTCCAGCCAAATCCCTCGACTACGATACGCCCGCGCACGTCCAGTCTTACACGAAGCCTGCATTCGTCGACGACGCGTCCGAGCTGATCGACGGCCTGCGCAAGCTGTCGCCGCAGGACATCGCAACGCTGATGGATATCTCCGATCCGCTCGCGCGCCTGAATTTCCAGCGCTATGCCGACTGGTCGTCGACCTTTACGCCGGCCAACGCGAAGCAGGCCGTGCTCGCGTTCAACGGCGACGTCTATGAAGGTTTCGACGCGAAATCGCTGTCGTCCGCCGATCTCGACTATGCGCAGCAGCACGTGCGCGTGCTGTCGGGCCTGTACGGGCTGCTCCGTCCGCTCGACCTGCTGCAGCCATACCGGCTCGAGATGGGCACACGCTTCGCGAACGCGCGCGGCAAGGATCTGTACGCGTTCTGGGGCGACCGCATCACGCGGGCGCTGAACGAACAGCTCGAGACGCGCAGCGGCACGGCGCGCGTGCTGGTCAACTGCGCGTCGACCGAATACTTCAAGTCGGTCAAGCCGAAACTGCTGGCCGCACCGGTCATCACGCCGGTGTTCGAGGACTGGAAGGGCGGCCGCTACAAGATCATCAGCTTCCATGCGAAGCGTGCGCGCGGCCTGATGGCGCGTTTTATCGTCGAAAACCGTATTACCGACCCGAAGGCGTTGAAGGATTTCGCGACGGAAGGCTATGCGTTCGATGCGGCCGCGTCGAACGATTCGACTTACGTATATCGCCGGCGAGTCGGCGAGTGACCCTGCCGGCCGTTCACGAGACGGCCGGCGCATGCATGAGGCCGGGCAAGCGCTACACCGCCTGTTCCGGTCGCCCCAGGAGAGACAGATGGCCCTTTCGATCACCAGCAATTTCGACGCAGGCGCAATCGACGTCGTGTCGTGCGACAGTCCCGATGCGATTCGGCTGCGCGTGCGCGGCGACACCCGCTCGGAATTCGCGCAATGGTTTTACTACCGCTTGACGGGCGCGCGCGGCGAGCGCTGCGTGATGACGTTCGAGAATGCTGCCGAATGCGCGTATCCGTCGGGCTGGCGCAATTACAGCGCGGTGGCGAGCTATGACCGGGTCGACTGGTTCCGCGTGCCGACGACGTTCGACGGCAAGACGATGACCATCGACCATACGCCGGAATTCGACAGCATCTACTACGCGTATTTCGAGCCATACTCGGAAGAGCGTCACGCGGCGTTTCTCGGCGCGGTCCAGCAGTTGCCGCAGGCGAGCGTCGTCGAACTCGGCCGCACGGTTGAAGGTCGCCCGATGTCGCTGCTGACGCTCGGTACGCCGGAATCCGGCGGCGCGCCGAAGAAGAAGGTATGGATCATCGCGCGCCAGCATCCCGGCGAGTCGATGGCCGAATGGTTCGTCGAAGGTCTCGTCAAGCGGCTGGCCGGATGGGGCGACTGGGCCGGCGATCCGGTCGCGCGCAAGCTGTACGATCGTGCGACGTTCTATATCGTCCCGAACATGAACCCGGACGGCAGCGTGCATGGCAACCTGCGCACCAATGCCGCAGGCGCGAACCTGAACCGCGAGTGGATGGCGCCCGATGCCGAGCGCAGTCCCGAGGTGCTGGCTGTGCGCGATGCAATCCATGCGATTGGCTGCGACATGTTCTTCGACATCCACGGCGACGAGGATCTGCCGTATGTGTTCGTTGCCGGGTCCGAGATGCTGCCGAGCTTTACCGAGCAGCAGGGCAAGGAGCAGACCGCGTTCATCGAAGCGTTCAAGGTCGCGAGCCCGGACTTCCAGACTGAACACGGCTATGCCGCGAGCAAGTACAAGGAGGACGCGCTCAAGCTCGCATCGAAGTACATCGGCCATCAGTTCGGCTGTCTGTCGCTGACGCTCGAGATGCCGTTCAAGGACAACGCGAACCTGCCCGACGAACGCGTCGGCTGGAACGGCGAGCGAAGCGCGGCGCTCGGCGCGGCGATGCTGGCGGCGATCCTGGTGCACGTCGACACGTTCGCGTAAGCGTAGCGTCGCCGTATGAAAAAGCCGGGGCATCTCAGGATGCCCCGGCTTTTTTACTTCTGTGGATGTCGTTTCGGCGGATCAGGACTTCTTCGCGGTCTTCTTCACGACTTTTTTCTGGCCGCTCGACTTTTTCGTTGCGACGGCCTTCTTGCTGCCGGTACGACCCGATGCCTTTGCCTTGCCCTTGCCTCGGTGCGACTTGCCCTTGAATTTCTTCGTCGAGGATGAGGAGCGCTCGACGCGCGGCTTAAGCGGCGGAACCGGGTCGTTCCAGCTGAACGCGAGCATTTGCTGACCGACATAGCCGCATCGGAATTTCAGCGGCGTCGGGTCGCTGCCGTCGCTGTGGATGCCGAGGCCGTCGACCGTGACGATATTGTCGACTTTCACGCGCTGCTTGCCCTGGTCGAACGAGTCGTTCCATGGCGTGATCGTCGCGTTGCCGCTGTCGAATGCGTTCGGCGCGAAGTCCACGCGGTCGAAGGCCGACGACGTGCTGGCGATGAAGCTGCCGTGCGCTGCACAATCGGCGGCGAGCGGATCGGCATGCATTTCGTTGACGAATTTGTTGATCAGTTCGGAGCGCTGGTCGAGCAGATCGGCGAATGCCGGTGTCGGAAGCGCAAGCGACAGGCCCGCAATGCAGGCTGCCAGCTTGCCGAGCGCCCGGAAAATCCGGAGCGACGCAGGAGAGCTGTCCATCTGGTTATTGGTGAGGAGCGAATGAGACATCGGGCACGTATAGATGCCCGATGAAGAACCGGAGTTCAATCTTAGCGTAAAAAAGTTGTGCGGCAGTAGATGTCGCATTCTGCCGTACTGAGCGAGGGAGTGCCGGCGCGTGATGACGGCGCCGCCGCCGGAGGACAATTCAGGCGCGCGGGCCGCCGAGACGATAGCGCCGGACGTCGAAGGTCGTGACCCACGTGGGACGATAGACAGCGATGAGTGCGGTCGCCATGCCGGTGAACCACGCTTCGCCGAGTGCGAGCAGCGCGGTGTTCAGCAGATAGCCGGCAGGAATCACGACGGGAACGCCATCCGCGAGCGCGAGCTGAACCCCGGCTGCGGCAGCGGCGACCGCGATGATCGCGATGGCGGGCGACAGGAATCCCTGGCCGGTAATGAACGACGCGAGATTGTGCGGCAACCATGCGAGTGCGGCGCGCTGCAGCAATGCCGACACGGCGACCGGCAGCGCGCCGTAGATCAGATAGGTCAGGCCAATGCCCTGCCAGGGCGCATCGAAGATGATCGCGGCGACCGCCGTGACGGCGCCCATCGCGATCAGTGCGAGTGTCCAGTCGAACAGCGTGACGAGCAGCGTCGCGCCAAGCAGATGCATGACGATGCCATCGTCGAGCCACGCATTCGAGGCCCAGAGGACCGCAATGGCGGTGACGAGCGCGAGCCATACGTGCTGGAGCGTGGCGTCCTGCAGGCGCACGAAGGGACGATTCCAGATCGCGAGCGCGAGCAGAGCCGCGGCGGCGATCCAGCCACCGACGCCAACCCAGAGCGGAAGCGGTGTGAAAAGAAAACCCATGCGTCCATATTACTCGTTGAGCATCAAAGGTGGGAATCCGCACACACCGACCGTCGCAATATCGAGACTGTTTGGCTAGCGTTCGCGCCGGAACCGCGCCGGCGGCTCGGCGGCGATCGGCAGGTCCTGCGCGCTATCGATCGAGGCCGGCAACGGGTACGGGCGTTCACTCCGTTGCGTACGCAGCGGAACTGGGCCCTGTTCGCCGATGGGCGGCTTGCGCGCACGACTGCGGTTCGCCAACAGCACCTCGAGGTGGGGCGACAGCCACCCGTTGTAGATTGCGACCGCGGCGGCCCGGTTGGCGGCACCAAGCTGCTGGAAGATGCTGGCGAGGTGGATCTTGACGGTGCCTTCGCTGATGCCGAGTGTGCGAGCGATCATCTTGTTGGTGCTGCCCATGTGGACGAAGCGCATGATCTGCGCTTGCCGCGGCGACAGGAGGCCGCTCGGCGGCCGCCGGGGGAGCGACCCGGCGAGCGTCTGGAAATGGGCATCGTAGCGCGCCGCAGCAGTGGAAGGCAGCAGGCGGAGCGCGATCGGCGGAATGTAGTGTCCGCCCAGCAGCACGATCTCGAGCGCACGCACGATCAGGTGTGGCCGCGTGGAATGTGGGATCACGCCGGCGACACCGTAGTTGAAGAAGCGCTGGATGGCCTCCGGCGATGTTTCGTCGACGAGGACGGCGACAGGTGTCGGCGAGCACGCGCTGCAGAGCGCCTGAAGCTCGCTGAGCCGGCCGACGTCGAGCCAGTCGATCGCGACCAGGTCGAAACGCTGGTTGCGCAGCAGCCTGCGCGCCTGAAAACTGTCGGGCACATCGTTGATGCCGGCGTGACGGTCGATCTGTCGCAACAGGGCCTTCAGTCCGTCACGCCGCTCGGCGTCTGAATTGAGCATCAGGAACCGCATATTCAACCTCCGTAATGTGAGCCATTGATCTGCCGTCTGGCATGCCTTGGGTCTGATGATGACAAAGACCTTACACGATGTCTGCTTGGCTGAAAGGCTTAGGAAAAGTATGAAATTTCGGGCGGCGGGAGGACAGACAAGTAAAAAGCCGCTCCGGCGGGAACCGTGAGCGGCTTCAGGTGGGCAGGCCGTTGGGCCTGTTGTGCTGCGGATTAGTGGAAGTGCGGCTGGGCGGGGGACGCGTCTTCCGGCATTTCGGCGTGGACGATTTCACCGAGCGGATCTGCGTAGAGCGGCACGCCGCAGTCATCGCAATATTCGGGTTCGAAGCGGCCCGCGTGCCGCCGGACGTCGGTTACGCCGCATTCCTTCAGCAGACTTACGATTTCCTCGACCGGGCCTTCGATCGGCGCTTCGCCTTCGAGCGTCGCACTGTCGATCGACATATCGCCGTTTTCACGGCCGTAGAGCGGCCATACGACGCCGTAGATTACGTCGTTGTTCGCACGCCGCGTGAAGCCGACACGGTACTCGTCGATACGGCGTTCGCCGAAGCCGGCGACCACCGCGCGCAGCTCTTGCGGTGCCGCACCAAGTGTGTCGAATAGATAACGAATGGCCGTTCGGACCGTATGTGGACGGATACGTTCGTCCGCATCTCGGCAGGCCGAATAGTACGCGTCCGGAAGTAGGCATTCGAATTCGCAGCCGGGCAGCGCGATCGACAGGTTCGGGCCGCCTTGGGCCGTCCATTGCTCGAGGCACTGGCCGCGTTCGATCCGGCTGCCGTTTTCTTCTTCCTGCCAGCGGAACAGCGGTGCGCCGGCGGGGGCCGCGACGACGGCGAGCAGGAAGCGCGGGTCGGCCAGGATCGGCGAGGTTTCCGGCAGGTCGCCGAAGCTGAGCTTGGGCGTGTGCTGGCTGATCGCCCCATGTGCGAGCTGCTGGGCGAGCCGGTAGGTCTCGACGTGGTGCCGCGGCAACTGGTCGATACTGTAGAGGAACGGGGCAAGCCCGACGAGGGTACCGTTCGCAAGGACGTGCGCCTGCAGGTGCGTTCGAAGTGCGTCGGCAACGTCGCCCTTGAGCGGGCCCGATGGAATCATGTAGCGCGTCCATGCGAGAACCGGGACGGCGACCAGCAGCGCATCGAACGGTTGGCCGTCGTGCTCGATCACCATCGACTCGCTGTGCGTCTCGGCCATGTCGGCGAGCGCGCCGTAGGCGTCGGGATGATTCTGCTGCAGATGGTCGAGCGCTGCGTCGAGCGTGGTCTGGTTGCCGTTGCGGACAATCTTGGAGAGCAGCGCATCGAGCTTCGCTTCCCAGAAGCGGTCCTCGATGCGGCTGCCCGAGGCGAAGAGCGCAAGCGACAGGCCGACCAGTTTGTCGGCATCGGGGGGGAGGCGTTTGGCGATTCGCTGGCGCATATTAAAGACGTATATAGAAAGAGGCGAAGAGCCTCACATTCTAGTCCGTTCTTTGCACCATAAGCGGTCTCGTGCCGACACATGGCCGGCTGGCCAAATCGCAGCGTTTGTAAAAAAGTTGCTTCAAACCCCTTGCGCGAATGTCGCGAGCTACCTACAATCACGCCTCTTTCGCGCTAACGGAAACGCAGCGCGGGAGAGGGAAGCAGGGTTGGCGGTGTGCTGGAGTCTGGAGCGCGCAACTGGCCTGGAAGTTGAGCCCCGCAGTCGCAACGATGTAGTGTAAAAAGTTGTTGACGAGCTGCGAAACACGGTTCATAATCTCGCTTCTCTGCTGCTGAAAACGCAGCGCTGCTGA